>NZ_BAZE01000009.1:0-275213 GCF_000710955.1 Nocardiopsis alba
GGGACGGACGAACCTCTGGTGTGCCAGTTGTCCTGCCAAGGGCATGGCTGGTTGGCTACGTTCGGGAGGGATAACCGCTGAAAGCATCTAAGCGGGAAGCCTGCTTCGAGATGAGGTCTCCTGCCTCCTTTGAGAGGGTAAGGCTCCCTGTAGACGACGGGGTTGATAGGCCGGGTGTGGAAGCCTTGTGAGGGGTGGAGCTGACCGGTACTAATAGGCCGAGGGCTTGTCCGCTGCAGATAATTGGATGTTCGCGCACATTTTTCACGGATTTTTCCCCGTGTCCTGGTTGCCTGGTGGGTGGTCTGGGGTGTGGGGGTTGGTTTCCGTGGTGGTTATTGCTGGAGGGTCACACCCGGTCTCATTCCGAACCCGGTCGTTAAGTCTCTTTGCGCTGATGGTACTGCCCTGTGGTGGGGTGGGAGAGTAGGTCGCTGCCACGGTTTTTCTTGGAGAGAGGGGCGCCCCTGTTGTGGGGGTGTCCCTTTCTTTTTTGTGTGTTGGGGGGTGCCTTGGGGTGCCCCCCTTTTTTTGTGCCCGGAAGTTCCTTGTGAACGGTGCGGTGGGAGGCCTCGTTCAAGGGAGTGGGAGAATTCCGTCATGACGAAGACGATTCCCGCGGAGCTCCTGACCGCAGCCGAGGCGGCCAAGGGCTTCATGCCCACGGACGAGGGTCTGGCCCTGTACGAGACGGCCCTGGCCTACGCCGATCGCGGTCCCATCGTGGAGATCGGTACCTACTGTGGCAAGTCCACGGTCTTCCTCGGCGCCGCCGCCCGGGTGAGCGGTGCCAAGGTCGTCACGGTCGACCACCATCGGGGCTCGGAGGAGCACCAGGAGGGCTGGGAGTACCACGACCCCACCCTCATCGACCCGGTGACGAAGAGGTTCGACACCCTCCCGCACTTTCGGCGGACCATCACCGAGGCGGGGCTGGACGACGAGGTCATCGCGATCGCGGGCGCCTCGGTGGCGGTGGCCGCGATCTGGGGCACCGAGCTCGGGATGCTGTTCATCGACGGTGGTCACAGCGAGGAGGCCGCCCAGAACGACTACGAGGGTTGGACCCCGCACATCGCGATCGGAGGGGCCCTGGTCATCCACGACGTCTTTCCCGACCCCGCGGACGGCGGTCGCCCTCCGTACAACATCTACCGCCGGGCCTTGGACAGTGGGCGTTTCGAGGAGGTGCGCGTGGTCGGTTCCATGCGTGTCCTCGAACGCACTTCCTGATTCCGAGGATCTTCGGGGCTCGTCTCCCGGGCCCCGTTCCCCTTGGTGTGGATCACAGGGTGATGAGTACGTCACGCAGAACACGCCGGGTAAGGGTAAGCCTTGGGTAAGAAGTCACCGCGCGGTTACGGATTCGACCTTAGCGCGGTTACGGGCGGGTATCGTGGCGGTGAGGGTGGAGCGATGGTGGCGATTTTCCCCGGAATACCGCTTCAGACCTGACTCGAACTGAACGATCAGGGGCACTCGCGCGTCGAATAGCAGGACGGCACAGTGCCGGACGTGATTTGCCATGGGGGCGGGGAGCTGAGCGAGAGCACACGCGGCAACGACGGGACGGATGGACAGCGTCCCGAGTCGAACACGCCGGAGACGAAAGACACCTCTACCGAGGAACTGTCCAATCAGACGACACCCCGGAGTGACCTACCCGCTACCGATGAGAATCAATCCGATGGGAACTCATCCGTAGAGGAGGACTCGGGGGGCGGGGAGACGCCCGAACCCGAATTCATCGCGGGTGCCTCCGCGTTCAAGACCAGTGGCACCTTCTTCCGCGACCGGGTGGCGCAGACCCTCGCGGAACAGGGTTTCGAACTAGGGGGAGAATCGACGGAAGAGGCCTCCGGGGATTCCAAGGGGGCGTCCGCCGAGGACGAGACCGACACGAGCGACCGGACCGACGAGGCCGGGAACGACGACACCGACACGACCACCTCCTCCGCCCCCTCCGTGGAGGAGGCCGACGGCGTGTCCGACGGGTCGGCCCTCGACGGCGAGCCCACTACTTCGAAGGGCGAGCCCGACGAGGACCCGGAGAAGTCCTCCGCGAGTGGCTCCGGGGCATCGGAGACGGCCTCCGCGGCCGACGACGAGGATCCCTCGTCCTCGGCTGATGATGAGAGCCCCCAGGGGGGCCCGGAGCCCTCCGGGACGCAGACCTCGGAACCGGTGTCGGCGGAGGAACCGGGAAGACCCGAGGACCGGAGCGCGGAATCGGCGGACGCCGTCGCCTCCGCGGCCTCGGTGAACACGGACGAGGGGGCGGAGGCCTCCGAGAAGGACACGGAGCCGGCCGAGGCCGACGCCGGTCCGAACACTCTTCCCTTCACCCCTCCGAAGAAGGACTCCGAGCAGGAGGCCCCGCGGACCGAGGCCATGCCGGTGGGAGGTCCGCTCACGGACCGGGCCTCCGGTGAGGAAGGGGGCGGCACCGAGCCGTCCACCCCCGCCGAGACCGAGGACACGGGCCCTGGGGAGTCCGAGACGAACTCCGAGGCGGATGGCGACGGATCCCTGTGGCCGAAGCCTCGACGTCTGTCCGATTACGTGTCGGAGGAGGAGTCCAAGGGCGACGGCGATGCCACGAGCGTGGTGGGTGCCGTCGCCGGAGCCGCGGGGGCCGCGGGTGTGGCCGGGGCCGCCACCGGCGGCGCGGGCACGGGTGGACCCGGTGGGCCCGATGGTCCGAAGGACGGCCCTGAAGGCTCGCAGGGGTCGGGCGGCGGAAAGAACGGCAAGAAGAAGGGGAAGGGCGCGAAGAAGCCGCTGTGGTGGCGGATTCTGCGGGTCGTCCTCATCGTGATCGGTCTGATGATCGTGACCGGTTGCGGTGTGTTCGCCTTCTTCTACATGACCGTGGAGGTCCCGGACGCGGCCAAGGCCGACGCCGTGGAGCAGGGCTCGACCTTCTACTTCTCCGATGGGGAGACCGAGTTCGCCTACCGGGGTACCGACCGTGAGGTGATCGACTACGACCGGATGGTCGCCGGTGGCGACCACGTCGTCGAGGCGGTCATCTCCGCCGAGGACCGCGGTTTCTGGGACGAGCCCGGTGTTTCGCTGAGCGGCACCATGCGTGCGGTGTGGTCGACGGTCAGCGGTGAGCAGGTCCAGGGCGGCTCGACCGTCACCCAGCAGATGGTGCGCAACTACTACGAAGGGGTGTCGCTGGAGCAGACCGTGTCCCGCAAGGTCCAGGAGATCATCATCGCGATCAAGGTGGACCAGAGCGAGGACAAGGAGTGGGTGATGGAGCAGTACCTCAACACCATCTACTTCGGTCGTCAGGCCTACGGTGTCCAGGCCGCCGCTCAGGCGTACTACCACAAGGACGTCGAGGAGATCACCCCCGGCGAGGCGGCCTTCCTGGCCGCGGCCATTCAGCAGCCGACCCGTTTCGGCTACGCCGACGTCGAGACCACGCCGGCGATGGAGAACCGTTGGCAGTACGTCGTCGACGGCATGGTCACCACCGGGGCGATCACCCAGGAGGAGGCCGACGAGATGGAGTTCCCGGCCCCCGAGCCGGAGCGCTCCATGACCGGCGCCGACGTGTCCGGTTACAACGGCTACATGCTCCAGGAGGCGATGAACGAGCTGAACCGGCTCGGCTACACCGAGGACCACGTCAACCGTCAGGGCTACAAGATCGTCACGACCTTCGACGAGGACATGATGGACGCGGCCTACGAGACGGTCGAGGAGATGGTTCCTCAGGAGAACCTCCCCGAGGGCGTGAACATCGGGGTGAGCACCATCGATCCGGCGACCGGTGAGGTCGTGGCCTTCTACGGTGGGCACGACTACATCGAGAACCAGTACGACAGCTCCTTCCTGGGCGCCGCGCAGGCCGGTTCGGCGTTCAAGCCCTACGTGCTGGCCACCGCCCTGGAGCAGGGTTATGGGCTCAACTCCACGGTGGACGGTCGTGGGCCGCGCGACATCCAGGGGTCCCGGGTGCAGAACGCGGGCAACTCTCCGGGTGGCGTCATGACGCTGACCCAGGCGACCCAGGTCTCCAACAACCTGGGCTTCGTGGAGTTGGCGCAGGAGGTCGGGTTCGAGGAGATCCGTCAGACCGCCTACGACGTGGGTCTGCCCGAGGGCAGCATCGACGACAACCAGCTCGTGCCGGTCATGCCGTTGGGCGCGACCAGCGTCCGTCCGATCGACCAGGCCAGTGGGTTCGCGACCTTCGCCAACGGTGGCGTGCACATGGAGGCGCACGTCATCCGGGAGATCGTCAACCAGGACGGGGAGAACGAGCGTCCCGAGGTGGAGGGCGAGCGGGCCCTGAAGGACTCCACCGCGGCGGACGTCACCTACGCCCTGGAGCAGGTCGTCAACAGCGGTACCGGTACGGCCGCGCGGCTGTGGGACCACCCGGTCGCGGGTAAGACCGGTACGACCGACGGCAGCGTGGCGGCGTGGTTCGTGGGGTACACCCCGCAGTTGTCCACGGCGGTGGGTGTCTACAGCGGGAACAACGAGAGTTTCAGTATCCCGGGGCACAACATCTCCGGTGGTGGACTGCCCGCCACGATGTGGAACCGCTACATGACCCGGGCGATGGAGGGGTACGAGCGCGGATCCTTCCCGAGCCCGGAGTTCAGCGGGAACACGGAGAACTGGGCGCCGGACCCGGCCACCCAGCAGCCGCAGGAACCTCAGGAACCGCAAGAGCCTCAGGAACCGCAGGAACCTCAGGAACCGCAAGAGCCTCAGGAACCGCAGGAACCTCAGGAGCCGATCGAACCGCCGACCGAGCCGCAGGAGCCGGACTGGCCGCCGCCGGACGAGCCGGAGACGGGTTTCCCCGATATCCCGCCCGGTCGAGGTGAGGAAGGCCCCTGATCCAGGGGTGATGACCACGAAGGGCCCCGTACCAGGCGGTACGGGGCCCTTCGTGGTGTCGCGAGACGGGTTCGTGTCTCAGGCGGCGTCCGGCGCCCGGTCCCATCCGTGCAGGAAGACCCGGGAACCCGGTGTGGTGCCGGTGAGAGCGTCCACGGCCAGGATGACGGCGGCCGAGGTCCAGGTGCTGCGCTCCACCGGCCATCGGACCTGTTCGGCGAACTGGTAGCCGGTCCAGTAGACGCCGTCATCGGCGTCGCGCAGGTGTTGTACGTCCCGGAGGATCCGAATCCCCTGGTCGATCTCTCCCATGGCGGCCAGGGCCAGGACGAGTTCGGAGGACTCGGCGGCGGTCACCCAGGGCTGGTCGCTCACGCAGCGCACCCCCAAGCCGGGGACGACGAAGGTGTCCCAGCGTTCGGCGATGCGTTCCTTGGCGGCCTCCCCGCGTACGGCGCCGCCCAGGATCGGGTAGAACCAGTCCATCGAGAAGCGGCCGCGGTCGGAGAACAGGTCCTCGCGCTCGTTGATGAGCAGTGAGAGCCGGTCGGCGGCCGTCCGCCATTCGGGGCGCTCCCGGCCCAGTCGTGCCCCCAGAGCGGTTCCGCAGCGGAGCGCGTGGTGGACGCTGGCGCACACCGTGAGCAGGGAGTGGTCGCCGGGGGAGCCGTCCTCGGAGCGGGCCCAGAGGATCTCCCCGTGCTCGCCTCGCAGCCCCAGGACGAACTCCAGTCCGCTCTCCACCACCGGCCACATTCGTTCGGCGAAGGCGGTGTCGCCGGTGGTGAGCAGGTGGTGGAACACGCCCACGGCGGGGTAGGCGGCGTGGTTGGCCTCGCGCAGCCGGGTGACGGGGACGCCTTGGCGGAACTTGGCGGGCCAGCCGCCGTCGGGGTGACGGCAGGTGTCCAGCCACAGGTAGGCGCGTCGGGCGGCCTCGGCGTGCTCGGGGTGGAGCAGTCCGGTCACGGTCAGGGCCATGGCGCACTCCACGTGGTCCCACACGTCGGTGTGCCCGCCGGGGAACCAGGGGATGGCGCCTTCGGGCTCTTGGGCGCGGGCCAGGTAGTCCGCGTTCCGGTGGAGCTGTTCGGCGCGCAGGACCCCGGGGAGGTGGAGGGGTGTGGAGGCCGGCGGGGCGGGCACGGCGGACATCAGGAGGCCGCGTCGGTGAGCGGCTTGCGGACGTACACGATGACGCTCTTGCCGATGACCGGGTTGAGGAGCCGCTCGGCCACCCGGGTCACCTTGGGGGCCTGGAGCATGTCCCAGACCAGCAGGTCGTGGTAGGCCTTGGCCAGCGGGTGGTCGTTGTTGTCGGTGCCGACCGCGCACTTGATCCACCAGTAGGGGGAGTGGAGGGCGTGGGCGTGGTGGTGGGGGCCGATCTCGAAGCCGGTGGCCTTGAGCTTGGCCTCCAGTTCGGCACGCGTGTAGATGCGGATGTGGCCGCCCTCGTTGGTGTGGTACTCCTCCGAGAGGGCCCAGCAGAGGCGTTCGGGCAGGAAGCCGGGGACCGTGACGGCGGCGATGCCTCCGGGCTTGAGGACCCGGTACAGCTCCTTCATGGCGGCGGTGTCGTGCGGGATGTGCTCGAAGATCTCCGCGGCCACGACACGGTCGAAGTGGTCGTTGTCGAAAGGCATGTCGAGGGCGTCGCCCTTGACGGTCTCGGCGGAGGCGGCCTCGGGGGCCTCTCCCTCGTGACGCATGGCGGCGAACATGGTCTCGACCTCGGCGAGGTCGCTCACGTTCTGGTCGAAGGCGACCACGTCGGCGCCGCGGCGGTAGATCTCGAAGGCGTGGCGGCCGCCGCCGCAGCCCAGGTCGAGAACGCGGTGGCCCGGACCGACGGGGAACAGGTTGAAGTCGACGGTGATCAGTGGAGGCTCCCTAGGGACGATGCTGTGGGACGTGGTGTGCGAGGCCGGTCGGGTCAGGCGCCGTTGGCGCGGGCCCGCTCGGGCGCGGGCGTACGGTCGTCCTCGGCGTGGGCCTCGGTGCCCTTGACGGCGTCGATGGTGGTGGCGTAGCGGCGCGCGGTCAGTTCGGCCACGGCCTTCCAGGTGAAGCGTTCCTGGACGCGGCGCCAGGCGGCGGCGCTCATGCGTTCGCGTTCGGCGTCGTCGTCGAACAGCGCGGCGAGTTCGTCGGCCAGTCGTTCGGGGTCGCCCGGGGGGATGAGGCGGCCGGCGTCACCGTCGGTGCCGACGACCTCGGGGAGGGCGCCCGCGTGGCTGGCGATCAGCGGGGTGCCGCAGGCCATGGCCTCCACGGCGGGGAGCGAGAAGCCCTCGTAGAAGGAGGGGACGACGGCGATCTGCGCGCCGGAGATGAGGCGTCCCAGTTCCTCGTCGTCGATGCCGCTGACGAACTCCACGCGATCGCGTAGGCCGAGTTCGTCGACGAGGAGATCGGTGGGGCCGCCTGGGCGGGGCCTGCTGACGATCGTGAGGGAGACGTCGCGTTCGGCGGCCAGTCGGGCGGCGGCGCGCAACAGGACGCCCACGCCCTTGAGGGGGCTGTCGGCGCTGGCGGTGCACACGATGCGTCCGGGGACGCGTTCCACGTCGGGACGGGGGTGGAAGTGGCGGGTGTCCACGCCCAGGGGGGTGACCTCCATGGCCTCGGGGGCGACGCCGAACTCGCGTGCGATGTCGTCGGCGGAGGAGCGGGAGGGGACCAGGATCGGGTCGAGCCTGCGGGCGACCTTGGCCTGCATCTTGACGAACCCGTACCAGCGGCGTTTGGAGAGTTTCTGGAGTCCCTTGGCCTCGTCGAGTTCGATGCGGCGGTCGACGCTGATGGGGTGGTGGATGGTGGTGACCAGGGGGATGCCGGCGGATTTGATGCCGAGGAGTCCCCAGCCCAGGGTCTGGTTGTCGTGGACGACGTCGAATTCGCCGAGGCGGCGGCGCAGTTCGCGGTTGGCGCGCAGGGAGTAGGTGAGGGGTTCGGGGAATCCGGCGGTCCACATGGTGGCGACCTCCAGGACGTCGATCCAGTCGCGCCACTCGCGTACGGGCGGGGCGACGAAGGGGGCGGCGTCGTTGTAGAGGTCCAGGGAGGGGATCTTCTCCAAGGTGACGCCCTCGTCCAGGACGGGGTAGGGCTGTCCGGAGAACACGGTGACCTGGTGGCCGAGGGCGGCCAGTTCACGGGAGAGGTGGCGTACGTACACGCCTTGGCCGCCCACGTGCTGCTTGCTCCGGTAGGACAGGAGTGCGACGCGCAGGGGGCGGTCGCCGGACGGCCGTGGGGTCGGTCCCGTGCTTGTGCCCGACTGGGTCAAGAGTCCACCTCTTCGTTGGGTCGCGTGCCCGTGCGCCGTCGTGTGCCGCCGGTGTTCCGGACCCCGGTGGGCGCTGTCGCGTGGGCGATCGTGGTCGCCGCCGGGCCGTGTGGGCGTACCCCATATGTTACTCGTGAGTTCATTCGGGGGCGGCGTCGGGCTTCGGGTCCAGGGAATCCTATTCGGGGCGATGCGATCGATCGACGGCGACCCATCGGGGCAGGTCCATCGGGCCCTTTCGGGTGGCCAGGTTCCTCTCCTCCAGGGTGCGCAGGTGCGCGGCGGTCTCGGAGGCGGCCATGTGGCGGGCCGTGATCCGCATGTGTTCCCAGGGGCGGCGCCATTCCAGCCGGGAGGTGAGTTCCCACAGTGTGGTGGGGCCCTGGGAGAGCAGGGCCGCCATGGCCGTCAGTCGTTCCTCGTGGTGGGAGATGATCCGCCGGGTGCGTCCGGGCAGGTCGGTGAAGCGGGTCTCGTGTGAGGGAAGACATAGCAGTCGGTCGGCGTCGGGGAGGTCTCCGATCCCGGCCTGTGCGGTCAGGAAGTCGCCGAGCGGGTCGCCTTCGGGGGAGTCGAGGGGGAACTGGCCCACGTGGGGGGTGATGCGGGGCAGGACGTGGTCGCCGGTGAACAGCAGTGCCCGGTCGGGGAGATGCAGGCACAGGTGTCCGGGGGTGTGACCCGGGGTCCATACGGCGCGCAGGTCCAGGCCGGTGACGGGAACGCGCTCGCCGTCGTTCAGGGCCAGGTCCGGTCGGGCCGGGGGTCGAAAGACTGTGGGGGAGGCCCGGAAGGCCTCGATGTCCTCGTCGGGGAAGCCCGCGCGTGTCATCTGTGCGATCACGGAGGCGGCGCGTTCTCGTGGGTCGTGTTCGGAGAGTCGGTCGAGGACGTCGATGTCGCGCGGGTGCATGGCGATCCAGGCGCCGGAGGCCTCGCGCAGTCGGCCGGTGAGACCGGAGTGGTCGTTGTGGAAGTGGGTGATGACGGCGCCGACGACCCGGTCGACGGTGTGCCCGGCCTTCCCCAGACCGGAGACCAGAGCGTCCCAGGAGGTGTCGTGGTTCCATCCGGTGTCGATGAGGACGGGCCCCTCGGGGGTGGGGAGGGCGTAGACGTGGGTGAAGCCGATCGGGTTGTCGGGGACGGGCACGGGGATGCTCCACAGCCCTTCGCCCAAGTCCTCCGGTGGGGGAACGTCGCGCATCCCGGGTCGACCTCTCCATCGAAAACCGAATCTGATTCTATTCTAGGGAGGGGCCGTGCGAGAGGAAGGGGAGGGGTGGCAAAGCGGTGCGAACGGGTTCCAGACCCTTCGGCCCAGGCAAATAGAACGTATTCTACTCAGGTCGGGCGGGTGATCCGAAAGCCCGGGCCAAGACCTCGTATTGCCTTTGCCACGTCGGGCGATGAGGCGCGGATCATGGGTTCGAAGCACTGCGAGCGAGGGAAGCCGTTAGATAACGTGTTCTCATGAAGGCCGGTGGTGGTGTGCCGGCCCCGATGAGCCGACCCTCGATCCGCGGCCACCGGAAGGTGCCCGGACCGACGACGAAGGGGAGAGACCCAGTGGCGGTGCCTGCACCGATCGGAACGATGACGAGGAATCAGACCCAGCGTCGTCGGCGCATCGTCCAGACCGCGGCCGCTCTGGCGGTCCGCGGAGGCGTCGAGGCCATGCAGATGCGCTCGGTGGCCGAGCGCGCCGGGGTCGCCCTGGGCACCCTGTACCGGTACTTCCCCTCCAAGATGGATCTCGTCGTGGCCGTGGTCACCGAGGAGCTCGACCTCCTGGAGGGCGGCATCGTCCGTCGTCCTCCCACTTCCGACACCGCCTCCGGCCGCGCGGTCGACGTCCTGCTGCGCGCCACCCGCGGCCTCATGCGCGAGCCCGAACTCGCCGACGCGCTGATCCGATCCCTGATCATGGCCGAGGTCAAGATCGAGCTGGACGTGCGCATCACCGACCTGGTGTGGCGGGTCGCCACGGGGGACCTGGAGGCCGCCGAGGAGATCGACGCGCGGGAGGAGGTCGAGGTGGACCGGGAGAGCATCGGATACGTCCTGGCCGGCTCCCTGACCAGCGTGTGGATCTTCGAGTTGGTGGAGGTGCTCAAGGGTCGCCGCGACATCGACGAGGTCGAACGGCGTCTGCACGTGGCCGCGGAGCGGCTGCTCTCCTCCTTCTGAGACGCGGCCCCGGTCAGCCGCCGCCGAACAACAGCCCGAGCAGGCCGTCGAGGAAACCGCCCGTGCCGTTCACGGGCGTCTCCTCTCCCGGTTCCTCCTCGGGATCCTCCTCCACCGGCTCCTCGTTCGAGGGTGGCCGCTCCTCGTCCTCGTCGGCGGGGGGCGGGTTCGGCGCGGGGGCGTCCGGTGGTGTGCCGGGGGTCCGGCCCGGGGCGGGCTCCGTTCCCTCCTCCGGGTGGTCCTCGCCCTCCTCGGGTGGCTCGTCGGGGTCGGCCCCGGTTCCGGCGGGTTCGTCGGGCGGGAGCGTCGAGGAGCGCTCCGGGTCCGTGCCCGGGTCGGGCGCCCCGCCGGGGCGACCGTCGGAGGCGGTGGAGAGCGCCTCCACCTCGCCGCTCTCACTGTTCGGCGGGGAACCGTCGGGCCCGGCGTCGATCAGTGTCCGGGGCGCGCCCATGGCACCCGCCCACCACCACAGCAGCAGGACGATCACGACCATGGCCAGACCGGAGACGGCGGGCAGCGGCCACCGCCGTCGCTCGGCCAGGAGATCGGACGCCGGGTCGTGGTCGGGGCCCGGGAGCAGGGAGCGGGTGCCCTCGTAGGCGGGATGGTCCCGCGTGGTCAGTCGATCCTCGGGCAGGGCCTTGGGAGAGACCGGGACGTTCGGCGCCGGCTCCGTGATGAGGGCTTCGGCGGGGGCCTCGCCGTCGGTGCGGGCTCTGTGCACGGGGTAGCCGTCCGCGGCCAGTGGACGCATGAGCGCGGCGACCCGTCGTCGTTCGGCGGCGGCCTCGGAGGTGGGGGAGCCGCAGACGTCCAGGACGCGTTCGCGCAGTCCGGGCGGCGGGCCCGGCGGGCACAACAGGGACAGGGCCTCGGTGACCCCTTCCACCTGGGCGCGCCAGAGTGGGCCGTTCGGTTCGGGGTCCTCTCCGTCGGCGGGCTCGGGTGTGGTTCCGGAGCCCTGGTGGAGTTCCTCGGCGGCGCGGCGGATCGCCGTGCGGGACAGCTCGCCGCAGATGCCGGGCTCCAGATCCAGGATCCGCGCGATCGCCGAGGTGGGCAGGGAATGGCGCAGGGTCAGTTCGACCAGCTCGCGTTGGCTGGCGGGCAGTCGGGAGAACATGCGGGCCACCGGCTCCTCGGCGGCGACGGTGGCCAGTCCGGTGTAGGGGTGGGTCCGGCCCAGACCACGACGCTGGCAGGCCGAGCGGACCAGGGCGTAGAGCCAGGGGCCCGGGTCGTCGGGGTCGGTGAGCGAGGAGAAGGAGACCACTCCGGCGACGAGTCCCTCGTACACGGACTCGGCGACGGGGTCCTCCGATCCTCCGGAGCCTCCGTCGCCGAGCAGGGACCACGCGTACCGGTACAGCGCGGGGGCGTGGGCATCGTGAAGAGCCTCGGCCGACACCGCCGTTGGTTCGTCTCTTTCGTCGCCCCTGGTCACGATTCTCCCCCTGCCGTCTGTGGTGACGCTAGCGACAGGGGGAGCGTGGTGCGCGGGAATCGAGCACCTGTGTCCTGAAGGTGAGACTTCTGTTACCGGTATCGGGTCGAGAGGGTCATTCTCCGCCGCGCGAGGGCTGACCGATCGCGATCATCCGCTCCACCGAACGCCGCGCGCGCTCGGAGGTCTCGGCGTCGACCGTGATCTCGGTGGTGCCGTGGCGCAGCGACTCCAGGAGCTTGTCGGCGTCGATCATCTTCATGTAGTGGCACTCGGCGCGGGAGTTGACCGCCTCGAACCGGGTGTTCGGGTTGGCGTTGCGCAGCTGGTGCAGCATGCCGGTCTCGGTGGCGATGAGCACCTTGGAGGCGCTGGTCTTCTCCGCGGCGCTGAGCATGCCGCCGGTGGAGAGCACCTTGACCCGGTCCTCGGGGACCGCGCCGCTGCCGACCAGGTAGAGGGCGGAGGTGGCACAGCCGCACTCGGGGTGCACGTACACCTCGGCGTCGGGCTCGGACTCCACGCGTTCGCGCAGGGTGTGGCCGTCGATGCCGGCGTGCACGTGGCACTCGCCCATCCAGACGTGGATGTTCTCGCGGCCGGTGACCCGCTTGACGTGGGCACCCAGGAACTGGTCCGGAAGGAAGAGGATCTCCTTGTCCTCCGGGATGGAGCGGATGACGTCGGCGGCGTTGGAGGAGGTGCAGCAGATGTCGGTCTCGGCCTTGACCGCCGCGGTGGTGTTGACGTAGGCCACCACGACCGCGTCGGGGTGCTGGGCCTTCCAGTTCCGCACGTCCTCGGCGGTGATGGTGTCGGCCAGCGAGCAGCCCGCGTTCGGATCGGGCAGCAGGATGGTCTTCTCGGGTGCGAGGATCTTGGCGGTCTCGGCCATGAAGTGCACGCCGCAGAAGACGATCGTGCTCGCCTCGACCGTGGCGGCCAGGCGGGACAGGGCCAGGGAGTCACCGGTGTGGTGGGCCACGTCCTGGATTTCCGGACGCTGGTAGTTGTGCGCGAGGATGACAGCGTCGCGTTCGTCCGCCAGGCGGCGGACCTCGGCGGCCCACTCCTGCCTGGTCATGGTGTCCGCCGTCGCGGTGACCGATGCCATGTCCGACTACTTCCTTGAGGCTGTGGACGCGGCTTACGGGCGCCGCGCCCTGGGAGACCGGTGCGCGAGACCAGGTTTTCGTCTGGCAGGCACAAACCTGCTGAAGCTTAACATGGCATGGAACGGAAGGGACAGGGTGGACATCTCGGAGGTAAACGGGCAGGCCGCCGCGGTAGGAGCGGCCACGAACGGCTCCGGAGGCGGAGGAGGTTCGCTCGCGGCGCACGAGGCGCTCGCCGTCGTCCTCCAGATCCGCGCGGGGGAGCTGTGCGTCCTCCTGTGGCGCCGGGCCCTACCGCCCTTCGAGGGGGCCTGGGCCCTGCCCGGAGGGCGACTCGGCGCGTGCGAGAGCCTGGGCTCCTCGATCCGGCGTCAACTCGCCCAGAAGGTCGACGTCCGCGACCTGAACCATCTCGAACAACTGGAGACTCGCAGCGACCCCGACCGCGACCCCCAGCGGCGCACCCTCGCCACCGCCTACCTGGGGCTGGTCCCCGCGCACATCGACCCCGTGGTGCCCGACGACACCGGCTGGCACCCCGCCGCCGATCTGCCTCCGATGGCCTTCGACCACGCCACCTTCGTCCGCTCCGGACGGAGGCGCCTTCGCGCCAAGCTCAGTTACACCAACGTCGGTTTCGCG
This sequence comes from Nocardiopsis alba, assembly GCF_000710955.1. NCBI lineage: Bacteria > Bacillati > Actinomycetota > Actinomycetes > Streptosporangiales > Nocardiopsidaceae > Nocardiopsis > Nocardiopsis alba. The sequence goes on from NZ_BAZE01000009.1 coordinate 13,556, forward strand.
CTGGCCCCGCCCGAATTCACCATGTCCGAGCTGTCCGGCTACTACCGGGCGGCCCTCGGACACGACGTGGCCGCCACCAATCTGCGCCGCGTCCTGATCCGGCGGGGGCAGATCGAGGAGACCGGTCGCTCCGTGCCCTCGGGGCGCTCCGGTGGGCGGCCCGCCGCGCTCTTCCGCTTTCGGGCGAGGGAACTGGAGATCACGGACGCCTTCGCCGTCCTGCGCCCCCCGAACTGAGGTCGCGGGCGCACGGCGGGGCGCTCGTCACACCCGCGCGGATGGGGCGCTCGTGCGGAGGAACCGGAAGAGGGCGCTGTGTAAACTCCCTAATCGTGGCAATTCGTACTGTGGTGTTCGACGTCGGAGAGACGCTGGTCGACGAGACGCGCATCTTCGCGCGCTGGGCCGACCGTTTCGCGATCCCGCACATGGCGTTCTTCGGCACCATCGGTGGCGTCATCGCCACCGGAGGCACCCTCACCGACGGGTTCCGGCTCCTGGTCCCCGGCTTCGACCTGGAGTCGGAGAGCGCCCGTTGGCGCGCGGAGGAGCCCGACGGTGAACGCGAGCACTTCGGCGAGTCCGATCTGTACCCCGATGTGCGTCCCGCCTTCGCCGCGATGCGTGAGGCCGGTCTGACCCTCCTCATCGCGGGCAACCAGCCGGTCGAGGCCGGTCCGAAGCTGGAGTCGATGAACCTCGGCGTCGCCGGCATCGGCATCTCCGACACCTGGGGCGTGGCCAAGCCCGCCTCCGGGTTCTTCGATCGGACCCTCGAACTGGCGGTCGAGCACACGCCCGGGATCTCCGCGGAGGAGATCCTCTACGTCGGCGACCGTGTCGACAACGACGTCCTGCCCGCTCGGGCCGCCGGCATGAGCGCCGCCCTGTTGCGTCGTGGGATCTACGGTTACCGTCACGCGGCCTTCCCGGAGGCGGAGAAGGCCGACGTGATCGTGGACGATCTGCACCGTCTCGCCGCATGGGCGATCTCTCGGAGCGCGGCCTGAGGTGCCGCCCCGCCCCATGCGGCGCGCGCCCTCGCGAACATATTCCCTACTTATAATGTAGGAAATGGTGGACGGTCCCATCACGGACCGCGTCGTAACGGTTTGTCCATCGCATGCTCGGGTAACGTCGCAACGGTCTCCGGCCGCCCGACGTTCCCGGACCCCGTAACCCGGGCGATCACCGCACCATCCGCCCCCGAAGGAGAGCCCGATGATCACGTTCGAGGGCGCCGCCAAGATCTACCCCGACGGAACCGTCGCCGTCGCCGGCCTGGACCTGACCGTCGAGACCGGACGGACGACGGTCTTCGTGGGGCCCTCCGGTAGTGGCAAGACCACCTCTCTGCGGATGATCAACCGCATGGTCGAGCCCACGCACGGCACCATCCGCATCGACGGCGCCGATATCCGAGACCAGGACCCGGCCCTGCTGCGCCGTTCCATCGGCTACGTCATCCAGCAGGCCGGACTCTTCCCGCACCGCACCATCCTGGACAACATCGCCACCGTCCCCCTGCTCCTGGGATGGAACCGCCGCAGGGCGCGGGCCCGCGCCGCCGAACTCATGGAACTGGTCGGGCTGGAGGTCTCCCAGGCCAAGCGCTACCCCCACCAACTCTCCGGCGGGCAACAACAACGGGTCGGGGTCGCCCGGGCGCTGGCCGCCGACCCCCCGGTCCTGCTCATGGACGAACCCTTCAGCGCGGTCGACCCCGTCGTACGCGCCGGACTCCAGGAGGAGCTGCTGCGCCTCCAACAGGAACTGCACAAGACCATCGTGTTCGTCACCCACGACATCGACGAGGCGGTGCGACTGGGCGACCGGATCGCGGTCTTCCGACCCGGCGGCGAGCTCGCCCAGTACGACGCGCCCGAACACCTCCTGGCCCGCCCCGTGGACGACTTCGTGGAGTCCTTCGTGGGTTACGACCGAGGGGTGCGCCGCCTGTCCTTCTTCCCCGCGCGGCAGCTCTCACTACGTCAGGACGTCGTCTTCGACACCGAGGACCGGGTCGAACGGGCCCGCGACGTGGTCGAGGGCGACGGTGAGCCCTGGGTGCTCGTCGTCGACGAGAACCGCGCGCCCCTGGGATGGGTCGACGCCGCCCAGCTCATCGACAAGCCCGCCGGCCTCACACTCGGAACGCTGGAGATGGCCCCCTACGGGCACACCTTCGACGTGGCCACCGATTCGCTGCGCGCCGCGCTGGACGCGGCCGTGCTCTCCCCGGCGGGACGCGCCGTGGGCGTCGACGACGAGGGCGCCGTCCTCGGAGTGGTCTCCCAAGAGGACCTGGGCGCCGCGATCTGGTCGGTGTCCGAGTGATCGCCGCGGACGCGTCCGGGGGAGCGGGAGTCCTCGACTGGGTGCTGAGAGTGGTCGACTGGGCGGTGGCCGACTGGAGCCACCCGGGCGACCCGAACCGCGGCATCCTGCCCCGACTACTGGAGCACATGCGGCTCGCCTACGGGTCCATTCTCATCGGGCTGATCATCGCGCTGCCGCTGGGGCTGGCCTGCGTGCGCTGGAGACCGGTCTACCCACCGGTCCTGACCGGCGTCAACGTGCTCTACGCGGTGCCCTCCATCGCCCTGTTCTTCCTGATGCTGCCCTACACCGGCTTCAGCGACTGGACCGCGGTCGTACCGCTCGCGCTCTACACACTGGTGATCCTGCTGCCCAACGTGGTGGACGGTCTGCGCCAGGTCCCCGAACACGTTCGTCAGGCCGCCGTCGCCATGGGCTTCGGCCCACTGCGCCGCCTGGTGTTCGTGGAGACGCCCGTGGCGGTACCGGTGATCATCGCCGGACTGCGGGTGGCGTCGGTCGCCACCATCAGCATGGTCAGCGTCGCCTCGCTGGTCGGCCTGGGCGGTCTGGGACAGCTCATCGTCAGTGAGGGCTTCCGCCGCCAGTTCGACGCGCCCATCGTGGTGGGCATCGTCCTCATCGTCCTGCTGGCACTGGCCACCGACGCCGTGCTCGTGATCGCCCAACGCCTGCTCACCCCCTGGGCGCACACGGGCGGGGGACGTACGTTCCGCAAGAAGGCGGTACGGGCGGAGACCGCCGCGGCCGGAGACGGAGCCGCCCTCGAGCAAGGGGAATCACCGTGAACGTCATGACCCTGCTGGTCGACTGGTTCAGCGACCCCGCCCAGTGGACCGGACCCGCGGGGATCCCGACCAGGGTCCTCGAACACGTCTACTACTCCCTGCTCGCCCTGGCACTGTCGGCCGCCATCGCCGTCCCCGTGGGCCTGCTGACCGGCCACACCGGGGTCGGCGGGTTCCTCACCACCAGCCTCGCCAACTTCGCCCGGGCCCTGCCCACCATCGGCGTGCTCTTCCTCATCGTGCTGTTGGCCGGCATCGGCCTGGTCCCGGTCGTGTGCGCCCTGGTCGCGCTCGCCGTACCGCCGATCCTCGTCAACACCCACGAAGGGGTGCGGGGCGTGGACGCCCGGCTCAAGGACGCGGCCCTGGGCATGGGGATGCGCGGACGCGAGGTGCTGTTCAAGCTCGAACTGCCGGTGGCCACCCCGCTCATCCTGCTCGGCATGCGCACCGCCGCCGTCCAGGTCATCGCCACCGCCACCATCGCCGCCTACGTCGGCGTGGGCGGTCTGGGCCGCTACATCGTCGACGGGCAGGCGCGCCAGGACCTGTCGATGCTGTTGGGCGGCTCCGTACTCGTGGTGGGGCTGGCCGTGCTCACCACACTCCTGTTCGCCGGGTTGCGGCGACTCCTCGTCGCACCCGGACTGCGGGCCGAGGCCGTGGCGGCGCGCTGAACGGATCGGCGACCGATCTCAGAGTTAAGGAAACGCACATGAACACGAGGTTCGCCCTCATAGGGCTCCCCCTTGCGGCCGTCCTGCTGACCTCCTGTGGCGGCAGCGACCCCTTCGAGGAGGGCCAGGACACCGAAGGCGGGGGCGGTGGTGATGGAGCCATCGTCATCGGCTCCGCCGACTTCCCCGAGAGCACCCTGCTCGCCGAGATCTACGGACGCGCCCTGGAGGCCGAGGGCGTGGACGTCGAGTATCAGCTCAACATCGGCAGTCGCGAGGTGTACTACGACCAGATCGAGTCCGGAGCGCTCTCGCTCTTCCCCGAGTACAACGGCGGGATCCTCTTCTACCTCGACCCCGACGCCGAGATCGGTGACGGAGCGGAGACCAACGAGGCCATCACCGAGGCGCTCCCCGACGGTCTGGAGATCCTCGACTCCTCCAGCGCCGAGAACAAGGACTCGGTGACCGTCACCCGCGAGACCGCGGAGGAGAACGACCTCACCACCATCGCCGACCTCGCCGACGTCGCCGGGGACATGACCCTCGGCGCGCCCCCCGAGTTCGAGACCAGACGCCAGGGCGTTCCCGGGCTGGAATCGGTGTACGGCGTCGAGTTCGGCGGGTTCCGCGCCCTGGACGCCGCGCTCCTGACCAAGGCGCTCTCCGACGGCGACATCCAGGCGGCCAACCTCTTCACCACCGACCCGCTGATCGCGGTCGAGGACCTCATCGTCCTGGAGGACCCGGAGAACCTCTTCGGCGCGCAGAACATCACGCCGCTGATCAACACCGACCAGGTCGACGACCGGGCCCGGGACAAGATCGACACCGTTTCGGCCGCGCTGACCACAGAGGAACTGACCCGGCTCAACGAGCAGGTCATGGTCGACAACGAGAGCCCCGCCGACGTCGCCCGAGAATGGCTGGAGGGCGAGAACCTGGCCTGAGCGGTACCGCACGGGACGGGGCGGGGCCGATCGACGTCGGCCCCGCCCCGTTCAGCGTTCCACGGCGTGGTAGCGGCCGGCCCAGCGCACCATCGCCTTCTCGTTCCGTCCGGACCCCGCCACGGGGATCCCGATCACGTCGGCGAAGAACACCACGTGGTCGCCGACCTCCACCCTCTGGCGCACCGAGCACTCCAGGGCGGTCAACGCCTCGTCCAGGACGATCGCGTTCGTACGTTCGCCCCGGTGGTGCGGCTGCCCCGACACCAACAGGCGGGCGCTGGGTCGACCCTCGGCGGCGAAACGCCCCGCCAGGGCGAGCTGGTCGGCGTGGAGCACGCTCACCGCGAAGGCGCCGACCTCCTCGACGACCTCGGCGACGTACCCCTCGGCGTCCACGCTCAACATCACCACCGGGGGATCGACCGAGATCGACACGAACGAGCTCACGGTCGCCCCGATGTCGTCGCGCCCGTCGGAGATGGTCACCACGGTCACCCCGGTCGGAGCCAGCGCCATGGCCTCCAGGTAGGCCCCGCCGTCCACGCTCAACGGATCTCCCACGACCCCGGCATGGTCAACGGGCCCGCGGCGGGCAGACCCAGACGGGCCGCCATGTGCTCCAACGGGCCCCAGGCGCTCAGCACGGTCTGCGGGTCGGAGGAGGCCAGGTCCTCGCTGGACTCGTGCTGACGGAGGCGGTCCAGAGGATGTGGCCGCGGGAAGATGCGCAGCGGCAGCGGACCGACGTCGGCCTTGGCCCTGGCGATCCGCACGGCCGTCTCGATCCCGCCCAGCTCGTCCACCAGACCGCGCTCGCGGGCGTCGGCCCCGGTCCAGATCCGGCCCTTGGCGACCTCGTGGATCTCGTCCCAGGTCCGGCCGCGCGCGGCGGCGACCTTCGAGACGAAGTCCTGGTAGATGTCGTCCAGAAGGGTGTTGATCCGCTCCCACTCGGACTCGTCGAAACCCTCCTCGGAGTCGAACATGCCCGCGTGCGCGCCCTCGCTCACCGAGTCCGAGGTGATCCCGAAGCGTTCCTTGAGCGGGCCCAGGACCAGCTTGCCGGTGAGCACGCCGATGGAACCGGTGATGGTGGCGGGCTCGGCCACGATCGCGTCGGAACCCAACGCCACGTAGTAGCCGCCGGAGCCGGCGACGTCGCCCATCGATGTGACGACCGGCTTGCCCGCCTCACGGGTCAATTGGCTCTCGCGGCGGATCAGGTCCGAGGCGATGGCGGAGCCGCCGCCGCTGTCCACGCGGAACACCACGGCCTTGATACGGGGGTCCTGCCGGGCGGCGCGGAAGGCGGCGCAGACGGTGTCCGAGCCCATCACGGTGCCGCCCATCGGCGAACGACGGCTCTTGCCCAGGGAGATGCCGCCGCTCGCGGAGATCAGGGCGACGTGGGCCTCCTGGTCGGCGATCCTCGGCTTGGGCGGCGAGGTGTGGCGGCGGTGGTAACGGGTGACGAACTGGAGCGCGGGGTCCGGGGCCTTGTCGGCCTTGCCGCGCACCTGCTCGTTGAGTTCGGCGTAGACCTCGTCCCGGTAGGCGAGCCGGTCGACCAGGCCGGCCTCCAAGGCCTCGGAGGCCAGGATCGGGGCGGTGTCGATCAGCTCGCGCACACGCTCGGCGGTGAGTCCCCGGCTCTCGGCCACGGCCTCGACGATCTGGTCGTTCATCGACTCCACGATCCGACCGGTCGCCTCACGGTGGGCGTCGCTGTAGCCGGTCCGGGTGAAGGGGTCGACCGCGTTCTTGTACTCGTGGCGGGCCCCGCCCTCGAAACGAACGTCGAGCTTGTCCAGAGCGCCCTTGAAGAACGTGGAACGCGACATCAGGCCGCTCAACCCCACCAGGCCGGTGGGGGACAGGACCACCCGCGAGAAGGCGGTGGCCAGGTAGTAGGGGAGGTTGCCGGAGCCGGCCTCACCGAAGGTGTCGGCCCAGGCCACCGTGGGCTTGCCGGTGGCACGGAAGTCGGCGACCGTGTCCCGCAGCTCCTGCACCTTCGCCGGACCCAGGCCGCGCGCGTCCACCCGCACGATCAAGGCGGCCACCTCCGGGTCGCGGGCGCCTCTGCGGATCCCCTCCAGCACCTCCAGATAGTGCTGTTTGCGCCGATTCATGAGTTGGCTGAGCGGATCGCTCGGAGCCTCGTCGACCACCCCCTCCGTCAAATCCAGTTCCAGTACCAACGGGCCCTGGGTACGAGGCCCGAAGCGCTTGAGGGACAAGGGCTCAGTGATCTTCGCGAGGTCCACCATGGACCCAGAGTAGTGCCGACGACTCCCCGGTGCGTTGTACGCGCGAGGGACGCTAAGGTCGACTGTGCTCCGAACCGGATGGGCGTGTAAGGGGCGAAGAACCCCAAGAAGGGCAGGACGAACCATGGCGGGCGCGACGGACAAGGAACGGCTGCGTGTACGGACCGGTGGCCGCTCGGTCGCGGTCGCGGCCGCGGCTCTGCTGACCCTCGGCGCCTGCTCCTCCGGGGGATCCGACGAGATCAGTCTGGAACGCGGCGAGAGCGGCATGCTGCCCGCGGTCGAACCCCCGGGCCCGGAGGGCTTCGACAACGTCGACGTCGCCGGGGTCAAGATCGACGCCCCCGAGGACTGGGAGGTCCAGAACGAGGGCGGCCAACTGTGCCTGACCCCGCCCGGACAGAGCGCCTGCGCCTACGGCTCGATCCGTCTGGTCCCCGAACAGGCCGAGAACCACCCTCAGAGCTGGCCCAAGAAGGACGACGCCTTCTACGACGACGACGGCTGGGCCGACGACACCAGCAGCTGCCGCAGCCTCAACACCGCCGCCTCCGGCAACATCGGAGTGGACAAGGCGACCCTGACCTCCGACAACGGCCAGGTCTTCGAGCACGCCGACGGGCTCAAGTCCCACCACTCGGTCTGGAGCGTCACCTGCGATAACGAGGACACCTTCGAGGTGCGCATGTGGTTCCTCCCCGAAAGCGACGTCCTGCTCTACGTCTGGTCCGTCGACGCCCAGTACAGCAGCGTGTACGACGAGATCGCCGCCTCCATGGACAGCACGGAGTACCGCGCCGGTCGCTAGAAGGGGTGAACGGCGCTAAATCGCCCACGGCTTACCCGAACCCGTGTCCCCGAGGCGTGTCGAGGCCGTAGGGTCGTACTCGTCGAAGCGACCAACGGAACTTGATGGGGTGCATGCGCTGGTGACCACTATGGGAACGGCGGGACGGGTCGATCAGTACACGCTGGACAACGGGTTGCGTCTGGTGACGGCGCCGGCCTCCACCGGCCAGGTCGCCTCGGTCAACCTCTGGTACGGGGTGGGTTCACGCCACGAGGTGCCCGGACGCACCGGCTTCGCCCACCTGTTCGAGCACCTGATGTTCCAGGGGACCGGGAACACCGAGAAGGGCGACCACTTCGACGCGGTCGAGCGGCTGGGCGGCGACATCAACGCCTCCACCTCCACCGACCGCACCAACTACTTCGAGACGGTCCCCACCCACGCCCTGGACCTCATCCTGTGGCTGGAGGCCGACCGTCTGGCCACCCTGCGCGAGGGCATGACCCAGGAGGTCCTGGACAACCAGCGCGACGTGGTCAAGAACGAGCGTCGTCAGCGCTACGAGAACCAGCCCTACGGCACGGCCCTGGAGCGCATCCTGCGCCTGGCCTACCCGGTCGGGCACCCCTACCACCACCCCACGATCGGCTCCATGGCCGACCTGGACGCGGCCGACCTGGACTACGTCAAGTCCTTCCACAAGCTGCACTACGGCCCCGACAACTGTGTCCTGACCATCGTCAGCGACCTGGAGTCCGCCGACGTCCTGGCCCGGGTGGAGAAGTACTTCGGCCACATCCCGGCCCGTGACGACATCCCCGAGGTCCCCGACCCCGTCCTGCGGGTCCCCATGGGCGGCCCGGTCCGCGACTCGGTGACCGAGACGGTGCCCGCCGCCGGCGTGTTCATCGGCTTCCGTGTCCCCGCCTACGGTGAGCGCGGGCACGACGCCGCCCAGCTCGCCTCCGCCGTCCTGGGCCAGGGGCAGGGCAGCCGGCTGTACCGCTCCCTGGTCGTGGACCGCCCCATCGCCGCCGACGACGGCGGGGCCGGCGCCGACATCCTGCCGTTCCGCTACACCGACAGCCTGCTGCTGGTGAACATGCTGGCGCGCGAGGGCGTGGACGGCGACATCCTGGAGAAGGCCATCCGGGAGGAGGTCGCCAAGCTCGCCGACGGGATCGCCGACGACGAGCTGGAGCGGGCCCGCGCCGTCCTGGAGCGCGACCACCTGCACCACATCTCCAGTCCCTCCGGGCTGGCCGACACCATCGGAAGCTGCACCCAGCTGTTCGACGACCCGGAGCTCGCCTTCACCTGGCCCCGGCGCTGGGCCGACATCACCGCCGAGGAGGTGCGGGCCGCGGCCGAGCGTTTCCTCGTCGACGAGAACATGCTGGTCGTCCGGTTCGACCCCGAGGCCGAGGCCTGAGCCTCGTCACCGAAGGCCCCAGTCGTTCCCTAGCCGCAGAAAGAGCCGCAGCATGCAGCAGACCCGCCCGGACCTCGGCGCCGCCTCCTCCTACTCCTTTCCCAAGCCCGAGCGCGTCCGTGTCGGCAACGGCACGGTCGTCGCCGTGGACCTTCCCGGCCAGCAGCTGATCTCCCTCCGCCTCGTCCACCCCTTCGGTGGGGCCGTCGAGCCTCTGGACGCCATGGGCGTCACCGCTCTGACCAGTGAGGTCCTCGAAGACGGGCCGGACGGGAACAGCTCTCTGGCCCCCGCCCTGGAGCGTTACGGCGCCGAATGGGTCGCCCGCGCCAACTGGGACGGTTTCATCACCGGCCTGGACGCGCCGATCAACCGACTCGGCGACGCGGTGGGGCTGTTCTCCGACGCCGTGCGTCGCCCGGCGCTGAAGGCCGACGACATCGTCCGCCGTCGCGACCAGCTCTTGGAGCGTTTCTGGCTGGAGGCCGCCTCGGCGTCCACCCTGGCCATGCGCAGCCTCGGCGGGCAGCTGTTCACCGGCCGCTACGCCACCCCGCTGGCGGGCGGTCCCGTCAAGCTGGCCGACATCACCCCCGAGCGGGTGGCGGCCTTCCACGCCGACACGATCGCGGCCTACGCGGGCACCCTCGTGGTCGTCGGCGACCTCTCCGGGGTCGACCTGGAGGAGCTGGGCCGGGGCGTCTTCGGCGACACCGCGGCCGTGCCCGAGCGTCGGATCACCGAGCCCGCCCCGCCGCCCGGCGAGCTGCCCCGCGTGCTGGTCGTCGACCGGCCCGGTTCGGTGCAGTCGGCCCTGGTCATCGCGCACCGCGCCCCCTCTCGCTCGCAGGTGGAACTGCCGCGCGCCGAGGGGATCAGCGAGGTGCTGGGCGGGATGTTCACCTCTCGTCTCAACATGGAGCTGCGCGAGCGCCTCGGTTACACCTACGGTGCCGGAAGCCGTTTCGACCTGCGTCGCGACAGCGGTGTGTTCTTCATGAGCACCCAGGTGGAGGCGAGCACCACCGCGCACTCGGTGACCTCCTCCTTCGAACAGATCGCCAAGCTGCGCGCCTCGGGGGTCACCGAGGACGAGCTGGCCGCGGTCCGCGAGTCCAACATCGTGGGCCTGCCGGTGGCCTACTCCACGGCCCGGGCGGTCGCCGGGGCCCTGGTGGACATCGTGGTGCACGACCTGCCCGACGACAACGTCGACCGGGTCCGCGCCGGTTACGAGAAGCTCACCGCGCAGGACCTGAACTCCGCCGCCGTCGAGTACCTCCGCCCGGAGGAGGCGGTCGTGGTGGTGGTCGGCGACGCCGAGAGCCTGCGCGGGCCGCTGACCGAGACCGGGGTCGGTCCGGTCGAGGTGCGTTCTCCGGAGTCCCTCTGGAGCTGAGCGCACGGGCTTCGTGCACGCGCGGACGCGCGTGCACGAAGCCCGCGTCCGAGTCAAGGATCGGCAAGGGAGATCCTCGTCATGGCATGTGTCGCTCCTGCTCGGACATAACGAAAGCGAACCTATGTGACGACCATCGGCCAACCCTCGAGGTGGCCCCGGCGTCATGCTGGTATAACGAGTGATCCGTGCACCTACGTGGTGACAGCGACCGCAATGCTCCGCAGGAGGCCACCATGGCCGGTGAATGGACCCGTGGATAACCGTGTCCTCCCTAGACAACCCTCACACGCAGCGGCCCGAGACGTCGCTCGATTCGGCGCGTCCGGACGCGGCGGTGGCTGAGCCCGCCGGCCGGCTGCTGAAGGGGCGCTACCAGTTGACCTCGGAGATCGCCCGAGGCGGTGTGGGGACGGTCTGGCGCGCCACCGATCTGGTCATCAAGCGCGAGGTGGCGGTCAAAGAGCTACGTCTGCCGGCGGACCTGAGTCGCTCCGAGCGCGAGTCCCTGTTGCAGCGCACCACGCGCGAGGCCCGTGTCGCCGGCCGGCTGACCCACCCCGGACTGGTCACGGTCCTGGACGTGGTGGACGAGGACGAGCGGCCGTGGATCGTCATGGAGCTGGTGGAGGCCTCCACCCTGGAGGAGATCATCCAGGTGGGCGGCCCTCTGCCCTACCAGCGCGTGGCCGAGATCGGGCTCCAGTTGATCGACGCCCTTCGGGTGGCGCACGAGGAGGGCATCGTCCACCGCGACGTCAAGCCCGACAACGTGATGATCAACGCCGCCGGCCGGGTGGTCCTGACCGACTTCGGCCTGGCCGCCTGGAACGGCGAATCGGCGCTGAGCTCCTCCGGCAGGATCATCGGATCACCCGCCTACATCCCGCCGGAGCGGGCCAAGGCCGGCCCCGTGGGGCCCGAGTCCGACCTGTGGTCCCTGGGCGCCACCCTGTACGCCGCCGTCGAGGGCTACCCGCCCTACGACCGGAAGGGCTACATCAAGATCCTGCGCCAGGAGCCCTTGGACGAGCCGAAGGAGGCCGCCAACGCCGGCCCGCTCGCGCCGGTGCTGGCGGGGCTGCTCAAGGTCGAACCCGCCGAGCGGTTGACCGGTGAGAACGCGGCCAAGATGCTGCGGATCGCGGCGTTGGCCCCGTGGGCCCCGACGATGCCCACCAAAGAGGCCGTCGAAGCGGTCGTGGACGGTGCGGCCGAGGACTCCGACGAGGGGGATCGGTCCGCGGACCGCGAATCCGCGCGTGAGCACTTCCGCGCGGGGGCGCACGTGCTGGCCGAGTCCATCAGCGAGCGGCTGCGCAACAGCCCCGAGGCGATGAACACGATCATGACGTCGATCCGCGAGTCGACGGACACCCTCGGTCTGACCAGTTCGGGCAAGCACGCGGAGAAGAGTCGGCTGCCGATGGCGATCGCCGTCGGCGTGGGCGTACTGGCGTTGCTGGCCCTGGTCATGTGGGCCCTGCTGGCGCTGTGACCGCAGCCCACCTGGGGCGGGAACGGGAAAGGGACGACCCCGCGGCCGTGGGCACGCGAGCGGGTCGTCCCGATGAGAGTGGGGCCGGCGGGATTCGAACCCGCACTGTACAGCACCTAAAGCTGCCGTCTCCTGCCGTTGGACTACGGCCCCGACGGGGCCACTCTACCGGGGCCGGGACAGGACGGGGTAGCGGGGTGGCGGGTCGTCCGGTCCTGGGGTGACCGGACGACCGTGCCGAGGATCAGACGCCCAGTTCGCGCTTGATCCGGTCGACGTGACCGGTGGCCTTCACGTTGTAGAAGGCCTTCTGGATCCTGCCGTCGGTGCCGACGATGAAGGTCGAACGGATGACGCCCTGGACGGTGCGACCGTAGTTCTGCTTCTCACCGAACGCCCCGTAGGCGACCAGGGTCTCCTTGGAGGGGTCGCCGAGCAGGGTGAAGGTCAGGCTCTCCTTGTCCCGGAACTCGGCCAGCTTCGCGGGCTGGTCGGGGGAGACGCCCAGGACGGTGAAGCCCGCGTCCGCGAACTCGGTGAGGTTGTCCCGGAAGTCGCAGGCCTCGGTGGTGCAGCCCGGGGTCATGGCGGCCGGGTAGAAGTACAGGACGACGCTCTTGCCGGTCTCGGCCAGGACCTTGCTCAGGGTGACGGGGGTGCCGTCGGCGTCGTCGAGGGTGAAGTCGGGGGCCTGGTCGCCGGTCGCCAGGCGGATGCTCTCGCTCACGTGGTGCTTCCTGTCTTCTTCGGGCGGGGTGGAGAGTGTTCCACCCCACTTCCTTCACGCCTCACAGTACGAGATGGTGGGGGGAGGGATGCAGGTGGCCGCTTTCTCTGCGATGTCCTCGCCGGTGGGCGGCCTTCGGTTGCGATTCCGGTTCGGTTCGTCCGCTTCGGGGGATGACCAGCGGTTCGATCACCTATTGTTGACCGGACGCTCTCGGTTGGCCTCTTCCCGACCTCATGCCGTACCGTGCGTGGTCGCCGATGACCTGACGGCATGTCCGGCCGCCCGCCGGGCCGGAGCACATCCGTTTCGCTTGGAGAGTAGTTCGCGCCGATGGCTGGATTCACACTCGACGAGGTCCGGGCTCGTACTCTCAAGGAGCGCGATTCCTGGTGGACCGTCTACATGGTGGACCCGATCGCGGTCCGGCTGGTCCGCTCGATCGCCGGTCGCACGTCGATCACCCCGAACCAGTTGACGGTCGTCGCGCTCTTCCTCGGCCTGGGCGCCGCCGTGTGCTTCGCCTTCGGCTACTGGCAGCTCCTGATCCTGGGCGCGTTGCTGTACTACCTGTGCTTCCTCGTGGACTGCATGGACGGCAAGCTCGCCAGGCTGACCGGTTCGGAGACGCTCTTCGGGGCGTGGATGGACTACGTGTCGGATCGTTTCCGTGTCCTGGTGTGCGTGGTCGCCCTCATGGGCGGCCAGTACCGGGAGACCGGGCACGTGGCGTTCGTGTGGTTGGCGCTGGCCGTGGTCTTCCTGGACATGCTGCGCTACCTGAACGCGCTCCAGGTGTACAAGGTGCGCCGTGAGATGCGTTCCCACCTGGCCGCGGCGCTGGAGCGGGCCCGGGCGACCCTGTCGATGCTGGAGCCCGAGGGCGACGACACCGGCAGCGCGACCGGTCGGGGCGGCCGGACGATGAGCGACGGCGGCGAGCAGGCGGTGCTGCGTCACGGCATCGGTGTGCTGGAGCAGATACTGCGCAGCCAGAACGAGCGGGAGGCGCGCAATCAGCGCACCGCCGGCAAGCAGCCGGACCTGACCCTGCCCAAGGTCGACCTGCACCAGGAATTCCGGAACCGTTTCCCCTGGTATCAGCGGTTCTGGGCGGCGCTCAACGCCCGACGGATCCGTACCCACCTGGTGGGCGGCATCGAGTTCCAGATGGCGGTCTTCGTGGTAGCGCCCATCGCGGCGGCGCTGATCGCCCCCGAGGCGATCGGTTGGATCACCGCCTTCGTCGGTGTTTTGCTGCTCGCCTTCGAGATCGCCATCATCTATAAACTGTGGTTGTCCACGCGGGACTTCTTCCGTGTGGTCGATGGAATCGATGGCGCGTTGAGATTCTCCGGTCCGTCCGACGGCGCGGAAGAACACGGTCGGGACACCGACTCGGACACGGACACGGATTCCCAGACGACCGTGCGCTAGTGGAGAGAGGCACACTATGGCGGGAAGCGACACCGAACCGCGCCAGACCCCCGAGGAGCTTCAGGCCGAGATCGACCGCGAACAACGACGGTTGGCCGAGACCCTGGACGAGCTCAGCGAACAGGCCCGTCCGTCCAACATCGCCAAGCGCCAGATCGGCCGTGCCAAGGAGCGCGGGGCGCGGATCCTCGACGAGGCGCGGGCCCTGGTGGTCGGCGGCGGGGCGGTGCGTGTGGAGAGTCGCGTGGTGCGGCCCGAGGAGGGCAGCATCGTGCTCAAGGGCGATGACAAGGTGGTGACCACCTACCAGTCGCGTGGTCGGCTGCCCACCGAGGCGCTGATCCTGGCCGCCGGTGTGGGCACGATCGTCGCCGTGGGAGTGGTGGCCTGGGCGGTGCGCCGCAAGCGCGGCTGAGACCGCGGTACGACGACGTGAGGGGGCGGGGTCCACGTGGACCCCGCCCCCTCACGTCGTGCTCGGGCTCAGAGGAAGGTGCGGCCTTCTCCTCGGTAGGTGGGCACCGAGCCCTCGTAGGTGCCGGTGTCGGAGTCGATCAGGTGCAGGGTGTCGAAGCGTTCGCACAGTTCACCGGCCTTGGCGTGGCGCATCCACACCCGGTCTCCGACCCTCAGCCCGCGTGCGGCCTCGCCGAGCAGGGGGGTCTGGACCTCTCCGGCGCCCTCGTTGGCGCTGTAGGCGAGCCCCTCGGGGAGGTGGGGGCGTGGTGCCCGGTGGGCGTCGACGGGGCCGGAGGCGGGGTATCCGCCGCCCAGCACCGTGGCCACTCCCGGAGCGGGACGGCGGACCACGGGGAGGGCGAACAGTGCGGCCGGGCGGCCCTGGAACGAACGGTAGTGGTCGAACAGGTGGGGCTGGTACAGCCCGGAACCGGCGGCCACTTCGGTGACGGCCCGTTCGCGTCCGGTGGTGTGCAGGCTGCCGGTGCCTCCGCCGTTGACGAAGCGCAGGTCCGTGACGGCCCGCACGGCTCTGGTGATGGCCGCTCTGCGTCTGGCGAGTTCGAGGGCGGAGCGGCGCTGGATGGAGTGGAGGAGGCGCCCGTACAGAGGACGGCCGGGGGGCGCGTCGCCCACACCGGCGATCTGTCCCTCGTAGACCATGATCCCGTCCAGTTCCAGGTGGGGGCGGGCCTTGACCGCCCGGGCCAGGGCGGCGGCCTGCCGGGGGGTGCGGACGGGGGAGCGGTAGGCGCCCACGCGCAGAGAGGGGCCGAGCGGTTGCCAGCTGGCGTCGATGTCCAGGCACACGCGTACGGGTGGGGCGTCCGGACCCCGGTCGGCCCGGGAGACGGCGGTGTCGATCAGATCCAGGTGGGCGGTGTCGTCGACCATCAGGGTGATGATCCGCGCCGCCTCGGGGGAGCGGACGAGTTCGTCCAGGGCGGGGAGGTCGACGGTGGGGTAGGCGACGAGGATGTCGTCGTCGACCGGGCCGTCGGGGCTCGGAGCGGCGAGCCAGAGGGCTTCGGGGAGGGTGAAGGCCATGACCCCCGAGTAGCCGGGCAGCGCCAGGGTCCGGCGGAGCAGTTCCCGGCTGCGCACGGACTTGCTGGCGACCCGGATCGGGCGGCCGTGGGCGCGGCGGGTCAGGGCCGCGGCGTTGGCGCGGAAGGCGGCCAGGTCGACGATGGCGAAAGGCGCCTGGAGATCGCGGGTGGCGGCCTCGTACTTCTCACGCAGGCTTGTCATGCCACAGAGCATGCCAGAACATGAATGTCTTTCATATTGTCTGAAGCGCCCGAACCCTCCCGCCCTCGGGTGGGCGGGTGACGGGAGATACCCCCGGGAACGACCTCGCCGGGCCGATGACCTCGATATCCTGGATCGTCAGGCTGTTCGGCCGACGATCCCCGGGAGTGGTTCCTTCGATGAGTGAGCGCGAGTACGTACTGACCCTGTCCTGTCCCGACAGTCGGGGCATCGTGGCCGCGGTGGCCAACCTGATGTCCGACCACGGATGCAACATCACCGAGAGCCAGCAGTACGGGGACCACTACACCGGACGGTTCTTCCTGCGGATGCAGTTCGTGGCCGAGGCCGGAGAGCGCGGTCCCGCCGACGAGGACACCCTGCGCGCCGCCTTCGCCTCCCTCGCGGGTGACTTCGGGCGCGGTGAGAACGGTTCGTTCGTCGAGTGGAGTCTCCAGGCACGTGACGTGCGCCCGCGCATGATCGTGATGGTGTCCAAGTTCGGGCACTGCCTCAACGACCTCCTCTACCGGCAGCGCAGCGGGCTGCTCGACATCGACATCGCCGCCGTCGTCTCCAACCACCCCGATCTGGAGTTCCTCGCCGATTCCTACGGGGTGGACTTCCACCACCTCCCGATCACCCCGCGGAACAAGAAGGAGCAGGAGGAGCGCCTCCTGGAGCTGGTCGACGTCTACGATGTCGACCTGGTGGTTCTGGCCCGCTACATGCAGGTGCTCTCCGAGCAGTTGTGCGCCAAGATGTCCGGTCGGGTCATCAACATCCACCACTCCTTCCTGCCCAGCTTCAAGGGGGCCCGGCCCTACCACCAGGCGCACACGCGCGGGGTGAAGCTGATCGGCGCCACCGCCCACTACGTCACCGCCGACCTGGACGAGGGGCCGATCATCGAGCAGGAGGTCTCCCGGGTCGACCACACCCACAGCCCGGAGCAGCTCACCGCGATCGGTCGGGATCTGGAGTCGGTCGCCCTGGCCCGGGCCGTGAACTGGCACGCTCAGCGTCGCGTGCTCCTCAACGGGAGCAAGACGGTCATTTTCGACTGATATCCCCAATCCATTCTTTTTCTGGGTGAATTAATTTTCGGACGCCAGGGTTTCCCAAGGAGATCCTGGCGTTCTTCTTGCTCTCACCGGGGTTCCAGGGGGTGGGGTTGGGGCAGGGGTGGTGTATACATGACCCTTCTCACCTGCAAAGCATTGCTTTAAGTTTCTTGTTGGCTACATAGAGTGCTTGTATGGTGTGATGGGGTCGAAACGCCTCGCCTGCCCCACAGAGGGGGCGGCGAGAGTTTCGGCCTGAAAACCCAGAGCCAAACGGTTCAGACCAGGGGGCATCAATGGGTAAGCACTTCGACGACGCGGCCGGCAAGGGCAAGGAGGCCTTCGGCAAGGTCACCGGAGACCGGGGCACCGAGGCCGAGGGCAAGGCCGACCAGGCCAAGGCCGGCGCCAAGGACGCGGCCGACAAGGCCAAGGGCAAGGCCGAGGAGCTCAAGGACAAGGCCGAGAACGCCTTCGAGTCCGCGAGCGACAAGATCAAGGACGTCTTCAAGCGCGACTAGGCGACCCGAGAGGGTCCGCAAAGGTCGCGCAACACTGTGTAGGGGGAGCCAGTGTCGGACATGAAGACCGAAGCGTCGGTGCCGAGCGCGCGAGAGTCGGGCGGTAAACGCGACTCCTCGAGCGGGAACGGCCAGGGCACCACTCACATCGCCGACGGGGTGGTCGCCAAGATCGCCGGAATGGCGGCACGTGAGATCGGCGGAGTCCACGCGATGGGCGGTGGAGCGGCCCGCATGGTCGGAGCCGTCCGCGACGCCGTCAGCGGAGGCGGAGGCTCCGGTTCCGTGGCCCAGGGGGTCTCGGTCGAGGTCGGAGAACGCCAGACCGCCGTCGACATCGACCTGGTCGTCGAGTACGGGGCCGCCATCCAGGACCTCGCCGCGGCGGTGCGCCGCAACGTCACCACCGCGGTCGAGCGGATGACCGGCCTGGAGGTCACCGAGATCAACATCAAGGTGGACGACATCCACCTGCCGGAGGACGACAACGCCGACGACGGCGACTCCGAGCCCAGGGTCCGGTAGTCATGACCGGCGGCGACGAACGGGAAGAGCTCGCACGGACCGTGGCCGAGGCCGCGGTCCGCCTGCCCGAGGTGGTGGAACTGTCCTCGGGCTCCTTCGGAACCCTGAGCACGCCCGTGCGGGGCGGTCGGATTCGAGGGGTCGTGGTCCGGGACGACCACGTCGAGGTGGGGGTGGTCGTCGAATACGGGCGACCGCTACCGGAGATCGCCGCCGGGATCCGTCGAGAACTGGCCCCGTTGACCGGCGGCCGCGCCCTCCACGTATCGGTGGAGGACGTGGTCGCCGGGATCGACGAACGAACGAGCACGACCGGTCGAACACCGACCGGGAGGCAGGACGTTGGATGAGAGGGGAAGCCATGTGGCCCATCGTTGGACTGTCCTACGGGACCGTGCTGGGGCTCGCGGCGGCGTTCGGCGGTTTCGCCGCCTTCGCGTTGGTTCTGGTCCTGGGCCTGGTCGGGTTCGTCGCGGGCCGGGCGATGGAGGGTGAACTCGACCTCGCCGAGATGTTCACACGACGTTCGGCCTAGACAAGGAGCGTGATCGTGGTCGGGGTGCGCAGCGACACGGTCCCTCGGCAGCGGATGCCCGGGGTCCGAGAACGGCCCGACGGGAGGCACGTCCGCGGACGTGACCCCGGAGGGAACACGGACATCCCCGGGGCCGTGATCGGGAAGATCGCGGCACGGGCGGTCGGAGAGGTCCCTGGAGCGCGCTCGTCCCGCTCCAGGGCCGCCCGCACCCGCGTCAGCGGCGAGGTCGTCCTTCTCCGTCTGAGGATCGACGTGGACTATCCGCTCCCGGTCCGTCGGGTCGCCGGAGCGGTACGGGAACACGTCAAGAGCCGGGTCGAACGGATCACCGGCAAACAGGTCAACCACATCGACATAGAGATCTCGGAGTTGGTGCGCTGACATGACCACCGTGGAAGAGGTGCTCGGACGCCCGGTCCAAGAGGTCGACCGTCGAGCCAAACGGGTCGCCGTCCACACGTTCCGACCGCGCCGCTCCTGGCCCGCGGTGATCACCGGCCTCGTCATCCTGGCGGTGGCGGTGATCGCCGCGGCCGAGGTCATCGCGGCACTGGCGGGAAACCCTCTGCGGTTGATCCCGGTGGGGCCGGCCACCGACTACGCGACCACCACCACCTGGTCCGAGCCCTCCGTGCTGATCGCCTCGGCCGTCCTGGCGCTGATCGGGACGGCGCTGATCGTGGTCGCCCTCGTGCCCGGTCGAGGCCGTTGGACGGCGTTGCGGACCGACGACCCCGCGTTCGTCGTCGGCCTGACCCGCCCCGCACTGCGCAGGGCGGTCTCCGCGGCGGCCCAGGAGATCAGCGGGGTCGAGCACGCGCACGTGACGGTCCGCGGCAACAGGCTGCGCATCCACGTGCGCACCGGTATGCGCGACGCGCGAGGGCTTCCCACCCAGGTGACCAGGTCGGTGGAGCACAGGCTCGCGGAACTGGCCCCCCTGCGCAGCATGCGCATCACCACACACGTCCGATACGCGGAGGGGTGACGATGGCGCGGGACAGGAATCGCCGATCGGCACGGGGCAACCGCCTCGGGCTGGTGATCGTCGGAGTGGTGTTGTTCGCGGCCGGGGGCGTCGCCCTGGCCGCCGGTCTGGGGCTCTTCGGGGTCGGAATCTCGCGTACCCCGATCCTCGGCGGCGCGGTCGACGCGGTGCTCGCTCAACGGTGGGCGCCCTACGTGGTGGTCGCGGTGGCGCTCGTCGCCGGCTTCCTCGCCCTGCGATGGCTGATGGTGCAGGGCATGAACGACACGGTGGGCCGGCTCTACCTGGAACAGACCGACGACGGCAACGTCGAGATGTCCGAGTCCGTCGCGCGCGGTGCCCTGGAGCAGGAGGTCGCCTCCTACCCGGGGGTGCGCCGGGCCCGGGCCCGGTTGACCGAGTCGGGGGACGACCCCCACCTGAGGCTGTCGTTGACCCTGGACGAGGACGCCGACGTCGCCGGGATATGGCAGCGGGTCAGGGAGGAGGCGCTCGCCAACCTCCAGACCTCGCTGGATCTGGAGCGGGTGCCCGCGGTCGTGCGGATGTCGATGACGGCGCCCGCCAAGAACCCCCGCCGCAGTCTCGCCTGAGGCGGTACACGACCACGAGGGCCGGCGCACCCGATGGTGCGCCGGCCCCGTCGTTCGTCCTCGGGCCACAGCCGGCCGGCCCAGGAGCCGGCCCGGGACGATACCGCCCGGAAAGGGGCGGGTCCGGCGGCGAGCGGAGCTCGAGCCACCGGACCCGGGGCGACGGCCGACGCGGGCGAGCGGGTGGAGGCTCGAGCCCGGCCATCGGTCGTGCCTCCTCTACAACCGGAAGCCGAATCAGAACATTCCGCCCCGCCGATCAGCACTCGATGACGTTGACGGCGAGGCCGCCGCGGCTGGTCTCCTTGTACTTGTCGTGCATATCGCGCCCGGTGTCGCGCATGGTCTTGATGACCTTGTCCAGGCTCACGAAGTGGCTGCCGTCCCCGCGCAGCGCGATGCGGGTGGCGCTGATCGCCTTCACCGAGGCCAGCGCGTTGCGCTCGATGCACGGCACCTGGACCAGACCGCCGATCGGGTCACAGGTCAGACCCAGGTTGTGCTCCATGGCGATCTCGGCCGCGTTCTCCACCTGGGCGGGGGTGCCGCCCAACACCTCGGCCAGTCCCGCCGCCGCCATCGAGGAGGCCGAGCCGACCTCGCCCTGACAGCCCACCTCGGCCCCGGAGATGGACGCGTTCTGCTTGAACAGGATGCCGATGGCCGCGGCGGTCAGCATGAACCGCACGACGCCCTCGTCACCCGCGCCCGGGCTGAAGTGCAGGTAGTAGTGGAGCACCGCGGGGACGATACCCGCGGCGCCGTTGGTCGGCGCGGTCACCACACGGCCGCCCGCGGCGTTCTCCTCGTTGACCGCCAGCGCGTACAGGGTGATCCAGTCACTGCCGTGCATGGGGTCCGGATCCACCCGGGTCGGTGCCGACAGCCCCCGCTCGTCGCAGTTGCCGCCCAACTGGCGGTACAGCCGGTGCGCCCGTCGCGGTACCCGCAGGCCACCGGGCAGGGTGCCCTCGGTCATGACCCCGCGGCGTACGCACAGACGCATCACCGACCAGATCTCCAGCAGTTCCGCCCGGACCTGTTCCGGGGTGCGGCCGAAGGCGCCCTCGTTGGCGAGCATCAGGGCGCTGATCGACATTCCGGTGCGCTCGCACAGGCCCAACAGCTCCTCCGCGGAGGAGAAGGGGTAGGGCAGTACCGTGTCGTCGGGCTTGATCCGGTCGGCGCCCGCGGCCCGCTCGTCCACGACGAAGCCGCCGCCCACCGAGTAGTACACCTTCGCGGCCACCTCGACCCCCGAGGCGTCCAGGGCCACGAAGCGCATCCCGTTGGGGTGGTCGGGCAGGCTCTCCTTGCGGCGGAAGTCCACGTCGACGGTCGGGTCGAAGGAGACCGAGGGGCCGTCGGGGCCGCCCAGCCGCAGGGTCCGCGACGAACGGACCTCCTCCACCAGCGAGGGTACGGAGTCCACGTCCACGCCTTCGGGGGTGTGCCCGGACAGGCCCAGGATCACCGCGGTGTCGCTGCCGTGCCCCTTACCGGTCAGGGCCAGGGATCCGTACAGCTCGGCGCGCACGTGCGTCACTCGTGATGACAGGTCTCGGTCGATCAGGCCGGAGGCGAAGGTCCGGGCCGCCTTCATCGGGCCGACGGTGTGCGAACTGGACGGTCCGATACCGATCTTGAACAGGTCGAAGGTGCTGATGGCCATGAGACCGTCCTCCTCATCGAGCACAGGGGTCGGGCCGTGGGGGATATGGGCGCCGTGCGGGCCCGCGTGGACCCGCACGGCG
This sequence comes from Nocardiopsis alba, assembly GCF_000710955.1. Lineage (NCBI taxonomy): Bacteria > Bacillati > Actinomycetota > Actinomycetes > Streptosporangiales > Nocardiopsidaceae > Nocardiopsis > Nocardiopsis alba. The sequence goes on from NZ_BAZE01000009.1 coordinate 35,560, forward strand.
TGGGTACCGCTACAGGTTGGGATAGAGCGGGCGCTTGGCGGTCAGCGCGTCGACACGTCCGCGCAGGGCGGCGATGTCGGGCTCGGGCTTGAGCGTTTCGGCGATGATGTCGGCGACCTCGGTGAAGTCGTCCTCGTCGAAGCCGCGGGTGGCCAGCGCCGGGGTGCCGATCCGCAGACCCGAGGTGACCATCGGCGGCCTCGGGTCGTTGGGGACCGCGTTGCGGTTGACCGTGATGCCCACCGAGTCGAGCAGGTCCTCGGCCTCCTGGCCGTTGATCGGCGAGTTCACCAGGTCCACCAGGACCAGGTGCACGTCGGTGCCGCCGGACAGGACCTTGACGCCCGCCTCGGTCGTGTCCGGGCGGGTGAGCCGTTCGGCGAGGATCCGCGCCCCGGCGAGGGTGCGGCGCTGACGCTCGGCGAACTCCTCGCTCGCCGCGACCTTGAACGAGACCGCCTTGGCCGCGATCACGTGCTCCAGCGGGCCGCCCTGCATGCCGGGGAAGACCGCGGAGTTGATCTTCTTGCCCAGCTCGGCCTTGGACAGGATCATCCCGCCGCGCGGACCGCCCAGGGTCTTGTGCGTGGTGGTGGTGACCACGTCGGCGAACGGCACCGGGTTGGGGTGCAGTCCGGCCGCGACCAGACCGGCGAAGTGCGCCATGTCGACCATCAGCAGGGCGCCGACCTCGTCGGCGATCTGCCGGAAGCGCTCGAAGTCGAGCTGACGCGGGTAGGCCGACCAGCCCGCCACGATCATCTTGGGGCGGTGCTCCTTGGCGAGGGCGGCGACCTCGTCGTAGTCGACGGTGCCGTCGTCCTCGCGCACGTGGTAGGCCACGGCGTCGAGGATCTTGCCGGAGTAGTTGATCCGCATGCCGTGGGTCAGGTGACCGCCGTGGGCCAGGTCCAGGCCCAGGATGGTGTCGCCCGGCTTGAGCAGGGCGAAGTACACCGCGGTGTTGGCCTGGGCGCCCGAGTGCGGCTGCACGTTGACGTGCTCGGCGCCGAAGAGCTCCTTGGCCCGGTCGATCGCGAGCTGTTCGACGACGTCGACGTGCTCGCAACCGCCGTAGTAGCGGCGGCCGGGGTAGCCCTCGGCGTACTTGTTGGTCAGGACGGTGCCCTGGGCCTCCAGAACCGCCTGGGGGGCGAAGTTCTCGGAGGCGATCATCTCCAGGGTGTCGCGCTGGCGCGCCAGTTCGGCGTCGACCGCGGCCGCCACCTCGGGGTCCAGCTCGCTCAGGGTCCGGTTGAGAAGGTTGTCGCCGGTCATATCAGTTCTCGCCTTCGGTCAGCTTGGTGTACTCCTCGGCGGAGAGCAGGTCCGCGGGCTCCTCGGAGAAGCGCACCTTGAACAGCCAGCCGCCCTCGAAGGGCGCGGAGTTGATGGTCTCGGGGGAGTCCTCGAGCGTCTCGTTGACCTCGACGACCTCGCCGCTGACGGGGGAGTAGATGTCGCTGACGGACTTGGTGGACTCCACCTCTCCCGCGGTCTCTCCCGCGGTGACCTCGTCGCCGACCGAGGGGGTCTCGACGAAGACGATGTCGCCCAGCGATTCGGCGGCGAACGCGGTGATCCCGACGGTGGCGATCCCGTCCTCTACCGCGACCCACTCGTGTTTGGCGGTGTAACCCAGCTCCGTGGGAACGCTCACTTCAACTCTCCTTGGAGGTGTTCCATTTGTCTGCCGTGCGCCCGTACGGCGACCCGGCCCGGCCTATGTCCGGCCACGCCCCGTCCGTGCCGCCCCCCTGGGGGAACGGCACCGAGGCGTGTACCGGTCGTCGAGGATCCTCGTGGGACCCCCTCCTACGACCGCCGCTTGTAGAACGGCAGCTCGACCACGTCGACCTCTTCTCCCCGGCCACGCACGTCCACGGTGAACGTGCCGGTCGTGGTGTCGAGGTCGCCGTCCACGTAGGCCATGGCGATGGGGCGGCCCAGGGTGGGGGAGGGGGCGCCGCTGGTGATGGTTCCGACGACGGAGCCGTCGCGCAGCACGTCCTGGCCCTTGCGCAGGGGCCGGCGGCCGCGGGCGACGAACCCGACCAGGCGCTTGTCACGCGCGGTGCGGGAGGCCTCTTCCAGGGCGGCGCGGCCGACGAAGTCACCGGACTTGTCGAGCCTGACCACGCGGCCCAGGCCGGCGTCGAAGGGGGTGAGGTCGGAGGTGAGCTCCTGGCCGTAGAGCGGCATGCCCGCCTCCATGCGCAGGGTGTCGCGCGCGGAGAGCCCGGCGGGGACCAGACCGAGGTCGGCGCCGCCGGAGATGAGGGCGGACCAGATCTCGGGGGCGCGGTCGGCGGGCTTGACGAAGATCTCGAAGCCGTCCTCACCGGTGTAACCGGTCCGGGCGAGCAGGACGGGGACACCGGCGACGGTGTGCTCGTAACCGGCGAAGTAGCGGATCTCGTCGAGGTCGGCGTCGGTGAGCGGGGCGAGGATCTCCACGGCGCGCGGGCCCTGGATGGCGATGAGCGAGTATTCGGGGGACTCGTCGACGACCTCGACGTCGAAGCCGGCGGCGCGTTCGGTCAGGGCGGAGGCGACGACGGAGACGTTGGCCGCGTTGGCCACGACCAGGTACTCCCGCTCACCGAGACGGTAGACGATGAGGTCGTCCAGGACACCGCCGTCCTCGGCGGTGATCATGGTGTAGCGCGCCCGGCCCACCTTCAGTTTCGACAGGTAGCCGGCCAGGGCGTGGTCGAGGGCCTGGTCGGCCTGGGGGCCGGTCAGCCGGATCTCGCCCATGTGGGAGAGGTCGAAGAGCCCGGCGGCCTCGCGGACCGCCTTGTGCTCGGCGGTCTCGCTGCCGTAGCGGAGCGGCATGAGCCACCCGGCGAAGTCGACGAGCGTGGCCCCGGCCTCTTCGTGGATCTTGTGCAGTGCGGTGAGACGCGGCGAGGAGGTGGGCTCTGACATGGGCACTCCCGAGAGGATGGGCGGTGTCGGTTGAGGCGTTGCCATCCTCCCCCTCTGTCATCGGTGCCTGAGAGCTTCGCCCCGCGCTCGGCGTGGCTTGCACCTTCGGCGAGGGACGTGCGTCCCTGCTTTCCAGAGTGGTCTCGCCCGTACGGTCCGCTGTGCCTGAGAGGTTGTCTGTGGGGAGGGATTGCTCCTTCGGCGGCCCACGCTGGATACGCGGACACTCTCCCGTACGGGGTCAGCAACAGGTTCAGCCTAGCAGCGGCGGGATGGGGCTCCCAAGACCGCCCGACGGGTTGTGGACGACGGTCGTCGCGCGGCCGCGAAGGGCGTGGGACCAGGGGTTCCGTGCCCGGCTCCGTCGTTCGGGCCCGTGAGGTCGTGGGGCGAGGGGAGCCGGGGCCCTCGTCGTGGGAGGGGCACGGCGCGAGGGATGGGTCACGTACGGGGTGGTGAGGGTGGGAGGGGTGGGGCGGGTCCGGGGACGGATTCGCGCTCGACGGTCGGCGTTCGTCGTCGATGACGGGTGACCGGACGGGGCGACGCGCGTGCGGAGCGTGTCGTTTCGGGGTGGTGATCGGTGGTCCGTGGGCTAGTTTGGAGGACGGACGTCCCCTCGATCACCGCCTGGAGGAGCCGAGTGCGTACCGACACCGAATCCGCCCCCAGAAGGTCCCGGAGGACCCGTGGATACGCCCTGACCGCGGGGTGCGCGCTCACCCTCTTCACGGGCGTCGCCTGCGGTGGGACCGAGGAGGAGGGCGAGCCGGACCGTTCGGCCGTGGGCGAGCCCGTCGAGCTGGGCGACGTGGAGGCCGTGGAGCGCGGCGACCTGGAGTCCCTGTTCGAGGACGCCGGGGTGGACGGGACGTTCGTGCTCTACGACGCCAACGGCCGATCGGCGGTGCTGGTGGGGGCGGACGGCGCCCACGAGCGCGCCGTGCCCGGGGCCACCTTCGAACTCCCGAACACGCTCATCGCCCTCCAGACCGGAGCGGTCTCCGACGTCGACGAGACGATCTCCCCGGATCGGGGAGAGGGGCGGAGCCTGCGCGCGGACCTGTCCGCCTCCGGGACGTCGGTGCACCACGAGGTCGCCGAGCGGATCGGACACGAGCGCATGTCCACCTGGGTGGACCGGTTCGACTACGGCAACCGCGGTGTCGGGGACGAGGACGACCTGGGCCGTTTCTGGGCCGAGGGTCCGTTGGAGATCTCCGCGCTGGAGCAGGCCACCTTCCTGGCCGGGCTGGCGAGGGCCGAGCTTCCCGTGGACGTGGAGCACCAGGAGGCCCTTCGCGAGCTGGTGGCGTTGGAGGAGGGGAGCGACTACCGGCTCTTCGGCCCCACCGGCCACGGTGAGGACGACGAGGCCCACGGCTGGTGGGTCGGCTGGGTCGAGCGCTCCGACGAACTGCACACGTTCGCGCTGCGCCTGGACGAGGGCTCGGAGGGCGACGCCGAGCTGCGCGAGTCGCTGGGCCGGGGGTTCCTGGTGGAACTGGACGTGCTTCCCGGAGAGGCCGCGGAGGCCTGACGGTCACCGGAGCTGGATCGGGACGGAACGGGAGAAGCGCTGGGCGGCGTCGGTCACCCCGCCCATGAACTTGAAGGTCCGCAGGGTCATCCTGCGGTCGGCGATGCGCAGCCCGGGGAGTTCCTCCAGCAGGCGTCGTTCCACCCGGGTCAGGTCGGGGGCGTCACGGAGCCAGAGGATGAACAGGGTGTTCTCCGGCCCGGCGATGTTGGTGCACAGCCGAACCTCGGGGATGCGTTCGCCCAGATCGGGTGTGGAGTCCAGGGTCTCGGGGTCGACGTTGCCCCAGAGGGTGGCGGCGCTGGGCCAGCCCATGTGCACCCGGGAGATGTCGCAGCGCAGCCCGAGCAGACCGTCGCGCAGGAGCCGGTTGAGGCGTCGCGCGGCCGTGGTGGGCGCGATGTCCAGACGCTCGGCGATGGTCTGATAGCCCAGCCTCGCGTCCTCGCACAACAGGTCGACGATCCGCTGGTCGAGTTCGGTGACCTGCTCGTTGCCGACCGGGTCCCTGGGCGCCGGGGAGAGGGCGTGCAGGCGCCTGCGCTGGTCGGGGGAGAGCGCCCGCACCTGCCACAGGTAGGCCTCCCGCGGCACCTCCGTGACCACGTGGACCCGGTAGGACACCACGTCGGGGATGCCGCCCACCCCGTTGAGCAGGTAGTCGGCCAGGCCCGCCCCGGGCACCACGGTGAGCATGAGCTGGTGGGAGCCGGCCACGAACTGGATGCTGAGGGTGTCCCGGTCCTCGGCCAGTACGGCGGCGACCCGCTCCACCGTTCCGTTGCGGCAGCTCAGCTCGACATAGCTGAGATTGCGGCGGGCCATCACGCGTCGGCGCGGGAACGCCGCGATACGGGCCAGACCCTCGTCCTCCAAGCGCTTCCAACGTCGGGAGAGCGTGGTGGGGTCCACGCCCAGGATCGGCCCCAGTTCGGCCCAGGTGGCCCTCGGCGCGAGTTGGAGGGCGTTGATCAGCGTCAGATCGAACTCGTTCGGAACGGTGGGTTCCGGCATCGTTCACCTTCTCGAAACTCGTTTCCTGCGTTTTCGCGGGGTTAACCACATCACAGCTTAGGTTTTCGCAAGATCGGAACGCAGCCGTGAGCTGCGTGTTCTCGATGGACGACGAGCTCGTGCGTGTCCCGCCCTTCCGTACACGGAGCCGCGGGCACCGGTGGGCGGTGAGGGAGAGGATGGCGTCGATGATCTCGGCCGAGCAGACCGTGGTGGTGCGTGGCGGGACCGTGATCGACGGGACCGGGGCCGACCCCCGTCCCGGTCTGACGGTGATCGCCCGCGAGGGTCGGATCGACTGGATCGGTCCGGACGCGGACGCTCCGGAGGTGACCGGCCCCCACCATGAGGTGGACGCCGCCGGCGGGACGATCCTTCCGGGGTTCATCGACACCCACGTGCACATGACCATGTCCGGCGACGGGATGAACCCCGCCGACCTGGTCGATCAGCCCCCTCACTACGGTTACTTCACCGCGATCCCGCGCTTGCGGGCCACCCTGGACGCGGGCGTCACCAGCGTCCGCGACCTGGCCGGACTCGATCAGGCCGTCATGCGCGCGGTGGACGAGGGGATCGTCGCCGGTCCGCGGATCGTCACCGCCTACCGGGCCCTGGGCCCCACCGGTGGGCACGGCGACTTCCGCACCTGTTGCGGGTTCGACTACGGGACGGTCCTGGGGCCCGATGGAGCGGTCTCGATCAACACCGATGGGCCGGCCGAGGCCCTGCGCGCCACCCGCGAGGTCATGCGCAAGGGGGCCGGGGTCATCAAGGTGATGGCCAGTGGCGGGGTCTGGAGCCCCCAGGACACCCCATGGCACGACGGTCTCAACATCGAGGAGATGTCGGTGATCGTGCGGGAGGCCGCCGCCCACGACGTTCCCGTGGCGGCGCACGCCCAGAGCGCGCGCAGTATCCGCAACGCCCTGGCCGCCGGTGTCACCAGCATCGAACACGGCTACGAGATCGACGGGCCCGGCATCGAGTCCATGCTCGACGGCGGCGCCTACCTGGTGCCCACCCTGTCGACCGCCACCACCCCGCCCGATCCGACCAGGTCGGCCGCCTACGCCGTGGCCAAGAAGCTCAAGCTCCAAGAGCACCTGAGCGAGAACATCACCACCGCCGTCAGGGCGGGCGTCCGCGTCGCCATGGGCACGGACTCGGGCATCTGCCCGCACGGCCGTAACCTGCGCGAACTGGCGCTGCTCGTCGAGCATGGGCTGACCCCCATGGGCGCGCTACTGGCCGGCACCCGCGACGCCGCCGCCCTCCTCGGGCTGGCCGACGAGATCGGCACCCTCGAAACCGGCAAACGCGCGGACATCGTCGTCTGCGCGGGCGACCCCCTCGCCGACATCACCCTGCCCGGCGACCCCGACAACATCACCGTCGTGATCAAGGACGGTGTCGTCCACAAGGACACCGCACGCCGGACCCCCGCGAACCGACCCCGACCCCTCCCCGTGACCCATTCCGAGGTGACACCATGAGCACCAAGAGCTCGAAGCGGAGCCGAACGGACGGATCCTCCGGACCACGTCCCGGCCTCTTCGCCCGCATGCTGGACGGCATCGAACGCGTCGGCAACAGGATCCCCGACCCCTTCATCCTTTTCCTGCTGCTCTTCGTGATCGTGGCCGTGGCCTCCACGATCATGGCGTCGCTCGGCACCACCTACGAGGTGCCCGGCAGCGAGGAGGGCGCCCAGGAGATCCAGGGCTTCCTCTCCGCCCAGGGACTGACCTGGCTGACCACCAACCTGGTCTCGAACTTCATCGGTTTCCCGCCGTTGGGCGTGGTCCTCACGGTGCTGCTCGGTGTGGGGCTGGCCCAGCGGACCGGTCTGCTCAACTCTCTGGTCCGAGGGGCGTTCGGGCGTGCGCCGAAGTGGCTGCTGCCCTACGTCGTCGCCTTGGTCGCGGTCTCCGGCAGCATCATGAGCGACGCCGCGATGGTGGTGATCCCTCCACTGGCCGCCCTGGTCTTCAAAGCCGCCGGAAGGCACCCCGTCGCCGGTCTGCTGGGCGGTTTCGCGGTGGCCACCGCGGCGTTCAGTTGCAGCCCCTTCATCACCAGCACCGACGCCCTGCTGTCCGGCATCACCCAGACCGCGAGCGCCTCGGTGGGGTTGGGCACCACGGTCACTCCGGTCTCCAACCACTTCCTCACCTTCACCATCGCGGTCCTGCTGACCTTCGTCGGCGGCCTGCTCATCGATCGGGTCCTCGAGCCCGCCATGGAGCGTGGCGGGGTCACCCGTGAGCAGGTCGTGGTCGAGGACGTCCGTGAGGGAGCGGACCGCCCCGACATGCGGATGGATCCGGAGCTCGACCGGATCGAGCGGTCGGGGCTGCGCTGGGCCGGTATCGCCCTGGTGATCACCATCGTGGCGGTCCTGCTGGTGACACTGCCCGCTGGAGCTCCCATGCGGAACGAGGACGGGGCCTTCCTGCCGACCTCGCCGTTGCTGAGCTCGGTGGTCTTCCTGGTCTTCCTCACCCTGGCGATCCCCGCCGTGGCCTACGGGCTGGTCACCGGGACGATCTCCCGAGGGGCCGACGTCCCCCGGATGATGGGTCACACCATCAAGGAGATGTCCGGGTTCATCGTGCTGGCCTTCGTGATGGCCCAGTTCCTGGAGCTCTTCAACTGGACCGGGGTCTCCACCTGGATCGCGATCAGAGGCGCCGAGGGGCTGGAGGCCACCGGCTTCACGGGGTTCGGGGCCATCGTCTGCTTCATCCTGCTGGCGTTCCTGATCAACCTGTTCATCATCTCCGGCTCCGCGCAGTGGGCCCTGTTCGCCGCGGTGTTCGTGCCGATGTTCGCCCTCCTGGGCTACGAACCCGGGTTCGTCCAGGCGGCCTTCCGCATCGGAGACTCCACCTCGAACGTGCTGTCCCCGCTCAGCCCCTACGTGGTGATCATCCTCGGCTTCCTGCGCCAGTACGAGCCCAAGGCCGGGATCGGGACCGTCATCGCCCGCGCCCTGCCCTTCTCCCTGGCCTTCCTGCTGTTGTGGACCACGGTCCTCGCCCTGTTCTACTTCCTGGGTCTGCCGATCGGACCGGGCATGTACGCGCACATCTGAACCATCGATCCCCGACCGTGGCCGGGGCCCGAACGGGCTCCGGCCGCACCCTGTCGCCGAACCGGCGCATCGACGTAAGGAGACAATTCCATGACCGGCTCCAGGACCCTGTATCGGGACCTCACCCTGATCGACGGCACCGGGGCCGCCCCGGTCGAGGACGCCGCCGTGCTCGTGGAGGACGGGGAGATCGTCTACGCGGGGCCCGCGGCCGACGCCCCCGCGACGGACCCCGAGGACACCGTCGAGAGCCTGGGCGGACGCACCCTGCTGCCCGGCTTCATCGACACCCACGTGCACTTCGGGTTCGCCGACGGTCGGGCCCTGGCCACCAACAACGCGGAGATCTCCCGGAGCCTGCACGCCTTCGAGTCCGCGGAGCGGATGAGCGTGACCCTCGACGCCGGTGTGACCGGCGCGCGCGACCTCGGAGGGGCCGACGCCGGGTTCCGTATCGCCCAGGAGAGGGGCCTGATCCGAGGCCCGCGCCTGAGCATGGCGCTCCGCCTGATGAGCCACACCGGAGGGCACGCCGACTTCACCCTGCCCTCCGGGTTCAACGCGCACGACTGCGAGCACACCGCCGCCGAGATCGCCGACTCCCCGCAGGAGGCGCGCGTGTCCACGCGTCGCCTCATCCGCGACGGCGCCGACGTCATCAAGGTCTGCGCCACGGGTGGGCTCTCCAGCCCCTCGGACGGGCCCACCGACGAGGGCATCGGAGAGGAGGAGATCGCCGCGATCGTCGCGGAGACCGCCAAGCACGGCGGTCGTCCGGTCGCCGCCCACGCCCAGGGGGCGGCGGGGATCCGCAACGCGGTCAGGGGCGGGGTCGCCAGCATCGAGCACGGCTACCTGATCGACGACGAGGGCATCGACCTGATGCTCGAGCGCGGCACCTTCCTGGTGCCGACCCTGACCACGTTCGACTTCGAGGACCGGATCCACCTGATGTCCCGCAAGTCGATCGAGACCAAGCGGGCCCTGACCGACGAGACCTACGAGCGGGTCTCGCACGCGGTCGCGCGCGGGGTGCGCGTGGCGATGGGGACCGACGCGGGCATCTCCGAACACGGCCGTAACCTGCGCGAACTGGCGCAGTTGGTCCGGGTGGGCCTGACCCCGACACAGGCCATCGTCGCGGGTACCCGGAACGCCGCGGAGCTGGTCGGCGTGGCCGACCGGGCGGGCACCGTCGAAGCGGGCAAGGTGGCCGACCTGGTCGTCTGCGACGGTGATCCGCTCGCCGACATCTCCCTGCTGGGGGACCGGGACAACGTGGTCCTGGTCGTCCAGGGCGGGAAGGTCGTCAAGGACACCCGCGCCTGACCGGGACCCGGGGAGACGACGGGCGCCCGGAGAGGTTCCTCCGGGCGCCCGTGTCGTGCGGGGAAGGGGTCAGGCGACGTTCTTGCGGCGCCGACGGACGGCGTCGGCCAGGTCGGCCAGCACGCCCTCGGTGGTCTCCCACCCCATGCACTTGTCGGTGATCGACTGTCCGTAGACGAGGTCGGCGGGGTCGCCCAGCTTCTGGGCGCCCTCCTCCAGGAAGCTCTCCAGCATGACGCCGATGATGCCCTGCTGCCCCTCGGCGACCTGGGCCGCGATCTCCCGGGCCACCCCGACCTGGCGGACGTGGTCCTTGCCGCTGTTGGCGTGGCTGGCGTCGATCATCAGACGACGGGGGAGACCGGCGCCGCCGATGACGTCCAGGGCGGACCCGACGGAGACGGGGTCGTGGTTGGGGCCGCCGCGTCCACCGCGCAGGATGACGTGGCAGTCCGGGTTGCCCTCGGTCACCACGACCGAACCGGCGCCGGTCGGGTCCACCCCGAAGAAGGTGTGCGAGGCGGCGGAGGCGCCCACGGCGTCGACCGCGACCTGGACGTCGCCGTCGGTGCCGTTCTTGAACCCGACCGGGGTGCTCAGGCCACTGCTCAACTGGCGGTGGACCTGGCTCTCGGTGGTCCGGGCGCCGATGGCGCCCCAGGAGACGACGTCGGCGATGTACTGCGGGGTGATCGGGTCGAGGAACTCGGTTCCGGCGGGCAGCCCCAGGGCGTTGATGTCGAGGAGCAGCCGGCGGGCGGTGCGCAGACCGCGGTGCACGTCGTAGGTGTCGTCCAGGCCCGGGTCGTTGATCAGGCCCTTCCAACCCACCGTGGTGCGGGGCTTCTCGAAGTACACGCGCATGACCACGCACAGCTCCTCGCCGACCGAGGGCACCAGCTCGGCCAGGCGTCGCGCGTAGTCCATCGCGGATTCGGTGTCGTGCACCGAGCAGGGGCCGACGACGACCAGCAGTCGGTCGTCCTCACCGTCCAGGACCCGTTTGATCTCGGCGCGGGAGTTCTCCACCAGGGCGGTGCTCTCCTCGCCGAGAGGCAGCTCCGCGAGCAGGTCCCGGGGTGCGATGAGCGGCTTGTAGCTCGCCACACGTGTGTCGTTGGTGCTCGTCATCGTTTCCCCTAGATCCCGTCCGATTGATCGTCCTGCGCTCAAACCGTAGCGCGACGTCCTTCCTCGGACACGGTCACGTGAGGAATTCCACCGCTCTCCGAGGATGGGAAGGGCCACATTCGGACATTGGCGTGAACGGCGTCTCATGGTGCGAGACGAAATGGGCCGAGGCCATTCCCGTCGAGAGCCGGTGCGGGCCTGGAGCGGTCATTCCTCCGGCCCGGGGAGGTCCTCCTCCCAGAACTCGCGGGGACGGCGCGCGCCCTCGGTGGCCGTGCCGCGTTCGGCCTCGATCCGCCGCAGCTCCACCCTTCGGATCTTACCCGAGGCGGTCATGGGCAGCTCGGCGAACTCCAGGCGGCGCACCCTCTTGTGCGGTGGCAGACGATCTCGGGCGTGACGCATGATCGCCCGGGCGCTCTCGGCGTCGAGGGCCACGCCCTCGGCCGGTCTCACGTACGCCTTCACCACCGCCAGCCGCAACGGGTCGGGAGAGGGGACCACGGCCGCGTCCTCCACATATTCGTGTTCGATGAGAACGCTTTCCAGTTCGAATGGTGAGATGCGGTAATCCGATGCCGTGAACACGTCTTCGATACGACCGATATAGGTAATGTGACCGCTCGAATCCCGGGAGGCGATGTCCCCGGTCCGGTACAGACCCATACGGGTGGCCTCTCGGGTGAGTTCCGGATCGTCGACGTAACCGCGCATCGTCCCCACCGGATCGTCGGAGAGATCCACACAGATCTCGCCGAGATCGGACGGCTCGTCGGTGACCGGGTCGATGAGAACGATGTCGTACCCGGGCATCGGTCTTCCCATGGACCCGGAGAGCACCGGCTGCCCGGGGCCGTTGCCGATGAGCAGGGTCGTCTCGGTCTGCCCGAAGCCGTCGCGGATGGTGATGCCCCAGGCCCGCTGGATACTCTCGACCACCGCGGGGTCGAGCGGCTCCCCGGCGGCGACGGCCTCGCGCAGCGCGACCGGCCACGCCTCCGGGTCGGCGCGGGAGATGTCCCGCCAGACCGTGGGAGGAGCGCACAGGGTGGCCACCCCACAGCGCTCCATCGTGTCCATCAGGGCCTCGGGGTCGAAGCGTTCCCGGGCGAGCACGAGCACCGTGGCCTCGGCGTTCCAGGGGGCGAAGACACTGCTGTAGGCGTGCTTGGCCCAACCGGGCGCGGTCACGTTCATGTGCACGTCCCCGGGGCGGGCCCCCAGCCAGTACATGGTGGACAGGTGGCCGATGGGGTAGGAGGCGTGCGTATGGGAGACCAGTTTGGGATGGGCGGCCGTCCCCGAGGTGAAGTACAGCAGCAGCGGGTCGTCGGGCGAGGTCGGACGCGGCGGGGTGAAGTCCAGGGCGGCGTGCTCGGAGTCGGGGTATTCCAGCCAGCCCTCCATGTAGCCCACGCAGATCCGTGTCCAGTGCCCGTCGACGTTCTCGAAGCGGGCGGCGTCGGCGGGCGAACAGATCACGTGGGAGATGTCGCCGCGGATCAGGCGATCCTCCAGATCGACCTCGGACAGTGACGGCGAGGTCGGGCTGATCACGGCGCCCATCTTGATCGCGGCCAGAGTGGTCTCCCACAACTCGACCTGGTCGCCCAAGGCGACCATGATCCGGTCGCCGGGATGGACGCCCTGCCCCAAGAGCCAGTTCGCGACCTGGTTGGAGCGTTCGGACATCTGTCGATAGGTGTGGTGGACCTCGGTGCCGTCCTCATGGACCATCCACAGCGCGGTCCGGTCCGGACGGGTCCGCGCCACCTCGTCGAAGTGGTCGAGAGCCCAGTTGAAGTGTTCGGGACGGGGCCACGAGAACTCCCTGTGGGCGGTCTCCTGATCCTCTCGGTGGCGCAGGAGCAGGTCCCGTGCGTCACGGAACTCCCGCGCGCCCTCGGACATCTCTTTCGACATCGTCGACGACCTCCGGATCGGAGCGGCGCGCCGCGCACCGCCCGCGGGCCTCCCACCACCGTGCGGCCGGTGGGACGGGGTGTGCCCCTGCTTCTACCCGGGATCGGCGGCGCTCACGCCGATCGCCCTCCCAAGGAGTCGAGAACGTCCCCATAGGATGGTGAGCCATGGAGGAGATACGCGGACACCACGCGATATGGCGGTTCGACGACGAGACGCTTCGGATCCGCTTCGACAGTGGTCGTAAGGTGCCCCGGCTGCTCAAACTGCTGGGTCAGTGCTCGCTCCCGCTCGCCGCCGTGCGCGAGGTGGACTTCGACCCGGGCGACCGCAAGCGCGGTTGGTCGCTGCGCCTGCGTCTGATGGACGGGGCCGACCCCTACGCCCGCGCGGAGATCCCGGTCCCCTCCTCCCCACTGCTGTTGACCGGCCCCCACGATTGGGAACTGCTCTCGGAGTACTTCTCCGAACGGCTGATCGAGTCCGCTCGCTACGCCGCCGGCGTCCTTCCCGGCCCGCTGGACCCGGCCGAGGTCTCCCGCGGTCTGGTGGGACGTCCACCGCTCCAGGTGCGCACGGCGGAGGGGTCCGCCTCCTTCGACGGAGAACGCCTGCGCCTCCAGTGGGACGGCTGGCTGGCCAGCACCGCCAAGGAACGGGAGAAGTCCCGCGAGTACCGCTTCTCCGACATCGAACGCGTCTCCTGGCAGCCGACGGTCGACCTCACGGAGGGCTTCCTGCGCGTGGTCCTGCGAGGGGTCTCCCTCCCCGAGGCCGCCGACCTGGAGAACGACTTCTTCACCCTGGTCTCGCACGGACCGAAGGGCGCCGACGAGACCCTCCTGATGGCCGTGACCGTCAACAGTCTGCTCGCGTCCGTGGAGAACGGGGAGAAGGCCCCCGCCGAGGTGGAGGCCGCGCCCGGTGAGGCCGAGGACGGCGGCGACGGAGAGATGATCTTCACCAAGATCCGCGAACTCGGCCGTCTGCACGCGGAGGGTCTGCTGACCGACGAGGAGTTCAGCACGAAGAAGGCCCAGCTCCTGGACCGGCTCTGACCCAGTGAGAGCCGCAGCGGAGCGAACGAACACAGCATGAAAGGTCCGTCTCTTGCGCACCCTGTACCCGCCCATCGAACCGTACGACTCGGGCATGCTCGACGTCGGTGACGGTCACCGTGTCTACTGGGAGCTGTCGGGTAACCCCTCCGGCAAGCCCGTGGTGTTCCTCCACGGTGGTCCCGGCGGGGGCTGCAACCCCGCCCACCGCAGGCTCTTCGACCCCGAGAAGTACCGCATCCTGCTGTTCGACCAGCGCAACTGCGGTCGTTCCACGCCGCACGCCGGTCGGATGGACGTGGACCTGTCCACCAACACCACCTGGACCCTGGTCGAGGACATCGAGCGTCTGCGCGAGATGGTCGGAGTGGACGCCTGGCAGGTCTTCGGCGGCTCCTGGGGGAGTTGCCTGGCCCTGGCCTACGCCCAGAAGCACCCCGAGCGCGTCACCGAGCTGATCGTGCGCGGCATCTTCACGCTGCGCGACCGGGAACTGCGCTGGTTCTACCAGGAGGGCGCCTCCGAGCTCTTCCCCGACCTGTGGGAGTCCTACCTGGAGCCCATCCCGGAGGAGGAGCGCGACGACCTGATCGCCGCCTACGCGCGCCGTCTGGAGTCCCCGGACCGGGAGGTGCGGTTGGAGGCCGCGCGCGCGTGGAGCGTGTGGGAGGGGTCGACGGTCACCCTCCTGCCCGACCCGGGCCTGCGGGAGCACCACGCGGGCGAGGACTACGCGTTGGCCTTCGCCCGCATCGAGAACCACTACTTCCGCAACAAGGGCTTCCTCACCCCCGAGCAGCTTCTCGAGGGGGTCGACCGGATCCGGCACATCCCCGGCGTGATCGTGCAGGGGCGCTATGACGTGTGCACCCCGATGCGTACCGCCCACGATCTGCACCGGGCCTGGCCGGAGGCGGAGTTCCACGTCGTCGACGACGCCGGGCACGCGTTCAGCGAGCCGGGCATCCTCGACCGGCTGATCGAGGCCACCGACCGCTTCGCGAAGTGATCCGCGCTCGATACGGAGGATCACGAGGGCCCCTCACCGACCGGTGAGGGGCCCTCTCCCGTGAAGGTCGTCGGGGCGGGAATCGTCGAGGATCCCCTAGGGCGCGGAGGCCTTCGTTATCGTGTGGCCACCACGTGTCCGCCGGGGCGCCCGCGGGCCCCGGGACGAGAGGAGAGCGTCATGCGTGTCGAGGTCGACTTCGACCTGTGCGAGAGCAACGCCCTGTGCATGGGAGAGGCGCCCGAGGTGTTCGAGGTCCGGGACGACGACTTCCTGTATCTGCTCACCGAGGAGCCGGCGCCGGAGCTGCGCGAGAAGGTCCGGCGGGCCGTGCGCCTCTGCCCACGACAGGCCATCACGACACGGGACTGAACCCCGCCGCCTCCAAGGCCTCCGCCCACGTGGTGGGCTTCTCCAGCAGGCTCCGGTAGCGCATGGTGCGCGGGGTGGAGCGCAGTCCGAGCACCCCGACGAGCATCCCCCCGCGCCCCAGGAACGCCACGAACTTCCGGTCCTCCGGAGAGCCGTGCACGAAGGCGACCTCGTCGGCCGGAGCGCCCTGACCCAGGAGTTGGATCTTGCTCTTGTACTGGTCGGACCAGAAGTAGGGCACCGGGGTGAAGGGCGTCCGTCCCGCGCCGGCGAGCAGGTTGCTGGCGGCGGCCTCACCCTGTTCGCCCGCGTTGGTCCAGTGCTCCAGCCGGATCCGCCCACCGTAACGGGGGTGCGGCCAG
Organism: Nocardiopsis alba; assembly: GCF_000710955.1. NCBI lineage: Bacteria > Bacillati > Actinomycetota > Actinomycetes > Streptosporangiales > Nocardiopsidaceae > Nocardiopsis > Nocardiopsis alba. Next base: position 51,326 of record NZ_BAZE01000009.1, read on the forward strand.
TCGGCCAGGTCGCCGACGGCGTAGACACCGGGAACGGAGGTCGCGGAGTACTCGTCGCACAGCACCGAGCCGTCCGCGGCCAGGTCCACCCCCGACCCTCGGAGCCACTCGGTGTTCAGGTGGACGCCGATTCCGACCACCACCGCCGACGCCTCGACCGTGGAGCCGTCGGACAGCCGGACCCGTTCCACGTGGTCGGCGCCCTCGTAACCCACCACGCTCACGCCCAGACGCACGTCCACGCCGTTGTCCAGGTGCGCCCGGACGAGGATCTCGCCGATTCTCGGGTCGAGGACCCGGGTCATCGGGGTCGGCGCCGCCTCGACCAGGGTCACCTCCATGCCGACGGAGCGGGCGCTCGCGGCGACCTCGGCGCCGACGAACCCTCCGCCGACCACCACCAGGCGTCCGGAGGAGGTGAGCGCCGAACGGACCGCCTCGGCGTCGTCCAACGTGCGCAGCACGTGCACGCCGGGCAGGGACGTGTCGGGCCGTCGGGCCCGTGCCCCGGTGGCCACGATCAGCCCGTCGTAGCGTAGGGCCTCGGCGCCGTCAGGACCCTCGGTCCGCAGTTCCCTCGCCGTCGGGTCCAGGGCCACGGCCCGGGTACCCGGGCGGAAGTCCAGGTCCAGACGGTCGATCTCCTCGTCCTCGCGCAGGCGGAGGGCCCGGTGCCCGGCCAGCGTGCCGGGGGCGTCGTCCGGATCGCCCATGCCGATCCCGGTCAGGACCTCCTTGGACAACGGAGGCCGCGAGTAGGGGCGGTGCGGTTCCTCTCCGACCAGGGTCAGCCGTCCCTCGAAACCCCGCTCGCGCAGGGCCTCGGCGGCGTACAGTCCGGCCATCCCCGCGCCGGCGATGACGATCTGGTCCAGGCTGTCGGACACCGTGGGTTCGCCTCCTCATACGTGTACTCGAACGGTCGCGGTCCTCGAGGACCGCGACCGGGTGGATCACAGGGAACGGACCTCGCCCACGACCGCTCCGCCACCGAGGATGTCGGTGGTGAGACGGTCGGCGATCGGGGAGATGTCCAGGCCCAGGGCCTCGAGGGCGGTCACGCCGACGAGCGTACGCGCCCGGAGCTCGGCGTCGCCGTCGCTGATCTTGACGGCGACGGTCCGGCCGTCGGGGGCGCTCAGCACCAGGACGCCGTCAGCGCCGATCTTGGAGACCAGACCGGGCATCCGGCGCATGAGCTCGGTGTCGATCCGATCGGTACCCGCGACGTACTCGGGGTGGGCGCTCATCGCCTCCGGGACGGAACGCTCCTGGCTGCCCTCGGGGGAGAGACGCATGCTCTGTAGGCCGCGGGCCAGACCCACGAGGGAGACCGCGAGCTGGGGGGCGCCGCAGCCGTCGACGGCGGTGTGCGCGATCCGCTCACCGCACATGTCCTCGGTGGCCTCGCGCACCAGGAGCTGGAAGGGGTGTTCGGGGTCGAGGTAGTCCTCGGTGCTCCACCCCCGGGCCACGCAGGCGGCCAGCATGCCGGCGTGTTTGCCGGAACAGTTCATGTACAGGGGGGAGGCGGAGCGGCCCTCGGCCAGGAACGCCGCGCGCGCCGCCCTGCCGCCGGGGACGTCGGCCGGACAGCGCAGGTCGTCCGCGCTCAGACCGGCGTCGGCCAGGATCCTCTCGGCCTCGGCGAGGTGGAAGTCCTCACCGTTGTGGCTGCCCGCTGAGATGGCGAGGGAGGTGCCTTCGAGGCGGGCCCCGGCCCGCAGCATCGCCAGGGCCTGGAAGGGCTTGGCGGAGGAGCGGGGGAACATGGGGTCGTGTACGGGGCCGCGGGCGTAGGAGATCTCGCCTTCGGGGGAGAGACCGACGACGGCCCCATAGTGGACGCCCTCGCGCATGCCGGAGCGGACCACCTCCGCCAGGGGGACGTAGCCGGGCAGCGGGGTCTGGGTCATGAGGGGATCTCCTCGCCGTTGATGTCGATCGGTGGGCGTCCCGTGAGACGGCGGGGGCCGAGGTGGTCGGACCCCGGACGACGTCGGGCACGCGTAGAAACGTACACAAGGTCGGGCTTCTTCCCCGAGGCGGTGGGCCCTTCCCGGGGGCGGGCCGAAAAGCCCGGGGATCACCGTTGTCCGTACCGGGCAGTATGGTCGTTGCCGGTGGTTGACCACCGATGACCGTGAGGTACGACGACCCGAGAGGTGAGGACGACGATGGGAACGCTGCGGACGGGTGCGCTGACCCGAAGAAGGGTCGGGACTCCGGCGGCGGACCTGGAGTACGCGGTCCTCGACGTCGAGACGACCGGTCTCGATCCGCGCGAGGGGGCCCGGCTGGTGGAGATCGCCGTGGTCCGGGTGCGGGGCGACGGTCGGATCGTGGACGAGTTCAGCACCCTGGTGGACCCTCGGGCCCCGATCGGTGGTCGGGAGTTCCACGGGATCGGCGAGTCCGACGTGCTCGGCGCTCCCCGAGCGGAGGAGATCGTCCCCCGGATCGCCCGGCTGCTCTCCGGCGCGGTGGTGGTCGGCCACAACCTGGACTTCGAGGAGCGCTTCCTCGCCTCGGAACTGGTGCCCGCGGGTCTCCCCGAGGGGCAGTCGGGTCTGTGCACGCTTCGGGCCCTGCGCTCACAGCTGGATCTGGCCCGTTACTCGCTGCCGCGCGCCTCGTACCTGCTCAGCGGTGACTGGCCTACCGGGCAGCACACCGCCTTGGGGGACGCGCGGGCCTGCGCCAAGCTCCTCGTGGAGATGATCGGGAACGCCCCGGGCGAGCTGCGCTACACCGGCCCGGCGCCCCGATTCCTCCAGGGCGACGCCCCGGAGGAGACCCCGGTGCGCTGGAAGCCGCGCACCACCTCGGGCGCGGGCGGGTGGGCGCCCCGCGGCTCGTGGTCGGCGCGGTGGCGACCGCGTGAGCTCGACGCGCGCCTGTGCGGCGGGGCCTTCCGTGACGCCGAACGGGAGGCGGCCGAACAGGCCGCCCGCCGTGAGACGTTGGTGCGCGAACGGTGGGCGCTGGCCGCGGGGCTGACCGGTGGGGTCGCCGCCACGGTGGCGGGGGGCCTCCTGCTGCGCATGGCCGGGGCCGCTCGCGGCTGAGCCGGGTCCCGGCCGGGTCCTCAGAGCCCGGACAGCCCCAGGAAGAAGGCCACGATCAGCGCGCTGCCGCCGATGGCGGTGAACACGGCGCGACCCTGTTCGGTGAGTCTGGCGTCGGCCAGACGTGGCCGGAGCGCCGTCACGGTGCGTTGGGCGGTGGCGACACCGCCTCCGGGGCGGGGTCGGTCCAGGCGCTCGGGCGCGATCCGGGGCACCTTGTTGAACATGGCGATCGACACCAGGACGGCGCCGACGGCGATCAATGCGAGGGTCACTTCGGAGAGGGCCTTACGGAGGTCGAGGGACGGATGAGGGAACGGCCCGAGGGAGGGCCGACCCGTCTCGTTCCCCGTGTTCTTCCTCTTCATGCGGTTCTTCGATGGCCGTACACGGCCACCGTCGGTTAGAGCCGGACCGTTATCGCACAGGGTTCATGTTCCGTCACTTTGAGTGTTCACACTGGTGGGGGGAGGCAGGATCGTGTCGATGATCTCGGTCTCCACGCCGAGCGCGCGCAGGACGAAGCGGGTCACCAGGGCGTGGCTCTCCTCGAGATCGATCTCCCCGTTCGCCATCGGCAGCCGTTGGGAGCCCACCATGGACAGGGTCAGTCCGGCGACGCGCTCCGAGGGCAGCCGATCGAACTCCCCGAGGACGGCGCCCTCGTCGAGGATCTCGGTGAGCAGGCGCTGCATCGGGGCGACGTGCGAGGCCAGGGCCTGGTAGGCGTCGGGGCCGAGGCTGGCGCCGAGTTCGGCCGCCGGCGGGTGCGGATGGGCCACGATGCCCTCCAGTTGGAGGCGCACGAAGGCCGAGAGCCGACGGGAGGCCGAGACCCCCGAGGGGAGTTCGCGTCTGTACCGCTCGACGAACGCGGCGTTGACCTGTTCGGTGAAGGCCAGGAGCAGGGCGGGCTTGTCGGGGAAGTAGTTGTACAACGCGGTGCGGGTGATGCCCGCGGCGTTGGCCACGTCGGTCATGGAGACGCGGTCGATCCCCCGTGCCCGGGTCAGCGTGTCGACGGCGTCCAGGATGCGTTCCCGTGTGCGGGCACGGTGAGCGGCGATGGTCGGAGCCGTGATCTTGGGCATGTTCCTATGGTGGCACGCCGGAGGGGGGACACCGGTGCGCGCGATCCTCTCCCCGCCCCCGATGAGGCGGGGAGAGGAGGACGTCAGACGTGGTGCCGTCCCAGATCGGCCAGGACCTCGGTGTTGAGCCGGTAGGCCAGGCGGGTCTCCTCGATCAGGAGCCCGGCGGCGGCCTCGTCGAGTTCCAGGGCGTCGAGACGGTCGCGGTAGTCGGAACGGAAGCGGGGGAGCGAACCCAGGGCGCCGAAGTCGTAGAAGGCCGTGCCCACGCCCTTCTCGAACCTGTAGGTCTCGACGGCGACGCGTCGGATGAACTGCCCGCCGGAGACGTCGCCCATGTAACGGGTGTAGTGGTGGGCCACGAAGCCCTCGGGGTGGTCGACCATCTGCTCTATGCGCGCCACGTAGGTACGGGTGGGGCGTGAGGGGGAGATCCGGTCGCGCCACTCGGAGCCGAGCAGGTGTTCCAGGTCCCTCTCCAGGGCGGGCACACGCTCCAGTTCCGGACGATGGAAGCCGCCGGCCACGGGGTGGTCGGCCAGTTCTCGGGCCACTCCCTCCAGGGCGACGTAGGCGAAGTGGTGCTGGGCGACCATGGCGGTGTATCCGTCGAGGGGCAGCTCCCCTTCGAGCAGGGCCTTGGTGAAGCCGTGGTGTTCGGCGGTGGAGTGGTCGTTCCAGGTGGCGTTCTTGAGGCGCTGGGAGAACGGGTCGGGGGCGGTCGTCGTGGGGGGCGGCGTCGTCACGCTCATCGACACTCTCCACCTTCCGTCGAGGAATTTTCATGACATGATGTCATTTACGCGAACGGTTCTGTCAAGGTGGATATGACAACCCGTCGTGAAAAAGGTACGAAAGGGCATCGATCGTGCGTCGAATCACAGCGGGAGAGTCGGGGCCCATGTGACCCACGGCCTGTCGCGGACGGGTGACACCGTGTCGACGGAGGGTGGAGGAGACCGAGGAGAGGGGGCTTACGCTCTCGCTCACCGGCGGCGGTTCCACGCCCCGACGTTGGATGTGTCTCGTCTCGTCCGCTGGTCAACTGGTCGGTCGGGCGATTATCGTTTGGATGTCGTGCGGTCCGAACCGCCGGGAAGACCCGAGGCGTTCCCTCGGGCCTCTCGCATGACAAGACAGGACGTCCCGCGGACCGCGAACCTAGAGGCGATGAGTGGATACCAGGAGAACAGGGCACCATCCCGTGATGGTGATCGGTGACGGAGCGGCAGGGTCCGCCGAGGGCACCGTCGTGAACGGCGGAGCCTCCCTGGGTGACGACACCGTCCTGGACGACCGGGTGGAGGCTACCGTCGAATCGGTTGACGTTCTGCTGATCGAGGACGATCCCGGCGATGCCTTCCTCGCCGAGGAACTCCTCGCCGACACCGCCCTGACCACCCACATCACCTGGGTGTCCACGCTCAAGGCCGCACGCGCGCACCTCACCGACTTCCGGGGTTGCGTCCTCCTGGACCTCAACCTTCCGGACGGGCACGGCCTCGACCTCCTGCGCGAGGTCCTCGACACCGCGCCCTCGGCCGCCGTCGTGGTCTTCACCGGCCTGGACGACGAGCACGAGGGCATAGCCGCGGTCGCCGCGGGCGCACAGGACTACCTGGTCAAGGGGCAGGTCGACGGTTCCCTGCTCGCCCGCAGCCTGCGTTACTCCCTGGAACGCCGTCGCGCCGACGAGAACGCCCGCCAGCTCCGCGAGGCCCGGATGCGCGCCCGCGAGAACATGCGGCTGGAACGCGGTCTGCTGCCGCAGGTCCTGCTCGACAGTTCCCCCCTGAGCCACCGCGCCTACTACCGCCCCGGACGCAAACGCGCCCTGGTCGGCGGTGACTTCTACGACGCGGTCGAGAAGGACGGCACCACCCACGTCATCATCGGCGACGTCAGCGGCCACGGCCCCGACGAGGCGGCCCTCGGCGTCAGCCTCCGCATCGCCTGGCGCACCCTGGTCATGAGCGGGATCAGCGAGGAGCGGGTCCTGCCCAACCTCGAGGAGCTGTTGGCCACGGAGCGGGCGCAGGAGGAGATGTACGCGACGCTGTGCATGACCAGCCTCGATACCGGCAGTGACCGTGCCCGGGTGCGCAGCCTCGGTCACCCGCCGCCCATGATCGTCAAGGGCGGGGTCGCCGAGGAGATCCAGGCCGTGCCCCAGCCGCCCCTGGGCGTCTTTCCGGTCGATCAGGACGAGTTCACCGAGGTCGTCCTGCCCCGGGGCGTCAGTCTGCTCTTCTATACCGACGGCCTGGTCGACGCCTACGACGGCGGTCCGCCCGCGCGGTTGGAGGTCGCCGGACTGCGTCGCCTGGTCAACGGGGTCCTCGGCCAGGGCGTGGCCCTGAACAATCTGCCCGAACACCTGGTGGACGAGGCCGAGCGCAGCAACGGGGGGCCGTTGCAGGACGACGTGGCGATGCTGCTCATCACCCACGGAGAGCCTGAGTGAACCCCACGGGGGAGGAAGACCACACCATGGACACCGAGTCCGCCATCGGCTCCGGACAGGACGGGGGGGCGGGCCCGGGAACGGAACGGGACGGTCGTGGCCCCGTCTCGTTCGTCAGGATCACCGACTCCTGGGACCGGCCCGCCCGCCGCTCCTGGAGCCTTCGCCGCAGGGTCACCAGCCTGCTGGCGGTGGTCGCCGTCGTACTGGTGGTGGCCGTCTCGGTGATCACCCTCGCCGCCTTCCAGGCCCGCGATTCCCTGACACTCCAGGTCGAGTCGCTCACCCCGGGGCTGAGCACCGTCGAACAGACCCGCTCGGCCTATCTGAGCCAGGACCACGCCCTGCGCGGCTACATCCTCACCGGTGACCGGGAGTTCCTGGAGCCCTACGTCGAACAGCGCAGATCGCTGGCCGAGTACCGCAACGCCCTCACCGAGCTCGCCGCCGAGAACGAGGAGGTCGCCCCCAAGATCGAGGAGCTCATCGCGGCGGGCGACGTCTGGAGCAAGGAGTTCGCCGAACCGGTAGCCGAGAAGGTCCGGGAGGGGGAGACCCCGACCCAGGAGGACCTCCAGCGCGGCCGGGTGCTCTTCCTCGAACTCAACCGGGCCGCCGACGCGACCACCAACCACCTGGAGCGGGAGATCGCCGACGCCCAGAGCGGTCTCACCCTGGCCACCCAGCAGGTGGTGGCGCTGCTCGTGCTCGTCGGCCTCGTCGTGGTGTTCCTGTCGGTGTTCCTGTGGGTGATGCTCCAGCAGTGGGTGCTGCGTCCCCTGGAGGAGTTGGCCGGGCACATGCGTCAGGTCTCCGAGGGTTACTACGCGCACCGCATCTCCCTGCACGGCCCTCCGGAGATCGTCCAATTGGGCAACGACGTGGACGCCATGCGCGAGCGCATCGTGCAGGACCTGGACGAGGTGGCCTCGGCCCGGCGCAAACTCCAGGAGCAGTCCAGTCTGCTGGAGCACCAGACCGAGGAGCTGCGCCGCTCCAACCTGGAGCTGGAGCAGTTCGCCTACGTCGCCTCGCACGACCTCCAAGAGCCGTTGCGCAAGGTCGCCAGCTTCTGTCAGCTCCTCCAGCGTCGTTACCACGGTCAGCTGGACGAGCGCGCCGACTCCTACATCGACTTCGCGGTCGAGGGCGCCAAGCGCATGCAGACGCTCATCAACGACCTGCTGGCCTTCTCCAGGGTGGGGCGGACCAAGAACTTCGCCCCCGTCGACATGAACGTGGCCCTGGACGACGCCCTGAGCAGCCTCGAGACGCGTCTGGAGGAGGCGGACGCCGTCATCACCGGTGATCCGCTGCCCACGATCCAGGGCGACCGCACCCTTCTCACCCAGGTCTTCTTCAACCTGGTCGGCAACGCGGTCAAGTTCCGCGGCGAGGACCCGCCCGAGGTGCACATCACCGTCGAACGACAGGGCGACGAGTGGGTCTTCTGCTGCTCCGACAACGGCATCGGGATCGAACCCCAGTACGCCGAGCGCATCTTCGTCATCTTCCAGCGCCTGCACACCCGCGACAAGTACACCGGGACCGGGATCGGCCTGGCCATGTGCAAGAAGATCGTCGAGTTCCACGGTGGCCGGATGTGGCTCGACACCGGGACACAGGACGCGGAGAACCCCGAGGAGTCCGAAACCTCCGACGAGGCGGACTCCGGGCGGACCGGAACCCGCATATGCTGGACCCTGCCCGTCGACACCGAGGCGGAGGCCGAGGAAACGGTCTCCGAGGAGGAAACCGAAGCGGCCGCCACGGTCGTTAACGCAGTCGAGGGCACCGAGGCTGCCGAATCCGCCCCCGCGGAGGAGGCTCCGACGGCCGCACGAGAGTCCGGCACCGACGACACGGAGAGCGTTCCCCCCGGCCCAGAACCGGACGGGGGAGACCACCCCGTGTCCGAGGAGGCCGGCGATACGGCACCGCCCGGTCACCGGTCGGGGCCCGTATAGGGGTCTGGAAGCTTGAGCGAGGTCATGTTGGTGCATCCCATTGAGGTGCTGCTGGTCGAGGACGATCCCGGTGACGTCCTGATGACCAAGGAGGCGTTCGAGGAACACAAGCTGGGCAACCGCCTGCACGTGGTCTCCGACGGCGTCGAGGCGCTCCGCTTCCTGCGTCGTGAAGGGGAGTTCGCCGACGCCCCGCGCCCTCACCTGATCCTCCTCGACCTCAACCTGCCGCGTAAGGACGGTAGGGAGGTCCTCCAGGAGGTCAAGAACGACGACGACCTCGCCCACATCCCGGTGGTCGTGCTCACCACGTCCGAGGCCGAAGAGGACGTGCTGCGCAGCTACCGTCTGCACGCCAACGCCTATGTGCCCAAACCGGTGGACTTCGAGCAGTTCATCCGCGTGGTGCGCCAGATCGACGACTTCTTCGTCACCGTGGTCCGCCTGCCCAAGGGCTGAATCGGGGCCGTCCTCTCCCGGATCCGACGGTCCGGGGGCGCGTTCGTCGCGGCAGAACGGGTGGGTGCGACGGTTTTTCGTTACGGTAAGGGGTATGAGCCTGCCGGAACCGCGTGACCCCGCCGGTCCCTACCGCGTCAGTGTGGTGTGCCTGGGCAACATCTGCCGTTCTCCCATGGCGGAGAAGGTGCTCACCGCCGACCTCGAACGTGCCGGAATCGGCGACCTCGTCGAGGTCGACAGCTTCGGTACGGGAGGTTGGCACGTCGGCGACGGGATGGATCCCCGAGCCACGTCCACGCTGCGAGTGCACGGGTACCTCACCGATCACACCGCCCGTCGATTCTCCGCCGAGCGTCTGGCCGACCGGGACCTGGTCCTGGCCATGGACCTGGACAACCTGGACGAGTTGCGCCGCGCCGTCGACGAACGCGGGGAGGAGTTCGGCTTCGACCCCGCACGGCTGCGGTTGTTCCGTTCCTTCGCCCCCGACAGCGGCCCCAACCCCGAGGTGCCCGACCCCTATTACGGGGGCGACGACGGCTTCACTGCGGTGCTGAACATGGTCGAGGCCGCGTCCAAGGGGCTGACCGGCGCGCTCGTCGCCCGGTTGCGGGACTGACGGGTGGACGAACCGATGGCGCGCTCCTTCGGCTCCGGGGACGGGGATGACGGCGCGAGACGGGGCGGTCGCGACCCGCTCGCCGGCACGCTCGCCGACCGGGTCTCCGCCGTGCTCGGCCTCCGTGTACGGCGCGCGGCCCGGGCCGGCGCCAGCCACGACTGGACCCTGTCCTACGCCGAACTGAGCGATGGCACCCGTCTGTTCGTCAAGTCCACGGCCCGAGGAGAAGGGGCCACGGGCGTGTTCGAGGCGGAGGCCCGCGGCCTGGAATGGCTGGGCAGATGCTTCGGGTCTCCGGTGATCACACCCTTGGCCTGGGATGAGCGCATCCTCGTCCTGCCCCTGGTGGAGCAGCGTGATCCGACCCCGGCCGCGGCCGAGCGCCTGGGCCGGCAACTCGCCGGAACCCATCTGACCGGGGCGGGCTCCTTCGGAGCCGACTGGCCCGGCTACATCGGCCCCCTTCCCCTGGACAACACCCCGGCGCGCGACTGGCCGCGCTTCTACGCCGAACAGCGGCTGCGCCCCTACCTGCGCCAGGCGTTGGACCAGGGGGCGCTGACCCCCTCCGACGCACGCGTGATCGAACGCGTGGTGGACTCGGTCGAGGAGCTGGCGGGGGAGCCGGAACCCCCGGCCCGGATCCACGGCGACCTATGGAACGGGAACGTGCTCTGGCGCGAGCGCGACGCGGTGCTCATCGACCCGGCCGCGCACGGTGGACACCGGGAGGCCGATCTGGCGATGCTGGCCCTGTTCGGCCTGCCCCATCTGGACCGTGTCCGGGACGCCTACAACGAGGTGGCCCCTCTGTCGTCGGGGTGGCGGGGGCGGGTGGCCCTGCACCAGATGCACCCTCTGCTGGTCCACCTGTGCCTGTTCGGCGCCGCCTACCGGACGACGGCGCTGGAGACGGCCAAGGCCGCGCTCCGGGGGAGCTGAGGGAACGGCGGGCTCTCCGAGCGGGTGAGACGGGCCCCGCCCCGGCCGGAGCCGTACATTGGACCCATGGCCAACGCGATCGACGGCCCGTTCCAGGGCGCTCCCGCACACGATGGACCCGAGTTGCACGTCGCCCTCATCGGCTACGGCAAGGGCGGCGAGGTCTTCCACGCCCCGCTCATCGACGCGGTACCCGGACTGTGCCTGTCCGCCGTGGTCACCGGGGACCCCGAGCGGGCCCGCTCGGCCTCGGAACGCTATCCGGGCATCACCGTCCACCCCACCGTCGAGGACCTGTGGGCCGACGCCGGCCGCTACGAGATCGCCGTGATCAGCACCCCCAACGACACCCACGCGCCGCTGGCCCGCGCGGCGATGGAGGCCGGGCTCGCGGTGGTCGTGGACAAACCGTTCGCGCTCACCTCGGCTCGGGCCCGCGAGCTGACCGACCTGGCCGGAGAGCTCGGCCAGGTGCTCACCGTCTACCAGAACCGGCGGTGGGACGCCGACTTCCTCACCCTGTGGGGGCTCATCGAGGAGGGCACGCTGGGGCGTGTGCACCGTTTCGAATCGCGCTTCGAACGCTGGCGTCCCCGGGCCAAGGACACCTGGCGGGAGAGCGGAGAGGCGGAGGACGGCGCGGGGATCCTCTACGACCTGGGGCCGCATCTGATCGACCAGGCCGTCAACCTGTTCGGGCCGGTCGTGTCCGTCTACGCCGAGGTGGACGCCCGACGCGAGGGCGTGCGCGCGGACGACGACGTCTTCCTCGCCCTACAGCACGCGCGCGGCACCCGCTCCCATCTGTGGATGAGCGCCCTGAGCGCGCAGGAGGGGCCTCGCTTCCGGGTGTTGGGCGATCGGGGCGCCTATACGACGTGGGGCATGGACGGGCAGGAGGCCCGGTTGGTCGCGGGGGAGCGCCCGGACGCGGCCGACTGGGGAGAGTCGCCCGAGGACCGGTGGGGGACGCTCTCCATCGACGGTCGTACCGAGAAGGTCCCCGCCGTGCGCGGCGCCTACCAGGAGTTCTACGCGGGCGTGCGCGACGCGGTGGGCGAGGCCGATCCGCTGCCGGTCGACCCGCACGAGGTGATCCACGGACTGGAGATCATCGAGGCCGCCCGTCGCAGTGCCCGTACCCGCTCCGTGGTGGAGCTCCCCATCGGTTGAGCGCGAGCGTCACGAGGCGGCGGTGCACCGGCGTTCGACGACTCCCTCGCGTTCGACGGTGGAGATCCCCTCGCGGCGTAGACGGTCCCTTCCCCAGAACCCGAGCGGTTCGAGGGCCCGGTTGAGCGCGATCCCGTGCTCGGTCAGGGAGTACTCCACCCGCGGCGGCACCTCCGGATGGACCTCTCGGTGGATCAGCCCGTCCTGCTCCATCTCCCGCAGGTGCTGGGTCAGCATCTTCTCGCTGACCCCGGTCAGGCCGTGACGGAGTTCCGCGAACCGGCGGATCCCGTGATGTTCCAGCTCCCAGAGGATCAGGACCTTCCACTTGCCGCTCACCACGTCCATGGCGGCGTCGAGGCCACAGACGTAGGGTCCACGTCTCGGTGCTCGGGTCATCGTGGCCTCCTGTACTTACCCGAAGGTGCGTACCCCAGTAAAAAGTGCGTACTTCCGCAAACGTATCCGAGCCGATCACGATGGGGGCATCCGAGAGAACGAAGTGGAGAACGAGATGAAGAACGACGGGGTGACGAAGGGATCGGTCGCCCTTCTGGGGCTCGGCGCGATGGGGCGGGTACTCGCGGAACGGCTCCTCGACGCCGGACATCCGGTGACGGTCTGGAACCGGACCCCGGGCCGGGACACGGAGCTCGTGGAACGCGGGGCACGGCGAGCGGAGACGGTACGGGAGGCGGTCACCGCCGCGACGACCGTCGTCACCTGCCTCTTCGACCACGCGTCGGTGCGGGAGACACTCGAACCGGTGGGCGCCGACCTGGCCGGCAGGACTCTGGTCGACCTCACCACGACGACCCCGAACGAGGCCCGATGGCTGGGCGGATGGGCCGAGGAACGGGGCATCGAGCACCTCGACGGCGCCATCATGGCGACCCCGTCGATGATCGGCGCCCCCGAGGCGTCGCTCCTCTACAGCGGGTCCGCCGAGGCCTTCGGACGCCACAGGACCCTCTTCGAGGTCTGGGGGAGCGCCACCTACGACGGAGCGGACCACGGGGCGGCGTCGCTGTTCGACCTGGCCCTCCTGTCGGGGATGTACACGATGTTCACCGGTTTCGCGCACGGGGCCGCCATGGTCACGTCGGCGGGGGTCACCGCGGAGGAGTTCGCCCATCGATCCGCACGGCTCCTGTCCGCCATGACCGGGGTGTTCCCGATGACGGCGAAGGTGATCGACGAGGGCGACTACACGGGGCCCGGGCAGAGCCTCGAATGGACCGCCACGGCCTTGGACACCATCGCGCGCGCCTCGGCCGAGCAGGGGGTCTCTCCCGGGCCGATCGAGATGACACGGGCGCTCGTCCTCGCCCAGATCGAGGCCGGATACGGGAACGAGAACTCCGATCGGATCTACGAGGAGCTGCGGGCCGGGTGACCCGGTGATCCGAGGAGGGGCGAGGGGCCCGGTCGAGCCGTGCGTTCGAGCGGGCCCCATCGTGCGGGGCGCCCTCCGGATCGTCCTCGGGCGACCTCCCTCCTCCCCCGTGGCCCTATGTTGGAGGGAGGTTGCCCAGGCTTTTCACACACCGAAGGAGACACGCCGTGGCCCAGGTTCTCGTGGTCGCCGACGACCTCACCGGGGCCAACGCCACCGGTGCCAGGTTCGCCCGCACCGGGATGCGGGTGGCCACCGTGACCCCGGAGCACGTCAGCCGGGTCGCGGGGGACTACGACGTGGTCGTGGCCAACCTGGACAGTCGCCACGTGCCCGGGGAACAGGCGGCCGACCTGGTCACCGACGTCATCGAGGCGGTGTGGCCGGTCGGGCTGGTGGTCAAGCGCACCGACACCACGCTGCGCGGGAACGTGGGCGCCGAGGTCGAGGCCGCCTACGAGGCCGTACGAGACGGGGTGGGGCCCGGAACCCGTGTGCGCGTTCTGTTCACCCCGGCCTTTCCCGGAGCGGGGCGGACCACCGAGGGCGGCTCCCAGTTCCTCCACGGCAGTCCGCTGGAGGATACCGAGGTGGCCTTGGATCCGCTCTCGCCGATGACCACGAGCGTGGTCGAGGACATCCTGCGCGCCCAGAGCGACCTCGCCGTGCGCCACGTGCCCCTGCGACAGGTCACCCGGGAGATGCTCACCGCCGAGCTGCTCGCCGGAGACGAACCGGTGGTCGTGTGCGACGCGACCTCCGAACAGCATCTCACCGACATCGCTGAGGCGGCGGCCGCGGCGCATCATTCCGAGGGCGTCGTGTGGGTGGCGGTCGATCCGGGGACGACGGGCGCCCTGTTGGCCTACGCCCTACGCCTGCGGGGCCAGGCGGGGAGTCGGGGCCCGCTGTTGGCGGTGACCGGCAGCACCACCGATCTCACCCGCCGCCAGCTCGCCACGGTGGCCCGCACCGGCGCGGTCCGCTTCGTCGACGTGGACGCCGTCGAACTGAGCGACCCCGAGAGCGATCACGCGGACCGTGTCACGGCCCGGCTCATCGAGCACCTGTCCTCCTCCGGCTTCCCCGAGCTGTGCGTGCTGCGGGTGACCACGTCCTCGGAGCGGATCAGAGGGCTTCCGCCCCAGGCCCGGGCGGAACTGCCCGGGCGTCTGGCGAGCGTGGTCTCCGAGGCGGTCGACGAGCTCGCCGACACCGTCGGCGCGCACGCCCTGCCCAGCGGGCTCTATCTGACCGGCGGCGACCTGGCCGCCAGCGTCCTCGACGAGCTGGGCGTGCACGCCTTCGACGTGGGGGGCGAGGTGGTCCCCCTGGCCGTGCACGGACACCTGAGCGGAGGGCCCCTCGACGGCACGCCCGCCATCGCCAAGGGCGGCATGGTGGGCGACGACATCACCCTGGTCGAGTGCCTGGCCAAGCTCCGTCGGGCGGTCCAGGCACGCCTCCACCAGGTCCATTCCGAGGTCTCCGAGCACGTGATCCCCACCCCCGACCTCTGAGCGGGGACGGCCCGTTCAGGCGGAGCGGGGCGCGACGTGGGCGACGACGAGCTTGTCGACCAGTTCGGCCAGCACCTCCGGAGCCTCCAACGGTCCCATGTGACCCAGCCCGGGGATCTCCCGGACCTCCTCCAGGTTCTGGACGAGATCGCCGATGTGGCGGGCGTGCCAGAGCGGGGTGAGCTTGTCCTCGGCGCCGCCGACCACGATGGTGGGCGCCGTGATCCGCCGGACGGAGTCGTCCAGGTCCAGGGTGGTGAGGACCCGACCCCACTCGCCGCGGGGGACACCGCCGCAGTCGTGGACCAGCCTGGCGCACAGCCGCCGGGTGGCCTTGTCGGCGCCGCCGCCCATGACGAGGTACTTGAAGATCCTCGCGCTGACCGGGTTGGCGGGGCCCAGAGGGAGCGGAGCGGTCAGGAAGATCCTCGACCCCAGGGTGCCCAGGGGGCCGGGCAGCGGGATCGCGGTCGACCTGCGGGCCAGGTCGGTGCAGCCGGTGTTGGTGAGCAGCACCGCGGCGACCCTGTCGCGGAAGACCGCGCGCGGGGCCGAGGCCATGATGGTCATACCGCCCATGCTGTGCCCCGCCACCAGGACCTTCTCGCCCTCGGGGACGGTGGCCTCCAGCACGGCGCACAGGTCGTCGGCCAGTTTCCCGGTGCCGTATCCGGCCCGTGTGAGCGGGGTCTGGCTGCGGCCGTGCCCGCGCTGGTCGTAGAGGACCACCCGCAGGTTCTCGTCGAGTCTGCGGACCACGGGCCCCCAGGAGGCGAGGGAGGTCGACCAGCAATGGGAGAGGACCACGGTCGGGCCGTCGGCCGGACCGCGGACCTCCACGTGGAGTCGGGTGCCGTCGGCGGAGTGGACCTGGAGTTCCTGTGCGTGGTCCACGTGTCGTGTCGCGATGGGGATCACCTCTCGAATGACGGATCCGGAACGGACGCGCCGCGACGGCCTGCGGGGCCGCCGCGGCGCGGTGAGGGTGTCCCTCCAGGTCGGCGCGTGGCCTGGAGGGACGTCTTGTGTCCCCCTCGGTCGTCAGTCGTCCTCGATGACGATCCGGGGGACCGCGAAGGGAGGGGCGCCCGCTCCGTTGACCGGGTGACCGCCCCACAGGTTGGGCGCGTCGAGGGTGCCCACGCCCTTGTGGCCGTCCGGTGTGCGGACCACGACGGTGCGCACACCGTCCTCGTAGGCCTTGGTGATCCCGGGCTCCGCGGCGAGACGGCCGGTCCACCGGTAGTCGCCGGTGAGGGGGGAGAAGTGGCCGGCCAGGTGCGCCGCGACCTCCACGCCCTCCTCGGCCTCCTCGGAGAACAGGACCGTGACCGTGCCCCGGTACTCCTCCTCGTCGTCACCGAACCCGCTCATGGTGTTCCTCCTTCGTCAGACCGCGGACCGGGCCGCGGCCTCGTCCCTCCTCGCCGAACGGATACGGCGCAGGTCGTAGTTGTGCGGGTCGAACCAGCGGGTGCGCAGCGCGTAGTTCCAGGTGAAGGTGGGCCACAGCGTGGTGTTGCGGCCCTCCTCGTTCAGGTACCAGCTGTCACAGCCGCCGGTCACCCAGACGGTGCCCCGCATCGACCTGTGCACCATCTCGTTGTAGGCGCGCTGGGCCTCGGCCCGGGGCTCCAGACGGTCCACACGGTTGCGGCAGGCGTACTTGAGCGCCTCCATCGTGTACCGGATCTGGGCCTCGATCATGAAGACCTGCGACGTGTGCCCCAGCCCGGTGTTGGGCCCGGCGAGGACGAACGCGTTCGGGAAACCGTTGACGGTGGTGCCGCGGAAGGCCTGGACGTCGGCGCCCCAGTGCTCGGCGAGGGAGCGGCCGCGTGCGTCGTGGATGCGGTGGGCGATGGGCGGGTCGGTGACCTGGAAGCCGGTTCCGAGGATGATCGTGTCGACCTCGTGCTCGGTCTCGGCCCCGGACGCGTCCCGGGTGACCACGGAGTTCGGCCGGATCTCGACGATCCCGTCGGTGACCACGTCGACGTTGGGTCGGGCGAGGGCGGGGTAGTAGTCGTTGGACATCAGGATGCGCTTGCACCCGGCGCGGAAGGTCGGGGTGAGCTTGCGTCGCAGTTCGGGGTCCTTGACCGAACGGTCGATGTTGGCCCGGCCCAGGCGTTCCACGATGCCCAACAGCCGGGGGTTCTTCGCGAAACCGAGGATGTAGGTCTCGCGACCCCAGTAGATGCTCTTGCGGGCGACCTGCTGGGCTCCGGGGATGTTCCGGTAGAGCCAGCTCTCCAGGCGGGTGATGTCGCGGTCGTGCCGGAACATCACCCACGGGGCGGTGCGCTGGAACAGGCTCAACCGGCCGACCTTCGGCTGGATCCTGGGCACGAACTGGATGGCGGAGGCGCCGGTGCCGATCACGGCCACCTTCCGCCCGGTCAGGTCGTGGTCGTGGTCCCACTCGGCGGAGTGGAAGAGGCGCCCCTCGAAGGTGTCGATGCCTTTGATATCGGGCAGTACGGGGTCGGCGAGGGGGCCCGCGCCGCTGATCAGGAACTGCGCGGTGACGGTGCCGCTCGCGGTCTCGATCCGCCAGCGGTTGTCCGCGGGCTCCCAGCGGGCGGCCTTGACGTCGCTGCCGTACCGGACGTGGCGGTGGATCCCGTGTTCTCCGGCGACCCGTCGCATGTAGTCCCGGATCTCGGGCTGGGGGGAGAAGGTCCGGCTCCAGCCCGGGTTGAGGGCGAAGGAGAAGGAGTACAGGTGGGAGGGCACGTCGCAGGCGGCTCCCGGATAGGAGTTGTCCCGCCAGGTGCCGCCGATGTCGTCGGCCCGTTCCAGGACGACGAAGTCGTCGAGCCCGGCCTGCCTGAGACGGATCGCCATGCCGATCCCGGCGAAACCGGTGCCGATGACGGCGACCCGGTAGTGCGGTACTGCTTCGGTCACGTCGCTCTTCCCTTCGTACGTCCGGCCGACGGTCCGCTCCGGCCGCCCGGTGAGGATGACCCTCGAAGGCGGGGCGCGTTCCGCCTTCGAGGGGAGGGGTGCCGGGCCCCGGGAGCGTGGCGCGTTCGCTCCCGGAACCCGACGTCTGGGACCGCCGTCGGAAGACGTGGCGCGTTTCGTCTTCCGACGGCGGCGTTCGGGAGAGGGACGTCCGGTCCCTCGGCGGTGGTCGGAGCGGCCCCGGAGAAGGCGGGGCCGTGTTCGTTCCCGGGTGTCAGCGGCCGAGGAGGCCGGCCTTCCTCCAGAAGTAGCGTCCCAGCCCGGTGATGGCGCCCGCGGTGTCGAGGGTGCCGACGACCTTGCGGGCCGCCCAGGTCTTGGTCTCGATCCAGTGGGGGTTGCGGCGGGCGACCCGGTAGGCCTCCTTGGGGTCGAGTCCGACCTGCGCGTAGACCTTCGGGTTGATGAGCCGGGTGGCGGAGTAGTAGGTGACCAGCCCCAGGACGATCCGGCTGTAGGCCCTGTTGAGGGCTCCCCGCTCCACCCAGTCGCGCTGGAACTCCTCACGGGCGTAGCGCATGTGCCGGGCCTCCTCGGTCACGTGGATCCGGGCGACCGAGCGTACGAGGGGCAGGATCTGCTCGTCCGGGACGGCCTCGCGCTGGAGCTGGTCCAGCACCTCCTCGACGAACAGGGCGCCCGCGAAGATCAGAGGTCCGTGGGCGATCGCCTTGAAGACCCGTCCCAGGTGGTAGGCGACCGGGTCGAGCCGGTGCGCCTCCCAGCCGAGCTTCTTCACCATCTTGGCGAACATGACGGTGTGGCGGCACTCGTCCGCGATCTCGGTGTAGGCGTACTGGACGTGGAGGCTGGTGGGGTCGTTGTGGTAGGCGTGCCTGACCAGCATCTGCATGAGGATGGTCTCGAACCAGATGCCGATGGTGGCGACGCTGGCGACCTCCAGGCGGGACAGCTCCTTGCGCTGTTCCTCGGTGAGCCGGTCCCACAGGTGGGTGCCGTAGAGGGAGATCCGCTCGGGACGGATGGCCCACATGTCGGGGTCGACGGGGGCGTCCCAGTCGATCTCGACGAGCGGGTCGTAGGAGGCCTTGGCCGATCCGCGCAGGAGACGCTTGGCGATGTCCTCGCGGTCGGTGAGCTTGGGTTTGGCGACGACTTCGGCGGTCATCCGACTGTCTCCTTCAGGAACGGGTGGTCTGTGCGTGCGGGGTGCCGTACCGCGCGTGGAGGCCGCGGGCGATCTCGGCGTCGGCGAAGGCGCCGTCGGTGAGCAGCAGGCCGAGTTGGAGGGCCACGATCTGCTCGGTGGTGCCCGGGAAGTGCCGGGTCAGATGGAGGGCCGCGGTACCCAGGGCGGTCGAGGCGATGTCGCGGGGAGGGTGTTTGGCTCCGGCGGCCCGGACCACGGCCATGACGGTGTCGCGCTCGGTCTCGGCGGGGACGAGCCCGTCGAGGGAGGCGCCGGTGGCCCGGGAGCTCTCGTGGATGGGCGTGTCGACGAAGCCCGGATAGATCGTGGTGACACCGACGTGGGTGCCGTACTCGGCGCGGAGGCAGTCGGCGTAGGCGGAGACGGCACGTTTGGAGACCGTGTAGGCGCCGGCCAGGGGCAGTTGGAGTCCGGCCAGGAGGGAGGCGGTGACGATCACCCGACCGCGGCTGCGGACCAGGTGGGGCATGGCGGCCGCGGTGACCCTCCAGGTTCCGAGGAGGTTGACCTCCAGGGCCTGGTGCGCGTGGGAGTCGGGCATGTGCCCGATATCGACGGAGGGGCCGATCCCGGCGTAGTGGACGAGCAGGTCCAGGTCGCCGTCGAGGCGGTCGACGGCCTCGGCCACCCCTTCCTCGACCTGTCGGTCGTCGGTGATGTCGCAGGCGATCACACCGGGGGAGGGTTTGCGGTCGAGTCCGACGACGTTGACGCCGATGTGGCGAAGGACCGCCACGGTGGCGCTGCCGAACGCTCCGGAGGCGCCGGTGACGATGGCGTTCTGGCCCGGGAGACGGCGCAGGTGGCGCGGCAAGGGGGTCGTCATGTGATCTCCTCCACAGTCATTGCCGGAACGTTACAACGAGCATTGTCACAATGCAATGGGGTGTGACGCGGAATTTACTCGCGAGTAGGTCGAGATGTCGGGAAGGTGTCCGAGGCGCCGTGTTCTCGGCCTTTTCGGACATCACGAAGGGCCCGGCGGCCGGTGGGGGCGCCGGGTCCGGTGGTGAGAGAGGGGCCCGTGGGTCGGGTCAGCGACCCAGGAGGCCGGCCCTCCTCCAGAAACGACGGCCGATCCCCGAGATCGCCCCTGCGGTGTCGAGCGTCGACACGACCTTGCGGGACAGCTCCGTCTTGCTGTCGATGAAACGCGGGTTACGGCGGGCGACCCGACGGGCCTCCCGGGGATCGAGACCGACCCGCGCGTAGACCTTCGGGTGGATGAGGCGGGTGGCGGAGAAGTAGGCCACCACGCCGAGGACCAGGCGGCTGTAGGCCCTGTTCACCGGGCCCCTCCGGAGCCAGTCCCGGTGGAACTCCTCGCGGGCGTACCGGATGTGCCGGGCCTCCTCGATCACGTGGATGCGCGAGGTGGAACGCACGACCGGCTCGATGCTCTCGTCCTTCATCATCTCCCGCTGAAGCCGATCCAGGATCTCCTCGACGAACAGGGCTCCGCCGAAGATCAGCGGCCCGTGGGCGAGCGCCTTGAAGACCCGCCCCAGCGCGTGCGCGAGCGGGTCGATCCGGTAGGCCCGGGATCCGAGCCGCTCGATGGCCTTGGCGAACATGACGGTGTGGCGGCACTCGTCCGCGATCTCGGTGTAGGCGTACTGGACGTGGAGGCTGGTGGGGTCGTTGTGGTAGGCGTGCCTGACCAGCATCTGCATGAGGATGGTCTCGAACCAGATGCCCGTCGCCATGGTGGAGGCGACCTCCAGGCGGGACAGCTCCTTGCGCTCTTCCTCGGTGAGCCGGTCCCACAGGTGGGTGCCGTAGAGGGATACGCGCTCGGGGCGCATGCCCCAGAGGTCCTTCAGTGGCGCGTCCCAGTCGATCTGGACCAGGGGGTCGTAGGAGGCCTTGGCCGATCCGCGCAGGAGACGCTTGGCGATGTCCTCGCGGTCGGTGGGCGCGACCTCAGGGGTTCGGGCTGCGGACATGGATCCCTCCCGAGGGTGTTCCGTGTCGGAGGCGCGCCGAACGAGGGGTTCGTCTGATGTGACCCTGTTCACTCCGTTTGGTTAAAACGTTACAATCTTCATTGACAACGTTCAATGGCGGGAAAGGATCGGAACACCGATGAGTACGGCTCTCACGGATCTCTAGGCTGGTCCCATGGCCGAATACCGTATTGACGAACTGGCCCGGCTCGCCGAGACGACGGTGCGCAACGTCCGGGTCTACCAGGACAGAGGGCTGCTCGCCCCACCCCGACGCCAAGGCCGCGTCGGAATCTACTCCGAGGCGCACCTGGCGCGCCTGCGGTTGATCGGCCAACTCCTCCGTCGCGGCTACACCTTCGCCAACATCGGAGAGATGTTCCAGGTATGGGAACGCGGCGGCGACCTGTCCGAGATCCTCGGCTTCGAGTCCGCCATCGGCGACGCCTGGAGCGACGAGATCGCCGACTACGTCGGGATCGGCGAACTGCGGGAGATCTTCGGCAAGGAGGTGACCCCGCGGACGATAAAGCGCGCCCTCGACCTGCGCCTGCTCGAACGCGACGGTCTGCGTTTCCGGATCCCCAGCCCGCGCCTGTTCCACGCCGGCGTCGAACTGGTCCGCCTGGGCATGAGCGTCTCCTCGGTGCTCGACATCGCGGAGAACCTGAGGGAGCACATCGGCGACGTCTCCGAGCACATGGTGCGGCTGGTCTCGGACCACATCATCCACGAGTACGCGCCGGGGACCGTCGTCCAGAGCGAGGACGTCGCCCAGATCGCCGAACTGGTCCGACGCGTGCGCCCCCTGGCGCAGCAGGCGGTCGACGCGGTCCTGGCCCAGGAGATGGCCCACCACCTCGCCAACGCCATGGGCGACCACTTCGCCGAGGCCATGGAGCACCTCGGAACGAGGGAGACGGACGGGGACGAGGGGCCCGCGGGCCCCGCCTGACCGGGAGGGCCCGAACGCCGCGAGCGACGTCCGGGCCCCGGAGGCCTCACCCCGAAGGACGGTCCTCGACCCGCACGGGGGACCCGCCCGTCTCGGAGGAGCGCTTCGTGACCACCGAGATCGGAAGCGACCCGGTGTGCCGTAGTTCGGCGAAGGAGCCGGCCGGTACGGCGGGAGCGTGGGGGAAGACCGGGTCGACCCTGCGGTACGCCTCGCCCTGGGGCGGTCGGGCGTCCTTCTCGCCCTTGTTCGGCCACAACGACATCGCCCGTTCGGCCTGCGCGGTGATCGTCAACGACGGGTTCACCCCCAGGTTGGCGGTGACCGCCGAACCGTCCACCACGTGCAGCCCCGGGTATCCGTACAGCCGGTGGTAGGGGTCGATCACCCCGGTGTCCGGGCCGTCCCCGATCGGGCAGCCGCCCAGGAAGTGCGCGGTCATCGGGATGTTGAACGGGTCCCCGATGGTGCCGCCGGGGTAGCCGTCGATCCGCTCGGCCAGCCGCGTGGCGGCCTCCTGGCCGGCGGGGATCCAGGTCGGGTTGGGCTCCCCGTGGCCCTGGCGCGAGGTGAGTCGTTTCCGGCCGCCGAACGGTCCACGCTTGACCGAGGTGGTCAACGAGTTGTCCAACGACTGCATCACCAGACCGATGATGATCCGCTCCGACCAGCGCCGGTTGGAGAGGCTGCGGGCGAACACGTACGGGTTGCGCGCGATCAGCCCCAGGTAGCGGAGCCAGCGCGGGATCCTCCCGCCGCCCGGGACCTGGATGGTGGTGAGCAGCCCCATCGCGTTGGAGCCCTTGCCGTAGCGCACCGGTTCGATGTGGGTGTTCTCGTCGGGGTGGATGGAGGAGGTGATGGCGACGCCGTGGGTGAGGTCCTCGGGCGGCGGCACCTGCTTGCTCATGGCCCCCACCAGCGCCTCGGAGTTGGTGCGGGTGAGGGTGCCCAACCTGGAGGACAGGCGCGGCAGCAGACCGTCGTCGCGCATCCGGTGCAGGAGGTCCTGCGTGTTGTAGGTGCCCGCGGCCACCACCACCTGACGGGCGGTGAACGTGCGGGCGTTCTCCCTCCGTCGCGGGGCGTCGGTGCGGAGGGTGTCGACGGCGAAACCGCCGCCCTCGGCGTCGGGGCGGACCCGGAGCCGTTCCACCGTGGTCAGGGGGTGGATCTCGGCGCCCCCGCGTTCGGCGAAGTACAGGTAGTTCTCGGTGAGGGTGTTCTTGGCGCCGTGCCGGCAGCCGGTCATGCACTCACCGCATTCGGTGCAGGCCCTGCGCTCGGGGCCCGCGCCGCCGAAGTAGGGGTCCCCCACGGACTCGCCGGGGGCGGCCTTGTTCCCCTCCCCGTCCCGTCCGTCGCCGAAGCACACGCCCACCGGGGTCAGCCGGAAGGTGTCACCGACGCCCATGTCCTCGGCGACCGCCTTCAGATGGACGTCGGAGGGGGTCATCGTGGGGTTGGTGCGCACGCCGAGCATGCGACGGGCCTGGTCGTAGAAGGGGGCCAGTTCCGTCTTCCAGTCGGTGATGTGCCGCCACTGGGGGTCTTCGAAGAAGGGGTCCATCGGGTGGTACAGGGTGTTCGCGTAGTTGAGCGAACCACCTCCCACCCCGGCCCCGGCCAGGATCATCACGTCGCGCAGCAGGTGGATGCGCTGGATCCCGTACATGCCGGCCTTCGGGGCCCAGAGGAAGTTCCTCAGGTCCCAGGAGGACGAGGGCAGGGTCTCGGGGGTGAAACGGCGTCCGGCCTCCAGGACACCGACGCGGTATCCCTTCTCGGTGAGGCGGAGCGCGCTCACCGATCCGCCGAACCCCGACCCGATCACGACGACGTCGTAGTCGAAGTCGTCGTCCGATGCGTATCGATCGGCGGGGGCCTCTGTGCTCTGAGGGGGCATGGAACTCGGCCTCTCTCCAGGTCGGAAGCGGTTGCCCGTAATGCGCCGGATACGAGTCCGCAACGATGAACTAGTCATCTGGAAATGTGACAACCAATATTGTAATGTTCGTCACTACCGCCGAGTAGGTGTGTTCCATATAACACACGTGGCGCGCGTCGGCGCAAGTCTCCTTCCCCCTCGTCGCCCCCAGGGGTGACGGAACCTCTGGAGGTACAGATGCCCAAGGCCCCGGAAGAGGTGCCGGAGGCGCCTCAAGACGCGTCCGGAACGAACGAAGGCCGAGGCGGTACCCGTTGGCGCAGGTTCGCCCTGGTCGCGGTCCCCGGTCTGGTGGCGGCGGCGGTGCTCGGCGGCATGACCACGCAGGGGTTGCTGGCCGCCTCCTTTGCGGTCTCCGGCGACAGCTTCAAGATGTCCGCCGACCGACTCTCCGGCACCGGGTTCAGCCAGTACGGGGACGTCGCCTCCTCGGTCGACGGCTCCGCCCGGCCGGTGGGACTCTCCACCGTCGACTCCGCCGAACTCGAGAACCTGTGCATGTCCTCTCTGTGGGACCTGCCCATCGGGGAGGCGACCCTGGTCATCACCGCCGGTGCCGACACCCCGGTCGAGGGCACCTCGATGGTCATCGACATCGAACAGCTCCAGGGCAACGCCGAGTTCGGCGCCATCGAGATCGGCCGTGACGCCAGCACACTGGACAAGGCCGACGGAGGTCAGGGGCCGGCCGGGGGCTTCGGACTCCAGGCCGACACCATCACCGTCTCCGAGATGGAGATGACCTCTTGGGCGGTCAGTTCCGGCTCCCTGCGGCTGAGCGGGCTCGGACTGGCGATCCGCCCCGGCAACCACGAGTGCTTCTGATCCCATGGCCCAAGCGATGACCCTCTTCCGGGCGGGGCGGGAGCGGTTCCGCGACTGGCGGCGCACACGGCCGTTCTGGGGCGGACTCCTCCTCGTCGTGGCCGGAATCGAGCTGCTGGTCGCCCCCGCCGCCCAGAGTCTGATCCTGCCGATCGACCTGATCGTCTACGCCGGTGTCGCCGGAGTCTCCGGCACCCTCATCGGCTTCCTGCTGATCGCGCTCGGTGTGCTGAGCTGGCTGCAACCGGCCCAGAACGTCTTCTTCGGCCTGGTCGGGGTCATGCTCTCCCTGGCCTCCTTCGTCACCTCCAACTTCGGCGGCTTCGTCATCGGCATGCTGGTCGGCATCGTCGGCGGGGCGCTCGTGTTCGCCTGGGGGCCCAAGGCCCTCGACCAGCGCCGAGCACGCCGCGCGAGGAAGGGGGAGACCTCGGAACGGCCCGAAGAGGAGGACGAGGACACACGGGACGTCGAGGACACCGGCACCGACGTCCCCGAACCCGCGGAGGGGGCCCCCGATACCCCTGCCTCCGAGCCTTCGGTCGACGGTCCGGGGCGGGGGGCCCGCCCCCTGGCCGCGCTGGCGCTTCCCCTGGCCGTCGCGGTCGCCCTCACCGCCGCCCCCACGTCCTCAGCGGGCTGGCCCTGGGACTGGCTGTTCCCCGGGGACGGAGACGAGAGTTCGGAGGAGGAGCCCGAACGGGATCCCTCTCCCGAACCCTCCGACGGGGCCTCCGTGCCTCCCGAACGACCCGACCCCGGAGAGGGCGACGGTGACGAGGAGGAAGAGGAGGAGAAGGAGGACGACGGGCGCGAGGAGGACGAGGAGACCGACGAGGAGGAAGAGGACGCGGCTCCGGAGGACTGTGACCTGCGGGTCGGGGATTCCGCCGTCGTCGAGGACGAGGACGACTTCCTCGAAGCGGTCATGGCCTGTCGGGCCGCGGAGGAGGCGGGGGACTACCCCGAGGTCATGGTCGACTCCGACTACGACTGTTTCCGAGGGTCGGTCCGTGACTCCGGGCTGACCGCCGACAGCCTCGCCATGTTCGGTGCCCGCTACGAGGGAGTGGTCGAATGCCCCACCGCCGACGGGCCGCGCCGCTACATCCGGATCACGATGAGCAGCACCGTCCTCGAAGGCGGCGAGCTGTGGTTCGACGACGCCGGAAGCCGCAGGTCGCTGGGGTTGCCCACGATGAACCTCGACGGCGACGTCGAACTGCACGTCACGAGCATGCACGTCCGCATTCTGGGGATCCCGCTGACCTTCACCCCGGACTTCCCGCCGCCCCTGCTGTTGCCGATCATGTACGTCACCGACGTCGACGTCGGTGACCCGATGGCCTCGACCGATCTCATGACCATCCCGGGTCTGGACGGTCGGTACGGCGGAGGAACCTGACAGGACGGGAGAGGGGGCACCGCGTCACGCGGTGCCCCCCGTCCGTCGGAACGCCCCGGGGACGTTCTCGGAACGATCAGATCTCGTCGCCGGTGATCAACCTGCTGGGGCGGCCCACGTGGGACACGTACAGAGCGTCTCGGGCACGGGTGCAGGCCACGAACAGCAGTGTCCGCTCCTGCTGGACGACGTGCTCCAACGCGACGGGGTCGCCCTCGGCCGCCTCGATGGCCGCCTTGGGAGGCAAGAGGTGATCACTGACCCCGACCAGGGCCACGCATCGGAACTCCTGCCCCTTCATCCGGTGCATCGTGCCGACCCGGACCGCCTCCGACCGTCCGGCGCCCTCCAGAGGCGAGGTGGGAACGCCCCTGGCCTCCAACTCCTTGGCGACCTCGCGCGCCACCCAGTGATTGCGTCCGGCCACCGCGATCTCTCCGGGCAGTACCCCGGCCGCCAGCCACACCTCGACCCACTCGCCCAGGGCACGGAGCTCCTCGGCCCGGTTGTCGCAGCCCCGCACCACGGGCTCGGGGCCGTGCAGTGAGGAGCGGAGCCCGGCGAGGGTGTCGGCGTTGTCGTCCATTCCCAGAGCCGCCCGCCGCCCCAGGATCGGAAGGCTCCAATCCAGGATCTCCTGCGTCACCCGGTAACCGACCCGGAGCCGGTGACCGCGTCCGCGCACATTGATACCGAGCGAGGCCAACGAGACCCGGTTGTCGGAGACCCGCTGGTTCGGGTCGCCCACGATGAACAGATCGTCCGGCCCCTCGGGGACGGCCGCGCGCAGCATCCGCCACTGGGCCGGGTGCAGGTCCTGGGACTCGTCGACCACCACGTGGCGGTACAACGGGCCGGAACGTTCGAGCAACCGCGCGGCCTCGGCGG
Organism: Nocardiopsis alba; assembly: GCF_000710955.1. Classification (NCBI taxonomy): domain Bacteria; kingdom Bacillati; phylum Actinomycetota; class Actinomycetes; order Streptosporangiales; family Nocardiopsidaceae; genus Nocardiopsis; species Nocardiopsis alba. The sequence goes on from NZ_BAZE01000009.1 coordinate 78,142, forward strand.
CCAGCTGCGGGTAGGCCCACAGGCCCTCCACCCGCATCGCCCCCACATAGCGTCGGATCGTCTCCCAGACCTGACGCCGGTGTTCGGGGGCCAGGTGCTGGATACGACCGCTGCGTTCACAACGGATGTAGTCGACCGGCGACTCCAATCCCTTGGCCAGCACGACCTGTTCCCACTCGTCCACGAGGAACCGGCCGGAGAAGGGCAGACCGTCGGCCAGGGCGACCGCGCGCCAACGCTGCGCGAGCTCGTCGCCGTCGATCATCCGGGGCGCCATGCCGCTGTGCGACTGGACGACGGAACGGGCCAGTCCGTCGATGGTGACGACCCGCACCCGGGCGCGGGCTCCGGGAGAGGTCAGGAGCCGGTCGAGCCGGTCGGAGAGGGTCTGGGCCAGAGCCCGGTTGTAGGTGGTGAGCAGGACCGACTCCCGGTTCCGTTCGGGGTGGGCCTCGGCGTCCATCTCGGCCAGGTACGCGGCTCGATAGAGGGCCAGTACGGTCTTGCCGGTCCCGGGCCCGCCCGTGACCTGGACGGAGCCCTTGAACTCCCCCTCGGCCAGACGGTGCTGGTCGGGGTGGAGGGTGATCCGCCACTGGTCGAAGGGGGCGGTGAGGGCGCCGGAGAGCTCGGGAGGGCCGGAGGGGGCCAGATCGGCCGGGCCGACGCCGGCCGCGGAGGGCGGGTTCGTCAGGGCCTCCGGACGCAGGTCGCGGGCGTAGCGGAGGGCTTCGTCGCGCGGGCGCACGGTGAGGAGTCGATAGTCCGGCCCCTCCTCTTCGGCGTCCTCCCGTTCGTGGAGGTCCGCCTCCTGTTCGGAGCGGGGGTCGGGAACGATGACGCCGGACCAGTCGGGGGCGATGTCGACGACCCTGACACGAGGGTCGGCGGCGCCCGCGACCGATTCCAGGTCGGGGTGCTCGCCGGCCTGGTAGGCGCGCATCACGTCCAGCGTGCCGAGCTGGACGTCCGGCGTGAGACGGGCGAAATCGCTGAGAAACGTCGGGGCGATCGCAAGGGCGGACACGTCGTGGTTTCCTCCGGTCTTCGACCTGATGATGGCTCTGTCGGACGGTCGGATCGGACGGGTGTCGTGCGAGGGGAGATCGCTCGGGCGACCGTTCGCTTTCACTGTGAACATGCTCGCCGGGGAATTTGGGCAAACGCCCTTAACCGGGCGATCACGGGCAGATTCCGGGAACCCTTGGGGTGCGGTGTTTTCGCAGATCAAAGGATGTTTTACGGAGAGGTGTTCGAAGATTTGCGATGAGGCTTCGAAGGGTCTTCGGAGGCGGCTCGTCGACCTGCGTCTTTGTGGGGGGCTTCTTGGTCCGAAACATGGTTAATGTGCCGTCCGAAATCTGGTTCTCCAAGGCGTGAAGGGCCGCCCTCGAGTGGTCTTCACAGTGGGATGAGGGGTGGTGGTCGGCTCGGAGGCCTCGACCGAAACCCGGTGCGGGTGACGTCGAGGTTCCGGCCTCCCGGAAGGTCGCTCTCTGGCCGGATGAGGACACGCTCTGTGCAGACGGCGCACGGTGCGAGATCGTTGATCCACCCGGGGAGGGGATCTCCTGTGGTCGAGGACGCTGCCGGGGCCCGTCCTGCCTCGGCAGCGTCCTCGACCACTCCAGGGAAGCGACGCCCCGTCCCGCCCCCTCCGAAGCGGGGCGGGGCGGTGCCCCGGTGAGAGGCTCGCCGCTCCGTTCGTTCCTCATGCTCTACCGTGGGTCTGACAAAACGGGTGGAAGGAACGGTGCGCGCACGTGGCCCCCAACGACATGAGCAGGATGCGGATCTCGGACGCGGAACGCGACCAGGTCGCCGAGATCCTGAGGGAGGCGGCCGGCGAAGGGCGTCTGGACCTCGACGAACTGGACGAACGGCTCAACGCCGTCTACGCGGCCAAGACCTACGCCGACCTCGAACCCATCGTGGCCGACCTCCCCACCGGGGCCACGGGACCGATCGTGGGGACCTCCCCGGCGGTGCCCGCCCACGGGGCCGTGGTCGGCGGCGGACCGCCCCTGGTGCTCCAGGCCAAGGGCCAGCCGATGGTCCGTAAGGGCGAATGGACCGTGCCGCACCGTATCGAGGTGGACGGCCGCTTCGGTTCCATCCGCCTCGACTTCCGAGAGGCCCTCATCTCCACCCCCGTGGTGGAGGTCCACCTGGACGCCTCCTGGGGCGGGGCCGACCTGATCCTTCCCGAGACCGCCACCGCCGAGGTCGACGTCGACTCCTCATGGTTCGGCAGTCTGCGTTCGGACGTGGACTCCATCCGTCGGGCCGGCGTCACCCACTTCGTCATCACCGGGGCCTGCCAGGGCGGAAGCCTTCGAGTGCGCCACAAGAGTGCCAAGGGCTGGGGCGGCCTCTTCGGCTGACGCCTCCTCGCGGGGTCCCCGCGCCGGTCTCCGTACGCCATGATGGTGGGATCCACGGCACGGGAGGACGGCAGGGTTGCTCACCACGATGACGATCACCGGCGTGGGAGTGTGCGCCCTGGCGCTGGCCCCCCTCGCCTGGACCCGCCTGGCCGCCGCGGGCCGCCGTTCCGACGTCGAACGTGTGGCGCACCGTCCCGTCGCCGTCGTCCTGGGCGCCGCGGCCTGGCCCGAAGGGCCCTCGCCCCTGCTCGCCCGGCGGCTCGACCTGGCCGTGGCCCTCATGGAACGGGGGCGCGTCGACCGGATCCTGGTCTCGGGCGACAACCGCGAGGTCTCCAACCGGGAGACCGACACCATGACCCGGTACCTCGTCGAACGCGGAGTCCCCGCGGACCGCGTCGAGGCGGACCCCTGGGGATACCGGACCTGGGACACCTGCACCAGAGTGGGACGCTGGTACGGAGTGGACGCCGCCGTCATGGTCACCCAGTCGTTCCACCTGCCGAGGACCATCGCCCTGGCCCGCGCCGCCGGAATCGACGCCCTGGGGGTCGGGGACTCGAGCATGGGCGCCCGCCGACGCTCCACCCTCATCGGCTATCTGCGCGAGATCCCCGCGGCGGCCAAGGCCCTGCGCGACGCCCTGACCCGACCGGACCCCCTGCGGAGCGGACGCCCCGACCCCACCGACATCTGATCGGTCCGCCGTGTGAACCCCGCCCCTTCGATACGCGCACCCCTTCCGAGCCGGGATAATCGGCGTATGAACGCGACCACGGGAAACGAAGAACACGACCACACCGCCGAGGTCGACTGGGCCTCCCTCGCGCCCGAGGGCGGAGAACGCATCCCCGAGCTGCTCGAAACGGCCGCGACCAGCGATGGCGCGCTGTCCGACCTCCACGACATCATCCGCTTCCCCGCCCCCGGCCACCGTGCCGCGCCCAAGGTCGTCGACCGCCTCGTCGACCTCGCGGTCTCCCCGGAGACCTCCGACATGGACCGGTGGCGTCCCCTCAGCCTCCTGCTGGAACTGGTCGCAGCGCACCCGGAGGACCGTCTTCCCCGGACCACCGACCTCGCGCAGTGGCGTGACGAGGTGGCCTGGGCCTCCTCCAACGACCTGGAGAAGGTGCGCGCCCAGTACCGGACCTGGAGCGAGGAGGCACCCGACGAACAGCACCACCACCGCATGCGCAACCGTCTCGCGGTGCTGGAGGCCGACGACGGCGTCGCCCTCCTCCAGGCCGAACTGGACACCTACGAGGCCGTGCTCGCCCGTGTCCCCGACCTGGTCGCCCTCCTGCACGACGACAGGAACCGCAGCGGGATGGACCGGGCGGGGGAGTGGGTGAGCTACCTGCTCGCCTTCCTGCCCACCGAGTCCGAGCGCATCGTCTCCGAGATCACCTCGGCCTCCCAGGTCCTGCTCGCCAAGGACCTGCGCCCCACCCCGGGCGCCTCCGCGACCTCGGTGAGCGAGGCCATCAGGCAGGCCGCGCTCGGCAGCGGCGGAGAGCCCCTGCCCGCCGAACTGTTCGCCCTCGGTCTGCTCGGCGACCCCACCGACGTCGACCTCACCGTGGGCCTGACCCATCAGATGGCCGGCGGGAACCTCTACAACTCCTTCGCCGCCTCCGTCGCCCTGGTCCTCATCCACGGAGAGAACACCCCGCGCGAGGGGCTGCGCCGGATCGGGCGGGGCGGTGGCACCTCCATGGGCTACGAGGGCCTCTTCAACGAGTCCTGGCCGCACTGCGGTAACCGTTCGCCCCAGGTCCTGGGCCTCCTGGCGCTGGGGAGGGCCGGAGACCGCTCCCGCCGCCTGCGTCTCGACATCCTGCCCGACCTGCTCAAGAGCGACGAGGAGTCCCGTGCCCTGGTCGCCGGGGTCGGCCTCGAACTGGTCCTCGGCCCCCGCTCCAAGGAGCGCACGCTCGAAGAGCACACCCGCGCCGACTACGACGAGGAGACCCTCAAGGTCCTGTGGGCCATCGGAGAACTCCCCGACGACGCCTGGGAGGACGAGGAGTTCACCGCGACCCTGACGGCCTGGGCGTTCCCCGAGAACGCCGAGGAGTACCGCGCCCTGGTCGGCGTGGAGCCCGACGACGAGCCCGAGCCCGAGGCCCCTCAGAGCCCCGCGCAGGCCGCGCCCGCCCCCGGCGGACTGTTCGGAAGGCTCTTCGGCGGACGCTAGAAGGTGGTGCCCGGTCGGGTGTCCGTAGCGGCCTCGGCCGGGACGGGCACCCGATCAGCCGCGGTCCGCCTCCTCGGCCTCGTCGGCTTCGGCGAGGGCCTCGTCCACACCGGGCTCGTAGTCGCCCAGGAACCGCGGATCGGGGCGGAAGAGGATCTTGCCCAGCGCCGAGACCGCCGCCGGGACCTCGCGCGCCCACCCGTACACCGTGGCCGTCGTGCGCTCGCGCATGCTGTCGTCGCCCACCCCGACGGCGTCGATCCCCGCGGCCCGGCACAGTCGCACACTCCGTGACAGGTGGAACTCCTGGGTCAGCACGACGGCCTCCTCCACCCCGAACACCTCACGGGCCCGTACACACGAGTCCCACGTGTTGAACCCGGCGTGATCTCCCACGATCCGCTCCGGCGGGACCCCCGCGGCGATCAGGTGGTCGCGCATGGTGTCGGTCTCGTTGTAGTGCTCCTCACCGTTGTCCCCGGTGACCAGGACCGCCCGGATCCGCCCCGCCTCGTACAACTCGACCGCCAGTTCCAGCCGCTGGGCCAGCAGATGACTGGGCAGACCGTCGGGGCGCACCCCGGCGCCCAGCACCACGCCGACCGGGCGTTCGGGCACGTCGTCGACCGTGTACCGGTACTCCGCGGTGGTGGCCGTCTGCCACAGGAACGGCGCGCACCCCAGAAGGACCAGGACCGAGACCGACCAGAGCAGGATCCGGTGGCGCGGCGTGGGCCCTCTTCCGCTCCGGGAGGCCTCGTCGTCGGGATCGGGAGAGGAGGGTTCGGAGGTCTTCACACCAGGGGAGACGCGTGGGGCGGCGCCGGGGTTCCCGATCGGGCCGGGGCGGGCGGCCGGGCCCCGATAAGGGTTTTCCCTCCGGGAAAGGCCCGGGTTAGGGTCACCGCATGTCCGAACGAATCCATCCGGAACTCCCCCCGAGGTTGAGGGCCATCGCGGAACTGCTTCCCGACGCCATGCGCGGGCACGCGGGGCTGCACGAGTACGACGGCACGGCCGCGGACCTGTCCCCCGAAGGTGTCCGCGCCCATCTGGAACGTCTGGGCGGCGACCCCCTCGAGGACCCGCACGACGAGGCCCACCTGACCGCCTTCGAGAACGGTCTCCGCTACGAACTGGGGGAACTCCAGTCGCATCGGGACAACCCGCTCGTCCACATCGGTGGGATGGACCTGTCCGACTACGAACGCGAGTACGCCCCGGCCGCCGAGAGGGACGCGGCGCGGATCGCCCACCTGCGCCTATGGCCCCGTCTGGTCGATCACGCGATCGCCTCCCTGGACCGCGTCGGCGCTCCGACCGCGAAGTCCCTGCTCGGAGCGGCCCGGGGGCTCTCCGGCTCCCTGCCCGACGAGATGCCCGAGGACGTGCGCCGTGACGCCCTCGCCGCCCACGCGCGCCTGGTGGCACACCTGGAGCACGCCGCGGAGCACGGCCCGGCGGACGTCTCCCTGGGCGGCGAGGCCCTCGCCCGACTGATGGGGACGCCCGAGGCGATGGAGGTCGACCTGACCGACCTCGCCGCGCGCGCCGACGCCGAACGCGACCGTCTGCGCGTCCTCTTGGCCGAGGCCACCGGCCGCCTGGCACCCGGTCGGGAGCCGCTGGAGGTCGCCCGCGAGCTGACCCGGGATCACCCCGACACCGAGGGTGTCCTGGAATCCGCTCGACGCTGGACCGAACTCTGCCTGGAGTTCACCGCCGAACGCGGGTTGGCGCCCTACAGCGACGGCGAGTGCCGGGTGGACGTGCCCCCGCCGGCCCAGCGCTGGGCGACCGCGATGATGGCCTGGTCCGGGCCGTGGGAGAGGGACACCCCCTCCTTCTACTACGTGAACCCGCCGGACCCGGAGTGGTCCGAGCAGGAGGCCGACGAGTGGCTGGAGATGTTCAGCCACACCACGCTGCCCGCCGTGAGCGTGCACGAGGTGGCCCCCGGCCACTACTCGCACGGACGGGCCCTGCGTCGACTCCAGAGCCCGGTCCGACGGGCCCTGCCCTCCATGTCGTTCGTCGAAGGATGGGCGCACTATGTGGAGGAGGTGTGCGTCGAAGAGGGGTTCGGCGAGTACGCCGCCGAGCGTCTGGGCGACCCCGACTGGACCGCCGACCACTTCGAGATCGGTGTGTGGTTGGAGGCGCTCATCCGGGTCACCCGTCTGGCGGTCGCCATCGGCGTGCACTCCGGCTCGATGACGGTGGAGGAGGCCACCGCGCGTTTCGTCGAGGACACGCCCCTCCAGGGACCGGCCGCGCTGGCCGAGGCCCAGAGGGCCACCTTCGACCCCACCTACGGTCGCTACACCTGGGGCAAGCTGGAGATCCTGGCGCTGCGTGAACGGGCCCGGGAACGGTGGGGGAGCGGATTCTCCCTCCAGCGGTTCCACCGTGAGCTCCTGGCGCTGGGCGCGCCTCCGCTCGGTCTGATCGACGCGATCCTGGACGACTGACCCGACCGGGCCCGCGCGCCCTCGGCACGCGGGCCCGACGGTCAGATACCGAGTTCGCCCAAGGCCACCCGGACCCGTCCACGTGCCACGTCCAGGGCGGACGCCGCCCGTTCGGCGTCGACCCCGGCCAGCAACGACACCAGGGCCACCCGGGTGTCGCCCTCGGCCGCGTTCAACGCCTCGGCGCAGGCCTCCTCGGACAGGCCGGTGGCCTCGACCAGGATCGTCACCACGCGTCCTCGCAGCTTGCCGTTGGTGGCGTCCACCCCGACCATCAGGTTGGAGTAGGTCCGACCCATCCGCACCATCACGGCGGTGGAAAAGGAGTTCAGCAACAGTTTCTGCGCCGTGCCGGCCTTCATCCGGGTCGATCCCGCGATCACCTCGGCGCCCGTGGAGACACCCACGTGCACGTCGGCGGAGGAGGCCAGTGGCGCGTCCGGGTTGGCGCTGATCAGCACGGTCGCGCACGACCTCTCCCGCGCCGCCTCCAGAGCGCCCCCCACGTACGGGGTGCGGCCGCTGGCGGCCAGACCGACCACCAGGGAGCCCTCCGGCACCTCGGCCGCGTCGGCCCGCCCCGCCTCCCGGCTGTCCTCGACCCCCTCCAGGGCCTTGGTCAAGGCGTCGCCGCCGCCCGCGTGGTGGGCCACGACCCACTCGGGAGGGACCCCGTAGGTGGGCGGCAGCTCCGCGGCGTCCTGGGCCGCGATCCGCCCCGAGGTGCCGGCCCCGAAGTAGTGGATGGCGGCGCCCGACTCCAGCGCCTTCACCCCCAGCTCCACGGCCTCGGCCAGTTCGGGCAGGACCGCGCCCACGGCCGCCGCGACCGTGGTGTCCTCGGCGTTGATCTGTCGCAGGATCTCCAGAGCCGAGAGCAGGTCGATGTCGTAGGTGCCCGAGTTCCGGGCCTCCGTGGGAGACCGCACGATCACGGCCTCGTCTCCTCCCGGTCCGGTCCGGTCCGGTCGCTGTCCGTCACTACCGCCGCGCACTGGGGTCTCCTGTTCGGTCCGCACCCGGGCTCGTCCTTCCATCCGGTGGCGTCGGCCCCGGGCCCGGAGGGGTTCCGGGAGAGGCCGACGCGGGTCGAGGGTCAGTCGTCGTTGCCGGTGGGGTTCTCGGTCTTCTTATCGGGGGTCTCGTTCCGGCGACGTCTGCGGTCCTCGTGCATTCTCAGGCCGCGCACCGCCTCGTACGTGGTCTCCAGGGCCGTGCGACTGTCCGTGTAGCGGATCTGGGCCAGACCCACGAACAGGCAGTCCACCACCGTCAACTGGGCCAGCCGGGAGGCGGTGGCGCCCGAGCGGAACATGGTCTCGCGCGCCGCCGTGGTCAGGACGTGGTCGGCGAAGCCGATGGGGGAGCGGGGGAAGTTGGTGATCGCGACGGTCCGGGCGCCCCTGCGTCCGGCCTCGGTGAGCGCCTGGACGGTATCGATGGTGGTGCCGCTGTGCGAGATGCCGATCGCCACGTCGCTCTCCTCCAGGAGCGCGGCACTGGTCAACATCACGTGCGCGTCCGACCAGGCGAACGACGTCAGACCGATCCGGTGCAGCTTCTGCTGGAGGTCGGCCCCCACGAACGCGCTGGCGCCCACGCCGTACACGTCGATGCGTCGGGCGTTGGCCAGCGCGTCGATGACCGTGCGCAGGACCTCCACGTCCAGGGCGGCCCCGGTCTCCTCCACGGCGCGGGCGTCGGTGTAGGCGATCTTCTGGACGACGGTGACCAGGGTGTCGTCGGGGTTGATGTCGCCGGCGAGCTCGGGGATGTTGGTCCGGGCGCCCCGGGCCTGCCCGGCCTCGGTGGCCAGGGCCAGCCGCAGTTCGCGGTATCCGCTGAAGTCGATGGTGCGGCAGAAGCGGATGACGGTGGCCTCGGAGGTGGCGCAGTCCTTGGCGAGTTGGGTGATGGAGGAGGCGGCCGCGCGTTCGGGGTCGTCGATGACCCGCTGGGCCACCCGCTGTTCCGCGGGGGCGAGCGAGGGGAGCAGCGACCGGATCCTCAGCACCGTGGTCGGGGCCGGTGGCGCGGGGGCCTCCCCCCGGCTCGGTCGTTCGCCCATCGGTTTCGGGATTTGCGCCATGGATGAAAGTTTCTTTCGGTCAAGGGTCAGAGTCAACGCGCTGACGGGAAAAACCGGGAGATTCAAGGATTTCAAGGGACGGTCCGTGCGGCAAGTATCCCCGTTCTGATTGCGGAATCCCAGTTCAGGCGGGACGCTTGGGGTCCAGGTGACGCGCCCTGCCGCACAGGGTCGCGTTCCCACCGCATCGGGGTCAGGGGAGGAGAACGCGGTGTCGCTGTTCGGCCCGGCGGGGACACGGGGCGAGGTGGCCGACAACGGATCCCCCGAACCCGCCCGCGAGGGCCTCTACGTCCGGTTGCTCGGGCGGTTCGGTCTGCATGTCGACGGTGCCCCTCTGAGCCTGCGCGGAGAACGTCGTCGAGCGCTGCTCGCGACCCTGCTGCTCAACGCGGGCAAGACCGTCTCCACGGCCTCTCTCATCGCCCGTGTCTGGCACGAACCGGGGCCCGCCGCCAGGGGAGCGCTCCAGGTGCACGTCGCCCGGGTACGGGCCCTGCTCGCCCAGACCCTGGGACACCCCCTGATCCACAGCTCCGACGGCGGCTATCGGATCGAGCTCGACGACCATCGCAGTGACCTGCTGACGTTGAGGTCCCTGGTGCGGGAGGCCGATCTCGCGGCGGACCGGGGGGACACCGACGCCCACGCCGACCTGCTCGGCGAAGCCCTGTCACTGTGGCGCGGCCCTGTGCTGGCCGACATCGACTCACCCCTGCTGAGGGAACACGACGTGCCGCCGCTCCACGAGGAGCTGCTGCGCGTGGCGGAGACCGGCTTCGGCGCGGCACTGGCACGTGGTGAGCACGAGAGGGTCGCCACCCGTATCGCCTCCATCACCGCCGACCACCCCCAGCGTGAACCCCTCGTCCGGGTCCAGATGATCGCCCTCTACCGCTGCGGGCGTCGGAGCGAGGCCCTGCGCGTCTACTCGCGCACCCGCGCGGCTCTGGCCCAGGCGCTCGGCGTCGATCCGGGGCGGGAACTCCAGGACACCTTCCACGGCGTCCTGAGGGGGGATCTGGACGATCGGCCCGAGCACGGGCCCCTTCCCGCCGGGGCTCTGCGGGGTGGGGACGGCGTCCCACGATCAGTGGTGCCCCGCCAGCGCTCCCACCGCGACGTCCACGCCCGCACGGTCCGAGGAGGGGGCAGGGGGAGGCGGGGCCTCGTGCCCGCGGAACTCCCGGCCGCCCCTCGCGGCCTCATCGGACGCGCCGACGCCCTGGCCGAGCTCGATCGTCTCGTCGACCCCTGTTCGACCACCCCCGGGAGCGTCCTGGTCCGCGGCCCGGCGGGGGCGGGAGGCAGCGCTCTCGCGCTCTACTGGGCGTATTCGGTGACCTCTCACTTTCCCGACGGCCAGCTCTACGTCAACCTGCGCGACGCGGACGGCGAGCCACGCGAACCGGGGGAGGTGGTACGACGCCTGGTCCGCTCGCTGTCGGTGGGGGCGGTGGGCACCGGTCCCTCGGACATCGGGGCCGACGAGCCGGAGGAGGCGGCGGCCCGTCTGCGTTCCCTGCTGGCCGGGCGGCGGGTGCTCGTGGTCCTGGACAACGCCGCGACCGCCCGCCAGGTGCGGCCACTCCTGCCGGGCGGACCCGGTAGCGCGGCGGTGGTGACCAGCCGCAACTGGCTCACGGACCTGCTGGTCAGGGACGGGCTCCGAGCGCTCCCCGTGGGAGCTCTGGAGACGGAGGACGCCGTGGCGTTGCTGCGCTCGCTCCTGGGAACGGACCGGCACCGAGGGGAGACGCTGCGTCGGGTCGCGGAGCTGGCCGGACGGCTGCCGCTGTCGCTGAGGATGGCCGTGGCCTGGTTGGACGCCCACCCGGAGCGGGACGCCGAGGAACTGGTGCGATTGGTGGAACGGGTGGACCCGGCGCGCGGGGTCTCTCCCACGGCCAGGATGGCCGCGGTCCTGCGCGCCGGGCCCCTGGGCTCGGGCACGGCCGCGGGGAAGTACCGGTCGGGCGCCGAGCACCCGACCTGAGTGTGCGGCACGGGCCTTACGTTCGGTTTTCAGTCGCGGGGCGTCGGGTGCGGGGGAGGACCGAAGGTCATCCGAAAGGCGGGCCCGGGTATGTGTTCCGTCAACGAACGGTTGTGAGATCGACCGGATCTTCGGTGAGGGGTGCTCAGTGGTCCCATGAGTCGCTAGTGTCAACCCCATGACGCAGAACAACGATCCCAGCATGGACCCGGCGGGTACCACACAGCACTTCCGCCGTTTCGTCGACGAGAACCCCGAGCCCGAGGAGGCCCCGCGCCGCCCCATCCTGCCGTTGGTGCTGGCGGGTGTGGGTGTGCTTCTGGCCATCGCGATCATCGTCGCCCTGGTCCTGGCGTTCTCCTGACGGGCGCCACCCCGTGACGGGGCCGACCCAGGCCGGCCCCGCGAACGGTTCGCGACCACTCCGCGGCCCTGCTAGAGTTAACTCCGTTGCCGCAGAGAGCCGGAAGGCCTCGGCGGGGAACAGGCGTCATTAGCTCAGTTGGTCAGAGCAGCTGACTCTTAATCAGCGGGTCCGGGGTTCGAGTCCCTGATGACGCACCGGAGCCGAAGGGCCCGGACGACGGTACTTCCGTCGTCCGGGCCCTTCGTCGTCCCACGGGTTCGGACGTGTGACGTGGTCGAACATCTCGCGTGGTCTGGAGCACAACATCGGAGGAAGGGGGTCGAACGGCGCGAGCCGCTCGGAAGTTCCTGTAGAGTTGAGTTCGTTGCCGCGGAGAGCCGGAAGGTCTCGGCGGGAAGCGGGCGCCATTAGCTCAGTTGGTCAGAGCAGCTGACTCTTAATCAGCGGGTCCGGGGTTCGAGTCCCTGATGGCGCACCACATGATCCCGGTCGGAGGGCGAAGCCCACCGGCCGGGATTCTTCGTGTTCAGGGGACTGTCGGGAGACTGTCGGGGGCCGTCGGTCGGTTCTGTCCTTACCCTCCTCTAAAGTTCTTTTCGGTTCTTCGCACATGTCCCGATCGTTACGCCACATGGGGTTTCGTCCCGTGGCCCCTCCGTGACCAGGCTGAATCGGATTGACAGTCAGGGCTTGTGTGGTGAATTGTCTTCCTGCCATCCCCCTCTCACATCCCTTGACCCGACCGGAGCCATCAATGCCCGCTCTCTCCCCTGCCCTCCGTAACATCTCCCTCACCGTGGGTGCCGTCGCGGCCGCCTTCGCCCTGTCCTCCTGTGGGATCGCGCAGTCCATCATTCAAGAGGCGGCCGGTGGCGCCGACGGCGGTTCCGGTGGCACCACCGGGACCGACTCCGGCGCCGGCAGCGTCGGCTCCAACGAGAACAACGTGATGGAGCTCACCGTCGGTGACTGCTTCAACGAGTCCGAGATGAACTCGGCCCTCATGGGCTCCGAGGTCCAGGGCGTCCCCGTGGTCGACTGCTCGGAGCCGCACGACTCCGAGTTCTTCTACAGCGAGATCCTCCCGGAGGGCGACTTCCCCGGCACGGAGTCGGTCAACGCCTCCGCCGAGGAGGCCTGCTACGGCCAGCCCTTCATGGACTTCGTCGGCGTCGACTACGCGGTCTCCGAGATCTACGCCTCGTACCTGACCCCGATCGAGGCGGGCTGGGAGGCCGGTGACCGCGAGATCCTCTGCTACGTCATGCTCCCGGACGAGACCACGACCGGCACCCTCGAAGGCGCCGGCCGCTAGCTCGTATCCCGGACACGGAGAGAATTCGTGTTCGGGCGGAACCGTTCTCGCTTCGGACGCGTCTGCTCCTGATGTACCGGTCGTCGAGCCTCGACCGGTCCCGTTACGAGCGAACCGATGGAGTGAGCATGCCGTCCGCGACACGTCGTCCCCAGCGCGATCACCTCGCCTCGGGCGCGGCGGTGGGCACGGCGCTCACCCTCTCGGAACGCGGACTTCCGTCGCCCCCTCCCTCCTCCCACGATGACGCGGAGCCCGTCCCTGCCCCGGAGACCGCCATCGTCGAGACGGAGGAGCCGGAGACCTTCGAGAACGAGAAGCCGTTCGCCATCGAGACGCCCCTGACCCTCGGCGAAGAGGACCAGGACGCCCTGACCCTCGAGGCGGACGTCGACCACACGGTGGCCCGTGCCGATTCGGCGCGGGCCACCGCTCCGTTCCCCGGAGCCCGGACGGTCGGAACTCAGCCGATCGGTGCCGTCGGTACGGGCCCGGCCTGCGGGAGCGGTCGGCCCGGCTCCCAGAGGGGTGCGATCGGCGCCTCGTCCGGAACGTCGGTGACCGACGTGGGTCGAGGTCGACCCGGGCAGGTCGTATCGTCGGGCAGATCCCCGTCGATCAGGTAGGAGTCCACCTTCTCCCGCACGCACGGGTACGGGTCCTGAGCGCCGACCCCGGGCAGATAGAAGCCGTGGGCCCCGTCATCGGTGACGGTGATCAGCGGGCCGTCGAGCCGTTCGGCCAGGCTCACCGACCCGGCGAGCGGGGTCTGCGGGTCGAACTCGCCACCGATGATCACCCCCGGCTCGTAACCGTCCCGGGTCACCTCGACCGGAGCCTCGGTCGGCCGATACTCGGTGAAGGTACAGCTCTGGACCGCGGCGAAGAAGGCTCCGACCCCGAACGGGTAGAGCTCCCGGTGCTCACGGACGTCCTGCCGGTAGGTGGAGATCCGTCGCGGCCACTCCGCCTCGCACACCAGCGCGGAGAAGAGGTCCATGTTGGAGGCGTACAGAGTCGGGTCGATGTCGGGGAGCTCCCTCTGGAGCGGGGGAGGCGGCACCTCCTTCTCCTCGAGGGCGAGCGCGGCCAGGAAGGGAGCGGTCTCGGCCCAGGACTCCTGGTAACGGGCGTACTCGCCGGCCGAGGCGTCGAAGAACGCCCCGTCGTAGGCCTCGCCGCCCATCCCCGGAACGTCGGTACGGGGTTCCTCTGTGAGTCGGGCCGAGGTCGTGTGGAAGGTGTCCATGACCTCCGTCGTGGTGGAGCCGAGCCCGTACTCGTCGTTCTGCTCGGCGATCCACTCCGCGTATCGTTCGACCCCCTCGGTGTAGCCGGGGGCCTGGTTCATGAAGGTCGCGCGCCAGATCTCGTCCGGGTCGATCGCGCTGTCCAGGACGCTGCGGTCCAGGCGTTCGGGGAACAGACTTCCGTACACCGCGCCCAGGTAGGTGCCGTAGGAGTAGCCGAGGTAGTTGAGCCTCTCCTCGCCCAGGACGGCGCGGACCACGTCCATGTCACGTGCGGTGTTGGCGGTGGTCATGTGCCGGCGGAGTTCGCCTTGGGCGGCGTCGCAGGCCCGGCTGTAGCGGATCGTCTCGCGAGTGTACGCGGAGATCTCGGCGTCCGTGGGTCGCGGGTCCATCATGGGGAAATCGATACCGCAGTCGAGCGGGGTGGAGGCGCCGACGCCGCGCGGGTCCATGCCGATGATGTCGTAGACCTCGTTGAGCTCCGTTCCGGCGTAGCCGGTGGCGGAGAGTCGGGCCGGGCCGCCGGGGCCGCCGAAGTTGAGGAACAGGGCCCCGCGCGCGGCCTCGGGGTCGGTGGCGGGGATACGTAGGACGCCCAGTTCGATGCGTTCTCCGTCGAGGTCGGAGTAGTCGAGGGGGACCTCGACGCGCGCGCACTCCAGGGAGGAGAGGACCTCCTCCTCACAAGGGGCCCAGTCGATCTCCTGCTCGTGGAAGCGGGTGGGCTCGGGGACAGGGGCGTCGGCCGTCGCCGGTGAGGCCGCGATCAGGGACAGGGCCAGCCCGGAGGCCAGGACCGCGGCGGTTCCGCGTACGGCCGGGTGTTTCGGGGGCACGGGGGGTCTCCTCCGTCTTCTGGGGTGCCGCGGAGGAGGGCGGGGGCTCCCCGGCGACGTGGTCGTGCGGCAACCGTACGAATCGGACCCTGTCTTCGAACACTCACAAATGTCATCACTCGGTCCAATGGCCGAATGAGGACGTTTCTCCTGTTGCCTTCTGGGCTGTTTGTCATCTTTTGTTCTTTTTGTGATGCCGATCATGTCGCACGAAAGACGCCTTTTGGTCACGAGGGTGGTGTGAGCCACATGAGGGGCGTTACCGTGATCATCTATTAGGAAAGTTTCCTAATAGATGAAAGAGGTCCCTTCACCTCAGCTGTCCCCCCATGCCCGAAGGAGCCCCGTGGCCACCGAACTCGCGGCCGCCCCACCACCGGAGACCGGTGATTCGGGGCCCTCCGCCCCCCGGAAGTCCAGACCCCTCCTCGCACGGATCTGGCGCAACTACGTGTTCGTCAAGGTCCGCAAGGCCGCCGTCGTGGTCTTCGTCGTGGCCAACGTGACGTTCTTCCTGGGACGCGCGATGCCGGGCGACCCGATCGACGTCATGGCGGGCCGCCTCACCCAGGGCGGCATGTCGATGAACGAGGCACGCGCCATCGCGATGCACTCGCTCGCCTACGACCCCGACGCCCCCCTCTACGAGCAGTGGTGGGAGTTCATCACCGGGATCCTCACCTTCGACCTCGGCGGCACCATCAACCGGCCCGGATTCAGCGTCACCGACGCCATCGGCGCCTATCTCCCCTGGACGCTCTTCAGTATCGGCGTCGGCACGCTCATCGCCATCTCCCTGGGCCTGGCCCTGGGCATGGTCATGGCCTACAAGCGCAACAAGGTCGTCGACCACGTCCTCAGTGTCGTCGCCTCGGTCCTGGGCGCCATCCCCAACTACCTCATCGCCATGGTGCTCGTCGTCGGTGGAGGCATGTACCTGGGGTGGTTCAACCCGATCGAACTACGGGGCACGCTCAGCCCCGGGGTCCAGCCGGAGTTCTCGTTCGTCTTCATCGGAGACGCGTTCTTCCACGCGGCCCTGCCGATCATCACCTACGTGCTCGCCATCATCGGCACCTGGATGCTCATCATGAAGGCCTCCACCACCGAGGTGCTCGGCGAGGACTACGTGACGGTCGCCCGCGCCCGCGGTCTGCGCGACGCGCGCATCGCCACCGCCTACGTCGGACGCAACGCCGTCCTGCCCCTGGTGGCCCAGATCGCCATCTCCTTCGGCACCCTCGTCGGCGGCGCGATCTTCGTGGAACAGGTCCTGGTCTACAAGGGGGTCGGCGGACTCCTGCTGGACGCGGTCAACTACCGCGACTACCCGCTGCTCCAAGGCCTGCTCATCATCATCACCTCGTGCGTGGTGATCGCCAACCTCGTCTCCGACCTGCTCTACAGCAGGCTCGATCCGCGCATCCAGAACTGAGGGGGACGACGACACCATGGCCGTCACCACCACGGCGCCCGCCACCGGGGTCTGGGGCACCATCTGGCAGGGCATCACCCGGAGCACCAGCGGTTTCATCGGACTCTGCCTGGTCATCGGCGTTCTGCTCTTCGCCTTCGTCGGGCCCCTGCTGATCGACCACCACAACCCCACGGACGTCTCCAGGATCTGGGGGCCGATGAGCGCCGAGCACTGGCTCGGTACCAACCACGAGGGCAAGGACACCTTCACCCAGCTCGTCCTGGGCGGGCGCGAACCCATCCTCGTCGGTTTCATGGCCGCCCTCATCACGGTCGCCATCGCCGTCGTCCTCGGCGCGGTCGCCGGGTACGTCCGAGGCCGGATCGACCACCTGCTGCTCCAGCTCACCGACATCACGATGACCATTCCGTTCATCGTCCTGATGCTGGTCATCGCGTCCTTCTACCGCACCTCCTCTCCGATGGTGGTCTCCTTCATCATCGGTCTGGTCACCTGGCCCTTCCTGATGCGATCGATCCGGGCGCAGGTGCTCACCCTCAAGGAACGCGAGTTCATCGAGGCCGCCCGCCTCCAGGACCTGGGCACCGCCCGGATCATCTTCGTCGAGGTGCTGCCCAACATGCTGGGCTACATCTTCATCAACTTCATCATCGCCATCACCAACGCGATCTACGCCGTGGTCGGCATGTACCTGCTGGGCCTGTTGCCCAGCACCGCCGACAACTGGGGCCTGATGATCCAGCAGGCCTGGGACAACAACGCCTTCCTCCTGCCCCAGGCGGCGCCCTTCCTGATCGCCCCGATGGTCATGATCATGCTCTTCCAGATCGGGCTCGTCACCATGACCCGATCCCTGGAACAGGCCCTCAACCCCCGACTCCGGGACAGGTGAGCCCAGTGAACGACCTTCCCACCGCCCCGGACCCCTCCGAGGGCGCCCTGCTGTCGGTCCGCGGGGTCGACGTCGGTTACCGCACCGGACGTCGGAGCCACGTCACCGCGGTGCACGACGTCTCCTTCGACCTCCATCCGGGACAGTCGATGGCCCTGGTCGGCGAGTCCGGCTGTGGGAAGACCACCCTCGGACTCGGCCTGCTCCGTCTGCTCCCGCGCGCCGGTGTGGTCCCCAAGGGAGAGATCCTCTTCCGACGCAAGGACGGCACCCGCGTCGACGTACGCACCCTGGAGAAGGAACGCCTGCGCCGCTTCCGCTGGAACGAGGCGGCCATGGTCTTCCAAGGCGCCATGAACGCCTTCAACCCGGTGCTGCGGATCGAGGACCACTTCGTCGACACCTTCCGCGCCCACGAAGGGGGGAGACGACGGCCTCGCAAGGAGATCGTGGAACGCTCCGCCGAGCTCCTGGAGATGGTCCGCCTCGACCCCTCCCGGGTCCTGCGCAGCTTCCCCCACGAGCTCTCCGGCGGTATGCGTCAACGCAGCCTCATCGCCCTGGCCCTGGCGCTCGAACCGCAGCTGATCATCCTGGACGAGCCCACCACCGCCCTGGACCTGCTCACCCAGCGCTCCATCGTCGAACGCCTCGCGGAGCTGCGCGAGGAGCTGCGCTTCTCGATGATCTTCATCACCCACGACCTGGGACTGGCCGCGGAGCTCGCCGACCGCGTCGGCACGATGTACGCGGGACGCCTCATCGAGACCGGCACCACCGGCGACATCTTCTACCGCTCCCGCCACCCCTACACCACGGCGCTCATCAACTCGGTCCCTCCGGTCGTGGGCGACCTCCACGTCCCCGAGTCGCTCCCCGGCGGGCCGCCCAGCCTGACCTCGCTTCCGCCCGGCTGCTCCTTCGCGCCGCGTTGTTCCCTCGCCATCGCCGACTGCACCACCGGTCGCCCCTCCCTGGACGTGCTCACCCCCCGGGGCGAGGGGCTGAGCCACGCCGCCGCCTGCCTGCGCGCCACCGACGCCGAACTCCACGCCGAGGGGGTCTCCCGTGATTGACCGCACCTTCGACTCCACGACCTCCCGAGCTCCGATCGACGGCCCTCCCGGCGCGGACCCGTCCGCGCGAGGGGCGGTCGAGGACCGGATCCGGGCCGAACCCCCGGTACTCGCGCTCAAGGGGGCTCGGCAGATCTTCAAGACGCCCCGGGGAGAGGTCCCGGCGGTGGCCGGGGTCGACCTCGAAGTGCGCCCCGGAGAGGTCCTGTGCCTCGTGGGCGAGTCCGGCTGCGGCAAGACCACCACGGCGCGCATGGCGGCCGCTCTCTCCGAGCCCACGTCGGGCTCGGTCCTGTACCGGGGCAAGGACGTGTCCGAGATGGACCGGAAGGAGCGGGCGGCCTTCCGCCGCTCCGTCCAGTACATCCACCAGGATCCCTACGCCTCCCTCAACCCGGTCCGCACCGTCTACTCCACGGTCTCCGCGGGCCTGCGCCGCCACAAGCTGGTCAAGGACGCCAAGGAGGCCCGACGCGCCACCATCGAGCTGCTCGAACGCGTCGACCTCACCCCGGCCGAGGACTACCTGGACAAGTACCCCCACCAGATGTCCGGCGGTCAGCGTCAGCGCGTCGCCGTGGCCCGGGCCCTGGCGATGAACCCCGAGGTGATCATCGCCGACGAGTCCACGTCCATGCTGGACGTGTCCATCCGGGTCAGCCTCCTCAACACCCTGGGCAGGCTCCGCGACGAACTCGGTGTCGGCTTCCTGTTCATCACCCACGACCTCGCCGTGGCGAAGTACTTCGCCTGGCGCGGCGAGATCGCCGTCATGTACCTCGGCAAGGTCGTGGAACAGGGCGCCACCCCCAAGGTGGTCAACGACCCTCGACACCCCTACACCAAGGCGTTGATCTCCGCGGTCTGCGAACCCGACCCGGACCTGGCACGGAACAAGGAACGGGTGCGGCTGCGCAGCGCCGACATCCCCGACCTCACCGACCTGCCTCCGGGTTGCGACTTCCATCCGCGTTGTCCGATCTACGTGGAGGGCGACTGCGACGCCGTACGGCCGCCGCTGGAGCGCGCCCACGATCGGTCGCTCGCCTGCCACGTCGTCACGAGGGAGTGAGGGCGGTGTTGCTCCTCATCGGCCGTTTCGGCCTGTTCGTCGGGGTCTTCCTCGTCCTCGTCTGCACCCTCATGGCCGTGTTCACATCCCCCGGCACAGCCGAGTTCGTCATCAGCGTCGTCACGATCGGGATCGGCCTGGTCGTCCTCGCCCTCGGTCTGCTCGCCCTCCTTCTGGAAAGGAAGCGTCAAGAATGACCTCCTACCCCCCGCGCAACGCGATCCTTCAAGACCTGAGCAGGCGCCGCCTCCTCAAGGCCGTCGGCCTCGGCGCGGCCGGAGCGGCGGGCGCAGGGGCCCTCTCCGCCTGTTCCGCGGGCGGCGGTTCCACCTCCGGCGCCACACAGTTCACCGGGGTCTTCGACTTCGACCTCGACTCCATGACGCGCAACGTCCACCGGGAGGACGGGGCGCTCCTGCTCAACTCCGTGTACAAGGACCTCTTCCTGTGTCCGGGCGGAGTCTTCAACTGGAGCACCCACGAGTGGGACTATCTCCTGCTCGAAGGGCACGAGTGGGACGGCGACGACCTCATCGTCTCCCTGCGTTCCGGGCTGAAGTGGAGCGACGGCAGCGACCTGAACGCGGACGACATGATCCGCAGCTACGCGATGCGCGTCCTGGAGGCCCCGCCGTGGGGCTTCGGCTTCCCCCAGGTCCAGGACCTGGAGAAGCTCGACGACCAGAGCGTGCGCGTGGGTTTCGAGAACCCCTTCCCCAACATCGAACGCAGCATCATCAAGCACCGTGTCGTCTCCAAGGTCACGTACGAGAACTTCGGCGAACGAGCCTTGGAGATGGTCAACGACGGTGTCCGTCAGGGCGACGACGAGCACGCCGAATGGAACTCCGAGTTCATCGAGTTCGACCCGGACGAGATCGTCTGTAGTGGCCCGTACATGTTCGACGAGGCGCAGATGTCGGACGCACGCATCACCCTGGTGCGCAATGAGAACGGCTACCAGGGGACCGAGGTCGAGTTCGACGAGGTCGTCATCCACAAGGGCGACAACCGCCAGTCGGCGCTCCTGGTGCAGCAGGGAGAGGTCGACTACTCCAGTCTCGCCCCCTCCGCGGCCGACCAGCAGGCCTTCCAGAGCGTGGAGGGTTTCCGCTGGATCGAGCACGCCGGTTACGACGGTGTCGGTCTGATGTTCAACCACAAGGCCAAGCCCGAGGTCCAGGACGTACGCGTGCGCAAGGCGCTCGCCTACATCCTCGACGGCGAGCAGATCGGTCAGGTCGCCCGAGGCGAGGCCTACAGCCGCGTCGAGTACTACGCCGGTCTCGCGGACATCCAGGCCGAGGAGATCTTCACCTCGGAGGAGCTCGCGGACTTCGAGAACTTCGACCAGGACCATGACAAGGCCACGGAGCTGTTGGAGGAGGCCGGCTGGACCAAGGAGGACGGCAGGTGGTACCTCCCGGACGGTGAGGAGGCGAGTTTCGAGGTCATCGGTGTCGCGGGTTGGGGCGACTTCGAACTGACCGCCACCCAGGTCGAGGAGGCGTGGAACGCCTTCGGGATCAAGACCGAGGCCCGTAACGTGCCGGAGGACAACCCGTGGGGCATCTGGGGCGCGGGTGACTTCGAGGTCGCCGTCCGCCACTGGGGCAACCCCGAGCAGCCCGATTACTGGGGCGCCTTCCAGATGAACTTCCTGACGGAGAACGCGGGCACGGAGGACTCCCCGGGGCAGGGCTTCGACCTTCAGGTGGAGAGCCCGAGCCAGGGGGAGGTCGACCTCGCCGAACTGGTGGACACCGCTCAGCGGGCCGAGAGCGACGAGGAGCAGATGGAGGCCCTGAAGGCGCTGTCCATCGTCTTCAACGAGCTGCTGCCCCGCATCCCGATCTGGACGTACAAGTACCTTTCGCCCGCGATCGAGGGCAAGCGGGTCGAGGAGTTCCCGGTGGACACCCCGACCTCGCAGAACGAGCAGTACCAGGACAACCACATCATCCTGGCGCTGATCCAGGGCGAGCTGAAGCCGGTCCGGGACTGACCGTGGACGGACGGCCCGGTCGGGGCCGGACGTCGGGGCGACCGTCGAGGCGGTCGCCCCTTCGTCGTGTTCGGGACGCATAACGTCGATTACGGTCCATAAGAATTTTGTTCTGTCGGAGACCGTTTATGCGCGTATGAGATGAATGTAGGTAGTCTCGTGTTCGTTGAGAGTGTGCATTGGCACGCGCATTTTCCCTTGCTCCATTTCGTCCCCTCGCCCCCGCCTCATCCCCCCGACCTTCGAAAGGAACCGGTGCACCATGCCCAAGGACCTGTACGAACTCGGAGAGGTGCCGCCCCTGGGCCACGTGCCCGCGCGAATGCACGCCTTCACCATTCGGCGTGAGCGCTACGGCGAGCCGCGCGACGCCTTCGCCCACGAGATCGTCCCCGTACCCGAGCTGCGGCCCGGGCACGTGCTCATCTGGACGATGTCGGCCGGGATCAACTACAACAACATCTGGGCGGCCAAGGGGCACCCCGCCGACGTCATCGCCGCGCGGGAGAAGGCCGGAGAGACGGAGGACTACCACGTCGGCGGTTCCGACGGGGCCGGGGTGGTCTGGGCCGTCGGCGAGGGGGTCAGCGGGGTCGAGGTCGGCGACCACGTCATCATCGCCCCCGGGCAGTGGGACGAGACCGCGGACGACATCCGCATGGGCGGCGATCCCATCGCCTCCAAGACCATGCGGGTGTGGGGGTACGAGAACAACCACGGGTCCTTCGGGCAGTTCACCCTCGCCCGCGACGTCCAGCTCCATCGCAAGCCCGCCGACCTTCCCTGGGACGTCGCCGGAGGCTTCCTGGTCAGCGCCGCCACCTCCTACCGTCAGCTCTTCGGCTGGGAGCCCAACGTGGTCCGTCCCGGGGACCCCGTCCTGATCTGGGGCGGCGCGGGTGGTCTGGGCACCTCGGCGATCCAGTTGGCGAGCATGGTCGGAGGCAAGCCGGTCGCCGTGGTCTCCACGGAGGAGAAGGCGAAGGTGTGCCGTGAGCTCGGGGCCGTGGGCACCATCCTGCGCACCGAGTTCGACCACTGGGGCCGTGTCCCCGACGAGGGCGACATCCAGGCCTACTCCGAGTGGATGCGCGGTGTGCGCTCCTTCGGGAAGAGGTTCTGGGCCGAGCTCGGGGAGCGGCGCGCCCCCCGCATCGTGTTCGAGCACACCGGTGCCGACACCCTGCCCACCTCCCTGTACCTGTGCGACAACTCCGGCATGGTGGTGATCTGCGGGGCCACCTCGGGCTTCCAGGCCGACGTCGACCTCCGATTCCTCTGGATGCGCCTCAAGCGGCTCCAGGGCTCCCACTTCGCCTCGCCGGCCCAGTGCCGCATGGTCATCGATCTGGTCGAGAGCGGGCGCCTCGACCCCTGTGTGACCCGCGTCGTGGGCTTCCACGAGATCGGTGAGGCCCACCAGCTCCTGCGGGACAACAGGCAGCCTCCCGGCAACATGGCCGCTCTCGTCAACGCCGCACCGGGCCAGACCGGCCTGTAGCGGATCGAGGGGGCGGGGCCGTCCTCGGGGGTGGAGGAAGACCCGGACGCGGGCCCGTCCGGGCCTCTCGCAGACCCGGTTCCTTGAGAGGATCGGGGTTTCGTCTCATCTTTCGAGATGAGGCGGAAAGGATTTTCGAGGTGGGGGAGAGGGGTCTCCGGGAGACCTTCGAGGAAGTGCCCAGGTAGGCGGGGTGTAGAGGTCTCTTGGGGGAGTTGAGAAAGAAGGGAAGGTGTTGGTGGTCACAAGGTGATGACTCTTGGCGAGAACCGGACAAAATAGTGCAAATCGGACAAAAGGCTTCTGTTCGGGATGCTGATCCCACGCTGTTCGCGCACGTCACAAGGGTCTCGGGGGTGCTTTTTCAGTGCTTCTTTGATTCTTCTGTCAAGGCGGGCGACCTTTGTTAGTCTGGCGAACCGAACGACGGTTCCCGGTGGAAGAGCAGGAATTGGGCGGAGTGCGTACTCTTGTCCTTCGGATCAGGGGTCCGGTCGCCGCTCGCGGCGACGGACGCCGAGGCCCCACCGAAACCGTCGAGGCGTTCCCCCGACGATCGGGACGCCTGGCCGCCAGGGACCGATCGTGGCCCCCGATGGCTTCCTCCCTGGTCAGGGCGGTGGTGCGGGGCCGCCGCCAATCCGCCCACCTGATTCGAGGAGACGAGATTGTGGCACAGGCGCAGTCACCGCATGAGCGCGATGACCTCCCCCTGGCCAAGATGATGTCGACGGAGGATGGGCGTGGAGCCAGGCGTGAAGGAAGGTTCCGCCGGGCCATCTCCCGGATGGTCAAGTCCCAGGAACCCCCGTCACCGGAGACCGAGCAAGGACATCCCGTGCATAAGCCCGTGCATCCGCACTCGCACAGCCCCGACCGGAAGTCGGACGGCGAGGAGACATCCGCGACGGAGCCCCCCACCGGACCCTTCTCCGCGTCCGCCGAGAACGGTTACCGCCCCACATCCCGGGTGAGCGTACCGAATCCCTACACGACCAGGCGGGTCGAGGTCGACGATGTCGACACCGGCGCCAATCCGGTCGGTCAGTGGCGCGGTGTCGGCCTCGACGAGCCCGAACCACGCAGCAAGCCCACCCTCGCCACCACGGACACCATGACCGAGACGCCCTCCTCACCAGAGAGCACAGAGCGGCCCGAGGCCCCTGTGCCCCCCACGACCGAACAGCGGCCGACCCCCGGCCCGTCCGCGCCCCCGGTCGAACCCGCGCGGCTCCTCGCCGAGCCCGCGCAGCGAACGCAGCCCCAGCCCCACCACCAGCCCACGGAGGTCGCGATGCCCGAGGCCTCCGGCGCCCCTCGCTCCGAAGCGGACCGCCCGATCCCGCAGGGAGCCCCCGCGCCCTCGTTCTACGCGGGCCCGAGCGAGCCCGCGTACGACCCGCGCGGCCAAGAGCCGCCGGCGCACCACCCGCAGCAGCCGGCCCCTCAGGGCCCGCCGCCCGCCTACGACCCCTACGCCCAGCAGGGTCACCCCTTCCAGGGGCACGTGCCCCCGGGCTACGGGCACCAGGGCCAGGGCTACCCGGCCCGGCACGAGCCGGCCCCCTACCAGCCGCAGCGGCACGAGGGCCACGCCCCGCCCGCGCACTACCCGTCGCCCTACCAGCAGAGGGTCGACTACCCGGTCGTGCCGCCCTATCCCGCGCCGCAGCCGGCCCCGTACCCGCACCCCCTGGTGGCCTACCAGAACGCCTACCCGGCCCCCTACCAGCCGCCCGGCTACGTCCTTCCGGGACAGCCGGTGGTCTACCCGGGTCAGTTCCACCCCTACGGCCAGCCCGTCCAGCACGTCATCGTGCTCAGCGCGGGCCAGCAGCCGCAGGTGATCACCGCGGAGTCGGCCGCCACCCTCTTCGCCGAGCGGAGCGAGACCACGGCCTCCGAGGAGGTCGCCCAGAACAAGGCCCTGACCGGGTCGGAGTCGGTGGAGGAGTCCACCGACGAGTCCCGCGCGAAGACGGAGGAGGAGACGCCCTCCCCGAGCGCGGCCGAGGACACCGACTCCTCGACCGAGGTCGCTTCGGAGAAGGACGAGATCGCCAAGGCCAAGGCCGAGGTGGCCGAGGCCGTCTCCGAGGTGCTGCGCGACTCCAAGGGAGAGCTGCTCAACGAGGCGCTGGCCGGACTGGCCATGCGCGACCTCTCCCTGGTGGACGCCCTGCTGGAGATGGTCGAGTCCCTGGAGACCGACGCCCAGGACCCGGACCTGCTCGACAAGCTGTTCCAGATCGACAACTTCGCGACCCGTATGCGACGTAACGGGGAGAACCTCCTGGTGCTGACCGGGCACGACGGTGGAGAGTCCGACGCGCACGACGAGATCGTGCCCCTGCTCGACGTCGCACGCGCCGCGACCTCGGAGATCAAGGACTATCCCAGGGTCAGTCTGGGCAAGCTTCCGCAGACCTCCATCACCGGTCTGGCCGCCGACGACATCAGCCACCTGCTCGCCGAGCTCCTGGACAACGCCACCGCGAACTCCCCGGAGCACTCCCAGGTGGTGATCAGCGCCCAGGAGATGGACGACGGTCGCCTGATGATCATCGTCGAGGACGAGGGCGTGGGTATCCCCGAGGCCCAGCTGGTCGAGCTCAACAGCCGTCTGGACGGCGAGCCGGTCCTGGACGACGAGGTGCCCAAGCACATGGGTCTGTACGTGGCCAGCCGGATCGCGCAGAAGCACGGTCTGGAGACCCGCCTGGAGTCCCGCTCCTTCCGCGGCGTCAGCGCCTACACGATCATCCCCAAGGATCTGCTCCGCGTGGCCACGACGAGACAGCCCGGCCAGGCCCGGACCTCCACGACCCCGGCGACCAACACCCCCGCGAGCCGTACCGTTCCGCAGCAGCCCTCCTACGGAGGCGGCGCGAACGGGACCACCGGCAACGGCGCCGGCGGCAACAGCGGCCCCAAGGCCTCTCCGGCGGCCTCGGGCGGGAACTCTTCGGTCACCTCCGCGGGACTGCCCCGTCGTAGTGCCACACCACACGGTTCCCCGCTGCGGATGATGCCGCACCCCGGGGCCCTCTCCGACAACCCGCCGCCCCCGCCGAAGGGCCGGGAGGACACCCCTCCCAGGCTCACCGGCGAGGCCCGAGCCGAACAGATCCGCGACGAACTCGGCGACTTCCTCGACGGAGAACGGGCGGCCCTCGAAGGCAAGGACCTCGAGGACGGCAAGGAATGACCTTCAGACCCAAGGCCCACACACGTGTGTGCGGGCCCATGATTCCCCCAGCGAACACACACTCGGCCGAGGCAGGTAGAGCGCAAGCATGACTGAACCCAACAACGACAGCGTCGAGAACTTCTCGTGGCTCATCGACCGCTTCGTCCGCGACGTGCGCGGTGTCGAGCATGCCGTGGTGGTCTCCTCCGACGGCCTGGTCCTCACCCACTCCAGCGACTTCCCCGAGGAGCACGCCGAGCAGCTCGCGGCGATCGCCAGCGGTCTGCACAGCCTCGCGGTGGGCGGGGCCGGACTGTTCCAGCGGGGCGAGTGCGAGCAGCTGCTGGTGCGTTTCAACCACGGCCATCTCTTCATCATGGCCATCAGTGACGGTTCCTGCATGGCGGTGCTGACCGCACCCGGTACGGAGCTGAAGATCGTCGGTTTCCAGATGGCCAAGCTCGTGGACAACGTCGCCCATGTGCTCACGCCGCAGCTGCGCTCGCAGCTGCGTGAGGTCATCCAGAACTGACGACGGTGTTTTCCGTAACGGTTCGGCAGGAATGAGGTTGCCTCGGCTATGAGTTTCCGAAGGCGAAGGAGTAATCGTGTTCGCCCGTTCACCTTCACGGGTGGGCGTACACGGTCGCGGCATCCGCTGATGGTGCAGACCCTGGTCTCGACGTCCGAGCCCGGGCAGGACCCTCCTGGCACCCTCATGCCGGAGTCGATCAATATCTACAAACTGTGCCGGGAGACCCGGTCTCTCGCCGAGGTCTCGGCCGAGCTGAACATCCCGCTGGGTGTCACCCAGGTTCTGGTCAGTGACCTGGCCGAGCAGGACCTGGTGTACATCCACCCGACCATCACCGGCAGCAGTCCGTCCGAAAACCAGGTTCTGGAGAGGGCTCTTCGTGGTCTCGAACGACTTTTCCAGTGACAACAGGTCGAATCGCAAGAAGATGTCGAGCAAGATCGTCATCGCCGGTGGCTTCGGTGCCGGCAAGACGACCTTGGTCCGCTCGGTGTCGGAGATTCCGCCGGTCACGACTGAAGCGATAATGACCGAGGCCAGCGTCGGACACGACGACACCTCGGTCACGACGACACCTCGGTCACCCCCGACAAGACGACGACCACCGTCGCGATGGACTTCGGTCGCATCACCATCGACGACGAGCTGGTCATGTACATGTTCGGTACGCCGGGCCAGGCTCGGTTCTGGTTCATGTGGGACGACCTCGTGCGCGGCGCGGTGGGCGCCGTCGTCGTGGTCGACTGCCGTAGGCTCGCGGACTCCTTCGACGCCGTCGACTACTTCGAGACGCAGAAGCGGATCCCCTACATCGTCGCGCTCAACAAGTTCGAGGGACGTCTCGACTACACCTCCGAGCAGGTCCGTGAGGCCCTGGAGGTCAGCCCGGACGTGCCCATCATCGACTTCGACGCTCGGCACCGGATGTCCGGGGGCGACGTGCTCAAGACGCTGCTGAGGTACGCGCTGGAGCACAACCGGGCGAGCGAGCCCGTCGCCTGACGGGTGGAGGTCCGTCCTCCCACTGCCCCGTAGATTCCCAGGAAAGTTAGCGACATATGCGCAAGATCCTTATCGTCGGTGCCGGCCATGCCGGCCTGCACCTGGCCCACGGTCTCCTGACCCATGGCTACGACGTCACGGTGATCACGGGGCAGTCCTCACCGGAGATCAGGACCGGGAAGCCCTCCATCTCCCAGTTCACCCTGCCCACCGCGCTGGAGTACGAGCGGGCGTTCGACCTCGACCTCTGGAGCGCTCTGTCCCCTCAGATCCGTGAGCAGAAGCTGTTCCTGTACAGGGACGGGCAAGAGGTCACGTCTTTGACGGGCAGTTCGCACGCGGGCAACAGTTACAGCCTTTCGGTGGACCGTCGGGTGAAGATGGCCGACTGGCTCGAGTTCTTCGAGGACCGGGGCGGAAAGGTCGTCATCCACGGAGTGACCGTGACCGACCTCGACTACTTCTCCCGGATGTTCGATCTGATCATCGTCGCGGTCGGTCACGGGGAACTCGGTCAGCTCTTCGACGATGACGACAGTCGGTTCAGCGGTACCCGTCAGCGGGCGATCGCCCAGGCCTACATGTACGACGTCTGGCCCGACCCCGGGGAGAACGAGAACCTCGGCTGGTCCGCCGTCACCGAAGAGGCCGGGAACATCATCTTCATCCCCATCCTGAGCCAGGAGGGGCCCTGCCACAGCCTGCTCATGGTGGACAAGAAGGGCGGCCCGATGGACGCCTGGCCGGACCGGCCGGGCCCGGAGGAGCAGCTGCGCCGGATGAAGGACCTGTTGCGCAAGTACGCTCCGGACTTCTTCGAGAGGATCCGGGACGCGGTCCTCATCGACGGCCGCAGCACCCTGGTGGAGGATCTGACCCCTCAGGTGCGCAATCCGGTGGGGCGGCTCCCCTCCGGGGGTCGGGTGCTGGGCATGGCCGACGTGGTCGTGACGATGGACCCCTTCGTCGGTCAGACCTGGAACAACTCGACCCGATGCGCCCAGACCTATCTGGAGAGCATCCTCGACCAGGGGGATCAGCCGTTCGACGAGGAATTCCTGCTCAAGACGTTCGATCGTTTCTGGGAATTCGGACGGGACAATCAGCAGTGGGCGGACTTCGCATCCAGTATGTGGGAACGCGATGACCTGCCCGAACACGTGGCGAACGTGATGATTCACGCCTCCCAGTACCGGGAGGTCGCCGACCGTTGGATTCAGGGCTGGGATCAGCCCTCCGATTACAAGAGCTGGCTTTTCGACCCGGAGGCGGCTCAGCGCTACCTGGCCGATGTCAAGGCCCGTAACGGGGGATGAACCTCTGAACCGAGGGCCTTGGGGCCCGTGGGTTCCGGCCCGGCGACCGAGTGGACGCCGGGCCCTTCTGCGTGTCGGGGGTCACGTCGTCGGAGGCGAGGGGGCGGGGTAGGACGAAACAGCCGTCCGAAAAAGTACTCTCCATTGTCAGTCGTTGTGAGCAAGCGTTACGCTCATCGGGGTTGATGTCCATTTGTTCCTTAATGGCCTTTCGTGGGTTGGTTGCCGTTCTCCCCCGCACGTGGTCCCCTCCTTCGGGGCGAACGTGGGGCGGTGACCGAATCCATGGCCCAAAGACCCTGGTCTGTGCAGATGCACGGGCATAAGCATGTTCTGTCCGCCGGATGGGACACCGCGGCGGGGACGACGGGACGGCCGAGAGTGAAAGGCAGCGATCGTGAGTGGCGCAGCGGACGGGGCCGTATCCCCTGACACCTGGCAACCCGTCGCCGTGGTCGGCCTGGCCTGTAGGCTCCCCGGAGCTCCGGAGCCGGAGGCCTTCTGGCGATTGCTCTCGGAGGGACGCGAGGCCATCTCCGCTCCTCCCGAGAGGCTGGGGACGCTCTCGCCCGAACGCGGACACGACTGGGGCGGATACCTCGACGACGTGGCCGGCTTCGACGCCCCCTTCTTCGGACTCTCCCCGCGCGAGGCGGTGGCGACCGACCCCCAACAACGCCTCATGCTCGAACTGGGCTGGGAGGCGGTGGAGAACGCCCGGGTCGCGCCGGGCACCCTGCGTGGCAGCAGGGTGGGCGTGTTCGTCGGTGCGATCGGTTCCGATCACCACCTGCTCCAGGACCGGGGCGGCGCCGACGCGATCACCCGGCACACCCTCACCGGAACCCATCGGAGCCTGATCGCCAACCGTCTCTCCCACACCATGGGACTGCGCGGCCCCAGCCTGACCATCGACGCCGGGCAGGCCTCGTCCCTGGTCGGCGTGCACATGGCCGTGGAGAGCCTGCGCCGGGGGGAATCGGAGCTGGCGCTGGCCGGTGGGGTCAGCCTCATCCTCGTCCCGGAGAGCACCGAGGCGGTGGTCCGTTTCGGTGGTCTGTCCCCCGACGCGCGCTGTCATACCTTCGACTCTCGGGCCAACGGCTACGTACGAGGCGAGGGCGGGGCCGTCGTCCTGCTCAAACCGCTCTCCCGGGCCCTGGCCGACGGGGATCGCGTGCACGCGGTCGTCCACGGCGGAGCGGTCAACCACTCGGGTGCGGGCGAGTACCTCACACGACCCACCGCGGCCGGCCAGGAGGCCGTCATCCGGGCCGCCTACGAGAACTCCGGTCAACGTCCCGACCGGGTCGGCTACGTGGAGCTGCACGGCACCGGTACCCCGGCCGGGGACCCCGTGGAGGCCAGGGCCCTGGGTTCGGTCTTCTCCAAGGAACGCCCCGACCCCCTGCGTGTGGGGTCGGCCAAGACCAATGTCGGACACCTGGAGGGCGCGGCGGGTATCGTCGGTCTGGTCAAGACGGTGCTGAGCCTGGACCACCAGACGTTGCCGCCCTCCCTCAACTTCGTCGAGCCCAACCCCGACATCGACCTGGAGGCCCTGCGGCTCTCGGTCCAGACCCGACGTGAGCCCTGGCCGGGTCACGCGCCCCTGGCCGGGGTGTCGGCCTTCGCCATGGGCGGGACCAACTGCCACATGGTGTTGGGCCCGGCGCCGCTCCCCGAACAGGGCACGGTGGACAACGGGGGCTCGGGCGCCCGAGCCCTCGACCCGGTCCCGTGGGTGCTCTCCGCCCGTTCGGAGACGGCCCTGCGCGAACAGGCCTCCGCCCTGCACGCTCACGTCTCCTCCAGGAAGGGGACCCGGGCCCAGGACGTGGGGCTGTCCCTGGCCACCACACGGGACGTCTTCGAACACCGTGCCGTGGTGTTCGCCTCGGGGGAGGGGAGCACCCGGGAACTGGAGTCGGTCCTGCCCGAGGGGCAGACCCCCATGGACGCCGACACGCCGGGGCCGGTGCTGGTCTTCCCCGGCCAGGGCGGCCAGTGGGCCGAGATGGGACGTGATCTGCTGGCCGGCGACGGTGTGCTCGCCCGAGCCTTCGCGCAGCGGATCCGCGCGTGCGAACGCGCTCTGGAACCCCACGTGGACTGGTCGTTGACGGCGGTGCTGCGCGGTGACCCTCAGGCCCCGGCCCTCATGGGGGAGGGGGCCCGGGTGGACGTCGTGCAACCGACCCTGTGGGCGGTCATGGTGTCCCTGGCCCGGGTGTGGGAGACGCTGGGCGTCCGTCCGGCCGCGGTGGTCGGCCATTCCCAGGGCGAACTCGCGGCGGCCTGTGTCGCCGGAGCCCTGACCCTGGAGGAGGCGGCGCGTGTCATGGCCCTGCGGGGGCGGGCCCTGACCGGGCTGGGCGGCAGCGGCGCGATGGCCTCCCTGGGGATGTCCGCGATCGAGGCCGAGACCCTCACGGAGAGCCTCCCCGACCTGTACCTGGCCGCCATCAACGGACCGAACGCCGTCGTGGTCTCCGGCGACCCCGACTCGGTGCGCGAAGCGGTGCGCCGCTGCGTGGACCAGGGGTTGCACGGGTCGATGGTGGACGTCGACTACGCGTCCCACTCGGCCCAGGTGGAGCGCATCCGCGCACGCCTGTTCTCCTACCTGGGGCGGGTGCGATGGCAGCGCCCCAAGGTGCCCTTCTACTCGACCCTCACCGGCCGTGAACTGGGCGAGGACTCCCCGGATCTGGACGCCTCCTACTGGTACTCGGGGCTACGCGAACCGGTGCTGTTCGCCCCGGCGGTGGCCGCGCTGGCCGGAGCCGGATACCGGACCTTCCTGGAGGTGGGACCGCATCCGGTGCTCTCCTACGGGATCCGACGGACTCTGGCCGAACAGGGGATCCGGGGACGGGTCCTGGAGACGTTGCGTCGCGGCGAGGGCGATCAGGCCCGTCTGCTGACGGCGGCCGCCCACGCCTTCACCGCGGGGGTGGACGTGGACTGGGCCGGCCTCTTCGAGGGGACCGGGGCCCGCCGTACCGATCTGCCCACCTACCGGTTCCAGCGTGAGCGCCACTGGCCGCGCACACCGGCGCGGCGCCCGGAGGGGGCCTCCGGCCGCTCCGACGACCTCCTGCCCGATCAGGGGGTGGAACTGGTCGACGGCCGCACCGTGTTCTCCGGGCGGATCGACGAGGCCCATCAGCCGTGGGTCCGCGATCACGGGATGCTCGGTCGCACGGTCCTCTCGGGAACGGCGGTGCTGGAGCTGGCCCTGCACGCGGGAGACGTGGTGGGCACCGGCGCCGTGGAAGGGCTGGACCTGACCGAACCGGTGCTGCTCTCCTCCGGAGACCGCACCACCCACGTGCAGGTGACCGTGGGCGCGGCGGCGGAGAACGGAACGCGCCAGGTC
Organism: Nocardiopsis alba; assembly: GCF_000710955.1. Taxonomy (NCBI): domain Bacteria; kingdom Bacillati; phylum Actinomycetota; class Actinomycetes; order Streptosporangiales; family Nocardiopsidaceae; genus Nocardiopsis; species Nocardiopsis alba. Next base: position 110,465 of record NZ_BAZE01000009.1, read on the forward strand.
GAGGTGCACTCGCGAGGGACCGCGGACGGGGAGTGGGTCCACCACGCCCTCGGCACCCTGGCCCCGGACCGGACCCGGAGGGAGACCGCCGAGCCCGCGGCCTGGCCGCCTCCGGAGGCGGTGACGGTCGACCTCGACCCGGACGAGGCCTATGGGCGGCTGGCCCGACGCGGCCACACGCACGGGCCCCTGAACCGGGGACTGCGCGAGGTCTGGCGCCTGGGCGACACCCTGCTGGCCCGGGTGGTCCTGCCCTCCGGGCACGGCCTGCCGTCCTCCGTCACCCGCTCCCTGCTGCTCGACACCTCCCTGCACGCGGTACTCCTCTTCGGACCGCGCACCGAGGGGCCGCCCTTGGTCCCCGTCGAATGGCGCGGGGTCCGGGTCCTCTCGGCCTCGGTCCCGACCGAGGCGCGGGTGGCCCTGGAACCGGTGGGCCCCGATCGCTATCGGGTCACCGTCACGGACCGCTCGGGCACCCCGCTGCTGGAGGCCGAACAGGTACGGCTGCGGTCGCTGGAGAGCGAGACCCTGCCCCCTCCCCAGGGGGAGGAGCCCGGCCTGTACCGCCTGTTCTGGGAACCGCTCTCCCTGCCCGAGAGCGACGGTCGGATGCCGGTGGGACTGGTCTCCCCGGCCGACCTGGCCGGAGGCGGACCGGTGCCCGACACGGTCTACGCCGAGCTGCCCGCCCGCGAGGTCTACGCCGAGCACGAGCCCGTGCCCGACGCGGTGAGCGAGGGGGTCGAGGCGGCGTTGGCGACGGTGCGGGAGTGGCTGACCGACCCGCGCACCGTGGACTCCCGCCTGGTCCTGATCACCTGGCGTGCCGTGGTGACCTCGGGGGAGGACCGCCTGGGCGGGCCGGCCGCAGCCCCCGTCTGGGGCGTGATCCGCTCCATCCAGCGCGAACATCCCGGCCGCGTGGTCCTGGTGGACTCCGACGGTTCGGAGGACTCCCACCGTGTCCTGGTCGACGCGGTGAGCACGGGACGTCCGCAGTTGGCGCTGCGTTCGGGGGCCGCCCTCGCGCCCCGTCTGGCCCCGGCGTGCGAACCGGATCGTCCGGTCCCGCCCTCCGCCGCCTGGCGCCTGGGGCCCGACCCCTCCGGCTCCGCGCGAGGACCGATCCTGACGGTCGCCCCCGAGGCGACCGCCCGACTCGACGCGGGTCAGGTGCGGATCTCCGTCCGCGCGGCCGGGGTCGGCCAGCGTGACGTCGCGGTCGGGCTGGGGCTGCTCGACGAACGGATGGGTCTGGAAGGGGCCGGCGTGGTCGTGGAGACCGCCGCCGATGTCACCGACCTGGCCCCCGGAGACCGTGTCATGGGGGTGTTCCGCGGAGCGCTGGGACCGCTGGCGGTCGCCGATCGGCGCGCCCTGGTGCGGGTTCCCGAAGGATGGGACCTGGAACAGGCCGCCTCGGTGCCGCTGTCCTTCCTGATCGCCTACCACGCCCTGGTGGACGTGGCCGGGGTCCGACCGGGCGAGAGCGTCCTGGTGCACTCGGCCGCCGGCGGGGTGGGTCTGGCCGCGGTCCAACTGGCCCGCTACATGGGTGCCCGGGTCTTCGGCACGGCCGCCCCGCACAAGTGGGCGCTGCCGGAGGAGTACGGGGTCCCGCCGGAGAACCTGGCCTCCTCACGCGACCTGGACTTCGAGGACCGGTTGCGCGCCGCCAACGGCGACCGCGGGCTCGACGTGGTCCTCAACTCCCTGACGGGTCGGTTCGTCGACGCCTCGCTGCGACTGTTGCGATCGCCCGCGGACGGGGCCGGAGTGGGCGGTCGCCTGGTCGAACTGGGCGTCACCGACGTGCGCTCGGAGGCCGAGGTGGCCGCGGCCCACCCGGGGCGGGGCTACCATCCGCTCGACCTGGCCGAGGTCTGCCCCGACCGGGTGGCCACGGTGCTCACCCGCGTCACGGAGCTGTTCGAGGCCGGAACCCTGCGCCCTCTACCGGTCACCGTCTACGACGTGCACGACGCCCGTGAGGCCCTGGAGGCCCTGCGGCGTGGAGACCACGTGGGCCGCACCGTGCTGACCTTCCCCGAACCGTTCCCGGCAGGGGCGACCGTCCTGGTCACCGGGGGGACGGGGGAGATCGGACACCGGACGGCCCGTCACCTGGTCGCCGGATACGGTGTGCGCCATCTGACCCTCGTCGGGCCGGGCGGCGCCGCCGCGCCCGGTCAGGACGGCCGCACCGGCGAACTCCGCTCTCTGGGGGCCGAGGTCGAGGTCAAGGCCTGCGACGTGGCCGATCGGGAGGCCCTGTCCCGGCTCTTGGACGGATTGGAGCGTCCGTTGGGGGCCGTCGTCCACACGGAGGACGCCGTACTCGACGAGTCCGAACCGATCGACGGTGTGGCGGCGCTGAGGAACCGGGTGAACGCCCTCTGGAACCTGCACGAGCTCACCCTCGACCGGGAGCTCGGCTCCTTCGTCCTGTTCTCCTCTGCCGGAGGGGTGCTGGGCGCACCCGGGAGGCACCACTCGGCCGCCGCCGACGCCTTCTCCGACTCGCTCGCCCACCATCGGCGTGAGCGCGGTCTCCCCGCGACCTCTCTGGCCTGGGGCCGGTGGGGCGGGCTCGGACCGTCCTCGGAGAACCCCTGGGACGGGGGCGTGCTCGCCCCGATGCCGCCGGACCGGGCGCTCGCCAAGCTGGACGCGGCGCTGTACCTGGAATCCGATGTGTACGTTCCGGCCCTGGTGAACAAGGACGACGCCCCCGAACATCCGTTCCTGCCCGGGGTCGGTACGACCTCCGGCCGCGGCGGACCTCCGCGCGGCGGCGCCCGCCGGACGCGCAAGGGCCGATCCGGGCCGCCTGCCGAGCCGACACGTCCCGTCGTGGCCCCGCCTCCGCCCACCCCCTCGACGGAGCCGAAGGCGTCGCCCGAACGGCTGGCCTCCCTGTCCGAGGGAGAGCGCGAACGCGTGCTCCTGGGCAGGGTGCGGGCGCACACCGCGGAGGTCCTCGGTCACGCCGGGGTCGCCGCGGTCCCGGCCGACCGGTCCTTCCGCGATCTGGGGCTGGATTCGATGGGCGCGGTCGAACTGCGCAACCGCCTCTCGGGGGAGGTCGGTGCCCGACTGACCGCGACCGCCGTGTTCGATCATCCCAACCCTCGGGCCCTGGCCCGACTGCTCGTCGGTCTGGTCGCCCTCGGAGACACGCGGCGCTCCGAGGAGGAGCCCGCCGCCACGCGGGGGACCGACGCGGGGCCCGCGCGGGATCCGAGGGTGGACGATGATCACGGTGTCGACGACATCGACGACATGGACGTGGACGACCTGCTGGATCTCGCCCTGGGGGCGGAGCATCTTTCCGACGGTGAACAGGAGACCGCCGATGGCCACCGATAGCGACCAGAGCGCCAAGCTCGTCACCGCGCTGAGGTCGGCGTTGAAGGAGAATGCGCGCCTACGCGACCGCAACCGTGAGCTCGACACCAGGTCGGACCCCATCGCGATCGTCGGGATGGGGTGCCGACTCCCCGGAGGGATCGACTCGCCCGAGGCGTTGTGGCGGCTGGTGTCGGAGGGACGCGAGGCGCTCTCGCCTCTTCCTCTCGACCGGGGCTGGGACCTGGACGCCCTGCTGGGGAACGACGGCTCCACGCCGTTGTCCGCCACGGACCGGGGCGGGTTCCTCGAAGGGGCCGCGGAGTTCGACGCCGCCTTCTTCGGTATCTCGCCCAAGGAGGCGGCCGCCATGGATCCCCAGCAGCGGCAGCTGCTGGAGGTGGCCTGGGAGTCCCTCGAACGGTCCGGGATCGACCCCTCCTCGCTGGGCGGGAGCGCCACCGGTGTGTACATGGGGGTCACCGCCGCCGAGTACGGACCGCGCATGTCGGACGGGCCGGAGGAGGGGCATCTGCTCACCGGCACCACCCCCAGTGTGGCGTCGGGGCGACTGTCCTACCTGTTGGGCCTGGAGGGCCCGGCGCTGACCGTGGACACCGCCTGCTCGTCCTCGCTCGTGGCCGTGCATCTGGCGGTGCGGGCCCTGCGCGAGGGAGAGTGCACGCTGGCGTTGGCCGGAGGAGCCACCGTCATGGGCTCCCCGGGGCTGCTGGCGGAGTTCACCCGTAAGGACGGCCTGGCCGGAGACGGTCGATGCAAGGCCTTCGGAGCGGACGCCGACGGTACCGGTTTCTCCGAGGGCGCCGGGGTGGTCGTACTGGAACGTCTCTCCGACGCCCGCCGCAACGGGCACCCGGTGCTCGCCCTGCTGCGCGGCAGCGCCGTGAACCAGGACGGCGCCTCCAACGGGCTGACCGCCCCCAACGGGCCGTCCCAGGTGCGGGTGGTGCGCTCGGCCCTGAGCGACGCCGACCTCGCCCCCGCCGACGTGGACGCCGTGGAGGCGCACGGCACCGGCACCACCCTCGGCGATCCCATCGAGGCCGGGGCGCTGATGGAGGCCTACGGGCCGGGCCGTGAACGGCCGCTCCTGTTGGGCTCTCTCAAGTCCAACGTCGGCCACACCCAGGCGGCGGCGGGGGTCGCCGGTCTGGTCAAGGCCGTGTGCGCGCTGCGCGCGGGGGTCGTCCCACCGACCCTGCACGCGGACACCCCCAGCCCGCACGTGGACTGGGACGAGGCGGTCGCGCGGATCGCCACCACCGCCTCCCCACTTCCCGACCTGGGCCGTCCGGCCCGGATCGGAGTCTCCTCCTTCGGGATCAGCGGGACCAACGCCCACGCCATCGTCGAGGCGGTCCCCGAGGACCCGGAACCCGAGTCCGAGAAGAGCGCCGACACCCTGCCGTTCGTGCTGTCGGCCCGTACCGAGGAGGCCCTACGGGAGCAGGCCTCCCGGCTGCGCGCCACCCTCTCCGAGTGGGACGTCGACCCCGCCCGGCTTTCCTCACTGGTCCGTACCCTGGCCTCGGGCCGGGCGCGGATGGAGCACCGGGCGGTCGTCCTGGCCTCCGACGCCCCGTCCCTCGACACCGGCCTGGACTCCCTCGTAGAGGGGACCCCGGCCCCGCACGTGGTGCACGGGCGGGAGCGCCCCGACGGGGTCGTCGCCTTCGTCTACTCGGGCCAGGGGTCGCAACGGCCGGGTATGGGCCGCGACCTGTACCGGGCCCACCCGGTGTTCGCCGAGGCCCTCGACGAGGTCGTCGACGCCTTCGATCGGCGTCTGGAACGCCCGCTGCGCTCGGTGATGTGGGCCGAGGAGGGGAGCCCCGAGGCGGCCCTGCTCGACGAGACCCTCTACACCCAGGCCGGGGTGTTCGCGGTCGAGGTCGCCCTCACCCGTCTGCTCGAATCGGTCGGTGTCACGCCCGACCACGTGGTGGGCCACTCCATCGGCGAACTGGCGGCCGCGTACGTGGCCGGGGTGTTCTCCCTGGAGGACGCCGTCGAGCTGGTCTCCGTTCGGGGCCGCATCATGCAGGACCTGCCCGAGGGCGGCGTCATGGTCGCCGTCCAGGCGGGGGAGGGGGAGATCCGCGAAGCCCTCGACGAGGCCGAGGGGGTGGTCTCGCTCGCCGCCGTCAACTCGCCCGAGGGCGTGGTGCTGTCCGGCGAGGAGAGGGCCGTGCTCACCGTGGCCGAGGCGTTCGCCGCTCGAGGACGACGGACCCGCCGTCTGCCGGTGCGCCGCGCCTTCCACTCGGCCCTCATGGACCCGGTCCTGGGCCCCTTCGCCGAGGCCGCCTCACGGGTCTCCTACCACGCCCCCCGGATCCCGCTGGTGTCCAACCTGACCGGTGGTCGCGCCGGGGACGAGATCCTCGACGGCCACTACTGGGTGCGACACGTACGCGAGGCGGTCCGGTTCGGGGACGGTATCGGCCGGCTGCGCGACGCCGGGATCACCGAGTTCGTCGAAGTGGGACCGGACGGAGTCCTGGCCTCCATGGTGCAGTCCTGTCTGTCCGGAACCGAGAACGCCGAGGTCACCGCCCTGCTCGGCGGCACCCGCTCCGAGACGCACGAGCTCACCGAAGGCCTGGCGGCCCTGCACACGCGTGGAACACACGTGGAATGGACGGCGCTCTTCCCCGAGGGGCGACTCCTCTCCGACCTGCCGACCTATCCCTTCCGTCGACGCCGGTTCTGGATGAACCCGCCGGTGGAGGGGCGCGTGATCGTCGAGACCGGAGGAGGCGCACCCGAGGCCGCCCCGGCGCCCACGGTCCGGCTCGACCTGTCCGGCATGGACGGTCACGAGCGGACCGAGACCCTTCTGGACCTGGTGCGCGACGAGACCGCGGCCCTGCTCGGCCACGCCTCTCCCCGGGACGTCCTCGCCGAACAGGGCTTCCTCGACATGGGGCTGGACTCGCGCGGCGCCGTCCGACTCGGGGCTCGGATCAGCTCCCTGACCGGCCTGGAGGTCTCCGCCACCACGGTCTTCGACCACCCCTCCCCACGGGTTCTCGCCGAACACCTGGCGGGGGAGTACACCGACGTTCGGGAGATCGACCCCGAGGCCGAGGAGGAGCGGCTCAGGGCCGCCCTGAACTCCGTTCCTCTGGAGGCCCTGCGCGCCGCCGGCCTCCTTGAGGCCGTGCTCGCCCTGGCCCCGGCCGACGCCGGCGATGGGAACGGAGCAGAGGCGTCCGATCCGCCCGCCGCGGCCGAGGAGGGCGCGGACGTCGACTCCATGGACGTCGACGACCTGGTGCGCATGGTCTACGGGCGGGACTGACCCGCCGGGACTCCCACGAGCCGACCTTCTCCACACGACGGCGCGCCCTTACCGCGCCGAAGACCCTGAGCGATCGAGGGACACGATGCACGACACCGCCACCGGCCGTCCCGACGGCCGGGTGGTGGAGGCCCTACGCGCCTCCATCAAGGACAACGAACGTCTGCGCGAAGAGAACCGGCGGTTGAGCGAGGCCGCCTCCGAACCGATGGCCATCACCGCGATGAGCTGCCGTTTCCCCGGTGGTATCGACACACCGGAGCGGCTATGGGAGCTGTTGGTCGACGAACGCGAGACCGTGTCGGGTTTTCCCACCGACCGTGAATGGGACCTGCGGGACCTGTTCGACGACGATCCCGACCACCACGGCCACAGTTACGTCCGCAACGCCTCCTTCCTCAAGGACGTCGCCGACTTCGACGCCTCGTTCTTCGGTATCTCGCCGAAGGAGGCCACGGCCATGGATCCCCAGCAGCGGTTGCTGCTGGAGTGCGCCTGGGAGGCCCTGGAACGTTCCGGCACCGACCCGACGAGCCTGCGCGGTAGTCGTACCGGGGTGTTCGCCGGGGTCATCGCCACCGAGTACGGTCCCCGGGCCGTGGACACCACCGACGGCAGCGCCGGCCACCTGGTCACCGGTACCGCGCCCAGCGTCTCGGTGGGCCGCATCTCCTACATCCTGGGGCTGGAGGGGCCCGCGGTCAGCATCGACACCGCCTGTTCCTCCTCTCTCACCGCACTGCACACGGCGGTGGAGTCGCTGCGCCGGGGCGAGTGCGAACGAGCCCTGGTCGGCGGGGTCAGCGTCGTCACCGACCCCTCGGAGTTCGCCGGCCTCAGCGGACAGCGGGCGCTGAGCCCGGACGGGCGCAGCAAGGCCTTCGACGAGGCCGCGGACGGCACAGGCTGGAGCGAGGGCTGCGGTGTCCTGGTCATCGAACGCCTCTCCGACGCCCGCCGCGCCGGGCGTCCGATCCTGGCCCTGGTGCGCGGCTGCGCGGTCAACCAGGACGGTGCCTCCAGTGGGCTGACCGCGCCCAACGGCTCCGCCCAGCGCAAGGTCATCCGACAGGCTCTGGAGAACGCCGGGCTGGAGGCCGCCGACATCGACGCCGCCGAGGCGCACGGTACCGGCACACCGCTCGGCGACCCCATCGAGGCCGAGGCGCTCATCAACACCTATGGCCGGGCCCGCACCCCCGACCGTCCACTGCTGCTCGGCTCGCTCAAGTCCAACATCGGGCACACCGTCGCCGCCGCCGGTATCTCCGGCGTGATCAAGATGGTGCTCGCCCTCCGGCACGGGCTGCTGCCCCGTTCCCTCCACCTGAACACGCCCACTCCGCGCGTGGACTGGTCGGCCGGTACCGTCGTCCCTCTGCGTCGGGCCCACGAGTGGCCGCGAGAAGAGGGCCACGTGCGCCGCGCCTGCGTGTCCTCGTTCGGCATGAGCGGAACCAACGCCCACGCCATCCTCGAAGAGGCACCCCTGCCGGACGCCGCCCCGGAACCGGCGCCCGAGCGGACGGGCCCCGTCGCCTGGCCGCTCTCGGCGCGCGGCGCCGAGGCCTTGGCCGCCCAGGCCGCGCGTCTGGCCGACCACGTCGAGGCCCATCCCCACCTGCGGCCCGTCGACGTCGGCCACACCCTCACCACGGCCCGTGCGGACCTGCCCGATCGCGCCGTCGTCGTGGGATCCGACACCGACGGACTGGTCGAGGCCCTGCGCGCCGTCGCCGAGGGGGCCGACCACGACTCCGTGGTGCGCGGCCGTGTACGCGAACAGGCCCGCACCGCCCTGGTCTTCCCCGGCCAGGGCTCCCAATGGAGCGGTATGGCGGTCCCCCTCATGGACTCAGACCCGGCCTTCGCCGCTCGTATCGACGAATGCGAGAAGGCCTTCGCGGCCCATGTGGACTGGTCGCTCACCGACGTACTGCGCGGTGAGCCGGGGGCGCCCGGCCTGGACCGGATCGACGTCGTCCAGCCCGTCCTCTTCGCCGTCATGGTCGCCCTCGCCGACCTGTGGCGACGTCACGGCCTGCGCCCCTCGGCGCTCATCGGCCACTCCCAGGGTGAGATCGCCGCCGCGCACGTGGCCGGGGCGCTCGACCTGGAGGACGCCGCCCTGGTGGTGATCGCCCGCAGCAGGCTGCTCACCTCCCTGGTCGGCAAGGGCGCGATGGCCGTACTGTCGATCTCCGCGGAGGAGGCGGCCGAACGGATCCTCCCCTGGGAGGGTCGACTCGGCGTGGCCGTGGTCAACGGCCCCGCCACCGTGGTGGTCGCCGGAGACAAGGACGCCGTCGCCGAGCTCATCGAGACCTGTGAGTCCGACGGGGTGCACGTCCGTCGCATCCACGACGACGTCGCCGGTCACTCCCCGCACGTCGACCCCCTGCGCGAGGATCTTCTCGCCGCGCTCGCGGACATCACCCCCCGTCCGACCCGCGTCCCGCTCTACTCCACCGTCACGGGTGAACGCATCGAGGGCACCGCGCTGAACGCGGAGCACTGGTTCGAGAACCTGCGCCGGACCGTTCTGTTCGAGCCGGGCGTCCGCGCCCTGCACGATGCCGGGTTCAGTGCGTTCGTCGAGGTCAGCGCCCACCCCGTCACCACCTACGGAATCCAGCAGACCGTGGAGGCCGCGGGGGACGAGACCACGGCGGTCCTGTCGACCCTGCGTCGAGACCAGGGAACGCCCACTGACGCGCTCCTGGCACTGGCCCGCGCGCACGTGAGCGGCGTGGCCGTGGACTGGGCTCCCCTGTACGACCCGTACCGTCCCGGGCTGGTCGACCTGCCCACCTACGCCTTCCAACGGGACCGCTTCTGGTCGGCCCCGACCCGTTCCGCGGACGTCTCCGGCAGCGGCGTCGACCCCGTCCCGCATCCGTTGCTGGGCGCGGCCGTCGAACTCCCCGACGACGCCGGACACCTGTTCACCGGGCTGCTCTCCCTGAGCGACCACCCCTGGCTGGCCGACCACGCGGTGGGCAGCACCGTCATCCTGCCCGGGGCGGCCCATCTGGATCTGGTCCTGCACGCCGCCGAACACGTCGGCGCCGGCGGGGTGGCGGAACTGACCCTCAACGCGCCCCTGGTTCTACGGCCCGACGAGGACGTCCGCGTCCACGTCACCGTCGGAGAAGCCGACGCCGACGGTCGTCGCACGGTGCGTGTGCACGGGCGCGCGGGCGGGACCTGGACGGAGCACGCCGAGGGCGTGCTCACCCCGGAGCGGCCCACACCCGTTGTCGACCAGGGGGTGTGGCCGCCTTCGGCGGCGCCGCTGCCCGTCGACAACCTCTATCCGCGCCTGGCCTCCCGAGGCTACGGCTACGGTCCCGTCTTCCAAGGGCTGCGCGCGGCCTGGCGTGACGAGGACGAGGTCTGGGCGGAGGTGGCGCTTCCCGAGGGCGTCGCCGTGGACGGTCACGACGTCCACCCCGCTCTGCTCGACGCCTCTCTGCACACCATCGCCCTCCTCGCGGACGAGGACGACAAGGTACGGCTGCCGTTCAACTGGACCGGGGTGACCTCGCACGCCACGGGCGCGACCTCGGTACGTGTGCACACCGCCCGTGTCGGCGAGGACGAGTACGCCCTCACCGTCACCGACGGCACGGGACACCTGGTGCTGACCGCCGACGCGCTGGAGGTCCGCGCGGTCGCCGCCGACCGGATCGAGGAGAGCGCCCGCCGCGCGGAGTCCCGAGAGCTGTACGCCCTGACCTGGCCCGCCCTCGACCTGCCCGCCGTGCCGGCCGACACCGCGTTCACGGTCCTGGGAGAGGACCCCGCCGGGGTCGCCGACGCCCTGACCGGGGCGGGGCTGCGGACACGTTCGATCGGGAGTCTCGACGAGCTGACCGACGACGCCACCGTCCTGGTCCCGTGCGTCTCCGTCTCACCCGACCCCGAGGACCTGTCCGGCGAGGCGCGACGGGCCCTGCACCGGGTCCTGGATCTGCTTCAGACCTGGCTGGCCGACGAACGCACCGTCGATCGGCGGCTCGTCATCGTCACCCGCGGAGCGGTCGCCGTCGGTGAGGAGGGGGTCGACGACGTGGCGAACGCCCCGCTCTGGGGGCTGCTCAGGTCGGCACAGGTGGAACAGCCCGACCGTTTCGTCCTCGTCGACCTCGCCCCCGGTCTCGGGGAGGAGGGCGTCGCCCTGTTGCCGCGGGCCCTCGCCACGGGGGAACCGCAGATGGCCCTGCGTTCCGAAGAGGTTCGGGCGCCCCGGTTCACCGCCGCCGAGATCCCCGACGAGGCCGCCCCGAGCGGGTTCGCCGGCGGTCGCGTCCTGGTCACCGGCGCCACCGGTGTCCTCGGCTCGGCGATCGCCCGCCACCTGGCGGCCCACCACGGCGCCCGCGACCTGCTGCTGCTGAGCCGTCGTGGTGAACAGAGCCCCGGCGCGGCCGACCTGCGCGCCGAACTCGCCGGACTCGGAGCCCAGAGCACCTTCGTGGCCTGCGACGTCACCGATTCCGACGCGCTGGCCGAGGTCATCGAGGCGTATCCGCCCACGGCGGTGGTGCACATCGCCGGCACCATCGACGACGGCGTGCTCACGGCCCTGACCCCCGAACGGATCGACACCGTCCTGCGTCCCAAGGCCGACGCAGCCTTCCACCTGCACCGACTCACCCGGCACCTGGAGTTGACGGCCTTCGTGCTGTTCTCCTCCGCCGCCGGTGTGCTGGGCAGTCCGGGACAGGCCAACTACGCCGCCGCCAACGTCTTCCTCGACGGACTGGTCCACCACCGCCGCGCCCAAGGGCTGGCCGGCCTCTCTCTGGGCTGGGGCCTTTGGGAGCGGCTGGGCGAGTCCGGATCCCACCTGGCCGACACCGACATCTCCCGACTGCGTCGCCTGGGCATGGCCCGCCCTCTCGGCCACGACGAAGGGCTCGCCCTACTCGACGCCGCGCTGGCCGCGACCGACGCCCACCTCGTACCGATGCCGCTCGACCTGGGGGCCGTGCGTTCCCGGGCCGCCCGTACCGGTCACCTTCCGCCGCTGTTCCGCGGACTGGTCCGGCCCCCGCGTCGCAAGGCCGCCGCGATCGGTTCGGCCGGCCCCGACCTGCGCTCCCTCACCGGGGACGACCGGGATCGGGCGCTGCTGGACCTGGTCGGCTCACGCACCCTGGAGGTCCTGGGACGGTCCGCGGGCGAAGAGCTCGATCCCGACCAGAACTTCCTCGAACTGGGCATGGACTCGTTGACCGCCGTGGAACTGCGCAACGAGCTGAGGGACGCCACCGAACTGCGCCTTCCCGCCTCGGTGGTGCTCAACCACGCCACCCCCCGACGTCTGGCCGCGTTCCTGGCCGCCGAACTCCCCGAGCACGGAGCGCCGGCCCCCGAACGGCCGGCCGCCGTCGGCGACCCGATCGAGGCCTCGGTCCCGCTGTTCCGCGAGGCCTGCGTGCAGGGACGCGTCCACGATGGGCTCGCCCTCATCCAGGCCGCGGCGCATCTGCGGCCCACCTTCGACGGCCCCGACGACTTCGGTCCCCTGCCCCGGCCCGTCACCGTCGCCCGAGGCCCGATCGGGCCCCGACTGGTGTGCCTGCCGTCGCTGGTGATGGTCTCCGGGGTCCAGGAGTACGCCCGCTTCGGCGCCTACTTCCAGGGGCGACGCGAGGTCGTGGTACTGCCCCAGCCCGGCTTCACCCCGGGCGACCCGTTGCCCGCGACGCTGGAGGCCGCCATGGAACTCCAGGCCCGCGCCGTCCTGGAGGTGGTGGGCGACGAACCGTTCGTCGTGGTCAGCCGTTCCTCGGGTGGATGGACCGCGCACGGGGTCACCACCCTCTTGGAGGCCCGAGGCCGGGCGCCCGAGGCGGTCGTGCTCATGGACACCCCCATGCCGGACGAACCGACCGCCGGGCCCATCATCCAGGCCGGGGTGCTCGAACGCGAGACCCGCTTCGGGCTGATGGACGGCACCCGGGTCACCGCCATGGGCCGCTACATGAGCCTGTGCGCCGACTGGGCACCTCGGCGCACCGAGGTGCCCACCCTGGCGGTGCGCCCGGGCGGTCCCATGCGCACCGCCGACGGGACCCGCATCGGCGGCGACGACTGGCGGTTCGAGTGGTCCCTGCCGCACGTCGCCGTCGACGCCGAGGGCGACCACATCAGCATGCTGGAGGAGCACGGCGAGAGCACCGCCGCGCTCGTTCACGCCTGGGTCGAGGAGCACACCTCGTAACACGGTCGGGGGCGTCCTCTCGACGGATCCGTCGAGAGGACGCCCCCCGGTACGGTCGCCCGCCCCCGACGGAACAAACCGTCCCTCGGAGGCGTTCTCAACGAGGTGCGCCCGGGGGCCGCCCCCGGCCCGGAGCCGCCCGCGCCGTCCGGCTCCACCGGCCGGCCCCGTGTCGGCCCGCCCACCGGGAAAACCGGTTGCGGTCCCTCTTAACCTTGAGTACTGATGAGCACCACCACGCCCGCGCGCTCGTCCGCGCACACATCCTCCTCCGACGCGGATCCTCTCCGCTCCCGGTTGCGGGGCCTCATGCCCGCGGACCGTCACCGGCTCCGTCGACGTATCGACGGACTGGCCAAGATCCGCGACGAGCGCCGCCGCGCCTCCGTGCGGAACGACATCGCCGAGGACATCGACCGAGCGCGGGTCCGCGTCGAGTCGCGTCGTGAGTCCGTCCCCGAACTCCACTACCCCGAGGCGCTGCCGGTCAGCGCCCGCCGCGAGGACATCGCCGAGGCGATCCGCGACCATCAGGTCGTCATCGTCGCCGGTGAGACCGGCTCGGGAAAGACCACCCAGCTCCCCAAGATCTGTCTGGAGCTGGGCCGCGGCGTCATGGGCACGGTCGGTCACACCCAGCCGCGTCGGCTGGCCGCCCGCACGGTCGCCGAGCGCATCGCCGACGAGATCGGCACCCCCCTGGGCGAGACGGTCGGCTACAAGGTCCGCTTCACCGACTCCTCCGGCGACAACACCCTCGTCAAGCTGATGACCGACGGCATCCTGCTCGCCGAGATCCAGCACGACCGGATGCTGCGCCAGTACGACACCCTCATCATCGACGAGGCGCACGAACGCAGCCTCAACATCGACTTCCTGCTCGGGTACCTCAAGCAGCTCCTGCCCAAGCGTCCCGACCTCAAGGTGATCATCACCTCGGCCACCATCGACCCCGAACGGTTCTCCCGCCACTTCGACGACGCCCCCATCGTCGAGGTCTCCGGGCGCACCTACCCCGTCGAGGTCCGCTACCGGCCGATCACCGACGAGATCCTCGACCCGGACGAGAAGAACCCGGGCGGGGGCACCGACAAGGACCAGACCCAGGCCATCCTCGAGGCCGTCGACGAGCTGTCGGGGGAGGCCCCCGGCGACATCCTGGTCTTCCTCAGCGGGGAACGCGAGATCCGCGACACCGCCGAGGCCCTGGAGAAGAAGAGACTCCGCGGCACCGAGATCCTCCCCCTCTACGCCCGCCTGTCGGTGGCCGAGCAGCGGCGCGTCTGGTCCTCGCACGGAGGACGCCGCATCGTCCTGGCCACCAACGTCGCCGAGACCTCGTTGACGGTGCCGGGCATCAAGTATGTCATCGACCCGGGCACCGCGCGCATCTCCCGCTACTCCCATCGCACCAAGGTGCAGCGGCTGCCGATCGAGGCGATCTCCCAGGCCTCGGCCAACCAGCGCAAGGGCCGCTGTGGTCGTGTGTCCGAGGGCATCTGCATCCGGCTGTACTCCGAGGAGGACTTCCTCTCCCGCCCGGAGTACACCGACCCCGAGATCCTGCGCACCAACCTGGCCTCGGTCATCCTCCAGATGGCCTCCCTCGGGCTGGGCGACGTCGCCGCCTTCCCGTTCGTGGACGGCCCCGACCACCGTCAGATCAAGGACGGCGTCAACCTCCTCACCGAACTGGGGGCCCTGCACCCCGAACCCGCGGGCGGGCAGGGGCGGAAGCGCCGCCTCACCCCGACGGGTCGCCGCCTGGCCCAGTTGCCCATCGACCCTCGCCTGGGCCGTATGGTCCTGGAGGCCGAGAAGCGCGACTGTCTGGCCGAGGTCATGGTCATCACCTCGGCGCTGTCCATCCAGGATCCGCGCGAGCGCCCCACCGAGAAGCAGCAACAGGCCCAACAGGCCCACGCCCGGTTCGTCGACAAGGAATCGGACTTCCTGGCCTTCCTCAACCTCTGGAACCATCTGCGCGAACGGCAGCGCGAGCTGTCCGGCAACCGGTTCCGCAAGGAATGCCGTGAGGAGTTCCTGAACTATCTGCGCGTCCGTGAGTGGCAGGACATCCACTCCCAGCTCAAGCAGGTCCTGCGGCAGATGGACATCGAGGTGCCGCCCCTGCGCGAGGAGGCCGCCGACCCGCGCGCCGTCCACATGTCGCTGTTGGCCGGTCTGCTCTCCCACGTCGGTCTGAAGGACCCGGAGAAGCACGAGTACCTGGGCGGACGAGGGGCGCGCTTCGCGATCTTCCCCGGATCGGCCCTGTTCAAGAAGCAACCGCGCTACGTGATGGCCGCCGAACTGGTGGAGACCTCCAAGCTCTGGGGTCGCATGGTCGCCAGGATCGAGCCCGAGTGGGCCGAGGAGCTCGGCGCGGACATCGTCAAGCGCTCCTACAGCGAGCCGCACTGGGAACGTAAACGCGGCGCCGTCATGGCCTTCGAACGGGTCACCCTGTACGGGGTGCCGATCGTGGTCCAGCGCAAGGTCTCCTACGGCCGGATCGACCCCGAGCTCTCCCGTGAGCTCTTCATCCGGCGTGCCCTCGTCGAGGGCGACTGGGAGACCCGCCACCGCTTCTTCCACGAGAACCGCAGACTCCTCGACGAGGTGGAGGACCTGGAACACCGGGCCCGACGCCGTGACATCGTCGTGGACGACGACACCCTCTTCGACTTCTACGACCGTCGCGTCGACGAGTCGGCGATCTCGGCCGCCCACTTCGACTCCTGGTGGAAGAAGGCCCACCGCGCCGACCCGAAGCTCCTCGACTTCACCCGTGAGGAGCTCATCAACGACGGTGTGGACGTGGTCAGCGAGGACGACTACCCGGACACGTGGCGTCAGGGTTCGTTCGTCTTCCCCCTCACCTACCAGTTCGAGCCGGGCAGCGACTCGGACGGGGTCACCGCGCACATCCCGGTCAAGTTCCTCAACCAGGTGGAGAACACCGGCTTCGACTGGCAGATCCCCGGTCTGCGCGACGAACTCATCACCGCGATGATCCGTTCGCTGCCCAAGCCGCTGCGGCGCAACTTCGTGCCCGTCCCGGACCACGCGGCCCGGGCCCGGGGCGCCCTGGTCCCGTACGAGGGCTCCCTCACCGAGGCCCTGGCCGCCGAACTCACCCGCATGGCCTACGGGGAGCGCGTCCGCGCGGAGGACTTCCAGCTCGATCGGGTCCCCGACCACCTGCGCATCACCTTCCGCGCGGTGGACGATCGCAAGCGCACCCTCGCCGAGTCCAAGGACCTCGAAGGGCTGCGCGCCGCGCTCAAGCCCCGGCTGCGGGAGGCCATCGCCACCGAGGCCAAGGGCGTGGAGCGCAAGGGCATCACCTCCTGGGACTTCGGGCCCCTCGAACGGACCCTGGAGCGCAAGGCGCTCGGTCCCAAGGTCAAGGGCTATCCGGCGCTGGTGGACGAGGGCGAGAGCGTCGCCATCCGTATCTTCGACACCCGCCCGGAACAGCGCGCCGCCATGCGCGCGGGCACCCGTCGCCTGCTCATGCTCACGATCCCGTCCCCGGCGACGGTCGTGAGCAAGGGGCTGAACAACCCGGACAAGCTCGCCCTGGCCGATAACCCGCACGGTTCGATCAAGAAGATGCTGGCCGACGCCGAGGCCGCGGCCGTCGACCACCTGCTCACCCGTGAGGGAGGGCCGGTGTGGAACGGCGAGGACTTCGCCCGGCTCGCCGACCGGATCCGGGCCGACCTGGGCGATACCCTCGCCGAGGTCCTCGACAAGGTCGCCCGGGTCCTGGTCCTGTGGCGCAAGGTGTCCAAGAAGATCAAGGGGACCACCTCCCTGGCGGTGCTGCCCTCGCTCAACGACGTCCAGGGGCAGCTCGCCGGTCTGGTCGGGGACGGGTTCATCACCCGGGCCGGGCTCTCCCGCCTGGACGATCTGCACCGCTACCTGCGGGGCATCGAGTACCGGCTGGGCAAACTCGCGGAGAACCCGCGCCGCGATCAGGTCAACATGGCCAAGGTCGAACAGATGCGCCAGGCCGTGACCAAGGTCCGAGGGGTTCTCAAGGCGGGTCGTGCCGAGGACCCCGACGTGGTGGAACTGGGCTGGATGCTGGAGGAGTACCGCGTCAGCCTGTTCGCCCAGGAACTGCGGACCGCCTACCCGGTGTCCGACAAACGCATCATGAAGGCCCTCGAAGCGGTCAAGACCGCCGACGGGAAATAGGACGCGCCCCGACCGAGCACATCGGTCGGGGCGCCCTCGCGTTCACGGGGTCACGATCGTCCGTACCATCCCCGGTACGATTCGGCGCCCACGGTGTACCCCTGCCCCGCGTGCTCCTCCACGCGACGGTGACGACCGTCCATGCGGGGCGCCTCCGCGACGACCGCCTCGCGCCGGGCCTCGTTCTCTTTCTTCGCCTCGAAGAAGTCGCCGCCCTTGCGCAGGGTGTCGTCGGTTCCCCAGGACTCCTCGGCGCCGACCTTGCGCAGGTGGGGGATGTGCTTGCGGCAGTGGATGTAGGCCTCCTCCACCTGGACCAGCATCCACATCTGCGCGCGCTGTCCCGGCATCTGCGGCAGCGGCAGGGTCGGCACATGGGGTCGTAGAGCCTCGTCCTCCATGATCTTCACCCGACCATTGACGTGCAGACCGATCCGGTTGTGGAAGAAGTCGAGGAACATCAGACCGATGTGCGGGTTCTGGGTGACGTTGCCCGCGCTGGCGAACACCCCGTTGCCCCGGTACTCGGGGAAGGCCAGGGTGCGATCGTCGATGACGTGGACGAACCCCGGCGGCCCGGCCCGGAAGCTGGAGTCGCACTCGCCCCGCCCGTCCGCCGTGGCGATGAACAGCATCTCCTGGTGGGCGATGAACTCCTTCATCGCCGGGTTCAGGTGGTCCAGCATCTGGTCGCGGTAGAACCGGGCGGCGCGTTCGGCCGTACCCATGACCCGCTGTACGTGGTGCTCGCCCTCGCTGCCGGGCAGGCGGTTCTGGCTGGGCTGTGTCATGAACGGAGGCTTTCGACGATGGGTGTGGGGGAATGTGCCTGAGCGCCGTCATCGGTCAACGGCGGGCCCTGCGCGGTGTGTAGGGGGCGCCCTCGGAGCCGTCGTCGGCCTGGGCACCGGCCATCATGTGCGCGGTGATCCACTGATAGACGAGCACCCAGGCCGAGCTCATCGAGGACGTCCAGGTGGGGGAGACCTCGCTGACCGCGCGTACGAGGGCGCGCCCGACGTGCGGATAGTGCTCGGGCCGCACACCGAGTTCCCGGTGGTGCTGTCGCCCCAGACGCCGGAGGTACTCCGCGATCTCGTCGGGCGAGTCGAGGTGGCGCACCACGGCCAGGAGGGCGTCGGCCATCCGCTGCTGCTGAGGCCGGATGTCGGAGGGGAACATGTCCCGCACCTCGGGCACCATCGCGAAGAGATTGTCGTAGAAGCACTTGGCCAGGCGGGTCGACCCCTCGGGCACATCGGCGCACGACCGGCGCACCAGATCGATGACGTCCCGGTCGGGGAGCGGCACTTCGGAGATGTATCGGAGGGTCAAGGGCAGGTCCAGACTTCGGGTGAGCGGGGAACCACGGTCCGCGAGCGCGCGTAGTCGCGCGTACTCGCCGTCACCGAGGGGGGATGAGGTCTTGATCGGGGTCGTCCCTCCGGGGGCCGGAGCGGCTGTTCGAGGGGGCCCGGAGGCCGCCCGTCCGGTCGCGATCCCCGTCGGTACGGTCAGCCGAATCCGGAGATCTCGAACAGGACGGGTGTGATGGAGGAGACCCTTACCTTCCCATCTCGGCCTGTTGAGGAGGAACTGTAACAGATGTACTACGAGTCGGATGGTCGTCGTTTTACGACATTCCGTATACGAACCACCCGGTCCGAGCCATCGAAACGAGGGGGATCGGCGGGGTGACAGGCGTTCCACCTGCCCCTCCACCCGCGCCGGAGCGTCACCGAGGCCCCGCCGGCACCGATGAGTCCTCGCCCCTGGGGAGGTCGATACGGAAGGACCGTTCGACCCCGACAGGAAGAGGTGGGTTCCGTGTTGTTGAAGGACAGGATCGCGATCGTGCACGGCGCGGGAGGTTTCGTGGGCGGCGCCGTGGCGCGCGCGTTCGCCGAGGAGGGGGCCCGGCTCTTCCTCACCGGTCGCAGAGAGGGGAGGCTCGCGGCCGTCGCCGAGGAGATCGGCCGCCTCGGTGGGCCCGAACCCGGCATCGCCCGTCTGGACGTCACCGACCCCGAAGAAGTGGGGCGGCACGCCGACTCGGTGGTCTCCGAGGCCGGACGCGTCGACATCGTCTTCAACGCGGTCTCCTACGGCGACGTTCAAGGGGCGCCGTTGGAACGGATGCCCTTCGACCGTTTCGCCGCCCCGGTCACGACCGCCCTGGCCGCGCAGTTCCACCCTGTCCGGGCCGCGGCCCGGCACATGGCGGAACGGGGCTCCGGTGTGGTGCTGACGGTGATCGGGCACGGCCCGCCCTCCCCGGAGCTGGGCGGTACCCGGGTGGCCTGGGAGACGGTGGAGGCGATGTACCGCCAGTGGGCCTGTGAGCTGGGCTCGCGAGGGGTGCGCGTCGCCTGGTTGCGCACCGGCGGGTTCGCCGAGTCCGTGGCGGGGGCCGACGCCTATGGGGAAGACCTGAAGGTGATCGTGGAGGGGAGGGAGGTACCGCTCTCCTCGCGTTCGGACGAGGCCACCACGGAGCGCGAGCTCGACGAACTCGCCCGGAGCACGGTGCTCGGAGCGTTGCCCACGCTCGCCGACGCCGGGCACGCGGCGGTCTTCCTCGCCTCGGACCGGGCCCGTCACGTCTCGGGGGCGGCCCTCAACCTCACCGCGGGGGCCGTGATCGACTGAGTCGGGGTTTCCGGCCTCGTCCCTTCCCGGGCGGGGACGGGGACGGGTAGCATGCCGCGGGCGGTATGGACCACACGTCCGCTCCAGTCGACGGAAACGAGGCTCCCGGTGGACACACCACGACGACTCCTGCTCGTGGGGACCTACACCCCCGACTCCGATCCCCCGGGCGAGGGGCGGGGCATCCACCGGGTCTGGTTCGATCCGCGCACCGGAGAGTTGACCGACGGAGGGGTCGCCGCCCGCACCTCCGGGCCCTCCTTCCTGGCCTACCGGCCCGAGCCGCCCACCGTGTACGCGGTCAACGAGCGGGCCGAAGGGGCCCTCACCGCCTTCCGGCCGCACGGCGACGCCTCCCTCACCGAGTTGGGTTCCGTGCCCACCGGAGGCGGCTCTCCCTGCCACGTCCGCTACCTAGGCCCGCGCGAGGTGGCCGTCGCCGGATACGCCGACGGTCTGGTCTCCCTCGTCGCCACCGCCGAGGACGGGACGCCCACCGGGGAGATCCGGTCGCTCGCCCACCGTGGGAAGGGGCCGGTGGCCGACCGTCAGGAGGGACCGCACGCGCACAGCACGGCGGTGGCCCTCGACTCCTTCGAGCCGGCGGCCCGCTACCTTCTCGCCGCCGACCTGGGCACCGACGACCTGCGCGTCTACCACTACACGCCGCTGCCCGAACAGGTCACCGACGAGGTGCCCGAGCCGAACGAGGACGACTTCCCCGTCGTCCCGCTGCCGCCCGGCACCGGTCCCCGGCACATGGTCGTCAACGGCGACCACGTGTACGTGGTGGGCGAACTCGACTCCCGGGTGCACGTCGTGCGCTGGGACGGGGTGGCCGGCGCCGGCGAACACCTGGGGTCGCTCCCCGCCACCGCGGAGGAGGCCGCGGGGAGCAACTTCCCCGCCGAGATCGTCCTGCACCGTCTCAAGGTCGAGGGGCGCGAGATCGCCGAGGGCGATGCCCTCCCCCTGACGAGCACCTACGAGGGGCGTGTCTACGTCTCCAACCGGGGGGCCGACGTCATCTCGACCTTCGCGGTCCGCGACGGCGGCGCCCGCCTGGAGCATCTGGCCGACACGCCGGTGGGCGCCTGGCCGCGCCACTTCACGGTCGTGCGCGGTCACCGCGACGAGCCCGACCACCTGGTCGCCGCCGCCCAGAACGGCGACGAGCTCAGGTCGCTGCTCATCGATCCCGACACCGGCATCCCCACCGACACCGGTCATCGCCTGGATATCCCGGTCCCGGTGTGCGTCCTGCCGATCCCGCTCAAGCGCATCCGCCGCGCCGAGACGGCCGAGTAGGGGAGGGCGGCCCCCGGCGTGCCGGGGGCGTCGAGGGGGTGAGGGCGCCGGGCGATGGTGGAGGGGCCCGGCGTCACTCCGAGAAGGCCTGGACGAGCTCGGGCACCTCCTGGAGGTGGACGTTGAGGATCGCCGTGCCCAAGGGGCCGTCGTGCGCGTCGAGGGCGGCCTTCAGCTCGCGGTGTTCGCGTTCGATGATGGGGAGCCGTTCGGGGCCCCGGCCGATGGTGCGCACCGCCAGGCGCACCTGACGGGGGCGCAGGGAGTCGTACATCTCGCCCAGGACGGCGTTGCCCTGGTGCCGGACGATGGAGCAGTGGAAGCGCTGGTCGAGCTGGGCGAGCGCGTTCCAGTCCCGCTTCCGGCCGGCGTCCTCCATCGCCTCGATGAGTTCTTCCGAGTCGGGGGGAGAACCGAGTCGACGGTCGCAGATCTTGGTGATGGCGTCGGACTCGATGACGAAGCGGGCCTGATAGATCTCGCGCATCTCCGTGGCGGTGACGACCCGTACCTGGGCCCCGCGTCGAGGGACGAGGTCGACGAAGCGTTCCGCCTGAAGCCGGTGGAGGGCCTCGCGTACGGGGGTCCGTGAGGTCCCGACCTCTCTGGCCAGGACGGCCTCGTCGAGGAATTCGCCCTCGGCGAACGTCCCGACCAGGATGGCGGCCCCGATCATCTCGTAAGCGCGTTCCCGCGCGGACTGTCGAGGTCGAGTACTCCCGGCTGAGGTCTTCCTTTGATCTGACACAAAGAGCATCCTACCTTTACACGCCTCGGATGCTACGTGTATACAAGGTGTCCACACCAGATATTTAGGGATGTGGGTCACATCCCGTGAAGGGGGACGGCGTGAACGACCAAGTGGAGAAACGGCACGCGATCTGGCTCTCCGAGCCTTCGGCGGCGGCGGTGGAGATCGCCCACCTGGCCGGCTACGGGACCGTCGTGCTCGACATCGAACACGGTCTCTTCGACCTGGCGGCCCTGGACTGGCTGCTCCCGCTCATCCGTTCCAAGGGCATGAGCGTCATCGCGAAGGTGTTGGGACCGGAGAGGGGGCCGATCCAGCAGGCCCTGGACTTCGGAGCCGACATCGTGGCCATCCCGCACGTGGAATCGGCCGCGCACGCCGAGAAGGTCTGCGGGTACGCGAAGTTCCCGCCTCTGGGCGACCGTTCCTTCGCGGGCGGCCGGACCTCCGACTTCCGGGGGTTCACCGACGAGTGGGTCGCCCGCCAGGACACGGGGACCCGCTGCTACCCCATGATCGAGGACGCCTCGGCGTTCGAGCAGATCGAGGAGATCCTCGCTCTGCCGGCCGTCGACGGTATCTTCATCGGCCCCTCGGACCTGTCGCTACGTCGTGACCGGGGCGCCTACACCGCAGGGGAGGCCGATCTCGCGGACCTGAGACACCTGGCCCGCGCGGCGGGGGCCGCAGGGAAGCCCTGGGTCCTGCCCGCCTGGAGCGACGCGGAGAAACGTCTCGCGGTCGAGGAGAACGCCGAGACCATCGTGACCACCATGCAGTACGGGGCGCTGCTGTCCGGTTTCACCGGAGCCCTCGAAACCCTGCGAGAGATCGAGAACGAGCTGAGGAGCCGTTGATGACCCTGAACGTCGCAGTCGTACAGTTCGCGCCCGCCGAGGACAAGGCCGAGAACCTGGCGGAGATCGAGAGGATGCTGCGCCGGGCCGCCGACCTCGGCGTGCGTCTGGCGGTCCTGCCCGAGTACGCGGTGTTCACCGCGCCCGCCATGGACGACCGGTTCGTCGACAGCGCCGAGCCGCTCGACGGCCCGACGGTCTCGCGCCTGCGCGCCCTCACCACCGAGCTCGGGCTCTCCGTCATCGCCGGGGTGAACGAGACGGCCGAGGGCGGCCGTATCCACAACACCCTGGTCGGGATCCAGGACGGTGAGATCAAGGCGGTCTACCGCAAGGTCCACCTCTACGACGCGTTCGGCTACAAGGAGTCCGACCGTGTCCTGGCCGCCGACCCGGAGACGCCGGACCTTCTGGACGTCGACGGTTTCAAGGTGGGTATGCAGACCTGCTACGACCTGCGCTTCCCGGAGGTCTCGCGGGTCCTCGTCGACGCCGGGGCGGACATCATCGCGCTGCCCGCCGAATGGGTGCCCGGCCCGCTGAAGGAGTACCACTGGAACACCCTGGTGCGGGCGCGGGCGATCGAGAACACCGTCTACGTCCTCGCCGCCGACCAGAGCGCTCCGACCGGCGCGGGCAACAGCGCCGTCGTGGACCCGATGGGGATCGCCATCGCCACCGTCGGTGAGGCCCCCGGACTCGGCACGGCCGTGGTCGAGTGCGACCGCATCGAGCACGTCCGCAAGGTCAACCCCGCACTGTCCCTCCGTCGCTACCGCGTGGCCCCAGCAGGAGCGTGAGACATGAGAAGACGCGCAAGGCGCGCCCGAGCCGGTGGCCCGGTACGCACCACCGGGCTCCTGGCCTCGGGCGCGGCCCTGGCGGTACTGACCGCCTGTGGCGGTACCGCTCTCGGTGACGACACCTACGTGTTGCACTACACGACCTACTCCAACCCGACGTCGGACCAGTCCCGTACGGCCCAGCGGTGGGCGGAGGAGGTCGAGGAGCTCACCGACGGTGGCGTCACCGTCAGGCTCCACTACTCGGAGAGTCTCGTCGGCGCCGACGAATCGGCCCAGGCGACCCTGGACGGTCGCGCCGACGTGGCCCAGGTCGGGTCCATCTACGCCGCCTCGGACCTGTCCATGTTCACGGTCATCGAGCTCCCGTTCGAGACCGACAACCCCGAGGTGCAGATGACCGCGATCGAGCGGCTGTACGAGGAGAACGAGGTCTACAGGGAGGACTTCGACCGTCAGGGCGTCCGTCTCCTCTTCCCACTGCCGCTCGGCAGCGCCGCCATCGGGTTGCAGGACGAGGTCACCGGCCTCGACGACCTGAGGGGGAGGAGCATCCGAGCCGGTGGCCTGACATCGGACGTGATGCTCGCGGCCGGCGCCAACCCCATCGGTATGACGGCCAACGACATCTACGAGTCGATGAGTCGTGGAGTCGTGGACGGCTACACCTCGTTGGCCCTGGCGAACCTGCCCACCTTCGGGCTCTCGCGGACCACCCCGTACCTCCTCGACCCCGGGATCGGCGCGTACTCGTCGTCGATCGTGGTCATCAACGAGGAGCTCTTCCAGTCCATGCCCGAGGAGTACCGGGAGGCGCTGACCGAGGCCTCCGCGCAGGGCATCGCCAACGGGCTGGAGGAGATGGACGCGCTCGGAGAGATCGCCTGCCAGGAGATGGTCGAGAACGGAACGGAGTTCCTCTCCCTCCCGGAGGAGGAGGTCGCCGCCTGGAAGGAGGAGGCCGGCGTCGCCGAGCGTTGGGTGGCGCGTTACGAGGAACGCGGCTACGACGCCCGGTCCGTACTCGACGACTATCGGCGGATCATCGCGGAGGAGACCCCGGTCTCCGACTACGCCGACCCGCTCGTGGCCTGCACGGAAGGAGATCGAGAGTGAGTCGCATCGGCTTTCCCCGGCCGGTGGGGGCGGTGGCCACCGCGCTCAACCTCGGAGCCGGACTCCTGCTCCTGGCCCTGATGTTCCTGACCGTCGCCGACGTGGTCGGCCGCAGTGCGTTCGGTCAGTCGGTCCTGGGGACCGTGGACATCTCGACCCTGCTCCTGGTGACCATCGCCTTCCTCGGACTGGCCTCCGCCGAGATCGACGGAAAGCACGTCTCGGTCACTCTCGTCGAGGAGCGCTTCGGCCCCCGGACGCGCCGGATCCTCTCCGGAGCGCGCGTGGTCCTGCTGGCGATCCTCGGCGCCCTCATCGTCTGGGGGATGGGCGAGGTCCTGCTCAGCGCCTATGAACGCGGAGAGACGACCAACGACATCCTGCGGTTGGCCACCTGGCCCGCCAAACTCGTGCTCTTCCTGTCCTTCCTCCTGTTCTTCGTCATGGCGGTCTGGAAGGAAGTCATGGAGTTCCGCACGCTCGGCTCCGGTGGAACGCCGGAGACCGATGAGGTGGACACGGCTCCCGAAGCGGACCGCTCCACCGCGCACCGACAGAACGGCGAGGGCGCGTCATGACCACCGAGACACTCCTCATCGTCCTCGCGGTCCTGGCGCTCTTCCTGGGGCTGCTCGCGATCCGCTTCCACGTGGGCCTCTCCCTCATGGTGGCGGGCCTGGTCGGCATCGTCCTCATGCGGGGCACCGACGCCGCGGTCAGCACGGTGGCCAACCAGCCCTTCTCCACCTCGGCCGACTACTCGCTGACGATCATCCCGCTGTTCATCCTCATGGGCGTGTTCGCCGTTCACGCCCGGCTGGCCCAGGCGGGGTTCGACCTCGCCGCGCGCGTGCTGCGCCGTCTCCCGGGAGGCTCCGCGCTCGCGTCACTGGCCGGGTCGGGGCTCTTCGCCGCGGTCACCGGGTCCAGCGTCGCGACCGTGGCGACCATGGCCAGGGTGTCCACCGACGCGATCGTCAAGGCCGGGCACGGGATCCGGCTGGCGGCCGGGGTCGTCTGCGCCGGCGGCACACTGGGCGTGCTCATCCCGCCGTCCATCGTGCTCGTCCTGTACGGGGTCGTCACGGGTGAGAGCATCGGCGAGCTGCTCCTGGCGGGGCTGGGCCCCGGTCTGCTGACGATCCTCCTCTACGGGATCACCATCGTCCTGTTGGTCCTGGTCGGCCGACGCAGGAAGGCCCGTGAGAACGCGGCCCTGGAGCGGGAACCGGCGATGGCCGGTGGGGCGCCGTCCTCGCCGTCGGCCGGAGCGGGTCTCCCCGAGGCGGCCGGGGCGACCGAGCCCTCTGAGGGCACCCGACAGGATCGGCCCGACCTGTTCGGCTTCATGCTGCTCGTCGTCATCTTCATGGTCTCGATCGGCACGATCTACCTGGGCGTCGCCACCGCCACCGAGGCGGCCTCCTTCGGCGCGGTGTCCGCGTTCGTCATCCTGCTCATCCGTACCAGGCCGCCCCGGTGGGCACGCGCGATCAAGGAGTCGGTCACCGAGGCCGTGGGCCTGACCGCCATGACGTTCCTGCTCATGGCCGGGGCCGGGGTGTTCACCTACTTCCTCGCCCTGTCCGGGGCGAGCACGGCGGTGGTGGACGCGGTCCTGGCCGCGGACCTGGAGCCCTACGTCGTACTGGTGCTGTGCCTGCTGCTCCTGCTGCCGCTCGGCATGTTCCTCGACGGGATCTCGATGATCCTCGTCGCGGCGCCTCTGCTGCACCCGATCCTGTCCGGGTACGGCTTCGAAGGCCTCTGGCTGGGCGTGCTCATCGTGAAGGTCGCCGAGATGGCGCTGATCACGCCCCCGGTCGGGATGAACGCGTTCGTCTACTCCGGGGCGGTGCCCGAGGCCGGTCTGGGCCGGGTCTTCCGGGGCATCGTGCCGTTCATCGTCGCCGACCTGGTGGTCGTGGCCATCCTCATCCTGGTGCCCGACATCGTGACCTTCATTCCGGAGCTCTCCAGCGCCAAGTGACCGGTCGCTCCTCGAAGCATCCGGACGACTCCTCCGAGAAAGGAACAGTTGTGTTCGTCGTCAACGACATGCCCGAACAGATCGACGGCCGAATCATCACCGAACTCGAAAAGACGTGCGTTTCGACGCTCGGTCACCTTCGGGACCATGGTTTCGCCCTCGGGCTGCAGCCGAACAGGCGCCCGCTCAAGTTCGTGGGCACGGCCGTCACGGTGCGCATCCCGCACCTGGACTCCACGGCCGTCCACATGGCGGTCGACATGTTGCGTCCCGGTGACGTCCTGGTCGTGGACCAGTCCGGCGACCACCGACGGTCGTGTTTCGGCGGGTTGGTCTCCTACACGGCCAAGGCCCGGGGCGCCGTGGGAGCGGTGATCGACGGGTCGATCAACGACCATGACGAGACCCTGGCCTACGACTTCCCGGTGATCTCGCGCGGGTACAGTCCGCTGACCACCCGTATCGCCGGGATCGAGGGCGCGATCAACGTGCCGGTCGGCATCGCGGGCGCGGTCGTGCGCCCGGGCGACGTCGTCTTCGCCGACTCCGACGGAGCCGTCTTCCTCTCTCCCGACGAGGCCGTGGGCCTGGGCGGGCTGTTGAAGTCCAAGGAGGACGCCGAGATCCCGGCCCGGGACGCGATCTCGGCCGGAGGTTCCCTCGCCGAGTTCTCCGGGGCCGCCGCGTACCGCCCCTGATACGCGTCCACGCGGGAGGACATCACCGGCCCCGGGAGCACGACGGTCGCCACCGTCGTGTTTCCGGGGCCTTCGTCGTGGAACCCCGGGGAGATCTTGTGACGTGGATCTCAGGTGGATGCCTACAAGGCCCGACCATCCCCTTCTGTACGCCCCGGCCCATTACAGGAAGAGGTACGTAGCGGACAATGGGTCGTGCCCCGTTCCCACCATCCTCCTGAGGGGAATCACGTATGCCCGCCACCGGGACCAGGAAAAACGTCCGGTACCGAGGTCTCGTCTCCCGAGACCTCGCCCTCATCGCGGTGTTCGCCGCGCTCATCGCCGCGCTGAGCGTCACCGTCGCCATCCCCCTGCCGTTCTCTCCTGTACCGATCACCCTCCAGACCCTGGGCATCATGCTCGCGCCGAGCCTTCTCGGTTGGAAGCGCGGAACGCTGGCCGTCGCCACCTTCCTCGCCCTGGCCCTCGCCGGTCTCCCGCTCTTCGCGGGAGGGCGTGGAGGCGTCGCGGTCCTGGCCGGCCCCACCGGCGGTTTCATCGTCAGCTGGATCTTCGCCGCCCTGGTCATCGGGCTGCTCACCGACGTCATGGTCCGCAACGGCAGGTACCGCTTCTGGCAGGGGCTGCTGGTCAACCTCCTCGGTGGCGTCATCGTCATCTACGTCATCGGCCTGCCGTGGATGTCGGTCGTCCTCGGCGACGGGGTCCTGGCCACCACCGCCGCCATGGCCGCCTTCCTTCCGGGGGACATCGCCAAGGCCGTGGTGACCGCGCTCATCGCCGCGACGGTCTTCCGCGCCTACCCGATCCCGCCGGCGGGCCGTCCCGTCCACGTGACGGACATCGAGGACGGGAAGAAGGACTGATGCTCCGCCTCGAGGGGGTCTCCCACTCCTACGACGACCGCGCCGTCCTGCGCGACGTCACCCTGGACCTCGCCGAACACCGCATCGGTGTGATCGGGGCCAACGGATCGGGCAAGTCCACGCTCGCCCGCACCCTCAACGGACTCGTCGTCCCGGACGAGGGCCGTGTGTCGCTGGGGGAGTGGGACACCCGGCGGCACGCCAAACACATCCGGCGGCGGGTCGGCTTCGTCTTCTCCGACGCCGCAAACCAGATCATCATGCCGACCGTGGTCGAGGACGTCGAGATCGGACTGCGCTCCCTGCGGCTGGGGAAGGCCGAGACCGCCCGCCGGGTCGACGAGATCCTCGTCCGCCACGGCCTGGACGGCCACCGAGACCATCCCGGTCACCTGCTCTCCGGGGGACAGAAGCAGCTTCTGGCCTTGGCCTCGGTCCTGGTGACCGAGCCGGAGATCCTCGTCTTCGACGAGCCGACCACCCTGCTGGACCTGCGTAACACCCGTATGTTCCGGCGTACTCTGGCCGGGCTCGAACAGCGGGTCCTTCTGTTCACCCACGACCTGGAACTGCTCGAGGGCTTCGACCGGGTCCTGGTGATGGAGGCGGGCCGGGTGGCCTTCGACGGTCCACCGGCCGACGCCGTCCCCTTCTACCTCAAGCTCATGGACGCCGCGGACGAGGACGGGACGTCGTGAGCGTGCTCGGACTGTACGTGCCCGGCACCGGACCGATGCACCGGGCCCCGGCCGGGCCCAAGCTCCTCGCCCTGTTGGTGCTGGGCGCGGTCCTGATCATCGCCTCCCACCTGTGGCTCTCCGTGGGCGCCCTGGTCTTCGCCCTGCTCCTGTATCCGGCCGTGGGGCTGGGCGCGCGCAGGGCGTGGCGGGCGCTGCGGGTGCTGTGGCCCTTCCTGTTGGCGATCGGGCTCTTCCAGGCCCTCTTCGTGGGCGCCTGGACCGAGGGCGCGCGGCTGTGCGCCCAGCTCGCCGCTCTGGTCCTGCTCGCCAACGCGATCACCCTCACCACCCGGGTGCGCGAGATGCTGGGGCTGTTCGAGCGGCTGGCCGGGCCGCTCCGGCACGTGGGCGTCTCACCGGACCGGGTCGCGCTGGTCCTGTCGTTGACGATCCGGTCCATCCCGATGGTGGCGGTGGCCCTGAACTCCGCCCGCGAGGGCTATCGCGCACGTGGGATCGTCGGGCGCCCGCACCTGATGGTGGTGCCGGTGATCGTGCACCTGCTCAGGATGGCCGAGGCGACGGGAGAGGCTCTGGCGGCCCGAGGGATCGACGAGGACGAACGGGTCGAACGGGCGTGACCGGAGAGAGCGCCCGTATCGATCGAATGTCGGACAGGTGCCATATGTGTCTTATCTGGGGATAATCACCGGTACGAGTTGTACCCCTCAGGTGTAGAACGAACCGGTGATCGTGTGCTCCGGCGTCCCCCCGCCGAAAGACGGACCTGGTCCTGTGCCATGTCCGTCCTGCTCACCCTGGGTATCGCCCTGACCCTGCCCGGATCGGTCGTGACCGGAACCGTCGCGACGTCCTTCGCCGCCCGTCCGCCGGACCGGGGCGCGGCGATGCCCTCTCCTCCGGCGGGCTCGCTCGCACCGGCGACCACACCGCCTTCGTCCGGCCCCGCGCTCTCGATCGACGAACGTCGGGACCTCGACCGGCGGATCACCGAGCTGGGACGGGAGGTGGAGTTCGGCATCGCGGTCCAGGACCTGCGGACGGGGATCGCCTACGGGCATGACGCGGAACGGGCCCTGCCCACCGCGAGCGTGGCCAAGCTGACGATCCTGACCATGCTGTACATGTGCGTGGAGGAGGAGGGCGGCGGGCTCACCTCGGACGAGCTCTCCCGTGCCGAACGGATGATCCGCCACAGCGACAACGAGGTCACCGACGGCCTCTACACGCGTATGGGGTACATCGAGGGTTTCGAACGATACGCCGCGGAGCTCGGGTTCACCGCTACCGAGCCCCACCCCTCCGGCTCCTGGGGCTCCACCATGAGCACCCCCGCCGACCAGCTCCGTCTGCTGCGCGTCCTGTACTCGGGGGAGGGACCGATCACCGACGACTCCCGTTCCCACGTCCTCGACCTCATGGAGACGGTGGCCCCGGAGCAGGCCTGGGGCGTGTCCGTCGTGGCGGGACCGGAGGACACCGTCGGACTCAAGAACGGATGGACGCCACGTCCGTCCGACGGCGACCGGTGGGCCCTCGGCACCGTCGGTTATGTGGTGGGGCCCGATCGGGAGTACCTGGTGGCGGTGCTCAGCCGAGGACATGCGGACTACGCCTCCGGGGTGGAAACGGTGGAGGACCTGATCACCGAGGTGATCGAGACGATCGAGGGCGCGGGGGAACGGGGGAGGACATCGGCCGGGGACACCTTCGCCCGCTGACCCCGTCCGCGGTGGACGGGGCCGGCGGACGGGCGTCAGTCCAGCGGCCCGCCGGCCACGTACAGGACCTGACCGGAGACGTAACCGGCGTCCTCACCGGTGAAGAAGGCCACCGCGTTCGCGATGTCCTCGGGGTATCCCACGCGCCGTACCGGGATCTCGGCCTCCTTGAAGGCCTTCATGTCGTCGTAGGCGATCCCGATGCGTTCGGCGGTGGACCGGGTCATCGCGGTCTCCACGAAACCGGGGGCCACCGAGTTGCAGGTGACACCGAACTTCCCCAGCTCGATCGCGAGGGTCTTGGTGAAGCCCTGGATACCGGCCTTGGCCGCCGCGTAGTTGGCCTGGCCGCGGTTGCCCAGGGCCGAGGAACTGGACAGGTTCACGATCCGGCCCCACCCGGCGTCGGTCATGTGGGCCTGGGCGGCCCGGCTCATCAGGAACGCGCCGCGCAGGTGGACGTTGATCACGGTGTCCCAGTCGTCCGGGGACATCTTGAACAGGAGGTTGTCACGGAGCACACCGGCGTTGTTGACCAGGATCGCGGGCGGACCGAGCCGTTCCGCCACCGTGGCGACGGCGGCGTCCACCTGCTCGGCGTCGGAGACGTCACAGCCCACCGCGACGGCTCGACCGCCGTCGGCCGTGATCCGATCGACGACCTCCTGTGCATCGGACTCCCGGAGGTCGAGCACGGCGACGGCACGACCCTCGCGGGCCAGACGTTCGGCGGTGGCGGCGCCGATACCGCGGGCCGCTCCGGTCACGATCGCCACACGAGATGTCGGGGACATGGGGTTACCTCCATTGTTCACGTGATGGGCGCGGGGGAATCCTATCGGCATGCCTACCGGTCGGTACGTACTCGGGGTGTCGACGGTGCCCCCTTCCGGGCGCGCTTCACCGGAATCCCCTTTCCACAAGGCTTCTCACCTGCGATCGCACCGCTCCGAGCGGTTCTGTGTGCTCATTTGCCTGCACATTGTCCGGGCTTGGCTTACGATTACCACCAAGACTGAGATGCACGTGCATTCGAGCCGTGCAGTAGCACGAGCTTCCGCCCGAGGGTGGTAGGGCGCGGCGCGTCAGTGAGGAGTTGAAGGGCATGGAGTGTGCGGAGGCGGTGGCGGAGCCGACCGGTGCTTGGTGGCTCAAAGTCCTGACACACGGGTCCCGCCGCTGGAACACCCCCGTCTGCGGTGACAGGCACGACGCCGTCACATGGAGCTTCGAGCCTCGCGCCCGAGCGGTGGGCGCGGCCCGGGAGATTTCCGGAGCCCTGCTCCTGGAATGGGGCATGGAGCACTTGTCGGAGGATGTCTCGGTCGTCGTTTCCGAATTGGTCACCAATGCCGTACGTCATGGGGGACCTGTGGCCTTGACCAGGCCGGGTGAGTCCGGTATTCAGCTCTCCCTGATGCGCAGTGGTCGTGAATTCATCTGTGCGGTTCGTGACGGGGGAGATCACTTGCCGCGCAGAAGGGAAGCGGAGGTCGGGATGGAGGGCGGCAGAGGGCTTGCCCTCGTGAGTGCTTTCGCGCAAGAGTGGGGTGTGATTCCCACACCGTCCGGCGGAAAGTTCGTTTGGGCGCAATTCGTGTGAGTCGATGTCAGGAAGCCCGTTGTCGGACGCTTCGCCGCTCGAAGGCGGGGAGAACGGACGGGCGCCGCCCCGGGGAGGGGGCGGTGGGGACCGCGGGGACACCCCGTGGGAGTAACGGGACGCGGCCGATATCGTGTACGTGTGGTGTCCCGGTCGCACGGCAAAGGGGCCGGACCGAAGCCGATACCCTGGTGCGGAGAATGGACAGAGAGGCGGCGAACGTGGATATCGCTCATTTGCGTCAGGGGAGTGGCCCCACCGTGCGCCGCATGCTCCTGGGCGACCAGCTCCGGCAGTACCGTACGCGCTGTGGGATCTCCCGGGAGGACGCCGGTGAGAAGATTCGCGCCTCGGCCTCCAAGATCAGCCGTATGGAACTCGGCCGGGTCGGTTTCAAGGCCCGGGATATCGAGGACCTCCTGAAGTTGTACGGGGTCACCGACCGCAAGCTTCTGAAGGAATTCAAGGAACTCGCCCTCGAATCCAACAAGCCGGGATGGTGGAAGGAGTACGGCGACGCGCTCCACAAGTGGTTCATCCGCTACGTGGGCTTCGAAGAGGCCGCCGACCAGATCCGCATCTACGAATCCCAGTTCGTTCCCGGTCTTCTCCAGACCGAGGAGTACGCCCGAGAGGTCATCTCCGGTGGGGTCGACACCGACGAGGTCACCGAACAGCGCATCCAGGCCAGACTGAAGAGACAGGAACACCTGGAGCGCGGCAAGAAGATGTGGATCATCCTCGACGAGGCCGCCGTGCGCAGGCCGATCGGGGGAAGGGAACGGGGCAAGGAGATCATGCGTGGCCAGCTGAGCCACCTGATCGACATCTGCCGCGATCGGAACAACATCACCCTGCAGATCGTCCCCTTCTCGGTGGGCGCGCACGCGGCGGAGGCCGGTTCCTTCACGCTGCTGCGCTACTCCGACTTCGAGCTCTCCGACATCCTCTACCTGGAGCATCTGACCGACGGTGACATCGTGGACAAACGGGCCACCGTCGAGGCCTACACCAAGGCGATGACCAAGCTCAGCGTCTCCGCGGCCACGCCGGACGAGACGCTCGCGATGCTGGAGGAGATGTTGAGGGACCTCGACGAGGAGTGAGGCCTCGTCGACGTCGATCGACACGGTGACGGGGCGGTGGGCCCCGGTTCGGCACCGACCCCGAAGGGCGGTGCCCTCTTCGATGTCCGGAGGGAACGGTTCGGAGGGCTCCGCGCGGTCGGCGGAGCCCTCCGTTCGCCCGCTCGGGAAGCGGGGGCGCAAGGGTTCGATTCTCGTTGAACGCGCCGTCCCGAGGCGCGTCCGCTCTCTCGGCCCTAGCCGAGCAGGTTGTCGAAGTCGCCGTCCTTGGCGCCCAGGATGAGGCAGTCGATCTCCTCCTGGGTGTAGACCAGGGCCGGGCCGGACGGGAAGCGCGAGTTGCGGACGGCGATCGATCCGTCGTGAAGGCGGGCCATCTCTACGCAGGCGCCCTGCGAATTGCTGCGCTTGGCCTTCTGCCAGGCGGCCTCGGTCAGCTCGGTGGCGCGGATACCGTTGTGTGCGGTCATGGTTCCAGTCGCTCCTTGAATCTTGCACAGAGGGGAAGACGTGCTTGCTGATGCACTAACAAATGCACGTGCATCGGCACCAGCACTCTCACGAGCATAGCGTGATGGGAGCGCCCTGTCCGAGGGTTTGGCGGGATGTAAGCGCCATGTAATCGGGATGCGATTCACGGGACCGTACTTCTCTTTGTTCTGCCTGGTCAGGGCAGGTTCGGTGGTTTTGGGGACCTTGGTCGATAACGGGTCCGGAAGGTCGTGATCGAACAAGAAGAGGGCCCCGTCGACGATCATGTCGACGGGGCCCTCTTCCGTGTCATCGGATATAGGAGAGAAGTGCCGGGTTCATGAGCAGACGAGCGCCGAGGAGAGGGCTTCGAGGTTGCCGCGCATGATGGAGGGGTAGTCGTCGCCGGGGGAACGTTCGGTCACGCCCTCCAGTGGGTCGAGCACCTTCACCTCGGCCCCGGTCTCCGCGGCAATGGTGTCCGCGGTGGCCTCCGGCATCAGGGGCTCGGTGAAGATCGTGGTGATGTCGCGTTCCTTGACGACGTCGGTGATCGCGGCGATCTGCGAGGGTGAGGGCTCGGTGTCGGGGTCGACCCCGCTGACGCCGATCTGCTCCAGGTCGTAGCGGTCGGTCAGATAGGTGAAGGCGGTGTGGCCGACGACCACCTCACGGTGCTCGCAGGAGGAGAGGGACCGCTCGTACTCCTCGCCGAGGTCGGTCAGCTCCCCGGTGACCCGCTCGGCCTCCTGTCGGTAGGTCGAGGCCCCTTCCGGGTGGGCCTCGGCCATCCGGTCGGCGAGAGCCTCGGCGGCCTCGGACATGAGCTCCACGTCGAGCCAGAAGTGGGGGTCGTGGTCGCCGTGGTCGTGCCCCTCCTCCTCATGCTCGTGCTCGTGATCATGGTCGTGATCGTCCTCGGCTCCCGGGTCGGCCGGGCGGAGGTGGACGACGTCGGCGACGTTCAGCGCGGAGTCCGACGCCTGCTGGGCGACGGCCTCGTCGACGGCCGGCTGGAGGCCCTCGACGTAGAACACGAGGTCGGCCTCGTCCACCTCGGCGATCTGCCGTCCGGTGAGTTCCAGGTCGTGCGGTTCGGCGCCGGGTTCGGTCAGCTGGACGACGGCGGTGGTGTCGCCGCCGATCTCCCTGGCCAACCATTCCAGGGGGTAGACGCCGGTGACGACGGTGAGGTCGGCGTCGGCCGGGGAGGTCCCCCCTCCGGTGTCCGTCCCGCCGTTCCCGCAGCCGGTGATGAGCATGAGCGCGGTGGTGCCGAGGGCGGCGGCACGCACGATGGTCCCAGTTCGCATGGGGTCCATCATGAGGGAAAATGAAAACGGTTGTCAATTTGCCTGCTTTGTCCGGGCTCGGGACCCCCTTCGCCGAGCCCGCGACCTCAGGGACGCTGGCTCTCGGCGAACCTCTCCACGTCGTCGGTCCGGCCGGCCACGACGATCTGGTCGCCCTTGTGGAGGATCGTCTCCTGGGTGGCGTAGGTGAAGGAGGCCCCCACCCGCTTGACCGACACCACGGTGATCCCGTAGCGCTGACGCACCCGGGTCTCCTGTAGGGTCCGGCCCAGAAGCTCCTTGGGGGCCTTGGTCTTGCCCAACGCGAAGCCCTCCTCCAGCTCCACGTAGTCCAGCATCCGGCCGGAGACCAGGTGGGCCACGCGCTCGCCCATGTCGTGCTCGGGCAGGACCACATGGTGGGCGCCGACCTGCTCCAGGATCCGTCCGTGCCTGCGACTGGTGGCCTTCGCCCAGATGTTGCCGACGCCCATGTCGACCAGCAGGGACGTGGTGAGGATGCTCTCCTCCAGGTGGGTGCCGATGGCCACCACGGCCCGGGCGAACTGGTGGGCCCCCACCTGACGCAGCGCCTCCTCGTCGGTGGAATCGGCGATGACGGTGTGAGTGAGGGCGTCGGCGTAGGTCTGGACCAGACGGGGGTTGGAGTCCATGCCCAGGACCTCCCACCCGCGTCGGGCCAGTTCCAACGCCAGTGAACTGCCGAAACGTCCCAGGCCGATCACCAGGATGCGTTTCTCGTCGTCTTTTCTCTCGTGGTTGGGCAAGATCTCTCCTCAAGGCGGTGGGCGGGGCGCTGCCGCCCGCCCCGGACGGTCGTGGTTCAGCCGATGATGGGGCGGGCCTGGGGGAAGGTGTAGTGGCGGTTGCGATCACGGAAGGCCAGGGCCGTCACGAAGGTGATGGGGCCGATTCGGCCGGCGACCATGAACGCCGCGAGCAGGACCTGGATCCACGGGGGCAGGTCCGGGGTGATACCGGTGGACAGGCCCACCACGCCGACCGCGGAGACGACCTCGAACAGCACCTGCATGAAGTCGAACGCGGTGGTGCGCAGGATGAGCAGCGTGCCGAAGGCGACCACCGAGGCGGAGAGGAACACCAGGCTCAACGACTGGCGGATCACCGTGGAGGGGAGGGAACGGCCGAAGGCGTGCACGTTGTCATGTGCACGCACCTCCGACAGCACCACGAGGAACAGCACCGCCAGGGTGGCGACCTTGATCCCGCCGGCCGTTCCGGCGCTGCCGCCGCCCACGAACATCAGCATGATGGTGAGCAGCAGGGTGGAGTCGCGCATCTCCCCGGTGGGGACGGCGTTGAGCCCCCCGCTGCGCGGTACCACTCCATGGAAGAAACCGTCGGTGAGCCTGGCCCACCAGTGGAGGCCTCCCAGGGTGGAGGGGTTGCTCCATTCCATCAGGGTGACGAGGACGACCCCGGCCACGATGAGGACGGCGCTCGTGGTGACGGTGAGCTTGGTGTGCAGGGACCAGCGTTCACGCCTGCGCATGCTCCGCCACAGTTCGATGATGACGGGGAAGCCGATGCCGCCGAGGATCACCGCCAGGGCGATGGGCAACAGGATGAACGCGTCCCCGGAGAAGCGCGTCATGCTGTCGTCGTACAGGGACAGGCCCGCGTTGTTGAACGAGGAGACCGCGTGGAACAGCGCCGAGTACGCGGCCTGGAGCGGGTCCATGTCGTAGGCGAGCCACATGCGCGGGGCGATCATCAGGAACACGCAGGTCTGAACGACCAGGAAGATGATCGCCACACGACGGACCAGTCCGCTGACCTCGCCGACCCACAGACTCCGCGTCTCGGCCTGCACGTTGAGTTGCATACGCAACCCGAAACGGTGGATGACCGCCGTGCCGAGGATCGCGGCCAGGGTCATGATGCCCATACCGCCGACCTGCATCAGCACCATGAGCACCACCTGGCCGAAGACGCTCAGATCGTGCCCCACGGAGATCACGCTCAGTCCGCACACGGCCAGGGACGTGGTCGAGGTGAACAGCGCGGGGACGAAGTCCAGCCCCCGGCCGTCCGTGGTGGAGACCGGGAGCATCAGCAGGAGGGTGCCGGCCAGGTTCACCATGAGGAAGATGGTGAGGAACACCCGGGCCGGCTTGCGCCAGGCGCCGATCTCACGTTGGGCGACCCCGGGTTCGGTGACGTGAAAGCGCCCGCTCCGTCGTCTGATGGGCCAGGGCAGGCTCCGCCACCACCGTGTCAGGGGCCTTTCCCCGGTCCCGTTCATAGGGCGTTCGTTTCCGCCCAGGCGTCGTCGTACGCCATCTCCGCCTGCACCTCCTCGCACACGGACCCGGTCAATTGTGCCAAGGAGCGGGAGCGTTCTCACCTATCGGCGGAATGATCCGTGTCTCCCGGTCGGGGGTGTTCGAGGAGGTGCGGGCGGATGAGCGGGAGAGGAGCGGTGGCGGCCGGTCGGGATCAGGGGTGCCGGGCGCCCTCATGGTCGGCGTGGCCGGGCGGCTCCAGCTGGAGGGTCGAGTGTTCGACGTCGAAGTGGCCGGTCAGGCAGGAATGGAGTTCGTCGAGCATCTTCCCGGTGTCCCGGAGATCCTCCTCGGCGACGACGACGTGGGCGGACATCACGGGGACCCCGGAGGTGATGGTCCAGGCGTGCAGGTCGTGGACGTCGATGACGGCGGGGTGGCCCATCAGGTGGGAGCGGACCTCGGCCAGGTCCACGTTCTTGGGTGTGGCCTCCAGCAGGATGTGCACGGCCTCCTTCAACAGGGACCAGGCGCGGGGCACGATGATCGCGGCGATGGCGAGGGAGACGAGGGTGTCGGCCTGCTGCCAGCCGGTGAACAGGACGATCAGACCGCCCACGATCACGCCCACCGAGGCCAGGGCGTCGCTCATCACCTCCAGGTAGGCGCCCTTGACGTTGAGGCTCTCCTCGGCCCCCGACCGCAGGACGAACATGGCCGCGATGTTCATGACCAGGCCGAACCCGGCGACCAGGATCATCCCCATGCCGGAGACCTCGGCGGGTTCCCGGAATCGGTCGATCGCCTCCATGACGATGAACCCGCACAGGAGGAACAGGACGATCGCGTTGACGGCCGCGGCGAGGATCTCGGCGCGCTGGAATCCGAAGGTCCGTTGGGCGGTGGCCGGTCGGGCGGCGATCCATACGGCGGCCAGGGCGAGGGCGACCCCGAAGGAATCGGTGACGGTGTGCCCGGCGTCGGCGAGCAGGGCGAGACTGCCGCTGAAGGCGGCGCCCGTGACCTGGACGACCGCGACGCTGAGCATCATGCCCAGAACCAACGCGAGTCTCTTGCTATTGGCGGCCCCGGCGGTGATCGTGCCGTGGTCGTGTCCCGCACCCATCGTTCCCCCTGTTCGGAAGTGTCGTGGAGGTCTTCACGATTCAGTACAGCGTCGGCTGTCCATACATTCAAGACTGTTTATACAGCCATCGCTGTCTATACAGCAAGCTATGTACAATGGTTTTCATGTTGACCTCCGAACAGCGTCTCGCCGCGATCCAGCGCCTGGGACGAGCCCTGTCCGACCCCACGCGCTGCCGCCTGCTGTTGACCCTCCTGGAAGGGCCCGACTACCCCGCGGGTCTGGCCGACCGGCTCGGCCTCACCCGGCAGAACGTCTCCAACCACCTCGCCTGCCTGCGCGACTGCGGTCTCGTCAGGACCCATGCCCGTGGGCGCCAGGTCA
Organism: Nocardiopsis alba; assembly: GCF_000710955.1. NCBI lineage: Bacteria > Bacillati > Actinomycetota > Actinomycetes > Streptosporangiales > Nocardiopsidaceae > Nocardiopsis > Nocardiopsis alba. Next base: position 149,237 of record NZ_BAZE01000009.1, read on the forward strand.
GTTACGAACTCGTCGACGACTCCCTCGCCCACGCCCTGGAGGATCTGCTCCAGGTGGTCTGGGGGACCGCTCAGCCCCACGAGGCCCTCTCCTCTCCAGAGGAACAGTCCCGGGCGGTCTGAGTCACCGCGCCGCGCCGTTCGTACGGGGTGGCGTGAGGGCCGCGCCGGTGCCCTCTCCACCCTTCGTGAGGCGGTGGACGCTCTCGGTGTGCGCTCAGCGTGCGTTTTTCCGGGTGTCCGAAATTTTTCCCTGTGACGTCCGTTACTTCGGTGGTGGGGTATCGGCGCTGTTCGGGGCCGCTTCGCGAAGAGTCCCCCTCGATCCTCGCGTCCTGCTCCGACTTTGGTCGGGGTCGTCCCCGACAGAAGGTGGATATGACCCTGAGAGTTCCCTGAAGTAGCCGGATCCGGCCGCACTCCAGATATAACGCGACGTATGGTGAGAGTGCGCCCGGAGGAGACGAGGCCCATCGACAGGGCCCGCCCCGGACGACCACCGGTCCGTGGAGAACACGACCTCCCACGGGCGGGTGACCCGGCATCCCCCGCACCACACGACCTCGCGGACCGGACCGAGGCCATGCAGGCGAGCGCGCGTTCGACACGCGCTCCTCACCCATGGGCCGGACCGTCCCACACCCGTCGAGCTAGGAGCGAGCACCTCTCATGTCCAGAACGGCCACAACGGCCCTTGGAGCGGACCGGTCCCCGGGCCGGGACACCGCCCCCCACGCGGAAGGAACGAACGCGTGAACCGCCTTTCGGTCATGTCGCTCGGAAACCGGGCGTTGGTCCTGCTCATCACTCTGGCGGTGCTGTTCTTCGGCGTCGTCGCCGCGCTCTCGGCCAAACGGGAACTCTTCCCCGAGATGTCCCTGCCGATGGTGATGGTCTCCGCCCAGTACCAGGGCGCCACACCACAGGTGGTCGAGGGACAGGTCACCGAACCCCTGGAACAGGCCCTCCAGGGGGTGGAGGGCATCGACACGGTCACCTCCACGTCCAGTACCGGCTCGACGCAGATCATGGCGGAGTTCGACTACGGCCGCGACCAGGACGCCCTGGTCCGCGAGACCCAGGTCGCCGTCGACCAGATCGCCCCGATGCTGCCCGACGACGTCGACACCTCGGTCATGGCCATGAGCACGGACATGATGCCCGTGATGCTGCTGGCCGCCAGCTCCGAGAACCTCGACCAGCAGGCGATGGCCTCGACCATCGAGAACGTCCTGATCCCCGAACTGGAGTCGGTGCCCGGGGTCCGCTCGGCCAACCTGACCGGCCTGCCGGCCGATCGCGTCGAGGTCACCCCCGACGAGGACGAGCTGGACAAGGCCGGGATCGGCGTCCAGGACCTGGCCGACGCCCTGGAGGCGAGCGGCCTGCTCATGGCCGGCGGCACCATCGACGAGGACGGTCGCAGCCTCAGCGTCACCACCGGTGACCAGCTCACCGACCTCGGGGAGATCGAGGACCTGTGGGTGCGGCCCTCCGCCGGGGCCGACCCCTCGGCGGCACTCCCCGGCGCCCCGCCCGCTCCGGCGCCCTCCCCGGTCCAGGTCTCCGAGATCGCCGACGTCGAGTTGGTGCCCGAGGCCGCCACCTCCATCGCCCGTCTCGACGGCGACCCGAGCGTCGCCCTCATGGTCATGGCGACCCCCGACGGCAACACCGTCGAGATCTCCGAGGGCGTCCAGAAGGTGCTGGACGAACAGTCCGACCTGCTCGGCGACGACGTCTCCCTCTCGGTCGTGTTCGACCAGGCGCCCTTCATCAACGACTCGATCACCGACATGTTCGAGGCCGGAGGCTACGGCCTGGTCGCCTCGGTCATCGTGATCCTGGTCTTCATGCTCTCCATCCGCTCCACCCTCGTGGTGGCGGTGTCCATCCCGGTGTCGGTCCTGGTGGCCTTCGTCGGTATGCAGGCCTTCGGCTTCACCCTCAACATGCTCACCCTGGCCGCGATCACCATCGCGATCGGCCGGGTGGTGGACGACTCCATCGTCGTCCTGGAGAACATCCGTAGGCACATGGACTACGGCAAGGAACGGATGGCCGCCGTCAAGGACGGCGTCCGTGAGGTCGCCACGGCCGTGGCCTCCTCGTCCTTCGCCACGATCGCCGTCTTCCTGCCGTTGGCGTTCGTCGGCGGCATGGTCGGCGAGCTCTTCATGCCCTTCGCCGTGACCAGCTCCCTGGCCCTGGGCGGCTCGCTGATCGTCGCCCTCACCATCACCCCGGTGCTGTGCTACTGGTTCCTGCGGCCCGCCGAGGTCGGCGACAGCACCCGCGAGGAGATCGAGCGCAAGGCGCACGAGCGCGAGATGCGCAGCCCGATGCAGCGTGCCTACCTGCCGATCATCCGCTGGATCACGACCAAGCGTCGGACCGCCACCGTGGTCACCCTGGCCGCCTCGGTCCTCGTCTTCGTCGGCACGATCGCCCTGGCCGCGAACTCCCAGACCGACTGGCTCGGGGAGGCCGAGGAGAACACCTACACCGTCGTCCAGGAACTCGACCCGGGCACCTCCCTGGAGACCGCCGACGCCGAGGCCGTCAAGGTCGAGGAGGCGCTCGCGGGGATGGCCTGGATCGATACCTACCAGGTCAACATCGGCGGCAATCCGATGATGGGCGGCGGCTCCTCCCAGATCGACTACACGATCACCGCCGACCCCGACACCGACCAGATCCGCAACCGCGACGTCCTGCGCGACACCTTCGCCGACCTCGACACCGAGTACGAGCCCCGGCTCGACTCCATGGGCGGCATGGGCGGATCGGGCATCGAGGTCCAGGTGACCGCCGAGGACCAGGACACCCTGGCCGAGGCCGCCGGCATGGTCGAGGACGAACTGCGCTCCATCGACGGAGCCGATGACGTCACCAGCGGCATCTCCGCCTCGCAGCCCGCGCTCGAGGTCCACGTGGACGGCGAGAAGGCCGTCGAAGAGGGCCTGAGCGAGTCCATGATCGGCCAGACCGTCTCCGCGGCCTTCAACGGCCGTAACGTCGGCACCGCCACCATCGAGGACATCCGCCGCGACGTGGTCGTCCTGGTCCAGGACGCGCCCCAGACCGTGGCGGAGCTGGAGGAGCTGCCGATCACCACGCCCACCGGGCGGGAGATCGAGCTCGCCGACGTCGCGGAGGTCACCGAGGTCCAACAGCCTCCGGAGCTCACCCGCATCGACGGTGTCACCAGCACCACGGTCACGGCCAACCCGAGCGCGTCCGACCTGGGCGCGGTCAGCGGCGAGATCATGACCGCCCTGGACGGCCTCGACCTCCCGTCGGGGGCCACCGCCTCCCTGGGCGGCGTCAGCCAGGACCAGACCGAGGGTTTCGCCCAGCTCGGGCTGGCCATGCTCGCCGCGATCGTCATCTGCTACCTGATCATGGTCGCGACGTTCAAGAGCCTGCTACAGCCGCTCATGCTGCTCATCTCGATCCCGTTCGCCGCCACCGGGTCGCTGGCCCTGCTGCTGATGACCGGGACCCCGGTCGGCGCGGCGGCCCTGATCGGCATGCTGATGCTCATCGGCATCGTGATCACCAACGCCATCGTGCTGATGGACCTGATCAACCAGAACCGGGCGAAGGGGATGGAGCTCGGCGAGGCCATCGTCGAGGGCGCCCGGCACCGTCTGCGGCCCATCCTGATGACGGCGGTCGGCACCATCGCCGCCCTGATCCCGATGGCGACGGGCATGGCCGGTGGCGGCGCGTTCGTCTCCGCCCCGGTCGCCCTCGTGGTGATCGGCGGTCTGATCACCTCGACGTTGCTGACCCTGATCCTGGTCCCGGTCCTCTACCAGCTGGTGGAGGTACGCCGTCTGAAGCGCGAGGCCAAGGCCGAGGCGCGTCGTGAACGTCGCAGGGCCAGGGCCCGTGCCAAGGCCGGGGCGAACGCCGCGAGCAACGGTTCCGCCTCCGCGGCGACGGTGGGCGACGTGCCCGAGGACCGGCGGGACGAGGACTCCGAGGAACCCGTCGGCCGGTAACGGTCGAAGCCCGTGAAGGACGAGAAGGGCGCCCCCGCACCGCACGGTGCGGGGGCGCCCTTCGTATGGAGACGGGGCCGAAGACCCCGCCTCCCGTCGTGGGCGGCCCCGTCGTCTCAGCCGGAGAACTCGTCCGGGTGCGGGCCGGTGCGCCCGCCGCGCTCCAGGGTGTCGATGGTCGCGATCTCGTCGGCGGTGAGCTCGAAGTCGAACACGTCGATGTTCGAGACGATCCGCGAGGGCGTCACCGACTTGGGAATGACGACACGGCCCTGCTGGAGATGCCAACGGAGTACCACCTGGGCCGGGGACCTCCCGTGCCGGCGCGCGATCGCGACGACCTCCTCCTGGCCGAGTACGGCCCCCTGCGCCAGCGGGCTCCAGGCCTCGGTGACCACACCGTGAGCGGTGTTCGCGGCGACGAGCTCGCGGTTCTGGAGAGCCGGGTGCAGTTCCACCTGGTTGACCGCCGGCACGATCTCGCTCTCCTCGACGAGACGCTCCAGATGGGCGGGCTGGAAGTTCGACACTCCGATGGCACGGACCCGACCGTCGGCGTAGAGCCGCTCCAGGGCCCGCCACGTCTGGACGTAGAGGTCGTTCGCGGGGGCCGGCCAGTGGATCAGGTAGAGGTCGAGGTGGTCCAGGCCGAGCCGGGCGAGGCTCTCGTCGTAGGCACGGAGCGTGTGGTCGTACCCGTGGTCGGAGTTCCAGAGCTTGGAGGTGACGAAGAGTTCCTCGCGGGCGACCTCCGATGCGGCGATCGCGCGCCCCACACCCTCCTCGTTGCCATAGACGGAGGCGGTGTCGATGGCCCGGTATCCGGCCTTCAGCGCGGAGGTCACCGCGGCGGTGGTCTCGGTGTCCGGTACCTGGAAGACGCCGAAACCGAGCCGTGGCATCCGAACGCCGTTGTTCAGGGTGATCCGGGGTACCTCGATGGTGGACATGGTTCTCCTTGGAAGTGGACGTGGAAGTGGACGGGCGAGTGTCCGTCGTTCAGTGGGCGGGGACGGTGTCGACGGGCTCCGGGGCCCCGCTCCGAGGCTCCGCGGGCCGGCTCCGGCGCGCGGCGACCGCCGCGAGGACCATGACGATCAGGGCGGTACTCGTGAGCGCCGCCCCGATCCAGATCGGCGAGGTGTAGCCGAGGCCCGCGCCGATACCGACGCCGCCGGCCCAGGCGCCGAGCGCGTTGCCCGCGTTGAAGGCGCCGATGTTCGCGCCGGAGGCCAGGGTCGGGGCCCCGCCCGCGTAGCGCATGATCCGGGTCTGGAGGCCCGGCACGGTGCCGAACCCGAACCCGCCCATGAGGAACAGGATCACGACCGTCGCGGCCGGGGATCCGGCGAGTGGTCCGAACACGCCGAGGATCACGGCGAGTACGGCCACGAAGGTGACGAGGGTGCCGTCGATGGAACGGTCGGCGAGTCTGCCGCCCGCCCAGTTGCCGACGAGCAACCCGGTACCGAAGACGACGAGCAGCCACGGCACGGTGCCGGAGGCGAAGCCCGTCACCTCGGTGAGGGTGTAGGCGATATAGGTGAACGCTCCGAACATGCCGCCGAAGGCGAGCATGGTCACCAGGAGCGACAACCAGACCTGGCCGGAGCGGAAGGCGCTCAGTTCGCCGCGCAGGCTCACCTCGGGCCCGGCACCGCGTACGGCGGGTACGAGGGCGGCGATACCGATGAGGGCGAGGACGCCGATGATCGAGATCGCCCAGAAGGTCGAACGCCAGCCCATCTGTTGGCCGAGGAAGGTGCCGAAGGGAACGCCGAGCACGTTCGCGGCGGTCAGGCCGGTGAACATGACCGCCACGGCACCGGCCCTCTTCGCGGCGGGGACGAGACCGGAGGCGACGACGGCGCCGATCCCGAAGAACGCGCCGTGGCACAGGGCCGCCACGATCCGTCCGATCATCGCGACCGTGTAGTCCGGGGCGGCGGCCGTGAGGACGTTCCCGATGACGAAGAGGACGAGGAGACCCATGAGCACGGGTTTCCTGGGGAGTCGAACGGTGGCCGCGGTGATCCCCAGCGCGCCGACGACCACGCTCAACGCGTATCCGGAGATGAGCCATCCCGCGGTGGCCTCCGACACGGCGAAGTCGGCGGCGACGTCGGGCAGCAGGCCCATGATGACGAACTCGGTGAGTCCGATACCGAACGCGCCGATGGCGAGCGCGACGAGACCGAGTGGCATGGGAGGCTCCTGATAGGCTGAGAAAAATAGTTGCACGCGCGTTGTTCCCGTGGGTGCAAGTTATGATTGCATGTGCAAATAACCAGCGCAAGCAACTAATATGAGAGGGTGCTCACAGGGGCATCACGGGCGGTGGAGCGCCGGGAACCCCGGTAACGGCCGACCCCGTGCTCTCGGGCGAGACTCGTCGGATCGTTCGCCGGGAAGGGGTGAGGGTACGCTTCGAACCCCGCGATCACCCGCGCGGACCGGGATCCGGGCGCCACGACGTCCGTCCCCTGGGCTCTTCGGGACTTTCCCCTCTGTCACCGGACTGTCGATTTGTGCTATCCGCGCACTCCAGGCAGTCTGCGTTGCATGGATGAAGCCAAGAAAAGCCTCGAGGACCTACTGCGCGACGAGCTCGGCGACGAGCCCTCGCAGGAGGCGAAGGACTACGCACGCCGCCTCTACGAGCGTTACCGGTTGCCGCTCGACGAGACCACCCCGAACGACTCCACCGACACCGTGACCGGTCGAACCGGCTCACCGGGAACGGAGGAGTGAACGGAGCCGTAGTGCCACCCGGTACGGCGACGTTCTCCTGGTCTTCCTAGCGGTCGTCGCCGTCCCACACGATCTCGAACCACACCTGGCGGCCTCGGCCGTCCTTGCGCGGTTCGGTGCCCCAGGAGCTCGACAGCGCCTCCACCAGATCCAGACCACGGCCGTGTTCGGCGGTGTCGTAGGGGTCACGATGCTGAGGCTCGGGCTCTTCGGTGGTGCTGCCCAGGTCGCGGACCTCCACTCGTGCCCAACCAGGGGCCTGGAGCACGCATACCTCGAACTTGCCGGTGGCGCGTCCCGAGGCGCTGTGGGTGATGGCGTTGGTCGCCAGTTCGCTGGCCAGCAAGGTCGCCGTGGTCAGTTCCGGCGAGTCGGCCAGTCGACGCGCCACGAACCGGCGTACGTAGGCGATCTGGCTCGGCAGTCCGGGAAAACGTCGCTGTGCGGACAGAGGGACGGCGCCGCCGTGGTGGGCGGTGGCCTGTCCGATGCTGTTGGGCTCTTCCATGGGTCTCGCCGGGCGTTGGGGACGGATGAGAGGGGCCGACGTCGTCAGGAGCGGGTCCGAAGGCGCGGAACGAGGGGTGGTGGTCTCACTCATGTGGGTTCACTCCCCTGGAGAAGTGGGTGCGCGGGCAGGGCGGAGCCGGGCCGGTACCACGCGGCGTCCATGCCCGGGAAGGGGTCACGGCGCGTCGTGGATGTACGGGGCGGAGCCCCCGGGAACAGGGAGGGAAGCGGCTCGGTACCGGTGGGGGGACGGTACGAGGACGGCGACATAGGGCGGGGGAGAAGCCGCGAAGCTTCACTGAGAGGACGGTGGTGGGGCCTGTGCGTCGGCCGTGGAAGATCGTCATGGCGGCTAAGAGGTGTGCCCTACGGCGCTGAAGGGCCTACTCGCGCTCAGCATACGCTTCGTGCCTTTCTGGAAACCCGACCGGCCTGCTTTCGACAGTTCCACCATGCCTGAACTGGATAAAGAGGGGATGAGGAGAGTCGATGAGCCCCTTCTGGGGCGATCGTCGACGAAGGCGGACGACCTACGATCTCCCCCGCGTCGGATAACAATATGGTGAACGCGGGTCGAATTTAACCACTTCGTCCACTCTTGCGCGTGTCCTCTCCCACACGTCAAGGTAGGGGCATGGCCCGGCCCACCCCCGCCCCCCTTCCCAGGGGCCTCGGCATCGAGATCGACCGTTCCGTCCGGTTCACCGATGAGGGACACGTCCTCGTCGGAGGCACACCTCCACGTGCTCTTCGGCTGCCCGCGACGGGTGTCGGTTCCGTGATCCGCGGGATCAGCGGTGCGCGTCCCACCGACCTCGACGAGCGGATCCTCGCCCGGACCCTGGTGGAGACCGGTCTGGCCCACCCCCGCCCCGCCCCCGCCGCCCTCGACGAGAGGACACGGATCGTCCTGATCGGCCGAGGCGGCGCCATCGACCCCGCCGCGCTGATCACCACGCTGGACCTGATCGCCGAACACCACCCCGGCGCACGTCCCCTCGTGGTCGGGGCCACCGGGATCGCGGCGCGTACGGCTCGCGCGAGAGGCGCCCGCACGGTCGACGGGCCCACAGGGGGTCCCGGGGCCCTGGCCGCCGCGCTGGCCGTCTGCGACGGTGAGTTCCTCGCGCTTCTGGAAGCGGGGGCCGAACCCTCTCCAGGGTGGCTGGAGAACGCGCTCGGACACTTCGTCGACCCCGATGTCGCCGCGGTGATCCCCAGGACCCTCGCGGTCCGCCGTCCCCTCGGCCCCTCGGGCATGACGGTGGCCGCACTGCACGCCCTACGAGCCGACCGGGGGGCCGACCCCGCGCCCGTCCTGCCCTGGGGGCACGGACATCGAGGGCGAGGTCGCCCCTCGCCTCCGGAGGAGCACGGCGCGGCCGACCCCCTGGAGCCCGTCCGCGTCCTGGTGGCACGTCGCGCGGCCGTCCGGGTCTCCCACGACGCGGGAGAACTCGCCGGTACCGACCTCGTATGGCGCGCGGCGGAGGAGGGGTGGTCGGTGCGTTACGAACCCCGGTCGAGGGTCCGGCTCCCGATGCCGGACGGGATCGGGACCTATCTGCGCTCACGCTTCGTTCACGCGGCCGAGGGGGGAGCGACGGCGCGCCGGTACGGACGGTGGGCGACGGGCCCGGAGATGTCGCCGCACGGACTGGTGGCCCTGCTCTCGGTGCTCGGGGGCCGACCCGTGAGCGGTCTCGTGATCGGCGCGGCCGGGGCGGCGCTCACCGCCCGAGGCCTGACCGGGGAGGCCGGCGCCCCGACCCTGGAAGCGGTACGCCCCGCGGTCGTCGACCTGACGAGCGCGGTCCGGGCCGGGGCCCGTACGGCGCGAACGACCTGGTGGCCGGTGCTCGCGGGCATGGTGGTCGCCGGGGCCGCCGCGGGGGCGGGCGGTCGGCGGAGGGGGCTCGTCCGGGGGGCGTTTCTGGCCGGGGCGGTGTTGACCGTGCCGCATCTCGCCTCCTGGCGTCGCCGTCGCGGCACGGCCACGGTGGGCCCTCTGGGGTGGACGGCGCTGGCGGTCGCCGGGGACGCGGCGTGTGCGCTCGGTACGTGGTGGGGAGTGGCCCGCTCGGGTTCTCTCGCCCCGCTGATCCCCCGCGTTCGATCGCCGTTGTTCTCCACGTCACTGGAATCACCCCAGGTGGGGGCGGGTGCCGAGGGCTCTCGGGCCAAGTAGCCCTAGGGGAGTCATGTTAGCGAGAGTTAACATGCGTCACTCCGTGTGACGATATCGTCGGGATCGGAGGAAGGGCGAAGGGGTCCCCCTCGGGCATTTCATTACTCTGTGTGACTATTTTCGGGTGGTTCTGGTCACGCGGTGTCTTCGGAGGTCCGAGGGTTGTTTCCGGGGTGTTGCGCGGAGATCTCGGTCGTGTTATTGGCCCGAGAAAAAGAGGCTTTTGGGTAAACGTTGTTTACGAGATGTGGGACGAAGTTGCTTGTTTGGGCAGGGTATGGCGCATTTTCTCACTTTGAGTGATGCCTCGAGTGCGGCGAGTGTGGTGTTTGACAATGGAGCGGAAATCTGTGGCTCGAATCATCACCGTTGTCTTTTCTTGATGGAGTGGTTACCGCCAAGTGTCTCATCATCCCGCACACTCTTGACATTCCGGTCACTGACCGTGAATCGGAAGTCAGTGTGTTTCGGCAGTCACATGGAGTAATCCTCATGGTGTCGGCGACTCGCGAATGCTTAACCGGACTAACCATCCGGGCATGAGTGAAGCCCTGCTCACCCCGGCTCACTCCCCGTGTCGGCGACTCGCAACCACAGATCAAGCGCCGGGCTCGGCTGTTGAGGTTCGGAGATAGTTTTGGGCAAGTTCCTGGCCAGGCGGCTGCTGAACTACGTCGTACTGATTTTCCTGGCGACGAGCTTCGCGTACCTGCTCGCCGCCACCAACCTGTACCCGCGCGGTTACTTCGAGCAGATGCAGCCTCCGCCATCGCCCGAAGCGGTCAACGCTCAGCTCGACGCGCTGAACCTCAACGACCAGACCCCGATCGCCCAGCGTTACCTCACCTGGCTCGGCGGGATCTTCACCGGTGACTTCGGTAAGACCATCCAGGGCGGCGACGTCGCCTCCCAGATGTGGATGAAGGCCGGAGTCACCCTCCGCCTCATCACCGTCGCCACCCTCCTCGGCAGCTTCCTGGGGATCGCGATCGGCGCCTACGCCGCCATCCGTCAGTACCGGGCCTTCGACAAGTCCGCCACCGCGGTCTCCTTCTTCGTGCTCTCGGTCCCCACCGTGGTCATCGCGATCGTCGTCCAGGTACTCGCCGTCAGCATCAACGACCTGGCCGGGTTCCAACTGTTGCGCTATTCGGGCGAGTACACGGCCGGCTTCAGCGGAGAGTGGTACGAACTCCTGCTCAACCGCGTCTACCACGCGTTGCTGCCCACACTCGTGCTGGCCGTCGCGCTGTTCGCCGCCTTCGCCCGATACCAACGCAACATGATGTTGGACGTCCTGGGCGCCGACTTCGTGCGGACCGCGATGGCCAAGGGGCTCACTCGACGCAAGGCCCTGTTCAAGCACGCCCTGCGCACCGCGCTGATCCCCACGATCACCTATTTCACGTTCACCTTCGGTGCCCTGGTCTCCGGAGCGACCTTCACCGAGAAGATCTACGGCTGGCACGGTATGGGCGCCTGGCTGATCGACTCCATCGCCCGACACGACGTCCACGTGGTCGCGGCCGTCTCCTGGTTCATGGCGATCACCATCATGGCCGCGTCCTTCCTCTCCGACATCCTCTACGCCTGGCTCGACCCGAGAGTGCGGGTGTGACCATGACGCACACCTCCGCCCTCGTCGCCACGGGGGCCATGGCCCCCCGTCCCTTCCCGTACGTTCCGCGTCCCGCCGCGGCAGCCCAGCTGGAGACCACGTCATGAGCCAGACCGAAGACCTCACGGAGTCCGAGCGCCCCGATGGGGCCGAAGAGACGCCGTCCATCCCGCCCATGCCCAACCGGGCCAAGGACGTGCTGCTCCAGCTTCTGAGGACCCGGCGGGTCATCATCGGGCTCGTCCTGATCGCCCTGCTGGCCGCTCTGGCCTTCCTCGGCCCCGTCATCAGCCAGTGGGGGATCGGCGAACGCGACTTCACCGCGCGTCTGGAGGGGATCTCGCCCGACCACTGGTTCGGTACCAACCACACCGGTCAGGACATCTTCACCCAGTCCACCGCCGGTTTGCAGAAGTCGCTGCTCATCGGTCTGCTCGTCGCGCTCGGTTCCACCGTCATCGCAGCGCTCGTCGGCTCCTTCGCCGGCTACTTCGGGGGTATCACCGACCGGGTCCTGATGTGGGTCGCCGACCTGGCCCTGGTCCTGCCCAGCTTCGTCATCCTGGCGATCCTGTCCACCCACTTCGTCGGCCAGGGCGGCTGGCTCATCCTGGTCATCCTGTTGGCCGCGTTCAGCTGGATGGTCACCTCCAAGATGGTGCGCGGTCTGACCATCTCACTGCGCGAACGCGAGTACATCCACGCGGCCCGATTCATGGGCGTCCCCCCGCACAAGATCATCCTGCGGCACATCCTGCCGAACATGTCGTCCCTGCTCATCGCCGACGCCACCATCATGGTCAGCACCGCCATCATCGGCGAGACCGCGTTGAGCTACTTCGGGCTGGGCGTCCAGCCTCCGGACGTCAGTCTCGGTGTGGTCATCGCGAACGGAGCCCCGTACGCCACCACCGCCCCCTGGGTGTTCCTGTTCCCCACGGTTCTGCTGGTGGTCCTGGTCCTCGCCGTGAACATGATCGGGGACGGGCTGCGCGACGCCCTCGACCCGCACTCCAAGTCGCGTCGGTCCTAGGGGAGGGGACACGAACATGAGCATCGACACGGCCGAGGCCACCGAGAACACCACGGACGAACCGACCTCCGAGGTCCCCGTCCTGGAGGTCACCGACCTCAACGTCACCTTCCAAGGACTCGGCGGCAACCCCGACGTCCACGCGGTGCGCGGCGTCAGCTACGCCGTCCACAGAGGAGAGGTGCTGGGCATCGTCGGCGAGTCCGGCTCCGGCAAGTCCGTCTCCTCCATGGCCGCGATGGGATTGCTGCCCGACCACGCCGTGATCACCGGCTCCGTGCGTCTGCACGGCGAGGAGATCCTCGGCAAGAAGGACAAGGAGATGGCGCGCAAGCGCGGCAAGGTCATCTCCATGGTCTTCCAGGACCCGCTCTCCGGGCTCACCCCCGTGTACACCGTCGGCGATCAGCTCGCCGAGGCGGTCCTGGTCCACGACCCCAAGGCGGGCAAGGACAAGGCGCGCGCCCGTGCCATCGAACTGCTCTCTCTGGTGGGCATCCCCCGGCCGGAGGAGCGCTACCGCTCCTTCCCGCACGAGTTCTCCGGCGGTATGCGCCAGCGCGTCATGATCGCCATGGCCATGGCCAACGACCCCGACGTCATCATCTGCGACGAGCCCACCACGGCCCTGGACGTCACCATCCAGGCGCAGATCCTGGACCTGCTGCGCACCGCGCAGCGCGAGACCGGCGCCGCGATCGTCATGATCACCCACGACCTCGGTGTCGTCGCCGGGTTCGTCGACCGTCTCCTGGTCATGTACGCCGGACGCCCCGTGGAGATCGGCGACGTCGACGAGATCTACTACAAGAGCCGCATGCCCTACACCATGGGGCTGCTCGGCGCCGTGCCCCGTATGGACCAAGAGCGTCAGGGCGCCCTCGTCCCGATCAAGGGCAACCCGCCCTCGCTCAGCGCGCTGCCGCCCGGCTGCCCCTTCGCGCCGCGCTGCCCCATCGCGCAGCCCGAATGCGAACTCGCCGAACCGGAACTGCTCACCATCGGTGGACAGCCCTCCGCGGAGAGGATCCGGGAACTCGCCGTGGCCCACGAGGACGCCTCGGCAGGCGCGCGGGAGAAGGACCCCGAGGAGAGGATCCACGACACCGGTGTACGCAGGGCCGCCTGCATCCGCTCCGGCGAGATCGACACCAACGACTGGACCGCCCGGGACATCTATCCGGTCCCCGAGATCCCCGAGGTGGAGGCCTCCTCCCAGGCCCGCGAGGACCGCGCGGAGATGCTGCGCGTCGACGACCTCATCAAGCACCACCCGTTGATGAAGGGCGCGGTCTTCAAGCGCCGTGTCGGTACGGTGTACGCGGTCGACGGGGTCGGTTTCGACATCCGCGAGGGAGAGACCCTCGCCCTCGTCGGCGAGTCCGGGTGCGGCAAGTCTTCCACCCTCATGGAGATCATGGGGCTGGAGAAGCCCCAGCGCGGCACGATCGAGGTCATGGGCAAGAGCACCGCGACCCTCGGAAAACGCGACCGCTTCGCCCTGCGCCGGGACATGCAGATCGTCTTCCAGGACCCGATGAGCTCCCTGGATCCGCGTATGCCGGTCTTCGACATCATCGCCGAGCCCCTGCGCGCCCACGACGTCCCTGCGGCCGAGGTCGTCGAGCGCGTATACGAACTGATCCGACTGGTCGGCCTCAACACCGAGCACGCGACCCGCTTCCCCTCGGAGTTCTCCGGCGGCCAGCGTCAGCGCATCGGGATCGCCCGGGCCCTGGCCCTGGAACCGAAGCTGCTGGTGCTCGACGAGCCGGTGTCGGCACTGGACGTCTCCATCCAGGCCGGTGTGGTCAACCTGCTGGAGGAACTCCAGGCCAAGCTCGGTCTCGCCTACCTCTTCGTGGCGCACGACCTGTCCGTGGTCCGGCACATCGCCGACCGGGTGGCCGTGATGTACCTCGGCAAGATCGTGGAGATCGGCGACACCACGTCGATCTACACCCGCCCCGCCCACCCCTACACCCAGGCGTTGCTGTCCGCGATCCCCATCCCCGACCCGGAGAAGGAACGCGCCCGCACGCACATCGTCTTGGACGGCGACCTGCCCAGCCCCGCCAACCCGCCCTCGGGTTGCAGGTTCCGGACCAGGTGCCAGAAGTTCATCACCCTCTCGGACTCCGAACGGGAGCGGTGCGTGAGCGACGAACCGACGATCCAGCCCACCAACGGTGGGGACCAGGGGACCGCCTGCCACTACGCCGAACGGCTGACGGTCAGCTGAGGAGCCGGAAGTTCGATTTGGCACAGGCCAGTACCGCCCCGCGTACTGGCTGGAACACTCAAGGAGGAAAGATCCCCATGCGAATCGGGAAGGTGCGTTATCTCGCCCCGGCCGCTGCCCTGGTCCTGCTGGCCAGCGCCTGCGCCGACAGCGACGACGGCAATGACACCGAGGCCGCGCAGCAAGAGGTCGCGGAACTGCCCGCCGAGGACCTCAACCCCGCGCCTCGTGAGGACCTTCAGGAGGGCGGCACCTTCGTGTGGGCCCTCAACGAGTACGCCGAGCAGCACAACATGTGGCACACCAACGGCAACCTGGCCAATGTGCGCCGTACCGCCGCGGCGGTCATGCCCAGGACCAGCCGTTACGCCGCCGACGGCACCAACTCCCCGCTGACCGACTACGTCCTCGACTACGGGGTCAGCGACGACGGCCTCGAGGTCTGGTACGAGCTCAACGAGGACGCGGTCTGGTCCGACGGTGAGCCCATCACCGCGGAGGACTACGAGGCCAACTGGCTGACCATCTCCGGCCAGCGCGACGGCGACTTCCAGCTCGGCTCCACCAGCGGCTACGACCTGGTCAAGGAGTTCGTCTCCGACGACGACTACTCCTTCACCCTGAAGTTCGAGGAGCCCTTCTCCGAGTGGCCCGGCCTCTTCAGCCCCCTGTACCCCAAGGAGTACATGGAGGACGAGGAGCTGTTCGAGGAGGGTTACCAGAAGGACTACCCGGTCACCGCCGGCCCCTTCGGTGACGTGGAGTTCGACGACGTCTCCGAGCGCATCACCGTCAGCAAGAACGAGGACTGGTGGGGCACCCCGGCGCTGCTCGACGAGATCATCTTCGACGCCATGGGCAGCGACGCCCAGGCCGGCGCCTTCAACAACGGTGAGGTCGACGGCTTCTACCTCGGCTACGACGCCGCGGGCTACGAGCTGATCAAGGACCGCGAGGGCACCTACTTCACCGAGGCCGTCAACCACGGCCACCGCTTCATCTCGCTGAACGGCGGCAGCCCCCGCCTGGAGGACGTCCGCGTCCGCCACGCGATCTCCCTCGGCATCGACACCGACGTCCTCTCCGAGGTCAGCCTCGACGCCGTCGACTGGCCCATCACCGGTGAGGTCAACCGTCTGCTGCGGTCCAGCCAGTACGGCTACCAGGACAACAGCGAGGGCTACGGCGAGTACGACCCCGAGCGCGCCGGTGAACTCCTCGACGAGGCCGGCTGGACCCTCGAAGAGGGCGAGACCGTCCGCACCAACGAGGACGGCGACACCCTGACCCTGGACTGGGTCGTCTCCGACGACCTCGCCGTCGCCCAGGACGAGGGCGACATCGCCAGCGACATGCTGTCCGAGATCGGCGTCGAGGTGAAGGTCCAGCAGGTGCCGGGCAACTCCCTCTTCCCCGAGTACGTCATCCCCGGTAACTACGAGATGGCCAGCTACGTCCTGACCGGTGTCAACCCCTACGCCGGTGACAGCAAGGGCAACTACGGTATGCCCACCGAGGACGGCGAGTGGGGCAACAACCTCGCCCGCGTCTCCACCGAGGAGATCGACGAGAAGTTCGACGAGCTCATGGCGGAGACCGACCCCGACCGTTACGCCGAGCTCGCCAACGAGATCGACCGTCTCCTGTGGGAGGAGGTCGTGACCATCCCGATGTTCGAGCGTCCCGGCCTCTACGCCGTCAACGAGAACCTGCACAACTGGGGTGAGTTCGGTCTGGCCTCGGACTACGTCTACGAGGACATCGGCTGGGCCAAGGAGTAGCCGCACGGCGGGTGGCGGGCGAAGCCCCGCACCCTCCGACGTGGCCGGGACCCTCCCCCGGACGCGATGAGCGTCCGGGCCGGCGGCCCACCGCGTGAGCACTCCACCACTGGTGACCGAGGGCGTCGGCCCCCCGAACGGGGCCGGCGCCCTTCGGCGTGCCCGGTCGACGTCCGAGCCCGACGAACACGGCCCCGTCGGCTTCCGCGCCTACCGAGAGCGGTGTGTCCGAAACCTTCCGGGGCCTGACAGAATCGGTACCGTTCGACCCCACCCCTCCCTCCCCGCTCGTTGGAAAGTCCCACATGCGACCCCACCCTCTCGTCGCCGCCTGCGTGGCGGCCCTGATGTGCGCGGCACTCACCTCCTGCTCCCGTGAGGACGACGGCCGGAACGCCGAACCCACCGCCGGAGCCGCCGTCGACCCCGAACCGGAGGAGACGGAGGAGACCGGAACGCCCTCGGAGGAATCCGAGGAGGAGCCTCCCTTCGGTACACCGGTCGGTTGGGCGGGCCACCCGGGGCAGGTCGAGGAGACCGAGGAACCGGATGAGGACGAGGACGACGGTGAGGAGGTCGACGACCCCGAGGAGCACACGGCCGTGACCGGCGGAGCCGGGGGAGAGACGGTCACCGCGAAGGACGCCGACGAACTCGCCGAGCACCTCCGGACCGACGAGCCCCTCACCGTGGAGATCGAAGGCGACATCGACCTCGACGGCCGGATCCGTGTCGGATCGGACAAGACGCTCCTGGGTGTCGGAGAGGGCGCCGAACTGACCGGCGGCGCACTCGTCGTCGAAGAGGCCGCCAACGTCATCATCGCCAACGTGACCATGACGGTCGACGAGACCGCCGTGAGCATCGGAGAGGGCGCCCACCACGTGTGGGTGGACGGCTCCACCTTCTCCGGAGGGGACGGCGACCCCCTCGTCTCGGTGACCGACGACGCCGACCACGTCACCGTGTCCTGGAATCGCTTCACCGACGCCGAAGCGGCCATCCTCATCGATGGGGGGGACGACGAGGAGCGGGAGCGGGCCCCCCGGGTGACCGTCCACCACAACTTCTTCGACGGCACCACGGCCCGGCACCCCCGGGCCCTCAACGCCGAACACGTCCACGTGTTCAACAACTACTTCCGCGACAACCCCGAGTACGGGGTGAGCTCGGCGGACGGGGCCAACGTGCTGGTCGAGGGCAACTACTTCGAACGCACACCCCTGTCGGTCGCCACCGAGAAGGACGACGAACCCGGCAATGTCGCCACCCGCGACAACCTTCTCGTCGACTCCGACCAGCCCGAACTACGCGGCGAGGTCCCCGACCCGCCCTACGCCTACGAGCTCGACGACACCGTCACCATCCCCGATCTGGTCGGCAGCCGAGCCGGAGCCCACTAGGGAGCCGTGTCCCCGTCCCCCCGGGAAGGACGGGGACATCCTCCTTCCCACGGGGGGCCTGGTGTCCGGCCGGGAGGCGAGGCGCGTCCGATCAGTCGAGGGTCGGTCGGTAGTCGTAGGTCTCCCCGAGGCCCTCCCCGGTGTCGTACTCGAGCCTGCGGGGGTACCCCTCCTCGTCGATCCAGAGGCTGAACTCGGTCTCGGGCAGCACGGTCAGCGTGTTGTGCCCGCTCTCCTCCTCGTAACCGCCCATCACCGCGGTGAAGTCGCCCGTGTAGCGGTAGGCGGTGTAGGAACTCTCGGGAGACCCGTCCAGGCCCTCGGGGAGCGTGATCTCCTCTGTGCCCTCCCACACCAGGTCGGAGGCGGAGTCCACCAGGTCGTCCAAGGGGGACAGGGCGAACTCGATCGAGCACAGCCGTCGATCCGCCTCCGAGGGCGGGTTCAACAGGCTCATCCCGGTCATCCCGCGTTCGGCGGTCATCAGGTAGCCGGTGTCGTCCAACTCGTACCGGTACACCTCGACCCCCTCGGCCGTGGTGAAGTGGTGCTCGAAGGCCACATCGGCCTCCACGCCCCGCCGGGCCCAACCCCGCCCGGCCTCCTCGCCCTCCTCTCGTTGCGTGTAGCTCACGGACAGGGAAGGGGCGGCTCGCAGACCCCGGGCGGCCAACGTCAGGAAGGCCTCGGCGTCGTCGGGGTCGACGCTCTCCGAACGCTCCCGCGGGGGACGGGCCTGCTCGGACGGTTCGGCCAGGGGGGCCACCGTGTCGTCCTCCAGGGTGAGGCGGGCGACGACCCATCCGCTGGCGATCACCGCCAGGCAGGTCAGGACCACGATCAGGGCCAAAGGCCAGTTGGGACGGCCGGGGTCGTCTTCCGTCGGCTCCGGTCCGGAGAACGGCATCGATGTCGACACTGACAACGCCTCGCTTCTGCGGCTCGGTAGGTGGGGGACCGCTTACGGTGGTTACGACGCGGGGACCGTCCTCTCTGTTCGAGCGTCGCCGACACATAATCTCGACAGGCAGTGACGAAACGGGCCGCGAACGTGGCGACCGACCCGGCGATCTCGATCCGAACGGGCTGCCGTCCTCATCCCTCGTCCAGACGCGGCGGATCGCGTTCGATCCGTCGGACGGCGCGCCGGACCCTCTCCCGGGCCGTGGGGGAAGGGCGCCAGCCACGGTCGAGCAGAAGGTTCCGGACTCGGCGCAGCAGACGCTCTGGGTGCGTACGCAGGTCGTGCATCCCGATCGACACCACCTCCCAACCGGCGTGGGTCATGGCCGAGTACCGTCGCCGGTCTCGTTCGCGTTCGACACGGGAGGAATGGTGTTCGGCGCTGTCGTACT
The DNA here is from genome assembly GCF_000710955.1 of Nocardiopsis alba. Lineage (NCBI taxonomy): Bacteria > Bacillati > Actinomycetota > Actinomycetes > Streptosporangiales > Nocardiopsidaceae > Nocardiopsis > Nocardiopsis alba. The sequence goes on from NZ_BAZE01000009.1 coordinate 168,127, forward strand.
CCAACGCCACCCTCTGGTCGGGCCACCCCAGATCGGCGTGGAAGCGTCCCCGGGCGGTCTCGACCCGGCACTGGGTGACCGGTCTGGGCAGCCCCGCCCGGTACAGCAACACCCGGGCCCAGCTCTCCGCCGGAGAACCGCTGCCCCCGTCGGAGAGCCCGACGGCCAGGGCCAGCCCCGGGAGGCTCGAACGAGGATGGCGGCGTAGCGTCGAGAGCAGTCGCCCCCTCCGTAGCGCTCCCCGTGCCAGAAAACGATCCAGGAGCGCGGTGGCCCGATACGGACAGCCGGCCTCCGCGGCCAGGTCCAGGGCGGTACGGGCCGGGGCGGTCACCCGCACCCCCTCGATCAACGAACGGTCCGGGTACGGGATCAGCTCACGGTGGACGACCACACCATGCCGTGAGGCCCCTCGCACCCCGGGAGGGAGTGCTACGCGCAACCGTTCCCGCGTGACCGAGGTGCCCCGCGGATGCACGTCCACCCCCCACAGATAGGCGGCGGTCCGACCGAAGGCGAGGGCATCGGCGGACAGTTCCGACAGGATCGGGCGCAGGGTCCGCAGGAGCAGATCCCGACCGGGTGGTGAGGCCGTCAAGGAGATGGAGGGCCCCGAAGGACGCGGTGGAGGGGGAGGAGGGACGACGCGAGGGATGGCGAAGAGAGGGATGTTCGGATCGGGACGAAGAGGGTCCGAGGCCATACCTCCAGGTTCGGCCCGGGCCCGGCGCCGGGCAAGCCCCTTCTCGAACCTGTGGACGGCCCCGCTCCCCGACGGACTCCGCCTAACGGAAGGGCGGGGGGCCCACGGACAGGTGGACGTGGTCCACGTGGTTCTGGGTGTTGCTGCCGCGCTCGCCGGCGGGTCGGCTCACGCTCGACCACGGACCGACCGCGTCCTTGGCCGGGTTCCAGATGCGGTAGTTGTAGATGATCCCCTTGACCTCCAGTTCCCGGTGGTTCTGGATGAGGAAGTCGATCACCTGGAGGGCGGTGGCGTCCATCTCCGGGGTCGGAACCCCTCCGAGGTCGGCCATCATGTAGTCGACGGCCTGGCCGTAACCGTGGTCGCTGGTCCCCTCGTCGCGATAGCCCCCCGCGCTGATGTAGAAACCCGGGAACTCATCGTTGAGGACCTTGTGGGTCGCGCACATGGCCGGGTCCAGCCGTCCCAGGTCGGCACAGTCCACGATCGCGCCGCCGCCGAACACGGCGTTCGGGTCGAACGCGTACTCTCCGACCCGGTCGATGAGGTAGACGTCGAAGTAGCCCGAGGCCTGGTCCACATCGTCCACGGACGCGCCGTCACAGGTCAGTTCCATGTCCTGGCGACCACAGCCCGACCCCATCTCGATGATCGCGATCGCCGACGCGTTGCCCACCGCCGTCGACCCCGAATCGTCCTCTCCGTCGCAGACGATGTCGTTCCAGTCCCGGGAACCGTCCGGCTCCAGCTCCTTCTGACAGAGCGCGCCCCGGACCTCGACCCGGACGATGTTGCCGGAGCGGCCCATCACGTTGTCGCTGGCCTGGATGTCGGTGAGCACCGCCCCGTTCTCCCGGGCGTAGGCCTCGGCCCGCTCTCTGGCGATCTCCTCGTCGTAGCGGGGCATCGGGAAGACGCCGTCGGCGAGCTGCCGGGCCGCGTGGTCCCGGAGCGCCCCCACCGCCGCCAGGGCCGCGGCGTCGGCCGCGGTCTGGGCCTGGGAACGCTGGTCGTTGGCCGCGCCCACGCGGACGAACAACACGGTGAGCGAGAGCAACGCGATGACCATGCCGAAGATCAGGAGGATACTGGCCTGGCCGTCGTCGCGGCGGCCCTGGAGGAGGCGTCCGCGGTCCGTTCGGGGGGAGGTCCGTCGCATGGTGGTCCGGGGGGTCGATCCCGCGGGGCGGGCACGGTCGGGGCGGGTCGTGGGGCGGGAGAGACCCTCTCGCACAGACCCCTGCTTCGGGCAGCTTAGTCCGCCTCATACCCCGGGTACAGGGGGAACTCCCTCATCTGTGGACGATTCTCGGGGTCGTCCGAGGTCGGAGCGGTGCGGCCGAGGACGAAAGCGTTCCACTCCGGAAGGGGACGCTCAGGGAGCGGGCGATCGGCGGGCGGCCCCGTCGAGGATGAGGGCGATCTCCTGCGCGGCGGCCCGCGCGGCCTCGATGTCGGTCGCCTCGGAGACCGCCAGTTCCAGTCGGGCCAGTCGGGCGGCCCGGCGTGGGCAGCTGCGCAGTTCCACGAACATGCCCCAACGACGGAGGAACATACGGACCGGAGCCGGATCCCCGCTACGGGAGCACAGATCGCGGACGTGATGCTGTTGGGTGTCGAAGGTGGTGAGGGCATCGGGGGCCACACGGAGGACGGCGGCGCGCAGGACCGAGTCCTCGAGGTCGCCGACCGGGGGTTTCGACCGTAGGGGTTCGCGGATCAAAGCGACTCACCTCTTCACTGGGGGAGAAGAACCCTGGACCGAGCATGCGCTGTTCCCAGGGGCGGTACAAGCGAGATCCCGGAACCTGGGGAAAACTCCCCCCTGGGATGTTCCGTCGGGAAAGGGCGGCCTCTTCCGGCCGGTGTTATACGGGTATGTGTCCATACCTTCGTATTGGCCGGCCGTATCTCGTGAGTGCCTGAAGGGCGGCGGCGAGAAGACCTGGCGACCTGGTGGCCAGGTTAGAGATGTGGGTTGACCAGTGCAGACGCCAACCTGGTATCCAGAGCCAGTTTTCGGGCAGCACTCAGAACCGAACCCGGCGGCCAGGCCACCAGGTCCGGAACCGAAATGGTGATGGATTCCGTGCAAGGGTCGACGGAATCGACGGCGGCGCTTCGCCACCATCCCGCATCACCCTAGAGCCCGACGCCGCGCAAGTGGGGGACGTCCTCCCGGCGAGGCGTCCCCTCTTTCCCCGAACCCCCTCAGACCACCCCCACCACGCCCCAGAACCCGGGGTCCTTCTCGGTGACCACGACCGCGCCCGGCATGAGCGTCGCCACCGGAAGGTAGGGAGAGTCGACGGCCCCCTCCGGAACAGCGCGTATCTCCTCGTTCACGGTCAGGTCCGCGTCCAGATGGACAGGGGTCTCGGAGCCCTCCCACCGTGCGAACTCCACCCCGACCGGCCCTCGCTCCAGGTCCGGATCCGTCAGCGGATCCAGTCGGAGCACACCCTCCTCCAGGAGAAGCCCCCGACCGATGTCGTCGCCTTCGCCAGGGCGTTCCGGTACCTCGAAGTGGGCCACCTCCTCACCCGTAAAGGACGTGTACCAGTAGTCGACCGTGGACTCGTCATCGTCGATGGAGGTCTCCACGTAACCGTCGTCGAGCAACCCGACCGGGTCCCGCTCCTGTACCCGGTAGGCCTCACCCTCGATCTCCTCGCCCGTGACCGGGTCGATGAGGAACTCATGACGCTGATTCCCGGAACCCACCTGGAGAAGGAGCGCCCTACCGTTCGGTGCGAGCTCGTGGTCGGCCACACGGCGAACCGTGTCGGTGAACCCCTGCTCCAGCTCCCAACGGGGCTCTCCCGTGGTCGCGTCCAACCCGATCACGAGCATCCCCTGCTCGCTGGTGTCGACCGAGTCGTCCCGTAGGCCGCCGTCGTTGTAGGCCATGATGAGCACGACGGTGTCCTCGAAGCTCAGCACCTTCTCGACGACCACCCCCGCCCCGCGCTCGGGTGGTTCGAAGGACCAGAGCCGTTCCCCTTCCATGAGGGAGAAGGTCTCCACCGGACTTCCAGGTTCCTTCGAGGCGACGATCGCCGCGTCCGAAGTGAGCTCCACCGTCCGTTGGAAGATCTCACCCGTACCATCCTCGTGTTCGGCGAGAACCCGCCCCGTCCCGGAGTCGAGCACCACGGTCGTATCGACCGCCCCTTCCGACAAGGTCAAAAGGACGCTCTCATGATCCGGGGTCACCCCGGCACGGGCGGAGGAGGTCTGTGGCATCCGGTAGCTCCACAGCTCCTCCCCGGTGACCCCGTCCAACCCCACCACACCGCTGCCCAGCACCATCAAGGGGCCGGACACCCCCGGCAGGATGTACTCGAGCCTGCCACCGGCCTCTTCGGCGCTCCACTCCCAGCCCACCTCCGACACCGAGGTCGGCAACGAACGCACAGGCGCCTCACCATCGAGGACATGGTGCTCTACAGGGGTGGAACCCTCTGAAACGCCGGGCATGATCGAGCAGCCGGACGCCAGAAGTGGGACGCAGAGGAAGAGAACGGTGAGGGAACCGACCGTTCGAGAAGTGGTAGTGGGCACGGGAGACCTTCTCGCTCGGGGATGTTCCCGGCCGTTCTACCGTGTTCCACCGCGAGCGTCACATGGAGCCGAGTCGTGATCCGTCGGGAGGCGGGCTCCGGAGCATGCCGCGCCGGTGGAGTACCCCACGGAAGCCCTCAGCGCGCGTGAAAGCGCACCCCCGGATGGAACGTCCGCCCCTGAGACGTTCTCGTGTGCGCGGTATCAGGGCAGTCGGCGGCTGAGGGCCTCCACGACGTGCACGTCGGCGATGGTCAATCGCAGGTCGCCCGAATCGATCGGGGCCACGGTCACCGACCTCGCGTACGCCCCATGGCTCCACCGCCGTGAGGTCAGGGACGGAACGGCTTTGGCCCCCAACCTCCCCAACGCTCCGGAGGGGCCGGCGAGGAGCCGGAGACGCCAGCGGGCACGCGAGATCGTCAACCCCCGGTAGTCGTCATGGAGAAGAAGCGGCAGCGCGCCCACCAGCCGTCCCTCCTCCCTGGTGGAGGGGCCCGGGAGGACCTCCAGCGGAAAACGACGGCCGGCGTCGGTGCCGCGCACCACCTCCAGCGCGTAGGCCACCCCCTCCGGCGGAGGCGCCCCGAGATCCACCTCCACACGCAGTTCGTCGGCGCGCCTCCCGACAGGACGCACCCGCACCCTCTCCACGGGCAGGGTCGGCGCCAACGGCGAGCTGCGAAGCCCCAGCCGATCGTTGATCGTGTAGTACGGCCGCACCTTGGAACCGGTGCCCCGGTCGCTCTTCACCTGCTGGGCCGGGTAGTCGATGATCTTCTTGTAACCCACGACCCCCGATAGATGCCGCCCCAACGTGCACTCGGTTCCGTCGGACAACACCAGCCTCATCTGCCACTTGTCGGAATCCCCATGGCGTTCCCGTACCACTTCGGACGGGTCGATGACGGCGGTGAACTCGCCTTCGTAGGCGACGGCGGACGGGAACTCGTGGCGCTCCCGGGAAGAGGAGTTCCTCCGCACCACCAGGCGGGCCCGAGCATCGGGGAGCGACCGGCCCAGAAGTCGTCCTTGGACGGTGATGAGCCCGTCGGCGATCTCCACGTGTTCGACCTCGGCGTGATGGGGAGAGCGCCGCGCGTGCAGGATCAGCCGTCCCTTGGGGGAACGGTCCGGGATCACCAGGGACAGTTCCTCGGTGTCGGCGACGGAGAGCGGGAAACCGTGCTGGTGGATGGTCACATCCCGTATCGGGCGTTCCACGCCCGCGTCCCTCCGGTGCACCTGCCAGGTTCCGGTGGTCAGGTCGTGGGCGGAGGCGTCCACCTTCACCCTCCCGTCGCGATCGGGTGCCAGCTCCAGGTGCCCGGCCCCCCGGGAGAGCACCACCTTGTCCGGTATCGACCCGAGGCCGGTCTCCCCGAGGGAGGGCCCGAAGTCCAGGACCGCCACCCCGTCGGGGCCGAGCTCCACCCGACAGGCGGCGGGCGGCTCGGATCGTGGGGCCGGCACGGTGATCGGGGGAGAGGAGGGGAGGCGCTCCCCGGCCAGCTCGTGGAAGAGCTCCTCGTGCAGGCGCACGATGTTGACCGGATCGAACCGCTCCGAAGCCGTCAGCGCGGCCGAGGCCATGCGCCGACGCAGATCGTCGTCGCCCATCAGTTCGGCGAGCCCCTCGGCGATGCCGGAGGCCGATCGGTTGGGCACCAGCAGTCCGTCCTCGCCGTCGCGGATGATCGAGGCCGGACCGTGCGGGCAGTCGGTGCTCACCACGGGCAGCCCCGAACGCATGGCCTCGACGATGGTCATCCCGAAGGGCTCCTCACTGGAGGTGACCGCCGCGAACGACCCCTGGGCCCAGGCCTCCTCCACCCGCGGATGAGGCCCCATCAGCCACACCCGGTCCTGGAGCCCCAGGGAGTTCACCAGCCGTCCGAGCGCGCCCCGCCTGCTGCCTCGTCCGTAGATGCGCAGGGTCCAGTCGGGGAACTCGTCGCCCACCATGGAGAAGGCCTGGACGAGCAGGTCGTGCCGTTTGCTGGGCGCGAGCCGTCCGGCGGCGACGATCGTGCGCGTGTCGTGGCCGTTGCCGATGAAGGCGGGGGCGGGCACCGAATTGGGGATGGACAACAGTCGCACCCCGGGCAGGGGCATCTTCGCGGAGTAGGTGCGGGCGTCGGCCTCGGTGACGGTGACGAAGGCGTCCAGGGCGGTGTACTCGGCGGCCAGGATCCGACGCAGTTCGTCCGAATGCTGCTCGTAGGTGAGGTGTTCCTGTCCGACCTTGATCAGGTGGTCGGGGGCGGCCCGTGCGATGACCACGTTGAGGCCCGGGCGGGTGCCGACGACCACGTCGGCGTCGGTGGTGGCCAGGTACTCCTCGAGCCGGTCGTCGGTGAGCCGGCTGTGGGTGGAACCGCGCCCGTCCTCCGGGGGGAACAGGAGAGGAGGCAGGCCGGCGCGTTCGGAACCCTCGTAGAGGGGCCGCCCTCCGATGCCGGTCCCCTGGTCCCCATGGCGGCGGATGTCGACGAGCGGACGTATACGGACCCGGGAGGGGACGGGCAGGACGGGGTCGGCACGGTGGCGGAACACCGAGACGATCTCGACCTCGTGCCGTTCCGAGAGAGCCGCGGCCTGATTGGCGACGGTGCGCACGGTGCCACCGATGCCGTACATGTCGTTGATCAGATAAGCGATCTTCATCGGGCCCCCGTGTCCTCAACCCCGCCCTGTGCGCTGACGGACGGAGACGATCCCCCTCACCCACATCGGAGCGATGCGCGAGTGGTCGATCAGATTAGGGGGAGAAATGGTGCAAAAGGTCCATATCTATGCTCGCCTGTCCGAATATTTGCCCTCTCCTGTGGGGGTTTTGCGGGGCCTTCGTGAAACACGGGCCATGAGCGCGAAGACCGTCCGGTCGCGATGAGACGGAGACCCGGGAGGGCGGACCCTCATGGGTGTGTTCGTGCGGGCCGGCCTCGCGCGAGACGGTCCGCGCCGGTGCTCCCGGGCCGACGGCGGTGGGCTTCGCCCTCACGACCGTTCACGAGGCCCCGGGAGAGGACGGGCGCGCGGTGGGATGGGGCTCTGCTGACCGCGCGCCCGCCGGCCTGGACCGAACGCTTCCCTGAGCGTTCGGGAGAGGGTCCGCCCCCTCGGCCCGCGTCCATGAGGAGCGCTTCGGCCGAGGGAGCGGGATCGGAGGCGGCAGGACGGAATTCCATCTCTTCCGGGTCGTGGCCGAAGAAGCTCCCGAAAGACCCTCCAGGCTCGGGAGTCATCGGGCCACGAAGCCCGGTCGACCGGGTCGGGGCCCGCCCCCCACACCGGTGCCGCCTCCTGGCTCGGTATCACACGTCGGCGTCGTCTCTTCGAGCGTGAGCGAGGACGAGGCCGATCATCCCGAACAGCGCCAGACGCTGGACGGCATAAGCGATGTCGTGCGGGTTGTCGACGTTGTGGACGGTCGGAGGTGTCCGCTTGGGCAAGGGCGGGCGCTCCGGAGAGAGGTCGAAGGGGGTGATGTCCACGGCTGTTCCTGACGAGTCGGGGGAGGCTCGTTGTTCGATGGACTCTCGGTCGAGAACCCCGTGAGTCCATCGGCGTGCGCTCATCGGCGGATCGTTTTCATGATCAACAACAAACGCGTGAGGGTTGTCCTACATCTCATGTATTGCCGCAGGCAACGCAATGTTGCCCGTGAGAGACACTTTGCCGCAAACAAAGGAAAATGTCGTGCTCTGACGGGTACTTCTTGTGGCCGTAACCGGCCACGTTGGGGAATCCCCAGTTGGCGGAGGGTGAGCGTCGACTCGGACCGACGCCTTCTCAGGGGCGACGAAACCCGGAGAAGGCGAAAGCGGAACGCCTCTCGACCGCGGCCGGCCCGACCACGAGGATGTGCCTCGTCATCCGTGCATGGCCGTATGTCCCCGGGGCCCAGAGTGAATATCGCACCTCATCCAGAACGCCCGCGCTCTCGCCGACTCACCGCCGAAGGCGCGCGAACCTCTGGGAACGAGGGGGCGGAGGGGTCAGTAGGTCCGAGTGGACTGCCAGTACGCCCACGCCTGGCAGGGTGACCCATGCGCGTCCCGGATGTAGTCCAGCCCCCAGTCGATCTGTGCGGCCGCGCTGCCCTCGAAACCCTCCGGCATCTCCCCGTGCAGAGCCGGATTGAACCCGACGATCCCCCGCGAGCCGGTCTCCGAGTCGACCATGCCGGGGTCCCACCCCGACTGTCGACTCCAGAGATTGTCCAGGCAGGCCCATTCCTGATCGGTCCAGTTGTAACCCCTGGCCGACTGCATGGCGATGTTCTTGTTGTCCTCGAAGTCGCCGCCGCCCGCCCCCCAGTCGTACTGCTCCGGCTCCTCTGGCCGATCACGGTCGACCCAGGTCTCGTCGCCACAGCCCGGTCCCCGCACCGTGCAGACCATCGAACGCACACCGTCGTTGAAACGTGTGCCGAGATCGCTCTGATAGATCAACGTGATCACCAGCGCGGCGAAGATCGTGGTCGCCCCGACCTCCACCAGACCGGCCCCACGATCTCTCTCGCTTCGCCGCGCGGGTCGGAACCAACGAGCCACACGACCGAGCCGGGGCGCCGCCCGTGGTGGACGTCCACGCTCGTCGGAGCGGTTCGGAGGGCGGGTCGACGAGGGTCGCCGAGGATCCCCGAGTTCAGGGTGGTGGGGGGTGGTCAACGCCGCCTCCAGAGAAGTTCCAGGAGTGGGTCAGGGGCCGAGGTCAGGATATAGGAATGTCCTCGATCGGGTCGAACCCCGGGATTTCCAGAGTGATGGTGTCCACGTCCGAAGGAACAGAGAACATCGACCAATAAGCGACCTTCTCTCCAGGATTTATTATCTCTTTGAAATCGTTGGATAGTTTTCCTGAGCAGAGGCAGTCGCTTTCTCCGTCCATGATCGGATGGTATCTCATATCTTTTTCGGTGGAAGTGGCGGTGACACCGGAATAGTATGTGGTGAGGCTGTACATGTAGGAGGTTCCGGCGGGCCAGTTGAAGAAAACCTTTTCTGCTCCGTTGTTCTCTACGCTCCAGGTTACTGACACAAGAGAACCGGACTCGCTTCGCTCGGTCTGATGGGCTTCAGCGGTAAGGCCTTCGCTGACCTCGTCGTTGGAGGCCGCTGTGCCGAGGGAGCCCAGTTCGTCCGTCGTCGGGACAGGGTTCGCGAGAACGCCGGACGCCGTGGCAAGGGGGAGTGAGGCTACGAGTGCTGCCACCCCGAGGGATCGAAGGGTGATATTCATCATTGTCCCTACTTTTCGAATGTGACGCTGACTCGCCGGTTTCGCTCGCGGCCCTCCTCTGTTTCGTTGTCGGCGATCGGGTCTGCGGAGCCATGGCCTTCTACCTCGAAAGTAATTCCTTCGCTGGTAATGATCTCCGCCAAGCTTTTCTCTACGCTTTCCGCCCTCTCCTGAGAGAGGGGGATATTGATCGAATCATTTCCAGTGTTATCTGCATGGCCGTCGATCGAGACGGTGGGAGCCCCTGAGTCGTCGATCTCCTGGGCGACCTGTTCGAGAATGTCTCTCGCCTCATTTGTCAGTTCGGCGCTATTCGTATCGAACAAGACATCGGAAGAGAGTATGATGCTGACCTCTTCGTTGCTTTCTGTCCGCCCGGTCTGGTCACCGTCCAGACTGTCGGAAATCATCGTGAGGTCCAGAATTTGTGGGCTATCGAGGTTGCTGTTCTCGATGGTCTCAGAGGAGGAGGTGATGGGTATGTCGAATATGGGAGGGGTCAGCGGAGTGGTTACCGTCATCCTTTCCAGATCTTCTGGGGGCTTCGGGTACATGACCCACAGGAGATCGGTCTCACCGCTTGGAATGTTCCCGTCCAGTTGGTTGCAGAAACACTGTCCGCTGCTCTGTCTATAGCTCAGGTAGCGTTGTTGGTTTCTCTCGTCGATGAGGCTGACGCTCCCGGCGGAAAGGTGATCTGTTTCTGAGAGTCCGAATCCAAGGTTGAAATTATCCTCGGATTTGTTGGTTACCCCGATTCGGAGTCTTAGAAGATCATTCTCCATGCGTTCCAAGGCGTATACGTCGATTTGGAGGTCGGATCCCAGGCTTGTCGATGTTGTGGTGGAACTGGCGACGACTTCGCTGGGGTTCTCTGTGCCCGGGAGTGACGGGTTTGCCTGAGAGGGTCGGGTCTGTTCTGTTCCTCCTTCTTCCTGTGGAGGGGATACAACGCATCCGGTGGAGAGAACGAGAAGGATGGCAGTTGTTATTCCTGCTTGCGTCTTCCCATGTTTGGTTTTTGGGGGAAGTATCCTTCTGGGGGGCAACTTCTTCCCGTTTCTAATGTTGTTTTTTATTTATCTAAGGCGTGCTGAATACTTCGCTTACCGAAGAGGTGATTCCTTGGACGATGAGGTTCCCGATGTTGCTGTTGTACAGCAGTGCGGCGATGATCCCGACGAACACGAGGATGGCCCCGTACTCCACAAATCCCGCTCCCTGGTCTCCCTTCTTCCTCTCTTTGGGAAAGGTCAGGGTGCTTAGTTTTGTCCAGGTCTCGAGTATGGTTTTCACGGGGTGGCTCCTTGGGGAATTATTTGCACCTTTTTCGCCCGGTGATCCTCTTTCTGAAAGAGGGGCCGCGCTTTCTGAAATTGCTCTCTTGTGCTCTTTGTTCGGAGGATGTTCTCCGGGGGAAAGAGGGTTTCAGGGTCGGAGGCCTTTGGTGTGAGGGTGAATGATGAGACGTTCGTAGGTTCTCGAGTCTCGTGAACCCGCACCATGAGGTCGGAGTGGAAAGAATGAAGCGGTTCTCGATGCCGGTCGAGGGAGATGGCCCGGATGGAACGGTCGCGCGAAGGTGGGCCCTGGAGCGAGGGTGTGTCGGGAGCCCACCCTTCGGGAGGAGTAGCCGTCGCTTGCTCGAGAGGCTGTTCGAGGGGGACAGGCCGAGCGGTACGTGGAAACCGAGTTCCGTGAGCCGGGGTGTCGTGTTCTCCGATGGTCGGTGAGAAGGGGGCCCGATCGGTGCTCGCTCTAGGTGGGCGGCGCGAGGGCCGAACTCCCGTGCGAGTCGTACTCATCAGGGTCACCTCCCTCAACGCCTGCTCAGAGCCGGCGGGGATTCCACATGACTCGCTTCGAGTCGCGAATGGGGCCCGCGGCTCCCTGAACACCCTACTGATGTTGAAGTAGCGGTTCCAAGTATGGCCGGATACGGACAGCGCCAGCTCTGGACATGGAGCCTTCAGAACTGAGGGGCTTCGTTTCGAAGATCCTGGCCTCCCCGGTTCATGTGGGGGTCTCCGTCGTGTGGCGTGCACCTGGCCAACACGGCATTTCGGCACGGTGGAGGGTGATGGGCGGTGTTCGACGGGGCCCGGGGTGGGGGCGGTGGGGCGTCGACCGAACCCTGTTCGTCCGCTTCGTCCGGTCGAGTGGGAGGCTTGGAACTCCCCCCGAGCCCTACCCCCGCTTGTCGCCTCCGTGTTCGTGTCCTCCTCGCCGAAAGGGCCTCACCCATGGACACCGTGCCCTTCCTCGTCGCCTCCGGGGTGGTGATCGGCCTTCTGCTCACCCTGTGGCCGGTCCTCTCCCTCATCGTCGCGAACCTGAGCCTGCGTCGCCAGGCCGCTCGAACGCCCGAACCCGAAAGGGCCACGGGGGTGGACGAGCTCTCCCCGATCGAACTCGCCTACCTCGCGGGAGGACCGAGAAGGGCGGGGAGGGTCGTCCTGATGGAGCTCTTCCTCAGGGGGAGGGTGCGGGCCCAACGGAGAGGCGGGCTCATCACCCTGGTCGGTCCCGAACGCCCCTATGTCGGTGAGGGGGATCCGGTCGGCAGGGCGGTGCTCGCCGTCTTTCGAGGGAGGGTGGCGGTGAACGCCGTGGCGATCGTCGACGCCGTCTCCGAGGGGGATGTTCTCGACACCGTTCGGCGGGATCTCGGCGAACGTGGTCTCATCGTCCATTCGGCCGGGTCGGAGCGGTCGCTCGGTCGTCGACGGCGCTCCCACGCCCTTCTCCAGGTCATCGCCAAGGCCGGTTGGGTGATCGCCGTCCTCGGGCCGGTGTTCCTGCTTCTGCTGGAGGGGGTCTCCTGGGCGTCGGGGCAACTGGCTTTCGGGCTGACGTTGGGGGTGGTCGGGACGGTCGCCTCCGGGTTCTCCGGTGTCCCGGAGCGGCGGGGAGGGAGATCGGTGCCGCGCACGTCCGCGGGCGACCGGCTTCTGGAGGTGGCCGAGGCCCGCTATCCGCTCGCCGAATCCCGAGGGCGGGACGTGAACCGGGAGACGGCTCTACGGTTCGGAGCGATCCACGGCATGTCGGGTGTGCGTCGGCAGAGGAGACCGGTCGTGACCGACCCCGGCCTCATGGTCGACCCGGGCGCGCACCACTCGTCGCGAGGGGAGGGAGCCGTCGGCGGGGAGGTCTTCACCTGGGACGAGGTGTGCGACTACGCGGAGCGGTGCGCCGACGAGAGCGGCGGCGGGTCGAGCGGTGGCTCCCATGGGGGCGGTTCCGGTGATTCCGGTGGCTTCGGTGGTGACGGGGGCGGCTGGAGTTTCGGAGGAGACTCCGGTGGCGGTGATTCCGGTGGTGGTGGCGACTCGGGTGGCGGGGACGGTGGAGGCGGCGGGGGAGACTGATCCCCGATCCGGTCCTCATCGAGGTCGACCGATCGTCGAGCCGTCATTGCCCGTGGTTTTGCCGCCCTCCGCGCAGACTGGAGGAGACCATGCCGTCGTCGGTAGGCGGGCGGAGGATCGTGGTCACGAGCATCGGAGGCCCACGTCCCGCCCTCGGCCGACACCGACTCCTCGAGAACGACGGGGGAGAGTATGGACCTCAAGATCCTGCCGCTGGCGATCACCATGATGGCGGGGCCGCAGATCATCGCGGCCCTCGTCCTGGTCACGGCGAGACAGGCGGTACGCGTGTCCGTGGCGTTCCTGCTGGGGGTCGCCATCGCCACGAGTGTCGGGGTGGCGATCACCCATGGCCTCTTCGGGCTCTTCGGGAACAAGGTCTCTCTGGGGAGCCCCTCCGACTCGGGGTCGGTGGGGACCCTGATTCAGATCGGGCTGGTGGTGCTGCTGGTCCTCGCCGCGATCCGGGCCTTCCTGACACGGGAGACGTCCGAGCCACCGGGGTGGCTCACCGGACTGATGGACGCGGGGGTCGGTCGTGGGCTGACGACCGGGCTGTTGGTGATCCTGGCGATGCCCTCGGACATCGTCGTCATGCTGACGGTGGGGGCGCACCTGGCCCATGGCGGGGAGGATTTCGTGGCCGGGCTGGGGTTCGTCGCGGCGACCGTGCTGATAGCGGCCCTTCCACTGTTGACGCTCCTGGCCCTGGGCCATCGTGGGAGGGACGCCATGCCCGCCGTACGGGACTGGCTGACCTCGAACAGTTGGGTGATCACCATCGCCACATGTGCGGTCTTCGTGCTCCTCATCCTGTGAGGTCCGGGCCCGGCGCGGACGGAGACCGGGCCCCGAGATCTTCACGCGGGCGGTGGTGGCGCTTGACCTCCTCCCCAGTGGGTAGGGGCTCCAGCGCCACGCCCCGGACCACCGTCGCGCCGATCCCGGCCGCCGTACGACCCCTGACGCACCAGGAGCGCCCCCCATGGCGGAACCCCTCGTCCTGCCCCACACGATTCGCGGTACCGGCCCGCACGGCGTCATCGCCCTGCACGGATGGTTCGGAGATCGCGATGACTACGAGACGGTGTTGGCCCACTCCGATGGCGGGCGTTTCACCTACGCCGCCCTCGACCAGCGTGGTTATGGTGACGCCGGGGGCATCGGGGGTGAGTACACCACCGCTCGCGTCGCGGCCGACGCCCTGGCACTGGCCGATCATCTCGGGTGGTCGACCTTCTCCGTGGTCGGCCATTCCATGGGCGGCAAGGTCGCGCAGAACATCGTCGCGCTGGCCCCCGAGCGGGTCCGGTGCATGGTGGGGATCTCTCCGGTCCCGGCCTCGGGGGCGGGGCTCGGAGACGATGCCCGGGCCCTTTTCACCCAGGCCGCGGGGGATCCGGCGGCCCGGCGCGCCATCATCGATCTCACCACGGGCGGCAGGCTCCCCGCCAGGTGGCTCGATCGGATGGTGGATCGTTCCCTCGCCCGTTCGGACCGGGACGCCTTCGCCGCCTACTTCCGGGATTGGGCCTTCGAGGACTTCCATGGGCCGTCGAGGGGGCCGAGGTTCCCGCGCTCGCCGTGGCCGGGGCCCATGATCCGGCCCTGTCCGCGGAGGTGATGAGGGCGACCTGGATGGAGTGGTTCCCCCGCGGGGAGTTGTACGTGCTCCAGGACGCGGGGCACTACGCGATGGAGGAGACCCCCCTTGCCCCTGCTGGCCCGGATCGAGGGTTTCCTGGGGGAGAACGAGGGCTGAGCCGGGGTGTGGAGGCGGCCGTTCTCTTCGCGGTCTCCGTACACGGAGGTGGAGGGCCGGGGGACACCCGGTGAAATCATGGCGAATATCGGACACCGTCGGCGTCCGGCCTCGGGGCTCCGACATGGGGCGTTCCGTGTGTCGTGCCGGTGGCCGTGTCCGGATGGGTGTGTGGTCTTCGCCCCACCGCCGCGGAGAAGTCCCCGTTCCGGGCGGACGACGCGCCGGTCTCGGAGGGGCGTGGTGTCCGACATCGCTGCCTTCGTCCCACCGGAGGGTGCCCGATACCGGGACAGAACGGGTTCGTGGGGGCCGAACGAGCCCGAAGAAGGGCGCGCCAGAGCGGGATACGATGACCCAGATCGGGCCGGCGGCATCGCTGACCTGCTGTCCTGTGTCATCTCATCGAGCACGTTCGACCGCGTGACGATCGGTGTCGACATCGACGCGCGCGGCCACGGCGCCGACGTTCAACAGAAGGCCCCTCTGTGTCCCTCATCGAAGCAATCGTCCTTGGACTGGTCCAGGGGCTGACCGAGTTCCTGCCGATCTCCTCCAGCGGGCATCTGCGCGTGGTGTCCGCGTTCTTCGGCTGGCCCGACCCCGGTGCGGCCTTCACCGCCGTCAGCCAGATCGGTACCGAGCTGGCCGTGGTCATCTACTTCCGTAAACGCATCTGGGCGATCCTGTCGACGTGGACGCGCTCCCTGGTCGTCCGTGAGCTGCGAAGCGATATCAACGCCCGTATGGGGTGGTACGTCATCCTGGGCTCGGTCCCCATCGTGGTGCTGGGCCTGCTCCTGGAAGACCAGATCGACAGTGTGTTCCGCGATCTGCGTCTGGTCGCGTTGAACCTGATCATCTTCGGTGTGATCCTCGGTATCGCCGACAGGTACGCGCGTAAGCAGCGCAGCCTGGAGGACCTCAACGTCCCCCGCGGTCTGGCCTTCGGTATGTTCCAGGCTCTCGCCCTGATCCCCGGCGTCTCGCGTTCGGGCGGCACGATCACCGGTGGAATGCTGCTCGGTTTCAACCGTAAGGACGCCGCCGAGTACGCCTTCCTGTTGGCGCTGCCCGCGGTCTTCGGTTCGGGCTTCTACAAGATGCTGGACATCGGTGGGGACGAGTACGCCGGTTGGGGCGCCACCATCGTCGGTACGGTCATCGCCGGTGTCGTCGGCTTCGTGGTGATCGCGTGGCTGATGAAGTTCATCTCCACGCACAGCTTCATGCCCTTCGTCTACTACCGCGTGGCTCTGGGCATCGTCATCCTGGCGTTGGTGAGCTGGGGCGCGCTCGACCCTCAGGGCGGCGCGGAGTCCCAGCCCGCCCGGAGCGACGTCGTCGCCGAGCAGGAGGCCCCGGAGAAGGAAGAGGAGGAGGCCCCGGCCGCCGGCGAGGAGGAGCGAGAGGCCGAGGCGCCCTCGACCGAGCCCTCCACGGAGGCGGGCGTCCCGGAGGTCGATCCGGCGACCGGCTGGGAGATCGACGCCGAGTCCGGTCTGCTCCGCAACCCGGAGAGCGGTCTCCTGCACGATCCGAACCTGGGTATGGACGTCGACTACGACCCCGTGAGCGGCATGGCCACCAACCCCATGAGCGGTGAACGGTACGCTCCGGACCTCGCCGCGCGGGACCACTAGGGAACGCTCTCCGGCGGTGGTCGGTGAATAAAGCGTGGGGCGGAACCCTGACCGATTCCGCCCCACGCCCCGATGATCGGGGGAAGACGATGTCGAGCCCTGCCTGACTCGACACCATCACCCTTGACCCAGCTCCCCCGACCAGGGCTTTCTCTCGACCTGTCAGCCGCTCGTGGGCGCCTCCAGGCCGTAGGCGTCGGCCAGCAGCTCGTAGGAGCGCATGCGGGCCTCCTTGTCGAAGATCATGGAGGAGAGCATCAGCTCGTCCACCCCGGTGTCGGCGACGAACCGATCGATCTTCGCCACGACGGTCTCGGGCGAGCCGACGAAGGAGTAGCGCAGCATCATGTCGAGCTGCGGCTTCTCCCCGGGGCGCCACATGGTGTCCAGGGCCGAGGGCTCCACGGGCGGCTGAAGGAGTCCGCGTTCGTTGCGCAGGATCCCGAGGAACGACAGCCGCATGGAGGTGAACAGGCGTTCGGCCTCCTCGTCGGTGTCGGCGACGCACACGTTGATCCCGGCCATGGCGTAGGGCTTCTCGGCCTGGGCCGAGGGGGCGAACCCCTCCCGGTAGGCGTCCAGCGCGTCGTACAGGGCGCTGGGGGCGAAGTGCGAGGCGAAGGCGTAGGGCAGGCCCAGGTGCGCGGCCAGTTGGGCGCCGAACAGGCTGGAACCCAGGATCCACAGGGGCACCCGAAGGCCTTCGCCGGGAACGGCGCGCACGGGCTGTCCGGGAACGGCCGGTTCGAAGTAGGCCTGAAGCTCCTGAACGTCGTTGGGGAACGTGGAGGAGGAGGTCTGGTCGCGGCGCAGCGCTCTCATGGTGCGGGGGTCGGTGCCGGGGGCGCGTCCCAGGCCCAGGTCGATCCGCCCCGGGTAGAGGGACTCCAGGGTGCCGAACTGTTCGGCGATCACCAGGGGGGAGTGGTTGGGGAGCATGACGCCGCCCGAGCCCACTCGGATGGTGGAGGTCCCTTCGGCGATGAATCCGAGGGAGACGGACGTGGCGGCGCTGGCGATGGCCCGCATGTTGTGGTGCTCGGAGAGCCAGAAGCGGTGGTAGCCCCGGCGCTCCAGGTTCTGGGCGAGTTCGCGCGCGTCGCGTAGGGCCCGTCCCGGGTCGGAGCCCTCGACGATGCCCGCGTGGTCCAGGACGGACAGGGCGGGCCGGGTGCCGGGGGTCGCGTCCCCGGAAACGGTCTCGTCGGCCTCTTTGCTGTTCGACATCTCAGTTACCCCCACTGACCTCGAATGTTCGATGATCGACGATCATCGAACAGTGACGGTACACTCGCGCCTGAACACGGGCCAAATCCGATTCGGGACATCGTGGGGCGTTTCGCGTGCTCACGCCGGTGGTCGGTCCGTGCGGAAACGGCCGGGTGGCGGCGGAATCGGAGGTGGGGCCTTGGGGGCCAAGGGAGTGTCCAAGGGGGCGGGGCATCCGGCGCTGTGCGACGTGGAACTGGTCACGGTCCTGTCCGCATTGGCCGAACCCACACGACTGCGGATCGTGGCCATGCTCTCCGAGCCCGGGGGCGAGCGTGCCTGGAAGGACATCGACCTGCCGATCGCGCAGTCGACGCTCAGCCACCATCTGAAGATCCTGCGCAACGCCGGCCTGGTGCGCAATCGGACCGAAGGGACGCGCTGCTTCGTCTCGTTGCGCGAGGAGGAGATGGAGGGTCGATTCCCCGGGTTGCTGGAGACGGTCCTGCACTGTCGGGACCGGTAGGGCGCGAAGGCGCGTCGCCGCTCCTCGCGGTCCGTCGAGCCCGGGGGAGGGGACGCGAGAAGGACGAGTGGGTCGTGCCACTCGTGTCGATACCGCTTCGTCCGCGCTCACGTTGGGACCAACGAGGCCGCCCCCGGGTGAGTTCCCGGTCGAGGGGTTTTCTTGTTCCGGTCCGCTGCGGAGCGTGACGGCCCGTCGATGCCGGTATGGCGGAGAGGTCGGGCACATGCGAAGACCCGGCGACTCTCTCCCCCTATGAGAGGTCGCCGGGCCTCCATCCCCTTACGGAACAGGGTCCCTGAACCTGCCGATCCCCTTTCCCTCCCAAGTGCCGTACGGCTGGAGGGGCGGTCGGACCAGAGACCCGCGGTGGTCGGCGAGGTATCCACGTGCGTGAAGAACGTGAATTCCCCCGAAAACCTCGCTCCACCTTGTGAGAAAAGGATCCTCGAAAGATCTTCCCGGGAATGACGAGCTTTCGGTCTCCTTCTCGGGTGAGCCCCGCCTGACCTCGTGTGACAAACGCTGAAAAGCCGGGCCTGTGATGTACTCTAGCGCCTCCTCGGACCATTCTTGACCCTCCTATGGGAAGCGTGTCGTGGCCGACTCTCGCCCATCGGGGTATCCGAAACGGATGATCGCGTGGAACGCCCTGTACATCGTTCGGACAGCACGACAGAACCGGTTCTCGGGTGCGGAGTCCGCTCCTGTCGTCCGACCGACGACTCCGAGTATGCCTGAGAACAGGGGTCGCCCGCAGGGATTCGGAGTTAATGATCGGCGCGCGTCCGGTGGTTTGTCCGAATCGAGGGGTGTGGGGCGGTGTCGGGGGTGGAATGTTGGCGTTGCGGGACCTTGGGCACGTTTGGCGAGTCCGTTTGTCCTTAAAGTAGTCGCTTGTGAACGCCCGTGATGGGCGCGATGCGAAGTCCGTTCGGAGACGGGGTTCCCGAAAATGGGTGCCGTCCTCGAAAAGGTTGCTCGACGTTGCATAACAAGGCGAGTGGAAGGTTCGCTCTCCTCCGTTCCGGTGTGATGGAGAAGGGAACGCGCCCGCGCCCTTCAAGAGCGTTCGGAGGTGGTGAAGCGGAGGTCGAACCCATCGGGGTCGAAGGTCGAACGTGAATCCCGACTTTCGATCCGGTCGTTCGGGCCGCGCTTTCGAGTGTCCCTTTCGGGGAGAGGGGGGACGGTTTTCTCGAAGGGCCGACGCGGGTCGACGGGCGTCTCGGGCGGGAAACGGATCGGAGGTGAGAACCGGGGTATCGGCGGCGTACCGGGAGGTTCACCGACCGGGCGGGAGGATCGGGGCGAGGCCGTCGTTCTCCGGAGGGATGGCCGGTTCCGGGCTCGGGCAAGTAGTGCAGAACAGTCAGAAGCGGGCATTTCACAGCACCATGAGGTGGTGAAGGACATCACACCTCGGGTACGGTGCTGCGCGCTCTCACCCCCCGGCCTTGGAGGTCCCCTCGTGATGATCGGCGACACGCTCGGCGGCTACAGACTCGAGAAGAAACTGGGCGAAGGCGGTTACGGGACGGTCTACCTCGGTCGTCGTGAGGACGGCGAGCCCGGGGCGGTCAAGGTTCTGCATCCCCACATCGCGGGGACCCCCGAGTTCCGTCGGCGTTTCCAGGCCGAGGCGATGCTCAGTATGGACATCCCGCCCTACTTCATCGCCCGGGTGCTCAAGACGGGGGATCCCGAGGCCCGCCCGGAGCCCGATCAGGAACCCGCCTGGGTGGTGACCGAGTACGTCGAGGGTCGGACACTGCGCAAGCTCGTGATGGGCGACGGCAGTGACGAGGGGCCCTTGGGAGAGGACGACCTCCACCGTACGGCGGTCGCCACGGCCACCGCCCTGGTCTCCATCCACAGCGCGGACGTGGTCCATCGGGACTTCACCCCCTCCAACATCATGGTCACCGGGGACGGGGTCCGGGTGATCGACTTCGGGATCGCGCGCGCGGTCGAGGAGGCCCCGACGATGGCCAGCGGCTCGACCGGGACCCTGCGGTACATGGCCCCGGAGCAGATCCTGGGGACCGAGGTCAGCCCGGCGATCGACGTGTTCGCCTGGGGCGCGGTGATCGCGTTCGCGGGCACGGGCCGGGACGTCTTCGACGGTGGGAGCGCCTGGGAGACACGTCAGCGGATCCTCTACGGCGAGGCCGATCTGCGGGGGCTGCCCGAGGCACTCGTCGGGGTCGTGTCCTGGTGCCTGGAGAAGGATCCGGAACTACGACCCACCTCGCACCGGCTCCTGTCCCGACTCCTGGGGAAGGAGACCTCGTCGATCGAGGAGGAGGGGGAGGCCACCCAGAGGGACAGCCGGACCCTCCTGGACGAGGGGGCGGCCGCGTTCTGGCGCAGCATCACCATGGGGATGAGCGGCTTCCCCACGGTGGCCGGGCCCGACCGCGAGGGGACCTTCGAGATCGCCGGCACCTTCTACGGGACGGTGGCCGAGCTCGCCCGCGGGGTGCAGAGCAGATGGCCGGAGGCCCACGGGATGCTCCGGGACGCGCACAAACGCCAGGAACTGTTGCGGTGGCTCCCCGAAGAGGAGGGCAAGGCGCGCGAGATCGTGGGGGTACTGCCCGAGGCCTGGGGAGGAGCCGACGTCCAGGCCGCCAATCTGGTCGCCGAACTCTCTCCCGACCTGCCCGCCCTCTTCCGTGACCTGGACATGTCCTGGGGTGCCCTGTTCAGCACCAAGGACGGGCGTGCCTGGCCCTATCGGGAGCCCGAGCACGAGCGGCTCATGGATCTGGTGGAACGCCATGGCCTGTTGAAGGCGCTCAGCGGTCACCACTGCATCGGCAGCGACCATTCCTGTCGACGGGAACGTCCTTGTTCTCGCTATGTGCACGTCGCCCGCCAGGCCTCCGACCTCTTCGAGAGGCTGCGCGCGCTGGAGGGGTGGCTGCGAGGTGCGGCCGCGACCGCCGGATTCGACCGGGAGCGGCTCTCCCCGGTGGAGAAGGGCGACCTGGTCCACATGCTCGGCACCCACGAGCGGCGGAACGGCGAGGCGCCGGCCTTGGCGGTGTGGGCGACCCAGGGGCTTCCGGAGGGCGAACTGCGCGAGAGGGCGCGCAGGGTCGTGCGGGAGGCGGACGACCCGTGGCCGGCCGCGGTGGCGCTGTACGCGTGCCGAGACGATCTGCGCAGGGTCTCCGAGAGGTCGGCGGGTCCACGCGAACGCCCGGGGCCGAGGCCGGCGGTCGATCACGGGAGGAGGAAGGGGGGCGGGCGCGGACGCCGGGGGCCGGTGGGGCGGGAACCCCGCGGGCTCTCCCGTCTCCTCTGGGCGGTCGGGGCGATCCTGGTGGTCGCCGGCGTGGTGCTCGGGGCGCTCTATTGGGGTGATCTGACCCTGCTCGCGTTGATGGCGACCGGGGCGGGGGCGGCCTTGATCGTGATCGGGCGGGTCCTGTTGGAGGACCACCGCAAGGCTCTGACCGGCGAGGAACGGGGAGAGCACGGCTCGGAGGCCGGAACGGCGGGGGAGAGCCCCGTGGACGAGGCTCCTCTGGGGGACGAGGAACGGCGTGCGGAGTTGCTCCGTCATCTGTTCGACTTCCCCGAGTGAGGCCGAAGGGCGGTGCCACCCCAACAACCTGATAACGGAGCGGGGACGCGAAGAAGGGGGATCGGATGCTGTGATGCCGGTCGCATCGCCTGTCCCCGGCGTGGGGAAAGGGCGGCCATCGCCGCCTTGAACAGCGGATACCGTCTCCTCGGAAGGCTATGAGACGGTCTTCGGGAACGCTCCCGAACGGTCTCGGAAGGGCCTTCGGACGGTGTTCGAGGGGTGGGTGCGGGGCTATGCCCATTCCCCCCATTGGGTAGATTCGCAGGACCACGGGTTCGAAAGCACCATCCCGGAACAGCCCACCACAACCGCCCCTGCCGTGTGGAAAGCTCCCCCTCATGGACTCCTCCTCCCCCGCTCTGCCGCCGAACGTCACCCCGCTGACCGATGGCGACCCGCTCCAGGTGGACCGCTACCGGCTGGTCGGGCGACTCGGCGCCGACGGTCTGGGCACCCTGTACGCGGGGGTCTCGCCGGACCACGAGGCGGTCTCCCTGAAGATCGCGGCGCCGGAATGGACGGCCGGGGGCGACGACACGGGCGGGGAGGTGATCGGGGAACGCCTCGACGGGGTGTGCGGCCTGGGGGTGCGCGACGGCGGGGTCCATGAGGGACGGCCTTGGGCCGCGATCGACCACGTGCCCGGGCTGGAGTTCCCCCAGGGGTTGTGGGTCGAAGGCCGACCGGACGAGGGGCGGGTGCTCGCTCTGGCCGCCGGCCTGGCGGAGGCGCTCTCCTCCCTCCACTCCAAAGGCCTGGTCCACGGGGACCTGCGCCCCGTGAACGTGGTGATCGCCGCGGACGGGCCCCGTCTGATGGACTTCGGTCTCACCCGGCGGATCGACTCGGTGACCCCGACCCAGAACGCCGACTGCCTGGGCTGGTCCGCCCCCGAACGCTACGAGGGGGCCGTCGCCTCCACCGCCACCGACGTGCACGGTTGGGCCGGGTTGGTCGTGGCCGCCGCCACCGGAGGTCCGCCCTTCGGAACCTCCCCCGCCGGGCATCTTCCGGGACGTGTCCCCGGGCAGATCGTCTGGGAGATGGCGGCCCGCGCGCGTGAGGTGCGGGTCGATCTCGATCGGGTCCCCGAGACCCTGCGCCCCCTGGTCTCCAGGGCGCTCTCCGCGGACCCGGCGCTTCGCCCCGGTGCCGAGGACGTCTACCTGGAATGCCTGCTGCTGCTCGGCATCGACGAGCAGGCCACCGCCGACACCTGGTCCGATCGACTACGTGAACTGGTCGCCGGGCACTGGCCCGTGTTGGACCTGGACCGTTACGATCCGGTCCGATGGAGCGACCTGGCCCTGACCCCGGAAGGGCGGGGGCGAGAGGACCGCCTCCCGGACTCCGGACCCGGGAGCCCGATGGAGTCCGACCCGGAGCCGCCGGAGAGGGGCGCGGACGTCCCGGTCCCCGGTATCACCGCCTCCGGAGCCGCCGGCGCGCGCCGTGACGGAGAGGCCGCGGACTACCTGTTCGGCGGCGCTCGGAGCGGAGGATCGGAACCGGCTCCGGAGCCCGGCGAGAGCGTGCCCGCGAGGAGCGGGGGCGGGCGACGTACGGGGCTTCTCCTCGGCGCGGTCGGCGCGGCGCTGCTCCTGTTGCTGGGCGGCGGCTACCTGCTGTTCGACGCCTTGGGGGAATCCTCGGGGGTCTCCGCGGACGAGGAGGGCGGGTCGGAGCCGGAGGAGGGTTCGGGGGAGGGCGCCATGGCCTCCGACGAACCCGTGCCCTTGGACTGCTCGGACACCGAACGGGTCCAGGCCCAACAGTCACTGGCGCACTGGCGCCCCTTCGACCCCGAAGCGGGCTCGAGTGAGAGCCTTCTACCCCTGCTCACCCCGGGACCCGAGGGCGTCCCCGTGGCCGACGCCGAGATCTGGCCGTTCGCCTACCCGGTGGATCACGACACCGTCGACTTCGGTCTGGCCACCCCGGAGATCCCGGCGTTCCCCGTGGTCAGCGTGTGCATGTCCCAGGTGCGGGGCACCCCCGAGGGGGCGGATTTCACCGTCGAGGTGACCTATCACCCGAACATGGGCTCGTACAACGTGTACGCCGAGGACTTCATGGCCCTCACCCCGCTCGATCCGGAGCAGAACGGCGGGGTCGACAAGCTGACCCTCAGGGGCGGCGGCGGATACGAGTTCGGTTCTCCCTTGACCACGCTGGCGGTGTTGAGTCCGGAACACCCGTCGGAACGGCTGACCGTCCTCATCCCCGGCTCCCCCGAACGCGGGGGCGTCGCCTACCGTCCGACCGCGCACTCCGGGTCCCTGGTGCACGAGTTGAGCGGACACTGCTACGACGTGGACGGCACGTTGGGGTGGCGGGACCGGGAGCGGCTGGGGTCGGGCTTCTTCGCCCTCCCGGACACCTCGCTGACGGACAACGACATGATGGACTGCCCGACCTGACCGACCACAGGGGTCAACGAGGTCCGGACGGATCCGTCTCCCTCGCCGGCCCCGACAGGTGGACGCCCGAGTAGACGAGGCGACGCAGCAGGGCCTCGGCCGGGCCGCGAAGGCCGGCAAGGCGGCACAGGAAGGCGGCCACCACGGTCGTTCCCCAGGTCCCCACGGCCACCAGCGCGGCGGTCGAGACGCTCGCCGTGGCGCCCCACCCCAGCCCGTACGGGGCGAACACCAGAGTGAAGATCACGGCCTGGAACAGGTAGCAGCTCATGGAGCGTTCCCCGACGGCGGTGATCGCCGCGACCAGGGGGTGATCGGTCGGGCCACCGGTGTTCAGGCGCAGGGCGAGCAGTGTGATGAGCGCGGCCCATCCGGGGCCGCCCGCCCACCCGGCCGCGTCGTGCGCGATCCACAGCAGGACCTCGACCACCGGTTCGGGGGTCGGTAGGAGACCGGCGGAGACCAGACCGTCCGGAAGACCGGCGATCACCGCCACGCCCAGCCCGACGACGGCGGTGATCACCAATGGACGACGGTGTTCCTCGGGCCGCTCCAGGACACGACGGCGCCCGGCCCACACCCCCAGCAGAAGGGGCGGCAACACCACGAGCAGGAGGGTCACCGGTGTGTACAACGTCCACTCCTGGAACCGCTCGATACAGGCCGCCACGAAACCGGGCTCGACGAGGGAGGGGACCGCCGTCGCGCTCACCTCGGAACCACCGGAGATCGCCGTGTCTCCCTCTCCCACGGCCTCGGACACGCTCAACAGGACATTGAGGGTCAGGGAGAGGACCGCGAACACCCCGGCCGACCACAGCAGGGTCCGGTCCCGTGCCCAGAGGAACCCGGTGAAGAGCAACAGCGCGAGCCCATAGGCGCCGAGGATGTCCACCGGCAGCAACAGGACCCCGTGGGCCAGGCCGAACAGCAGAAGCCACAGGCCCCGGCGGCGCAGCACCGTGCGGACGTGCACCCGGCCACCACCGGCCTCGGTGACCCGACGGGCGATCCACACCGCGCCGTAGCCGAAGAGCAGGGAGAAGAGCGGGATCGCGCGCCCGTCGACGAGGACGAGCTGGACCAGGGTCAGCAATCGGTCGCCCACGTCCCGGACCGTGCCGTCGTGGGTGAGGAAGAAACGCGCGTTGACCAGGGCGATGAAGAGCAGCATGAAGCCGCGCGCCAGATCGGGGGCGAGCGACCGCCGAGTGTTCGGAACAGGCATGGAACGGGTTCCTTCAGGGGAGAGGAGAGGCCTGTACGAGAAGCTACAGACGGGCCCTCACCGAACCCATGGGGCGTGACCGAGACATCGGGTAGGCCCCGCCCCACCACCAGAGCGGGCCGAGGTGGTGGGGCGGGGCCGGAGTATCGAGGTCAGCCGCCGATCAGGGCGCCGAAGTCGACGTCGCTGCCCAACATCATCGAACCGACGATGAGGATCAGCAGCCCCGGAAGCAGGGTCGTGGCGGTCACCACCGTCACCTTCGGGTTGAGCCTTTGGGCCTTGCGCCGCATGTACTGGGCGTCGGCACGACGCATGTCCTGACTGATGTTCACCAGGGTGTCGCTCAACGGAGCCCCCAACTCCTCTGCCTGCTGGATCGCGGTGACGAATTTGCTCAACGACTCGTTGCGGTTGCGCCGACGCAGGGCCTCGAAGGCCTCTCGTCGGGAGATGCCCAGTTCCATCTGGCGCAGCGCGATCGTGAACTCGTCGGAGAGCACCCCGGGCATGGAGTCGGCGACCCGGCCCACCGCCGCCCGGAACGACATGCCCGCGCTCACGGTCACGGCGAGCACGTCCAGGAAGTCGGGAAGCTGCGACTGCACCTCGTCGGCGCGTTCCTGGGACTTGACGTACATGCTCAGGTCGGTCAGACCCACGAATCCGAACATCAACAGGGCGAGGACGGGCTCGTTCGCCGCGAGCAGTGCCAACGCCAGCGCCCCGTAGAGGGAGACCTCGCCGATCTTGCGTCGGATGTACCGCTCCACGGTCAGTCCGTCGACCCGCCCCGAGGATTCGATGCGTTCGGCGATCGACGCCCGTTGACGTTCGCTCAGGGACTCCAGGACCGTTCGGGAGAAACGGCGTCCGATCGCCTCGGTGATCCTGTGCAGGAAGAAGGTGCCGTCGCTCTTGACGAGGGGGCGGCTCGTCAGGGACTCGTCCACCGGCACACGTGTCTGAGACAGGGTCAGGTACAGACCGTAGAAACCGAGCAGCACGATCGACGCGCCGGCCGACGCCACCAGGAGGGGCAGGAGGTTCATCGGTGTTCCTTCGGAGAGGGAGGGCCGGGGCTACATCTTGAACTTGGTGATCCGGGAGACCACCACGAACCCGACGGCGAACAGGGAGGCGGAGAGCAGCAGGACCGAGATACCGGCGACGCTGCCGGTCATGGTGCGCATGACCCCGGGTTGGACCATGTTGAGCAGGAACAGCGCGCCCACCGACATGAACCCCAGGGCCCACACGGTGCTGGTCGTCTCGCTCAGGACGGTGCGCACCTCCCGACGGGTCTCCTTGCGGTTCTCCAGGGTGGTGGAGATGTTGCGCAGCGCGCCGACCAGAGAACCACCGGAGCGGGAGGCCACGACCAGAGTGGACAGCAGTACCCCGAGTTCGCGAGAGGGCATACGTTCGCGCAGTTCGGCGACGGCCTCCTCGAAGGAGGCGCCCAGTTTCATGGACTCCGCCATCCGTCCCAGCTCCTCACCGGCCGGCCCGTCCAGTTCGTCGGCGGCGATCGCCACCGCGGTGGGCAGCGCGAGCCCGGCGGAGGTGGCGTTGCCCAGGACCCGGGCCAGGTCCGGCAACTGTCCGGTGAACTCCTCGCGCCTCTTGGCCTCGGCGCGGCTCAGGTACGAGAAGAACAGGAACGCCACCCCGGCGGCGGCGAGCAGGCCGAAGAACGGGGCCAGGATCTGCCAGACCACGATCACCGCCAGCAGGGAACCGGCCGACAGGGACACCAGGAACGTGGACAGGCGCACCTCCGTTCCGGACCGGGCCAGACGGCGGCTCAAACGGGCGCCCCAACGGGTCCGGTGCAGGGCGACGTCCAACCGGGCCATCGGTGTGGAGGCGTCGTACTCGGCCTGGGCCAGGGCGCTGCGGGCGGCGATGATCCTGCGCTGACGGGCGCTGGCGACGAACTCCCACAGGGCCCACAACATCAGGGCCAGGACCAGGGCCAGCCCGCCCATGATCGCCGGTATCTGCCAGTTCAACCTGACTCCCCTCGGGTCGGACGCGAGGCGGCCGACGAGTACGTGGCGGATACGGTTCGCGAGCTCATCGTCGGCCTCCGGGAGGAAGGTCGGGGGCCACGCCGAACACCGCCGGGACGCTCTCTCCGACGTGGAGGATCCGGGCGGCCACATGGCGGGGCAGGGGGTGGTGACGGAACTCCCCGGTCACGGCACGGTCGCCCCTCTGCGGCATCGATACGAACTCCAAGAGACGGTCCAACCGGAACTCCTCGCTCCGGCGGGAGGAGACCACGGACACCTCGGAGATCCGGCGCGAACCGTCCGGCCAGCGGCCCAGGTGCACGACCGCGTCCACCGCGTTGTTGATCTGATCGCGCAACGCGGCGTAGGGGACCCGACCGTCGCCGAGGGTGGCCAGGGTCTGGATCCGATGGACGGCGTCCTCCGCGGAGTTGGAGTGCACCGTCACCAGGGAACCGTCGTGGCCGGTGTTCATGGCCTGGAGCATGTCGATGGTCTCGGGGCCGCGGACCTCGCCCACGATGATGCGGTCCGGTCGCATCCTCAGCGCGTTGCGCACCAGGTCGCGGATGGCGATCTCGCCCCGGCCCTCGATGTTGGCCGGTCGTGACTCCAGCCGGACCACGTGGTCCTGCATCAGCTGAAGCTCGGCGGAGTCCTCGATGGTGACGATCCGCTCGGTGGCCGGAACGAACGCCGAGAGGGCGTTCAAGAAGGTGGTCTTACCGGTGCCGGTACCGCCGGAGACCACGATGTTGAACCGGGCCCGGACCATCGCCGACAGCAGCACGCCGGTGGCCTGGTCCAGGCTCCCCATCCGCACCAGCTCCTCGATGGGGTAGGGCTTGGGGAAGCGACGGATGGTCAGGACCGGTCCCGAGAGCGACAGAGGCGGGATGATGACGTTGACACGTTCGCCGGTGGGGAGCCGGGCGTCGACCATCGGGGAGGACTCGTCCACCCGCCTGTTCACCAGGGAGACGATCCGGTCGATGGTCTGGTAGAGCTGTTCCTCGCCGTTGAAGGTCGCGTCGATCCGCTCCATACGGCCGGCCCGCTCCACGAACACGTTGTCGGGCCCGTTCACCATGATCTCGGTGATGCTCTCGTCGGCCAGCAACGGTTCCAGCACGCCCAGGCCGAGCGCCTCGTCCACGACGCGACGGATGAGGATCGATCGCTCCCGGTCCGACAGGACCGGCCCCTCCCGGGTCAGGATGTGCCCGACGACCTTCTCCAACCGCACCCGTCGCTGCGCCAGGGTCAGGCGGGTCAGATCCTCCAGGTTGATCTCGGCGAGGAGGCGTCGGCGCCAGTGCGTCACACTGCTCCGATCGGCCCGCTCCTCACCGGAACGGTCCTCCTCCAGACGGTCCTTCAGCCCCATGTTCCTCGTCTCCTCCCTCGGTGGACTCCGTGCGGGACCGGCACCTCACACATCGGGCATGTCCACCCGCCGGGTCAACGTCAGATCGATGTCCACCGAGAAGACGATGGGCAGCGGGTGCGAGACCTCGACGTAGTAGCCGTTCTCGTCGTTGGCGCCGCTCGTGACGTTCGCGTCGGCCAACCAGTCGGGGAGCGCCTCGCGGGCGGCGGCCTCGGCCCCGTCGAGTTGCCGGGTCCCGGCCACCCGGGCCCCGGCTCTGGCGGCCGACTCCAACCGTTCGATCGCCACGAAGGCGAGGAAGGCCTCGAAGGCCACCACCACGGTGAGCAGCAGCAGGGGCAGAACCGCCGCGAACTCCAGGATCGGACCGCCCCGGTCCGCGTCCCGGCGAGGACGGGAGCCCGTCAAGAGGCCGCGGAGGGGGCCGGGCCCGCGACGTTCGGTCACGGGTCCACCTCCTCGTCCGGGAGGCCATGACCGCCGCGTGGAGCGACCTCGGTGACGACCTTGGCCTCGCCGGAGATGTCCCAGGGGCCTTCGGTCCCGGGCAGGAACACCGGGACGGCGACGGTCACCCGCGCGTAGCGTCCCCCGTCGCGCTCGACGATCTCGGTGGTCAGCACCTCCGGGGAGTCCCAGGGCGAGAGCACCCTCTTACGGGCCTCCTCGTCGATGCGTTCCATGTCGTCGGGGGTGACGGCGGCCTGCCGTGCCGCCTCCGACGCCCCGTGCGAGGCGTACATCGAGGTGAGGCCGATCAACAGCACCTGCCAGATCAGGGCCAGGGCCATCAACAGGAAGGGGACCACCGCGGCGAACTCCACGATGACCGAGCCTCGGTCGTCACGGGGACGCCCGACGCCTCGGCCGGCCCCGGGGCCGATCGCGGGCCCCCACCGGTCAGCCACCGAGCCCCCGCCCCGACGGCCCCGTACTCCAGCCGCCGTGCCCGCCCGGGCCCGAGCCGGGAGAAGAGGCACCGGTCCCCGAGGAGGGTGATCCGAGGAATCCGGACACGTCCTTGGTCGAGGGGGAGGATCCCGAACGGCCGGAGAGGGCCGCCACCATCGGGGACATGCCTCCGGAGGGGGTGGTGCCGCCGCTCCGGCCGCCGGTCCCCGGGGCGGAGGGCGCGCTGAACAGGTCGAGCTCGGCGGCGAGCCGGGCGAAGGCCTTGCGCAGACCCTCGTCGGTCACCTTCGTCGGGTCGCCGTTGTTCTCACCCGGCTCCAACGCACGGTAGGCGGCCGGGACCGGGGTGCGCAGCACCTTGGTCCCCAACAGTTGGCGGAGGAAGTCCGGCTGGATCTCGTTCTTGCGGCTGTGCCGGGTGACCAGCGAGTGGACGTTGTCGTGGGCTCGGATCTGGAGCCTCTCCCACATCGCCATCAGCCGTTGGGCCCCGCGCAGCGCTGGGACGTCGGGGGTCACCGTCACCACGGCGCTGTCGGCCAACTCCACCGCCATCGCGGTGGCCTCGTTCATGTTGGAGCCGCAGTCCACGATCACCAGTTCGTAGCGGGACCGTAGAGCGCTCAGGATTCGGCGGGCCGCGCGGGCGTTGACGTCCTCACCGCGCTCGCCGTGCTCGGGGGCGAGCAGCACGTGGGGGCCTCGTGGGTCCACGTAGAGGGTCTCCGCGAGCATCCCCGGACTGATGTCGTCCGAGGCGTCCACCAGGTCGGTGATGGAACGGCGGTGTTGCAGGTTGAGGAAGGCGGGCAGATCGCCGGATTGCAGGTCGAGGTCGACCAGGCACACCACCCGGTCACGGCGGGCGGCCGCCATCGCCAGGTGGACGGCGCAGGTGGTGGTGCCCACGCCGCCCTTGGCCCCACTGACCGTGACGATCCGACCCCGTACCCCGGAGGCGGGCAGCTCGTGGGCGGCCGACTCCAGGTGCCGACGGAGCGTACGCGACCATTCGGCGGCCTTGGCGATCCGGGACTCCAGCTCGCTCATCCCGGAGTCGGCGGAGAGCACGCCCCGGGCTCCCGCCTCCATCGCGACGGTGAAGGTCTCCGGATCCAACGACGGCGACATCAGCAGGATCGCCAACTGGGGGTGGCGGTGCGACAGGTCGCGAATGGTGTCCAGGACCGACGCCGGGCCCAGGTCCTGATGGATGAGGACCACGTCCAGCTCGGGGAACTCCCCGGCCGCGTCGATCAGCGCCGTGCCCGAGTTCCGTATCGCCACGAGATCGGTGGAGGGCAGCTCCTCGAAGCGCGCGGCGAGCACCATCTCGGTCTCGGACGTGGGCATCCCCGCCAGAACGCGGAAGTTCACCGGTCTCTACCCCCCATGCGGCGCACGCCGCTCGTCGGTCTGTTCGTCGGAGTCCTGGTCGGCCATCCGCTCGATGAGGTCGTCGAAGTCGCCGCTACAGAACTGCTGGTCGCCGACCTGGCCGTTGCCCTGGGCGCTGACCAGAGCCAGCCGGAGCTTGGTGGAGAACTCCTCGGCGTAGGCCAAACGGAGCGCGGCGTCCGGGTCGAGCCGGAAGGTGACGGGGACGACCCCGGCCACCCCGCCGGCGTCGGTCTCCTGGCTGCGCAGCTCCCCGATGTCGAGGACCTCCACCTCGGTGATCACCCGGGTGGCGCAGGCCTCTCCGTGGTCCCGGGCCTGGAAGGTGCCGTAGATGTCCACGGTCGAGCCCGGCCTGACCTTGCCGGCCACTCCGGTCTCGGCGTTGACCATGATGGCGATCTCGCGCTCGCCGGTGGTCAGGGTGGGCTGCGGTTCCACCATGCCCCGCTGGAGGTAGACGCCGCTCTCCAACCGGGAGGAGGCGACCAGTTCCTGGTCCTCGGGCGTCTCGACCTCGTCCAGGTCGGTGATGAACACCTCCGGGTCGAAGTACATGGAGGGGACCTCCACCTGCTCGACCGAGTCACGACCGATCGGCTGATAGGCGCCCACGTCCTCGGTCAACCGCAGGACCGTGGCGGAACCACCGAACCGCTCCTGCTGGTCGTCGAGGTAGGTGAAGACGGACACGAAGACGGCGACGGCGCCGACGGCGGCCAGTGCCATGAGCAGGACTCCGCGTCGTTGACGGGGGTTCATAGGGGGTGGTTTCCGTTTCGGTGTCGTCGAGGGCCCTCGGCCGGGAGGCGCGACGGGGTCGGGGCAGGAGGAGGGCCGCTATCGGGAGTAGGTCCGTGATTCGGGCCCGGTGACGCGGCTCGGCGCTCCCTCCACGGGGGAGCCCGGGGCCGGCGGCGGGCGGTGCGGCGATGGTTCCCCGTTCGGCGGTGGGGCCGGTGACGGGGAGCCGGTCGGGAAGGGGGAGGGGCGCGTGGACATGGTCCGCGGCTCCTCCGGCGGGGGGACCGGGGTCGCGGTGGTGGTGAGACGGACCGGACGGCCGGTGGAACCGGCCGCGCAGAACGGGCAGGGGCGGGTGGCCATGGGTTCGCCGCACCAGGCGCAGGCGGAGGCTCGGATGGAACCGGCCGCGTACGCCAGCGCCTGGGGGTGGGCGCTCAGGGCCACGAACTCCACGTACTTGCCGGTGCCCCAGTAGGTGGCCCCCAGGGGCTGGGCGGGGAGTCTGCGAGTGGACACCGGCCGGATGACGCGGGGGAGGTTCTCGTCGAACGCCCTGGTGGGCGTCTGCACCGGCGCCGAGCACAAAAGCTGTACGGGTTGTACCGGGCGGAACGGCAACCGGGCGTCGAGTTCGTCCGGGCGCAGCCGGCCCACCTGGGCGGTGGGGGCGCACAGGGCCAGGAAGGAGACGGAAGGGGCATAGGAGCCCACGTGTTGGCGCATGCTGGTGGGCAACGTGGACAGACCCGAGACGGTACGCAGCCAGGCCCCCGCGAGCAGGTGTTTGGGCAGTTCGTCGCAGAGCGCGGCGATCATCCCGGGTGGAAGGTAGGGGGCCAGGTAGGCGAGCTGATCGGCCACCAGGGACAGGGCCAACGGCGACAGGTCGACGGCGATCCCGGCGATCTGGTCGGTGCGCAGTGCCCCTCGGGCGAAGTTGACCGCGCGTCGGGCGTCCTCCGCGCGCCAGGCCGGGTAGAGCGCGACGACCTTGCGGCCCGATCGCACCTCGTCCACGGCGAAGGAGACGAAGGCGGAACTGCGCTCGCCGACGTCGTCGCCTCGGAGCGGGAAACGCCGTGCCCCGGCCTCGCCCACGTGGCCCGTACTGGGGATATCCGCCAGCAGGGTCACGGTCGTCGCCGACCGGTCTTGGGCATTGGACACTGGGAGAGCTCCATCGGGTCTACGCACGTGCGCGGTTTCTGAAACGGAGCGGTGTCCCACATCTCAGGTACCACTCGGACGCATCGTAACGAATGGGAGGCTCACAGTGGGAGGGTCGGTATTCGTCACCTCGGGCCGAGAGAGGTGATCGATGGTGCCGTTCCGTCGCCGTCGCCCCGAGACGGGCCGTGCCGTTTTCGGGAGTTCGACGCGGTCCGAAAGGGCTGATGCTCCACACGTGCATGTCGGGCCTCTCCAAGGGGGAGTGGACTCCGGTGGCCGTTTCCGACCACCCTTGGCCAGGGGTTCTCTCCGGTGATCCCTTCTGCGCGGTGTATCGGCTCGGGCCCGCGCCGATACGGACGGGGAAAGGTGACGCCGCATCAACAAGCATGCCTTTTCCGGATCCACGCCACCAGTACCATCGTCGCCATTGTGGACGGAAGCCGGAACCACGTCCGTGACCTGGGAGAGAACGCGGTCGAAAACCCGAAGGTCACGATCGGGCCCCGGTGTCGTGTGCGTCTCGTTCGGGGTTGACCGGCGGATCCGGGGGAACGATGAGAGCAGGTTTCGCGTCATATCTCGAGAAGCCGTACGCCCCCTGAGGAGAACGAACGATGCGCAAGACAAACCGTGCCGCGGCCGGGGCGGCCGCGTGGCAGGTCATCCAGAACACCGACGGCAGGGTCTCCGTCTGGCAGCGCGTCCGCGCGCTGCCGCGCATGGTCGGGGCCAAGCTGAGCGGTCGCTACCCCGAGCTGAACAGCGGCAAGCTCCTCACCATGGTGGTGCTCGTCGGCTACGTGATCTCCCCGATCGACTTCATCCCCGAGCTGCTCTTCTCCGTGCTGGGCCTGGTCGACGACATCGCCGTCGCGGTGTGGCTGACCACGATGGCCTTGGGTGAGAGCGAGCGCTTCGTCCTGTGGGAGCGTGAGCAGCGGGCCCAGGAGGCCTTCCAGAACGAGAATCCGTCGGGGGCCGCTCGGGGCGAGACCCGGAGCGAGGAGCGCGTGGGCACCGAGACCGCCTCGACGGCGGCGGGTCGCCACGGCCGGGGGCACTGAGCCATCGCCGGAGCCCGGCACCGCGGGCACTCGTGGCGGCCGGCCGGAGAGGCGTCGTCCCGGCTCTCGCCGACGGGTGCCGCGCGCGTGGGCGTGCCCGGATAATGGGGGCATGTCCCCAGAAGAGCGAGGCCGACCCGCCGATCGTGAGGAGACGACCGGGCTCGGCGATCCGGCCCTGCGTCGTGAGGAGATGATCGCGCTCGCCGAGATCGTCCGTGACGAGTGCGAAGGCGACCTGGAGATCGGGCTCACCGAGGGAGGCGTCGAGGTGGGGCGACGGGTGGAGGCCCTCGCCGAACACCGTCGGGTCTCGGGTGAGAGCCGGATCGGGGCGCTGTTCATCTCCGGTCGACGCGGCCGTACCCGGATCACCGTGGTCCTGGCGGGGGAATGCTTCGTGCGAGTGGCCGCCCCCGACGAGGGGTCCCGTCGCGCCGTCGCGGCGATGGTGGAGGTGGTACGCGGCCACCAGCGTCGGTTCACCGATCGGGCCTGGACCGGGATCCTCCTCGGTGCCCTCGGGGTGGTGGCCGCCGTCGGCTACGCGGGGGTCCTGGCGCGTACGGGGCTGTTGGGCACCGGTCACGGATTGGGCGTGGTGGCCCTCCTGGTGGTCGCTCTGGGTTTCGTCCTGTGGGGGCAGTCCACCTCCGACGAGGGTCCCGGCGTCCGTCTCGTGAACCGTCCCCGTGGCCTCTTCCGCACCTAGGTCGCGCTTTTGTGGATCATTCCGCGCTCGCGTGGCCGGGCTTCCTCTCGCGGCGCCGACATCACTCGGACAGCCAAACCCGGGCTGACCTTCGCTCGTCGTCTGGCGAGAGATCGCCCGGCGGCCGCTCGCCGAGGATCGGCTCCGCCGATGCCGAACGAAAGCATCCAAAAAACACTCCCTAGTCCTTTCGGGTCATATCCCTTCGAGTCATGCCGAAGTCCCTGATATCACCCGTAATGCCCATGAAGAGTTCTCGGATGGGCCCCGGCCATCCGAACGGGCCATGTCGTGCGCGGTCTCAGGGCACGAGGGTCTCCCAGACCGAGCGGACCAGCAGGATCGTCCGGTCGGTGAGAAGGAACAGGGCCATCAGGGTCGGCACGGCGACGATCAGGTACAACAGGAACGCCGTGGAACGTCGGACGGTCCGGTAACGGTGTCTCGGATCGATCATGAGGGGCCTCCCGTCCCGGCCGACAGGGGCACACGTTCCTCTCCGGCGTCGGAGAGGGGATCGCACGGTTCGCGGAGCGCCGCCCCGAGCGCCCCGGCGTCCCGGGCCAGTACCCATCGGGACAGCGTCGTCAGACTCGGATCGGGAGCGCCGCTCGGCCCGGTGACGGCGCTGGTCACGAAGACCTCCACGGACCCGAAGTCGACGTGCGCCGCCCTGAGGAGGTTGGCCGCCCCCACGACCTCGTCCAGCCACCGTTCGGGCGGTATCCCGCGCGGATCGACGGAGGTGCCCGCGAGCAGGTCGCCCCGGGTCACGACCACCGCCAGTCGCCCCCGCCCCGGGGCCGCACCCAGTGTTCGGTACTGCCGTTGTACCTGGTCCCGTACCTGGAGATAGGCCCGTTCGGGGTCACGGGCCCCGGAGCGGTCTCCGGCCAGCCTGCGCTGTTCCTCGGCGTCGAGGGCCTCCCACACCGCCGGTACCGCGAGCGGGTCCAGCACCAGGAGGAACGTCGTCGCCCGGCCCAGGTAGGACAGCTCCTCCGTTCGCTCGTGGGTGTTGAACCACTCTCCTGCGGTGTCGTACATCTGGACCAGAAGGGTCCGGCGTCCCGCCGCCACCCGCAGGGTCGCCCCGTGGGCCCGCCGACCGGGCGGCGTGGGGGCCACCCGATGGCGGGGTGAGAGCACGGTGCGGCTCTCCCGAAGCCGACGCTCGGTCTCCTCTCCCATGAGCTCCACCGAGAGGGTCTCGGGATGGAGTTCGGCCCTGTGCTCCAGACTCAGGTACAGACCGTGGGCCAGCCGTGTCTTGCCCGCGCCCGCCGCCCCGAACAACGGCAGAACGAACTCGCGCGCCTCACCCGGCCTGTGCTCCAAGGCGTGATCGCAGTGGGGACAGCGGGTGTCCAGGTCGGCGCTGCCCAACAACAGCAGCGT
This sequence comes from Nocardiopsis alba, assembly GCF_000710955.1. Lineage (NCBI taxonomy): Bacteria > Bacillati > Actinomycetota > Actinomycetes > Streptosporangiales > Nocardiopsidaceae > Nocardiopsis > Nocardiopsis alba. The sequence continues at coordinate 204,213 of NZ_BAZE01000009.1, forward strand.
CGGCAGGGCCCGATCGCAGACACAGTGGCGCCGGAACACGCCCCACATCCCCGGTCGCACGTCCCGATGCGTCCGCCCACAGCCGTCACAGACATAGGACGGATAGGACATGGCCTCGAAGCAGTTCGGGCAGACCATACGGATCCGTCGCGCCGCCAACAACGCCGCGTCCACCAGCCGCGACACCACGACCCCCGCCCAGGCCAGGGCCAGATGGGCCGCCGCGACCACCGCCTGGGCCGCCAGGAACGGGTACAGGAAGACGACGAACAGACCGGTGTCGAGCCGGACCCTCCGATAGACCTCGGCCAGGTCCCACCACACCGGGCCACCGTGATACCCGAGCCAGGCGAAGTCCTCGGGGCCGGGAGACCCCACTCCGGCATGATCGCCCAGGTACAGCACCTCGTGGATCCGCCGCAGGTGGATGCGTACCAACAGGAGCAGCCCGACCACCAGGGCCAGGGCCGCCAACACGATCACCGCGCACACCAGGAACGCGAACACGGTCCGCACGGTCGACAGGAACGGCTCCCAAGGGTCGTCGGTCACGCTCTGCGCGCCCCCTTCCGGAACCGGCCGAACAGGCCCCCCTGACCGTGCCGGTCGCGGAACCCGCGCGCCCACGACTCGAAGACCTGCCCCTCGGGCAGGCGGTCGAAGGCCTTGCGAACCGACGCGGCCTCCCGTCGCGACCACGTGAGAGTCGAGGGTCCCATCACCTCGTCGAGCAACGTCCTACCTCGTTCGGCCGAACGTTCTCCCCCCTCGCCGCCACGGGGACGGCCGGCCCGGGCGCCCTTGACGCCGGGCTCTCCGGACGTACCGGGTTCGGCGCCCAACCTGAGCGCCGTCAGGAACACCCGAACGGCCAGGTCCGCCTCCAGAGGGGGAACGGAGCGGCCGTGGGCGCGCTCGATGGGGCCCAGACGCTCCTCGACCTCCTCACAATAGGAGTCGAACACCTTCGAAGGACAGTCGGCCATCACCCGGGCGCACAGACGGTGGTCCCAGTCCAGGACACGGTCGCAGACCCGCCGCAGCGCCACCGTCTCCACCACCGGCCGGCAGCCCCGAAGCAGAGCCGCCAGAGACACCAACAGTCGAGCGCCCTCCTCGCCGTGCGCCCGACGCAGCGCGGCCACCTTCGCGCCGACCGGAGCCCACTCCTCGACCAACCCCCTACAGGACTCGGGCAGACGCAGCATCAGCCGGCCCACCAGGGTCAGGGCGTGGTGCCACTCCTCCTCGAGCCCTCGGGGAGGGACCCGGGCCAGGATCCGGGCACACCAGTCACCGACGTCGGGAGCGATCCGTGTCCGACCGTCGACCAGTGACAGCGCCGCCGTCACCGTCTCCGGCCCCGGGGCGGGCCCCCAGACACGGAGCAGCAGTTCACGATCCAGGTCATGGTCGGCCAGCCGAGGCGGGGCCCAGGGTCTGGCCTCCCTGCGCGAGTCCATCACCGCGCGCAACAGACCCGGCGGGTCGTCCTCACGAAGTTCCAGCATGCGCAGTTCTCGCAGGAGCGCCGTCGCGGGCTCCCGGTCCTTCGCCATCAAGGCGCCGGTCGGTCCCGCCGCCAGCCTGGCCAGGTTCCTGCGGGGCAGGACCGCCAGCCCGTGGGCGACCCCACGTCGTATCGGAGAGTGTGCGGCGAGCAATTCCGTCAGATACCGGTCGGGTTCGGCCTCGGGGGGCGAGGCCGAGATCCTGTGGGCGACCGGGCCGGCCCCGTAGCGTTCCAGGGCCGACCGGGGGAGCGGGACCCCGCCCGAACCGGCCCAACGGAGCAGCTCGACGGCGCGATCCGGTGTCGGAACGATCCCCAGCCCGCCCTCCAGGAGGGCGCCGATCCGTGCCCCGGCCTCCTCCTTGGCCCACGCCGAGCGCATCGGCACCATGGCGGGTGCGGAGGCCCCGGCCGCGATCCCGTCCAGGGCGCGGCGCAGGATCAGGCCCTCCAGGCGCTCGGTCGCCTCCGGATCTCCGGCCCGGTGCGCCACCTCCCTGAGCCGTGCCAGGTCATCGTCGTGCGGAGTGTCGGGGTCGGCGTCGAGCAGCCTGTGGAGCAGATGGCGACTCTGTCCCGGGGCCAACCAGGCGACGGCGTCGGGAAGCCAGGCCCTGACCGCCCGCAGATCGGGGTCGGCGGCGGGAAAGGAGCCGTCGGCCAGGAAGGCGGCGGCGGACAGGGGACGCCATTCGGAGAGCGGGCCCTCCCGACCCGAGGAGTAGGGCAGGGAGGCGGCCCACAACGCGGGGGTGCCCTCCACGCCCGCGTGGACCAGCAGGGAGACGAGGGCGAGGGTCTCCGGGCAGGCCTCGGGTATCGGCCCCTCTTCGAACGTGTCGAGTGCCTCGTGGAGGGGTGCCGACTCCGCCCCCGTGAAGGATCGGTGCGCCGAGGAGGCCGTGTGGACGGGCGGAGGGGCGATGGGCACGGGCCGGTCCGGGTCGAAGACGACGAAACGGCCTCGGAGACCGCGGGTGTCCGTGCCGGGAGGGACGCCCATCACGTGCACGAGGGTCTCCTCGGGGTTCCCGCTGTAGGTCGCGAACGACATCCGCCGGGCCAGTGGGGGCGGAAGCAGGTGGGACAGGGCCGCCACCCAGTGAGCGGTGGCCTCGTCGTCGGCGATCAGCAGAACGGGGGCGCCGCCCTCGATCGCGGCGTCCACCGACACCAAAAGCCCACGGATCGTCTCCTCGGCCCGGTCGCGGAGCCAGGCCGAGGTCCGTCGCCGGTCGAGCGGTCCCGGAGGGAGCGTGATCCCGGGCAGGCGGGGGTCGGTCACCGGTCGGTCGGTCCAGAAGGAGGCCCCCCACAGTTCGGCCGGCAGCGTCTCGGATCCCTCGTCCAGGACGAGACTGTGCGCGAAGTAGTTGCCCGGTCGCCCCGAGGGGTCGTCACCGCTGGAGACCACCCGGCTCAGGACCGGAGCGCCGCCCAGGTCGGGCGAGTAGCACAGGTTGATCGGATGTCGATGGACCTCATCCGGTGGCAGGGCCCGGGGAGGCTCGTAGACGGTGAAGCGTTCCACCTCGCGCAGCACCCGTGTGTCCACACCGGGGGTGGCGGCGTTGAACTGGTAGCCGGTGCAGCCGGACAGCCCCCGTTCGCACGAGGTGTAGTAGAGCTGGGGTGAACTCATCGCCTGACGTGCCCTTTCGTGGTGCCTGCGGTGTCGTGCGGACCTGTCCGGGAGGTGGGTGCACGGCCCGACGCCGTTCAACGCGACCGGCGGGGCGCACCGCCGACCGGGACGTCCCCGAACCGCGAGAGCAGCCACAGGAACGGATCGGCCACCCGGTAGGGGCGGACGCCGCCCCGTACACGGTTGTCCTCGCCGGGGTCGTCGCCCAGAGCCGAGACCCCGAAGTAACGGGCGTCGCGATAGTGGTTGGTCACGTGGTTGTCGACCCCCGACCCGTCCCAGCGGTGGAGGAGCTGTTGGACCTGGGCGTGCACGTCCTGACTGTCGGACTCGTCGAAGAACGGCCCGTCCGGTTGGGGGCGGTGCAGGGGCGATCCCTCGTCCAACCCATGACGCAGCGTGTCGATCTTGGTCAGGCACACCGCGATGGGGACCGGGATCAGCCGGTTCGGGGTCCCTTGACGGCGCATCAACACCTCGGTGACCCGTTCCAGCGCGTGGATGGGGCGGTGCCGGGGGTCCTCGGGAGAGGGCGACCTGCTTCCGGGCGCGGCCGACCTACGGGCCCCCTCCATCCGAAGCGGATCCAACAGCACGATCACGCCGTCCGCGTTCTCCAGGTAGCGCAGGCCGGTCTCCACGCTCCGTGTGTCGTTGAGGTCCTCTCCGGCGGTGTCGAAGAACGACAGGAGGGTGTGACGAGGGCGCGTCCGCACCAGGCCGCGTCGTCGACCGGTGAACCTGAAGACCAGTGGCTCACGGGTCGTCCCGGTCCTTCGCGTGGCCCGTAGTAGTCGGCCCTCCTCGTACAGCGGCGACTCGTAGTCGGAGGCGAAGCGGTGGCGGGTGTGGTCGTCGGCGCCCCCCACCGACGCCGCGAAACGCTCTCCCACCCTGTTCTTCAACTCGTGGACGAGCACCGTCATGAACACGGTCTTGCCCGACTCGCGCGCTCCGACCAGGGCGATCATGCGACCGCGCATCCGCCCGAAGTTCACCGGCAGCCGGGAGTGGCAGACCGCGCACACCTGGCGATCGGTGGCCGCGGAGCATTCGGGGCACTTCGCCCTGGGGCGTCGACCGTCGGCCGCGAACACCGGTGGCAGCCGCTCCCGCCGCCCCAGATGATCTCGCAGAGCGCCGTCCTCAACGGACGGACAGATCGCCCCGGTGGGGCCGGGACGTCCGGTACAGCGGAAGAGGATCCGGCGTTCGGTGAAGTCGGAGTAGCAGTAGGGGCACACCAGACGCGGCCCTTCCAACGGGGACAGCGGGTAGGGGACCTGGAGGTTCAAAGGCGCAGCTCCTTCACCGGGGGCTGACGAAGACGGACGTCCTCGCCCCCTTCCACCGGAAAACACATCAACCAGCCGGGCTCGGCCTCCCGAGGCGGTCGGACCCGGACGGACACCCGTTCACCGGGCTCCAGGAGGCGGGCCGGTAGAACCGAGAGCACCCGCCCCCGCTCCCCGGTGTGCGGCTGGATCCGGCCGGGGGTGTAGACCACGGCGATCTCCGGCATACGACAGGAGACCTCCGAGCTCAGCCGCACGACCCGCTCCCGACGCAGCAGCCCCGCCGGTTCCACCCTGTAGTCGATGACCACCCGTCCGGGGACACGTACGGTCACCGGGACGCTCAAGGCCTCGTCGTCACCGGTGGAGACCACGGTGCGGACCGTCACCAGCAGGGGGCCCGCCCCCATCCGGGCCTCGAACCCACCCTCGGCGTCGTACCGTCGCCGTGAGCGGCGTTCCGTGCCCAACACCTCCCGATCCTCTTCGGCCGACATCGGGAGCTCGTCCTCCCGGGGGGTGTCGGGTCGCCAGGAGACCAGGGCGGTGGCGGTGTGCTCCGGCCAGGTCCACCCCAGCCGGACCGCCGTGTCGAAGCGTTCGGCGCGCAGGTCGGTGACGGGAGGGGCGGCGGTCACCCGGACGTGTTCTCCCATCACGGTGCTCTCCCCGGCCATCGTCACGGCCAGCACGTGGGTGATCCCCGCCGGCAGGGAGAGCGGAAGTCGTGCGCGTCCGTCGGCGTCGACAACGGGCGTGCCCGGGACGGGGACCCAAGGGAGGGCCTCCGGTCCCGTGTCCACCTCGGCGCCGAAGGGGACGGAGGGCTCGCGTCGGTCGGTGAAGAGCCGGACCCGGCCGCGCTCCGGAGGCGTCCAAGAGGCGGTGAAGCCGCGCGGGTCGGGGGACACCCGCAGATCGCGCACCGGAACGGCCCTGGGGCCCGGGACGACCCTGATCACCCGCCCCTGGGAGGTGCGCGTTCTGCCCCGAGAGGTCAGGTAGACCGCGCGCACCCGGTAGAAGTACTCCACGTCCGGACGTACGGACGCGTCGTGGAAGCGGGAACCGTCGTGCTCCACCACGATCGTGCCCGGAGAGGAGCCGTGCGGCGGCGTCCCCTCACCGCGCAGCACCTCGATCCGGATCGCCTCCGGAGGGGGTCGCCAGGACATCGTCACCCCGGTCTCGTCCGACACCGTCCTCGGTTCGGCGACGTCCGGGGTGATCATCACCGGCGTACTCGTCGCCTCCGGGGACACCCCCAGACCACCGCGTACGGCCACCACCGCGTAGTGGGCGTCACCGCCCACGCAGAGATGGTCGTCCACCGCCTCGGTACCGGTGACCTCGCCCAGAGGGGTCTCCCTCGCGCTTCCCCCGCTCCCGGTCCGGCGGGTCACCCGATAGCTGACCGTCCCGGCCGTGCTGGTGCTCGGGCGCCAGGTCACCACCACTCGGCGGCCGTCGACACGGGCCGTCACCTCTTGGACGGGCTCGGGCGGGATCGCTCCCAGCCGGAGCGGGAGTCGCTCGTCGTCCACGGCCAGTTCCACCGCCACGGCCAGGTCACGGGCGGCGTCCTCCGCCCGCCCTTCGCGCAGGGCCAGGTCGGCGTCGCGGACCAATGATGCGACCCGCTCGGCGAGATCGGACACCTCGCTCCGGAGCGGGTGCTCTCGGGGGAGCTCGGCCGTGGCCGCCTCGGCCTGGCGCAGACAGCGATCGGCGAGCAGCGCGCGCACCTCCCGCTCGGCCGCCCCGGTCCGTCCCGCGCCCCGTTCGCCGCGGCGCAGGGCGGCGGCGATCCGTGAGGCCTCGTCCGGGTCCAACCCCGCCGCCGTCCACGGCTCGGCCAGGGCACGTTCCGACACCACCGGGGGCGGCGAGGACATGTGGGAGACGATCTCCCACAGCACGATCCGATCGCGTGCCTCGCGGGACCCGGCCGAACGGAGCAGAGCGATCACCCGCTCGGCGGCGGCCTTGCCCTCGGTCATCGGTTCCCGTTGGAGACGGCGTCCGGCCGCGTCGAGCGCCTCGTCGTCGAGGGTGACGTACCCGCCCTCTTCCGGGAGGCCGCCATCCCGCAGCCGGAGACCATCGAGCACGGTGAACCCCCGGGACAGCCGCTCCTCGCCGAACACCACCACCGGTGAGAAGAGGGCGCCGCGTGTACGAAGGTGGTCGCCGAGCGCCCGGTGGTCCCGTAACGGAGGCAGGATCGGGAGTTCGGGCAGCCGGTCCACCACACGCGCCCCTCGGGCGGGCAGGTCGGTCCGGGCCTCCTCCTTCGGCCGTTCACGGAGGTCGTCGTCGATGCCGTGGCGGACGAACGGGTCCGCGGGCGTCTCGTCGTGTCGAGCGGGGGTCGGCACCCGCCGTTCGTGCTCGCTCCGGGCACCCCGGTTCCAGGCCATCGTCGCTCCCGTCGGTCGACGGTCCGGACCGTCTGTCGCCCGGACCTCCCTGTCCTCGCGTTCGCCCGCCCGCGGGTACGGGGCCGGCGAGAGCCGGTCCCGGTCCGTGCGGGTCGGACGTGGGGAACCCTCATCCGCCGGCGCGGATCATGCCCGGGGTCTGGCGGGCCTCCTCCACCTGCTCGGGGCTCATCCCTCCGATCCTGATGCCGAAGTCGGCCTCGTGGCCGCTCTCGGGTTCTCGGGCTCGGATTCGGAGCAGGCCGGCCTCCGTCAGGTGGAAGCGCATTCGGAAGGGGTGGTCCGCCGGGGCCGGGAGGGGGTCGTCGGTGTGGACGAGATGGCCGACGTGCCGACGGGAGTGGGACGGGTCCCGTTCGAAGAGCGGGAGTAGGTGGTGCCGAGGTCGATTCCGTGGGTGGTCATTGGGGCCTTCCTCGTGGGCCTTGCCTGGGCGCTCCGGCGGAGGCCGGGAACGGCGGATGGAAACGGCCACGCCGGAAGGAGGTTTCACGAGCATACTGCGGATAACGTACGGCGACCGTGTGAAACGCCTTTTCACAGGGGTTTCCACGAGGATGGCCGGTACGTCTTGTGATGGTGTGTCGTGATTTATTCTTCCTTGTTCTTTCCACTCTGGCCGAATGTGGTCATGGGGTGGCGAACTCGCCTGGAGATCCCTTCCTCCCTCGATGGCTTATTCGTGTGGGTTCGATGACCCGAGGGTGTGTCACCATGGTGCTCCGGAGCGCCGGAACGGTGGCGCCCCGGAACATCCCCCCGTCCGGTGCGTTCGCGATGGCGTCGGTGCGCACTGTGAGAGGAAGAAGACTGTTGTCCACGTCATGGCCGAAAAGGTTGATCAGCCCGAGCGGGCTCGCCTTCGCCGTCCTCTGTTTCCTTTTCCCCTTCTTCTCCCTTTCCTGTAGTGGTATGGCCGGCGATCTCCGGATCACGTACAGCGGAATGTCACTGACCTTCGGCGGAACCCCCTCGCTCGACGGCAGTCTCGCCTCCCAGTTGGGGAGTGGCGACCTCGAAGATCTGCGCGTGGACGCGAACCCGCTGCTCCTGGTCTCGCTGGTGTCCCTGCTGGTCGGGGTCGGGTTGAGCGTCGGACTCCCGAACCCCCTGGCCAGAAGCATCGGAGCCCTGGCCTCGGGAGGTCTCGCCCTGGTGACCGCGGGGGTGAACCAGATCGTCATGGCCTCCTCCGCCGAGGAGGAGATCGCATCCGCCTCGGGCGGGCAGGTCGCGTACGCCGACATCCAGACATCCTCGGGGGTCGGGATCGTACTGTTGTCGTTCGTCCTGATCGCGGTGATGGTCTGGGCGGTGGTCGACCTCGTGCTCACACGGCGCGGCCCGGTCCCCGGCGGCGGTGCCCAGGGCGGCCCGCCCCAGGGGCCCTTCCCTCCTCCCCCCGGGCCGCCGGGCCGGGGCGGGTCGCCCTCCTTCGGTCCTCCGCCTCCGGGAACGGGCGGTCCTCGACCCCCGCAAGGACCTCCGGGGCAGCCTGGAGCTCCGTGGGGGCCCGCCGGACCTCCTCAGGGGCCCCGAGGCGGACCGCACGGCCCCCAGGGCCCCCAGGGTCCCGCCGGGCCGCGCTGAGCGGCGTCCGCGACCCCGAACCGTCCGAACGTGAAAGGGGCGGGTCGCCGATCACGGCGGCCCGCCCCTTCGTCCGTCCTCCCCGGGTCAGGGGAGAGGGCCTCCGGGCGTTCCGGCCAGGGCCTCGTCCATCCGTTCGCCGAGATCGTCGGCGAGCAGGCGCGAGTACGTCCTGGTGATGTGGTGGGAGTCCCGGTAGACCACCACGTTCCCGACGACGGCGGGGCAGGCGTCCTCCACGCAGAACCGGTCGGTGAGGTCGACGAGTTCGGCCCCGTCCACCCGTTCCGCGGCCTCCTTCTGCGGGTCCTCCGGTTCCAGGGCCTCCTCGAGGGAACGGTCGCAGGTCGAGAGGTCCTCGGTGTTCGCGGCGAGGCACTCCAACACGTTCGACTCCGTCCGAGGGGTGTCGCGCACCGCGATGACGGGGATCCCCTCCCGGGTCACCTCGCTCCACAGCTCCGCCATCCCCTCCGACATCGCCTGGCGGGACTCCTCCGCTCCCGCGTCCCCGAGCCCGTACGGCGAGCCCTTCGCCGAGGAGCTCGTGAACACCAGATCGGCGTCCATCTCGACCACCTCGTCGACCACCGCCCGATTCCAGTCCATGCACTCCTCGTAGGCGCCGCCCTCCTTACCGACCATCACCCCGGTGAAGGCGCACGCGGACTTGCTGAAGACGACCAGACGCCAATCGCGCTGTTCGGCCAGCTCCTCCAAGGCGGGGAACCAGTGCGCGCTGTGGGAGTCCCCGGTGATCACGACCGTCGCCTCGGGGTCGTCGGAACCGTACGAGCACCAATCGGAGGGGTCGTCCTCGTCGAACCCGGCCTGACAGCCGTCGTCGTAGGTACGGGGCATGTCGTCCTCGGCGTCGATGGGGGACGGGTAGATCATCGCTCCGGAGGAGACCTCCGAGGAACCGATCGCACCCGGTCCCAGGTGCACGGCAGGGTCGAATTCGACCGTGCGGATCCGTTCGGTGCGGAACCACGCCACCGCCGCCACCAGCGCCACCGTCAGCATTCCGGTCACCGCCACGAGCAGGGCCGCGCGTCCGGTCCGGATCAGCCCTCGCCGGGCCACCGGGTCCTCCACGCACACCTTGGTCGCCCACGCGGACAGGATCGAGAGCGTGGCGGCCACGATCATGCCGAGCGGTCCGAGGGAGTCCCGCTCCAGCAGGACCAGGGCGAAGATGATGATCGGCCAGTGCCACAGGTAGAGGGCGTAGGAGACGTCGCCGAGGAAGCGGGCGGGCCCGGTGCTCAGCAACCTCGAGGCGGCGGGGCCGGAAGGGCGCTCCGCGGCGATCACGGCCGCGGAGCCCAGCACCGGTAGCAGCGCGGTGTAACCGGGGAAGGGGGTCCCGGAGTCGTAGAGCAGGGCGGAGGCCACGATCGCGGCCAGCCCGATCCAGCCCAGGGGGAGGCGCACCGCGTTCGGGAGCGAGCCCCGGGCCATCAGGACCGCGAGCAGTCCCCCCGTCGCCAACTCCCAGGCACGGGTGAACGGCATGAAGTACGCGGACGGGGCATCGGAGGCGGTCGCCAGGATCGAGTGCACGAGGGAGACCACGAACACCGAGGCCAGGACCGTCACCAGGGTCCCGGTGCCGGCCCGCCACCGGCGCGCGGCCAGCCCCCAGAGCAGGAACAACAGGGGCCACACCAGGTAGAACTGTTCCTCCACCGACAGCGACCAGAAGTGCTGGACCGGGCTCGGCGGCGTCTCCGCGGCCAGGTAGTCCAGGGCCTGGTCCGCCAGGTACAGGTTCTCCACGTAGAAGGCCGAGGCGGCCAGTTGCCAGGCCGTGTCGCCCAGGCGGGTCACCGGCAGCACCACCAGCGACACGGCACCGGTGACCAGGAGGACCACCGTCGCCGCGGGCAGCAGACGGCGCACCCTCCGTACGTAGAACCCCGAGAGCGACACCCTCCCGTTCCGCTCGACCTCGCGCAGCAACAGCGAGGTGATGAGGAATCCGGAGATCACGAAGAACACGTCGACGCCCACGTAGCCGCCGGGTATCAGCCCCGGTGACAGGTGGTAGACGAGCACGAGCATCACGGCGAGGGCCCGCAGGCCCTGGACCTCGGGACGGAATCGGGTCGAAGCGCGCGCGGAGGCCCCACCGACCGATGGCCGGCCGCCCGGAGGGACGGAGGGCTGCGCTGGAAGAGCGGGTGGTCGCATTCGGCCATGGTGACCCTCTCTCGAGGACCGGAGAAGACGACACGACAAGGCTTCAGCCACTGTTTCCCGACTCGTTGACCCTGTGTGGAGCGGTCCTGACACCCCCGTCATCGAAGCGTTCGTTCCTTTCCCGACAGGAGGAAAAAGCGGGCGAGCGGGTACGGAGTCGACGTCGGTGGCGCGGGCACGCCGGTTCTCGGGCAGACTGGCTAGTGGACCTTCCCCCGCCCGCAGCCCCTGCCCCGCTCGAGGAGACCCCGTGGCCACCTTCGCCCGCACGCGCCTCCTTGTACTCATCGTGGTACTGATCGTCCCCGCGGTGCTGTTCCCGCTGGTCGGGGTGTGGACCTTCGTGTGGCTGCCGGTGGCCCTGATGCTCCTCGGTGTCTCCCTGGCGCGGCCCGAGACGTTGGAGCGGATCGCCGGGCGTGTGGCGGACCTGTCGAGAGGACGAGGAGGCCGCGCCTCCGGAACGTCGGAGGAGGCGGTCGTGGACACCGACGTGGAGAAGGCGTCCCGGGACCGTTCGGATCAGGGGGACGAGCCCGAACCGGTCCCCGCGCCGCGTGGAGAGAGCGGGACCCGAGGCGTGCGTCTGCGCCGTACCGAGCTGCCCAGCGCCCTGCCCGACTACGATTTCGTCTTCTCCGCGCGGGTGCACTGGCGCTGGGCCCGCCGGGTCGACCTGAGATTGCGCGCCCCGGCCGGGCCGGCCTCGTACTCGATCCTGCTGCGCGCTCGCGAGGTGCTCGGCAGGACGGGGCCCGAGGACCGTGGCCTGGTCGAGGCCGAGCTCGCCGCGTTGTTCGCCGCGGAGTCCCCGATCGCCGAGGGCGTCGTCGAGGTGTGGGCCGACGAGATCCGGGTCGAACTGGCCGACGAGGACGAGGAGCGACTGCGCCGCGTCGTCGATCTGCGCAAGGATCGCGCCCTCTGGGAGGCCGAACACGAGGCGGAACGGGTCCGTCGGACCCTGGCGGCCGATGGCCCCTCGCCCTCGGCGCCGCCGAGGACACCCCGCTATGAGCCCGAGCCCTCCGAGGAGTTGTCCGGGCAGATCATCGAGCACCTGCCCGATCACGCACCGGCCGGGCCGGGGAGCGGGATCGACGACGAGGGATACGAGAGTTACTGGTGGCCCGCCGAGGACGAGGAGGACGAGCACGCCATGCAGCAGGACGTGCAGGTCGCCATCCTCCGGGGGCTGATCGACTCGGTCGAGGACGAGGGCGAGCGCGCCGCGTTCGTCCGGGAGCAGGTGCGCCTGCTGGAGCAGAGCGGTTTCCCGAACGTCGCCGAGCGCATCCTGGCGGTCTACCCCGAACGCTGACCCCGTCGAGGGGGTCAGACCCCGCCGACGCTGGGGGAGTAGGCCGCGTGCAGGACCAGGGTGGCCGCGCCGATGGCGCCGACGTCCTCGCCGATGAGCGAGGGCTCCACCCGGAGGCGGCGCGCCGAACGGGCGATGGTGCGCTCCGCGACGGCCCGAGCCAGTTTTCGCGCGTAGAGGTCGCCGACCTGGGACATCCCCCAGCCGCCCAGGACCACCATCGGTACGTCCATCAGGTTGAGCAGGGTGACGGCGGCCTCTCCCAGCCGTTCTCCGGCGGTTTCGATCACCCGTGAGGCGACCGGGTCCCCGGTGCGGGCCTCACGGCAGACCTTCCGGTAGGCGGCGACCGTGCGGGCCTGTCCGCGCTCGAAGTCGGCCGCGTCGTCCCCGCGTAGACGCGCGGCCTCGGAGGCGACCGCGTGGGGGGACACGTAGGTCTCCAGGCAGCCCCGATCGCCACAGGGGCACCACGGGCCCCGAGGGTCGACGGTCACGTGACCGATCTCGGCGGCGTTGGAGGTGCCGCCCCGATAGACCCGACCGTCCAGCACCAGACCGCCGCCCACACCGGTCCCCACGTACACGAACGCCATGTCCTCGGAGCGCTCGCCCCCGCCGGCCCACCGTTCGCCGATGGTCGCCGCCGTGGCGTCGTTGTCGATCACCACCGGTAGTCCGGTGCGCTCGGCCAGCGCCTCGCGCAGCGGTACCGATCTCCAGCCCGGCAGGTGGGGCGGGGTGACGACCCCGTCGCCTCGGTCTATCGGTCCCGGGACGGCCACCCCCAGCCCCAGGATCCGGTCGGGTGCGGGGGCCCGTGCCACGAGGGCGTGGACCGAGCGGGACAGTGCGGCGATGACCCGTTCCGGGCCTTGGGAGGAGGGGGTGCGTCGTCGGGCCCGGACCACCACGCGTCCGGCCAGGTCGGTGACGACCAGAGTGGTGGACGCGGGGTCGATGTGCATGCCCACCGCGTAGTAGGCGCCGGGGTCGAGGCGCAGCAGGGTGGCGGGTTTGCCCCCGCGCGAGGTGGCGCGACCGTCCTCCAGGATCAGGCCGTCCTCCAGGAGACGGCGGACGATGTTGGACACGGTCTGAGCCGTCAGTCCGGTCTGCGCGGCCAGGTCGACCCGGCTGATCCCCTCGGCCCGGCGCACCGCGTCGAGCACCCTGCTCTGGTTGAGGTCTCCCAGCCACAGCAGGTTCGTGCTGGTGCGCATACGTCGCCTTCTCTCCGCCTCACCGGCGGGCGGGGTACGGGGCCCGCCCCGATCACGAGGGTAACCGCCTGTATATCCGACTTGCCCCATTGCCTTTATCCAAGGTTTTGAGTAAGCATGTGATACGGCTCACTGCTTGGGGTCGTCCGGCGTTCCACACCACCGCTGTGCGAGGGGTAGACGATGAGGGGAACTCGACGGAACACGATCCGGGCGGCGGCGACCGCCTCACTCCTGACCCTGATCGCCGCGGGCTGCTCCTCCCCGGCCGAACGGGACGAGAACACGGTCCGTATCGCCTACCAGAGGTACGGCACCTTCATCGCGATGGACTCGTTGATGAACCGCGTCAAGGAGGAGTTCGAGGCCGACCACCCCGACGTCACCATCGAACTCGTCCCCATCGAGGCCCCCGCCGAGGACTACCAGACCCAGGTGAACCTCATGAACGGCTCCCCCGGCGAGGCGCCCGACCTCATCTACGAGGACACCTTCACCATCAACCAGGACGCCGACGCCGGGTACCTGGCGCCCTTGGACGAATACTTCGACTCCTGGGAGGACTCCGAGTACTTCGGCGAACAGGAGGCGGAGGCGGTCACCTCTCTGGACGGGACCCGCTACGGGGTCATGCTCGGAACCGACGTACGAGGCCTGTGGTACCGCTCCGACCTGCTCGAACAGGCCGGAGTCCCGCTTCCCTGGGAGCCCTCCACCTGGGACGAGGTACTCGACACCGCACGGGCGGTCCGCGCCGAGCACGGAGCGGACGTGGTGCCGCTCAACGTCTACGCGGGCACTCCGGCGGGGGAGGTCGCCTCCCTCCAGGGCTTCCAGATGCTGCTCGGTGGTACCGAGGACACGCTCTTCGACGAGGACTCGGGACGGTGGGTCGCCGCCGGGCCCGGGTTCACCGACGCGCTCGAATTCGTGTGGACCCTCTTCGAGGAGGAACTGACCCACGCCCCACAGGACGCGCTGGACGCCAACATCGGCACCGTCAACAACGAGGAACGCTTCCCCGCAGGGGATATGGCGATCAGTCTGGAGGGCTCCTGGGCCACCCAATCGTGGATCGAGGAGGCCAACCGGCCCTGGCCCGAGTGGGAGGAGTACATGGAGTTCGCCCCCATGCCCACCCGAGACGGTCGAGGCGAGGGGGTGACGAGCATGTCCGGAGGCTGGGCCCTGTCCATGGGGGCCCATGCCACCGACCCCGACCTGGCCTGGGAGGTCATGACCTACGCGCTCGGAAGGGAGAACGCCGTCGGGTTCGCGGTCGAGGGCGGACAGATCCCCGTCCGCTCCGACGTCGCCGAGGACCCCGGCTTCCTGGAGGGGGCGCCTATGGCCGAACGGTTCGCCGCGCTGGTGGACGTCACCGGTTTCCGTCCCGCCTACAGCGAGTACCCGAGGGTCTCCCTGGCGATCCAGGAGGCGACGGAGAGCGTGATGCTGGGCGAGACCACCCCGGAGGAGGCCGCGCTGACCTACACGAGGGAGCTGGAGTCCATCGTGGGTCCCGAGAACGTGACGGACGGATCCTGACCGGTGGGCGCCTCCGGTGACCTGGAGCGAGGAGGAGGGGACCTCTCCCGACCTCGCGCCGAACGCTCCGGAGGGCCGGGGCGGACCTGGTCGAGGGCGGCCCGTTGGGCCGTCCCGATGGGCCCCGCCCTGTTCCTCCTGCTGGCCTTCTTCGCCGGTCCCATCCTGTGGACCGTGTGGGCCTCGCTGACCGACGCCGCTCTGACCGGGGCCCGCGCGGCGCGGACCGACTTCGTCGGCGTCGCCAACTTCGAACGCCTGCTCACCGACGTCCGCTTCCGCGACGCCACGATCCTCACCGCCCTCTTCCTGATCGGAAGCGTGTTCGGGCAGACCGTGCTGGGCCTGGTCCTGGCCCTGCTCACGCGCGCCCGCCACGGGGCGGTCAGGGCCGCGGTCGGCGCGATCGTCGTCGGGGCGTGGGTGGTCCCCGAGGTCGTGGCCGGGTTCGTCTGGTACGCGTTCCTGGAACGGGAGGGGACCCTCAACGCGGTCCTGGGGTTCCTCGGGGCGGGAGAGCAGAACTGGCTGTTCACCGCGCCCCTGCTCGCCGTGATCCTGGCCAATGTCTGGAAGGGCACCGCCTTCTCGATGATGACCTACTCCGCGGGGCTGTCCGAGGTGCCCGACGACCTCGAGGAGGCCGCTCGGGTGGACGGCGCCTCTCCCTTCCAGGTGCTGTGGCACGTGGTGCTGCCGCTGCTGCGCCGCACCCTGGCCACCACCCTGTTGCTCATCACCCTCCAGACCGTCCAGGTGTTCACGCTGATCTTCGTGATGACCTCGGGCGGTCCCGGCGCCCGCAGCACGACATTGCCGCTGCTGATGTACCAGGAGGCTCTGCGCATGGGCGATCTCGGCTACGGCACCGCCATCGCCCTGGCGCTCCTGGTCGTCGCGGGCCTGTTCTCGATCGTCTACGTGCGCATGCTCGGTAAGGAGGAGCGGCGATGAACCGGACACGGAGGACCCGTCGCGGGGCGCGCATGGTGGTCAGCGCCCCGAGCCGGGTGGCCGGAGGCCTGCTCGCCCATCTTCTCCTGGGGCTGCTGGCCGTGCTGTTCCTGACCCCGACCCTGTGGATGGTGTTCGCCGCCGTCGACTCCGAGCCCTCGCTGAGGGCGGGACCGCCGACCTCGCTCACACTCGACCACTTCACCGCGATCATGACCGAGGAGATCGTCTATCGGCCGCTCTGGAACAGCCTCCTCACCTGTGGGGGAGCGGCCCTGATCACCATGGTCTGCTCGGTCCTGGCCGCCTACCCGCTGTCCAGGTACAACCTGCGGTTCCGGAGACCGTTCCTGTACACGGTCCTGTTCGCGACCGGCCTGCCCATCACCGCCATCATGGTCCCCGTCTACGGGATGTTCGTACAGGTCGGTCTCCTCGACTCGCTGATCGCCACCACCCTGTTCCTGGCCGCGAGCACCCTGCCGTTCGGGATCTGGCTCACCAAGAACTTCATCGACGGCATCCCCATCGCCCTGGAGGAGGCCGCCTGGGTGGACGGGGCCTCCGCCTGGCAGTCCCTGCGTCACCTCGTGGCACCGCTGCTGGCGCCGGGCCTGGCGGTGGTCGGGATCTTCACCCTGGTCACCACCTGGGGCAACTTCTTCGTCCCCTTCATCCTGCTCAGCAGCCCGGAGAAGATGCCCGCCGCGGTGCGGGTGTTCACCTTCTTCGGCCAGTACGGAAGCGTGCGCTACGGAGAGCTCGCCGCCTACTCCCTGCTCTACACGCTCCCGGTCGTGGCGCTGTACATGGCGGTCTCCCGCGCCATGGGCGGTCGCTTCGCCCTCGGCGGCGCGATGAAGGGCTAGCGCATCAACCGCAGGGTGAGGATCTGGAAGGGGCGGAGGGACAGCTCCACCCGATGAGGGCTCCCCGCGTCCTTCTCGCCCTCGTCCGCCAGGGCCGTGGAGAGGAGCTCCGGGGCCTCCTCGTAGTCCTCCTCCAACAGGTTCACCGCGCTCACCCCGCGGACCGGGAAGCCGGTGGTCAGGGCGGTTCGAGCGCGTCCGCCGCGTGCCTCGTACAGGCGCACCACCACGTCGCCGGAGCGGTCGTCCGCGAGTTTGACGGCCTCCACGACCACGCCGGGGTCGGCCACGGTCACCAGCGGCTCCACCACCGCGGCGCCCGGAAGCTCCCGGACCGGAAGGTTGATCCGGTAGCCCTCGCGGACGGCGTCCTCGACCTCCGCGCCCGGGGCCAGCGCGTAGCGGAGACGGTGGACCCCCTGATCGGTCAGGGGGTCGGGGAAACGCGGCGCCCGCAGCAGGGACAGCCGCACCGTCGTGGTGGTCCCACCGTCGGGGCGCGCGTCATGGGTGACGTCGTGGCCGTAGGTGGAGTCGTTGAGCACCGCCACCCCGTAGCCGGGTTCGGACACGTGCACCCAACGGTGCGCGCAGATCTCGAACTTGGCCGCGTCCCACGAGGTGTTGGTGTGGGTGGGACGTTCGATGTGGCCGAACTGGGTCTCGGAGCGGGAGCGCCGGGCGTGCACGTCCAAGGGGAACGCGGCCTTGAGGAGCTTCTCCCGCTCGTGCCAGTCGACCTCGGTGGCCACGTCCAGCCTTCGTGCCCCCGGTTCCAGGGAGAGCGTCTGGACGACGGAGGAGGAACCGAAGGAGCGCCTGACGCGTACGGCGGCGGCGGTGGAGGAGAGACCCGCCTCCGCCCTCTCCTCCGGGGCGGGGACGGCGACGGAGTCGGCCTCGGTGAGATCGGTGACGTTGTTCCGGTAGAACTCGTCCACGTCCCAGGCGTCCCAACCGTTGGGGACGTCCTGATGCAGCTGGAGCAGGTTGCCGGTCGTCCCGGGGGCGAGCACCTCGCGTCCCCGCTCCCCTTCGGAACGGTCCAGGATCGAGACGACGAGGCCCCGCCGGTCCACGCGCACCGTCAACAGGCCGTTGTCGAGGACGAATCCGTCCTCGTCCGGAGCGACGAGCGCCTCGGGCACGTCGTCTCGGGCGACCCGGGAGCGGGGGAGCGCGCCCAGCGCGGGGACCCCGTCACGCTCGTGCGGGGCGGGGTTGAAGAGCACGCCGTCCCCGGCCTCGGAGCCCTCGGGGACCAGTGCGGCCTGGGCCCGCGCGATGACGTCGGTCAGCTCCTCGGCGACCTCCCGGTAGGCGACGGCCGCCTCACGGTGCACCCAGGCGATGGAGCTCCCGGGGAGGATGTCGTGGAACTGGTGGAGCAGGACCGTCCGCCAGATCCGCTCCAGACGCTCGTACGGGTAGTCGGCCCCCGCCCGGACCGCCGCCGTCGTCGACCACAGCTCCGCCTCGCGCAGCAGGTGCTCCGAACGTCGATTGCCCTGTTTGGTGGCGGCCTGGCTGGTGTAGGTCCCTCGGTGGAACTCCAGGTAGAGCTCGCCCCACCAGACCGGGGCGTCGGTGTACTCGGCGTGGGCTCGAGTGAAGAACTCCTCGGGGTGTTCGATCGTCACCCGGGGCGAACCCTCCAGGTCGCGCAGCCGGGCGGCCCGGCCCAGCATCTCTCGGGTGGGGCCGCCGCCCCCGTCGCCATGGCCGAACGGTACGAGGGAGCGGGTGGCGTCGCCCTTGTCCCTGAAGTTTCGGGAGGCGTGTGCCAGTTCCGCACCGGTGAGTTCGGAGTTGTAGGTGTCCACCGGTGGGAAGTGGGTGAACACCCGGGTGCCGTCCAGCCCCTCCCACCAGAAGGTGTGGTGCGGGAACCGGTTGGTCCGACTCCAGGAGATCTTCTGGGTGAGGAACCAGTGGGACCCGGACAGGCGCACCAGCTGGGGCAGGGCCGCCGAGTACCCGAAGGAGTCCGGGAGCCACACCTCTCGGGTGTCCACCCCCAGTTCGTCACGGAAGAAGCGTTTGCCGAAGGTGAACTGGCGGGCCAGAGCCTCGGAGCCGGGCATGTTGGTGTCGGACTCCACCCACATCCCGCCGACCGGGACGAACCGGCCGGCCGCCACCTCCTCCAGCACGCGGGAGAACAGCTCCGGACGGTGCTCCTTGAGCCAGGCCCACTGCTGGGCCTGAGACATCGCGAACACCAGCTCCGGATGGTCGGCCGTCAACCCGACGACGTTCGCGCTCGTGCGCGCCACCTTGCGGACGGTCTCGCGCAGCGGCCACAGCCAGGCCGAGTCGATGTGGGCGTGCCCGATCGCGGACACCCGGTGCGCGCTGGCGGAGGCGGGGGAGTGCAGGGCCGGGGCCAGGACCTCGCGGGCGCTCTCGGCGGTCCCGGAGACGTCCTGCGGGTCCAGGGCGTCCAGGGTCCGACCGAGCGCGCGCAGCAGCTCCCACCGACGGGGGTCGCCGGTGTCGAGTTCGAGCATCAGTCCGCCGGCGACCTCCAGATCCAGGGCGAGCTCCCACACCTGTTCCTCGAACACCGCGAGGTCGGCGCGGGCCAGCCGGTAGAGCGGTTCGTCCCGGGGGCCGGGGGCCGTACCCAGGTCGGTGGGGACGAACGGCGGATCTCCGAGGATGATCGGGTTTGCGGCCGCCTCCACGTGGAACTCCACGTCCTGTTCCCCCTCGACGGGGGAGCCCACCGGGATCCACGCGTTGAGCGGGTTGAGCCCCTTGACCACGGTCCCGTCGGGGCGGTGGACGAGACCCTCGCACTGGAAACCCGGCATGGCCCGGTCGAAGCCGAGATCGAACACGATCTCCACCCGGCGACCGGTCCACTCCCGCGGGACCCGTCCTCGAAGCCGGAACCAGGTGGTGCCCCAGGCCGGACCCCAGGCGTCGCCCACCCGGGCCGGCCCGTACGGTGCGGCGAGGCCCTCCGCGACCGGGACGGGCTCGCCCGGGACGTCCCAGCGCGCCACCTCCAAGGGGATCGACTCCCCGTACACGGCGGGCCGTACGCGTTCCCGCAGGGCCCTTTCCAGTCGTGCCTCGATCAGCCGCCGGTCGTCATGCACGGTGGGTCTCCGATCCGTCGTCCCATGGCCGTTGCCGGGTACGTTGCCGGCGCCGTTCCACTTCGTCAATACTTTGGACGAAGTGGAATGGGAGCCCTCCCGGGCCGGTGATGTCGGCCTCTCGGTCTCAGGACAGGTGGTGCACCTCCTGAAGTCCGTGGACGGGGGTGGGGATCCCCTCGTAGCGGGCCTTGAGCTGCAACGCCAGATACAGCGAATAGTGGCGTGACTGGTGCAGGTTGCCGCCGTGGAACCACAGCCCCTCCTGGCGGGTCGGTTTCCACATGTTGCGCTGTTCCCCCTCCCAGGGCCCCGGGTCCTTGGTGGTGTCCGAGCCGAGCCCCCACACCTTGCCGACCCGGTCGGCCACCTCACGTCCGATCAGGTCCGCGGCCCAACCGTTCATCGATCCGTATCCCGTCGCGTACACCACCAGGTCGGCCTCCAGTTCGGTGCCGTCCTCCAACACCACCGAGGTCTCGGTCAGCCCGGTCACCTGACCGTGCGCCAGGCGCACCCGTCCGTCCGCGATCAGATCGGCGGCGCCGACGTCGATGTAGTACCCGGAACCGCGCCTCAGGTACTTCATGAACAGCCCGGAGTCGTCGTCGCCCCAGTCCAGGAGGAAGCCCGCGCGTTCGAGGCGGTCGTAGAACTCCCGGTCGCGCTCCCTGATCCGGTCGTAGACGGGACGTTGGAAGGTGTCCATGATCCGGTAGGGCATCGAGGCGAAGGTCAGGTCCGCCTTCTGCGTGGTGATCCCGGCGGCCAGGGCCCGTTCGGAATAGAGGTCGCCGAGCCCGAGGTCCATCAACGAATCCGACTTGACCACGTGCGTCGACGAACGCTGCACCATGGTCACCTCGGCGTCGTTCTCCCACAACGCTCCGCAGATGTCGAAGGCCGAGTTGTTCGACCCGATCACGACGGCCTTCTTCCCCCGATAGGCGTCGGGGCCCGGGTGCCGCGAACTATGGTGCTGATCTCCGAGGAAGCGGTCACGCCCCGGAAGTTCGGGGACCACCGGCTTGCCGGACATCCCCGTGGCCAGGACCAGATGTCGGGGGCGCAGCACGATCTCCTCGCCTGCCCGGTCCACCACGACCGTCCATTCCCCGGTCTCCTCGTCGTGCTTCGCGCTCAGACAGGTGGTGGAGGACCAGTAGTCGACCTCCATGACCTTCGTGTACATCTCCAGCCAGTCCGCGATCTTGTCCTTGGGGGCGAAGACCGGCCAGTTCCGAGGGAAGTCGAGGTAGGGGAGGTGGTCGTACCAGACGGGGTCGTGCAGGCAGAGGGACTTGTAGCGACCGCGCCACTGGTCGCCGGGGCGTTCATGCCGGTCGATCACCAGGTAGGGGACTCCGAGCCGGGTCAGCCGGGCGCCGAGCGCGATGCCGCCCTGCCCGCCGCCGACCACCACCACGTACGGCTGGTGGGAGCGTCCCATCCCCTCCAGGACGGCCTCGCGTCGTTCGGCCCAGGTGACGCGGTCGCGACGCGCGCCGTGCTCGGCCCCCATAGGGCGCCGTTCCCCCTCGGGTTCCTCGTGGCCCTTGAGCTCATAGAGGGTGGTGAGCAGGGTGAAGGCGCCCTCGTCCCGCAGACGCAGATGTCCTCGGCCTCGGCCGACGGCCGTCTCGAACGCGATCCAGGCCTCGATCACGCCATCGGTCTCGGTGGGTTCCTCGGTGAGATGAAAGCCGGAGGGGTCGGCGGAGTCGAGGACGGAGCGCAGCATCGTCTCCACTTCCTCGTGGCCCTCGACGGTCTTCAGGTTCCAGGTGAAGGCGACCAGGTCGCGCCAGTAGCAGGTGGGGGCGAACATTCCGGTGGCCCGCGCGGTGTCGCGTTCGGTCAGCGCCTCCTCGAAGGCGTGGAGCCAGGTCTCCGCACGATGGCGGACGGCGGTCGGTTCCCGTTCCCCCGCCCCGGATTTCGCGGATTCTGTCATGAGACGGCCTCCTTGGCGTAACGTGATCGCCATCACAACTCGTTCGGTGGAGGCCCCACAAGGGTTGCGGCCGATTGCGCGACCGTCCCGGATCCACCGCCCCTGACGCGCCGACGAGGACGGTGAAGAGTGACGACCTTCCACGCGATCTCCCCCGGAACCGACCTGCCCTCCCACGCCCGGGCACTGAGCCGAACACGGGACCAGGTCATCGGCGGCTCCCGCGCCGTGGGGCGGCCTCGCACCCTCGTGGCCCGATCGTGGTCGCGGGTCCTGGAGATGGGGCTGGACCCCGACGGTGGGAACCTCAGGTCGGTGATCCCCGCCGACCAGGTCGAGCACAGGCGCAGGGAATCCCCTCTGTCGTCCGTCGTCGACGAACTGCACCGGATGGTCGGCTCCGCGGCGCGGCTCTCCCGGTCGTTGATGGTGGTCACCGACGCGGACGGGGTCGTCCTGTGGCGCGACGGGGCCACCGGGGTCCGGATGAGCGCCGACCGGCTCGGTTTCGCGGAGGGGGCCCGATGGACCGAGTCCGCGGTGGGCACCAACGCGATCGGCACGGCCCTGGCCGAGGCCCAGCCGGTGGAGCTGTTCGCGGCCGAGCACTTCGAGCAGTGTCAACTCCCGTGGTACTGCACGGCGGCGCCGATCCACGACCCCAGGACGGGGCGCATGCTCGGGGTCGTCGACGTCAGCGGCCCCGCTCTGACCCTGCACCCCATGGTCGCCGCACTCGTCGCGGGGGCCGCGAGTCTGGTCGAACTGCGACTGGCCGAACACCATCGGGCCCGGCTGGAACGTCTGAGGGTCGCCTCCGGGGTCCGCTCCGCGGGGAGGAAGGGGCCCTACCTGCTCGTGGACGACGACGGGTGGGTGGCGGAGGGCACGGGGCCGCCTACCCTGGACCGGGTCGCGGCCCCCGCCGAGGGACGCGCGCTCGCGGTGCCGGGGATGGGGCTCTGTATGCCCGAGCGGGTGGGGGAGGGCTGGCTGTTGCGTCCTCCGTCGACCCCCCGCCGCGATCTCGTGGAGCTACGACTGGATCTGTCGGGGGAACCGGCGGTGGAGGTCGTGGGAGGAGGTTCCTGGCGTTCCCGGCTCACCACCAGGCACGCGGAGATCCTTCTCCTGATGTACCTGGTCGGTCAGGAGGGGATCGGGGCCGCCGCGCTCAGCCGTGTCCTGTACGGGGACGAGGAGCACGTGGTGAGTGTTCGAGCGGAGATCTCCCGGCTGCGTCGGTCCCTGGGCTCGGTGCTGACCTCGCGTCCCTACCGGGTGGCGCGGGGCGTGCGACTGAAGGTGGCGACGGGCGACGCCGAGCGGCTGGACGAGTGCGTCTTCGTGCGAAGGCACGCCTGTCCCGGGGTGCGCGCGATGATCGCGGCCCGGGGTGGGGCGTGAGCCGTTCGGGCGGCGGTGCGGGCGGGTGGAGTCCCGCCCCTCGATAGGGCCGATGCCGTGGACGGTCGCGTCCTCGTGTGAAGGAGCGGACGGTCCCATGTCGACGTCGGACCCCTCTCGGGGAGCGGGCGGTCGTTCCGGAGGGCCGAGCCCGACACAGCGCAGGCCGCGGAGCATCAACAGGTCGATGGGGGTCGTCACGGGTCTCATGCGGTGCGCCTTCCGTGCCGTGCGTCGTCTCGTCGGTCCGGTCGCGTTACGGATGTTGGGATCATTCGGATGATGATGACATCTGGATTGTAGGGCAGGGCGATCGGCGGCGGTACCGCGAAGGCGCGGACCGGCGATGACGTGTGCGCCGGACATGACATCCTGGGAGCTCCGGAAGTCCGTGCGGGGAGGAACGACAGCACATGAGCATCGACGCGCCGCGGGGGCGGTCGGCATCGGTCATCGGATCGCTCGCCGAGAACAGCAGCCTGCGGTCCCGGGTGACGGACGTGCTGCGTCAGGCCATGGTGGCCGGCGAACTCGAACCGGGCCGGATCTACTCGGCCCCCACGCTGGCCGAACGTCTCGGCGTCTCCGCCACCCCGGTGCGCGAGGCCATGATGGAGCTGGCCCAGGAGGGGCTGGTGGAGCCCCTGAGGCACCGCGGCTACCGCGTGGTCGAGGTGGGGGACGTGGTCCTCGACGAGATCATCGAACTGCGCTCGCTCATCGAGGTGCCCACGGTCGGTCGGGTCGCGCGGATCGCGACGTCCGAGCAGGTCGCTCTCCTGCGGCCGCTGGCGGATCGACTCAACGCGACCGCCGCCGCCGGTGAACTCCAGGAGTTCATCGCCACCGACACCGACTTCCATCTGCGGCTACTGTCCATCGCGGGCAACGGGCGTCTGGTGGAGGAGATCCGCCGTCTGCGCGGGATGTCCCGACTGTCGGCGCTGAGGCGTCTGTACGAGGAGGATCGGCTCGGGGCCACGGCTCAGGAGCACCACGATCTACTCGACCTCATCGAGGCCCGTGAGGTCTCCGGGGCGGAGGAGCTCATGCGACGGCACCTGGGGCACGTGCGCGGTGTGTGGGCGGGGCGCGAAGAGGTCTGAAAGGGCTCCAGGCGCGGGATCGAGGGGCTTGGGAACGCCTTCGAGAGCACGCTCGGAGACGGCCCGGCGCAGGTCACGGCTTGATCGACCTGGAAAGTGGTCTTGCTTTGTGCAACGTAAAATTGTACGTTGCACAAGTTCACATCATGAGGCCCGCGTCACGTGGGCCACGACACGAGGAGTACTGCGTGTCCTCCCAGCAGTCCGCGGTCGGCCAACCGGCCACCAACCGCCGTGTGCTCATCGGCAGCCTCAGTGGCAGTGCCATCGAGTGGTTCGACTTCTTCCTGTACGCCACCGCCGCGGCGCTGATCTTCGACAAGCAGTTCTTCCCCAACGACGATCCCGTCATCTCGTTGATGTTGTCGTACCTGTCGCTGTCGCTCACCTTCTTCATCCGCCCCTTCGGCGGCATCGTCTTCTCCCACATCGGTGACCGCATCGGGCGGAAGAAGACCCTCGTCATCACCCTGTCGATGATGGGCGGCGCCACCGTCGCGATCGGTCTCCTGCCCACCTACGCCCAGGTCGGCGTCCTCGCCCCGATCCTGCTCATCCTCTGCCGGGTCGTCCAGGGACTGGCCATCGGCGGCGAATGGGGCGGGGCGCTGCTGCTCGCCTACGAGTACGCGCCCAAGAACCGTCGCGGCTTCTTCGGCTCGGTGCCCCAGACCGGCGTCACCATCGGCATGCTCCTGTCCACGATCGCCTTCGCGCTCGTCAGCCTGCTGCCCGACGGAGCCTTCGAGGCCTGGGGATGGCGGCTGCCCTTCATCGCCAGCCTCGTCCTGGTCTTCGTCGGCCTCTGGATCCGCAAGGGACTGGCCGACACCCCCGCCTTCCGAGAGGCCAAGAAGAGCGGGAACATCGCCAAACTGCCGATCAAGGACACCCTGCGCGACCACTGGCGCTCGGTCCTCGTGGCGGTCGGCGCCAAGGTCGTCGAGACCGCGCCGTTCTACATCTTCGCGACCTTCGTGGTCAGCTACGCCACCGGCACCCTGGACATGCAGCAGTCGGTGGTCCTCAACGCGGTCAGCGCCGGTGCCCTCGTCAGCACCATCTCCATCCTGCTCATGGGATCGCTCTCGGACCGTCTCGGCCGCACCACCGTCTTCCTCGGCGGCGTGGTCCTCATCGCCGCCTTCGCCGCCCCGTTCTTCCTGCTGCTCGACCTGCGCATGAACTGGGCCGTGTACGCCGCCGTCGTCATCAGCCTCGGCGTGGCCTGGCCCCCGGTCACCGCCACCCTGGGCACCCTGACCTCGGAGATCTTCACGACCCGGGTCCGCTACACCGGTGTGACCCTCGGCTACCAGATCGGTGCCGCGCTGGCCGGTGGTACCGCCCCGCTGCTGGCGACCTGGCTGCTCGCCCGCTTCGACGGCGCCTGGTGGCCCATCGCCTCCTATCTGGTCGTCCTGGCCGTCATCTCCTTCGCCGCCGTCGCAGTCTCGGGACGCGTCGTCCGCAAGGAGACCGCGGCCATCGCCCGACGTGAAGGAACCGAGAAGACCGAGGTCGACGCATGAGCATCGAAACGAACACGACGGCCCAGACCACGCCGCCGACCGTGAACGGACTTCCGTTCGTCGACGCGGAGGAGGTCCACCGCCGCATCGACCCGGACCGCGCCCGCCGGCTCATCGAGCAGGCCCTGCGAGACGGGTTCGACCCGGCGGACGACCCGGCCCGCTCCCACGCGAACGCCGGATCGGGCCATCTGCTGCTCATGCCCTCGACCCTGGGCGACTGGGTCGGGGTCAAGGTCGCCTCCGTGGCGCCCGGCAACCCCGAACTCGGACTGCCGCGTATCCAGGCGACCTACGTGCTGATGGACGCGCGCACCCTCACCCCGCGCCTGTTCGTCGACGGTGTCAGCCTCACCTCGCTGCGCACCCCGGCCACCTCGGCCGTGGCCGCCGACCACCTCACCGCGCCGGAGGCCTCCCGCCTGGTGGTGTTCGGCAACGGACCCCAGGCCGTGGAGCACACCGTCGCGATGGCCGGGATCCGCGAGTTCACCGACATCAGACTCGTCGGCCGCACCCCGCACAAAGTGAGGGCGGCCATCGAGGAACTCGCCGGACGCGGTGTCACCGTCGAGGCGGGGACCGCGACCGACGTAGCCGAGGCCGACCTCGTCGTGTGCGCCACCTCCAGCGCCGACCCGCTGTTCGACGGGTCCATGGTGCGCGACGGGGCGTGCGTCGTGGCCATCGGCTCGCACGAACCGGACCGCCGAGAACTCGACGCCGCCCTCATGGGGCGTTCCCAGGTCGTGGTCGAGGAGCGGAGCGCCGCGCTGCGCGAATGCGGAGACGTGGTGATCGCCATCGACGAGGGCACCCTCACCGAGGACGATCTGCTCGGCCTCGCCCCGCTCGTGCGCGGGGAGTTCTCACGACGGACCGACCGACCCAACGTGTTCAAGGGATCGGGCATGTCCTGGCAGGACCTCGCGGTCGCCGTGGGTGTGGCCCCCACGGACTGACCCTTCCCAGCGGCACCGTCCGCCGCGTCCGTCCGGGAGGGTCCGTCCTCCCTCTCCGGACGGGTCACCCGGGGCCCGGCCCGGCGCCTTCCAGCGCCGGCCGGGCCCTTCGCCGTGTTCCTAGGGGCGGAGGCCGGGGCCGAGATAGTCCTCGGCCCGGTCCCCGCCTTCGAGGGCGACGAAGATCCGTGAGGTGTCGTGCGGCCGGGACGGGTCGTAGAGCACGGTCACCGGGCCGCCGATCGAGAGGACACGGCCCCGGGGGAGACGTTGGATCCGCTGGACCCAACGGCGTTGTCCCTGAAGGTCGGTGAAGGAGAACGTCCAATGCGTCACGGAGGGGCCGGAGTCGTTCGAAACGGGGAGGGTGAGCTCGGTGACCTCACCGTTGGTGCGGGTCCCCTCGCGCAGCAGCCGATCGAGGAGCTCCCGCCCTCTTCGTTCCCGGACCCGTGAGAGCACCCCGAAGAGCAGGGACAGGACGAACAGCATCGTCGCGAGGCCCGGCGCCCACCAGCGCATCGCGTAGGAGAACCAGGCGCCGGCGCCCCAGGCCTCGTGCTCACCGAAGACCGGATCGACCGCGGTGCCCACCATGTCGACCGGAGCCCACAGGTAGGTCGTCGCCCACCACATCGTCACGGCGATACCCAGGAACCAGAGGGTCACCGGGCGGGGGTGGATGGAACGCCCGCCCGAATATCGGTGGCTCCAGTGGCTGTAGGCGAGGAAACCGATGATCGAGCCGATGGCGGCGATCGGGGTGACCCAGTAGGCCATCGTCGACTCGGTGTCGGAGAAGACGCTGTTGACCGTCGACACCCGGACCCGGTCCATGATCGCCGCGACGGCGTAACCGACGGCGCCGCCGGCGAGGACGAGTGTCAGCCCGCCGATGAGGGTGAGGACGAGGGCCTTGGGACTTCCGATCAGTCGCCGTAGGCGGGCCTCCCGCGCGGCGGCGGGATCGACGGTGCTCACAAGGGTCCTCCGGGCGTCGGGGGAGCACGTAAGTGTCCCGTTTCTCCTGATTCGAGACATCCTATGATTCGCGATCGACCCGCCTCTGTCTGGGGATACCCCTGGTGGGAGCGCCTGCCCGCGAGGATCGGGAAAACGGGTGGAGGGGCCGCCGAACCTCCCCCTAGGGTGACGGCATGATGCCGGTGGTGTGGTTGTCGGGGACGTCGGGCGTGGGAAAGTCCACGGCCGGCCATGGGATGTTGCGGGCCATGGCGGAACGGGGCGTGACCGCGGCCTTCGTGGACGCCGACCAGGTACGTCTGGCCGCCGGCGTCCTCGCCGAGGAGACCGAGCTGGTCGCCTCGGGTCTGGCCGCTCTCGCCCCTCGCTATCGGGAGGCGGGGGCACGACTGCTGCTGGTCGCCGGTCTCGTCGACGGCCCCGGCCATCTCGCCCGCCTTCTGCCCGGGGCGGACCGGGAACGGATCCTCCTCTGTCACCTGAGCGCCGACGCCGCCACGCTCCGCGAACGGATCCACCACCGCGGCTGGGCGGTCGAGCGGGCCGATGAGGCCGTCGCGTACGCCGAGCGGGTGGATACGGGTCGGGTCGACCTTCACCTGGACACCGGCGGGATGACCAGGGAGAGGGTGGTCGACCACCTGGCCGCCGTGACACTCGAACGCCTGGGACCCGTGCTCGCGGAGGCCGCGCCTTCGGAGAGGGCGGCCGACACCGCGAGGAGCGATGGGCGTGTGCTCCTGGTGACCGGGCCCGGCGGAGTCGGAACGTCCACGATCGGCTTCGGGGCCTTCTCCAGGATGGCCGGGGAGGGGCGCGCGGTCGCCTACGTCGACACACGACAACTCGGTCTGCTCGGCGCGGATCCGCACGGGAGGCACCTGTCCGGCCTGCGCGCGGACAACGCGCGGGCACTGATCGGTACTCTCACGGCGGGCGGTGCGAGGACGGTCGTGGTCGGTGCGGACCCCGACACGGCGCGGTCGCTGGGAGACGAGACCGAGAGCGTCGTTCTGCGAGCCCGTCCGGCGACACTGGAGGAACGACTCCGACTGCGCTCCGAAGGCGTGGGGCCGCCCCTCCCCGGCGACCCGCGGAAGGGGATCGGCGGAGAGGGGTTGCGACGGGCGATCGCGAGGAGTGTCGAGGAGGGCGCTTCGATCGAGGCCCGCCTTCCGAAGGCTCGGACGCTGTCCACGGACGGCGTCGAACCGTCCGCCCTGGTGGAGGCGATCCTCTAGGCCCGGGGCGAACCCGGGCCGCGGTGACGGGGGCGGCCGGGGCGAGACTCAGCGGGCCGGGGCCTCGTCCGCCTACTCGGTCTCCGGAACGGAGAGGGCCGCCCGGCGGGCGATCACCGCGCAAACGAGCAGTTGGATCAGATGGAAGATCATCAACGGGAGCACGTACATCCCGACCTGCTCCGACGGGAAGAGCAACATGGCCATGGGGAGCCCGCTGACCTGGCTCTTCTTCGAGCCGCAGAACATCAGCACGACCCGATCGGCCCGTTCCATCCGGACCAGCCGGCCCAGGCCGGTGAACAGCCCGAGCACGACGGCCAGCAGCACGCACGAGACCAGGATGACCACGAGCAGCTGGGTCGGGGGAACGACCTGCCAGAGCCCCTGGGTCACGCCCACACTGAACGCCGCGTAGACGACGAGCAGCACCGACCCCTGGTCGACCACCGAAACGATCCGGCGGTGCTCCTTCAACCACGGTCCGATCCGGCCGTGCAGGAGCTGACCGGCGACGAAGGGCACCACGAGCTGTCCGAAGATCCCGAGGAGGGACTCGGTGGTGATCTCGACGGTCGACCCCAGCAGGATCGCGGCGAGCAGCGGGGTCAGGACCACGCCGAGCACGTTCGAGACGGACGCCGAACTGACGGCCAGCGCCACGTTGCCCCGGGCGATCGAGGTGAAGGCGATCGAGGACTGCACGGTCGACGGCAGGATGCACAGGAACAGGAACCCCGTAGCCATCACCGGGCTCAGTACGGAGGACGGCAACGCGACGATCGCCAGCCCCAGGAGCGGGAACACCAGGAACGTGCAGCCGAGGACGAGCAACTGGAACCGCCACCGGGAGAAACCGCGACGCGCCTCCAACGGGGAGAGCTTCGCCCCGTGCAGGAAGAACAGCAGACAGATCGCCGCGACGGTGATGTACTCCAGGGCGTCGGCCGCCGTCCCTCGGGCCGGGACCAGGGTCGCGACGACGGGGAGGAGGACCAGCAGGAGCAGGAACGGATCCAGGAAACGGGGTAGACGGGAGAGCATCCTTCGACTGTGCCGGCAGGGTGTTCATTCGGAAACGGGGATACCGTACTGACTGTCTGCACCTATCGTGATGACCATGCGGAACGAGCTCGACCTGACCCGGATGCGCACCTTCGTCGCGGTGGCCGGGCAACTCAGCTTCTCAGGGGCCGCGCGACGCCTGGGCCTGAGCCAGTCCGCCGTCAGCCAGCAGGTGCGGCGTCTGGAGGAGGAGATCGGACGCACCCTCCTGGAACGCGACACCCACACCGTGCGCCTGACCGCCGAGGGCGAGACCTTCCTCGGCTACGCCCACCGCATGCTCGACCTGAACGACGAGGCGATCGGCGCGGTCGCCTCCTCACAACCGCGTGGGCGCGTACGCTTCGGTGTCTCCGAGGACTTCGCGTTGACCCGTCTCCCGGACTTCCTACGCCGGTTCCGGGCCCGCCACCCGCACATCGATCTGGAGTTCACGGTGGAGCTCAGCGTCATGCTGCACCGCAGACTCCGGGCCGGGGAACTCGACGCGGTGCTCGCGATGCGCCTGAACGCCACCACGGGTGTGGACGCCTTTCGGCCGCGCACCCTGTTCCGCGACCCTCTGGTGTGGGTCTCGGCGCCCGGGGTCGAGATCGAGGAGGATCAGCCGGTGCCCCTGGTGCTCTACCCCAGGCCGAGCCTGACCCGGGACGCGGCACTGGACGCGCTGATGTCGGTCGGGCGCGCGCACCGTGTGGTCTGCACCTCGGGAAGTCTCAGCGGGCTTCGCGCCGCCGCCCTGGCCGGACTCGGCGTGATGCCGTTCGCGCGTTCGCTCACCCCGGACGGGCTCGTCGACCGAGAGCACGGTCTGCCCGTCCTTCCGGAGACGACCTTCGTCCTGATGACCCGCGGCACCTCCCTCTCCCCGGCGGTACGGGCGCTCGTCGACGCGCTCCAGGACGACCACCGGGAACTACGCGTCGACCCTCGCTGACCCCGTTCGAAGGCCACCGCAGGGCGTCTTCACGAGCGTGGCGAAGGCCGCTCACAGTGGTTCGACGGTCCTTCGCGGGCTCGCGGCGATGACGGCCTCCAGGGCCTCCACCGAGGCGCGCAGCGTGTCGATGCGCTCCAACAGTCCGTCCCGTTCGGTCACGAGCTCGTCGTACAGATCCGCGCAGGCCAGACCGATCCCGTCCTCGTGTTGAGCCAGGCACGGCAGGATGTGCACGATCTTGCGGGTGCTCAGACCGGCTTCGAGGAGGGAACGAACGCGTTGGACCAGGACCACGTCGTGCTCATCGAAGATCCGGTACCCGCTGGGCAGACGTTCCGGACGCAGCAGCCCCTGTTGCTCGTAGTAGCGCAGGGAACGAACGCTCACCCCCGACCGTCGGGACAGCTCACCGATACGCACGACCCCGCCCTTCGACTTGACTCTCACATCGATGTCAGAGTCTAGCGTCGGCGGCATGTCGCAAACCCTCGATACACCCCGTGCCACGGGTGTGCCCCGTCCTCTGGCCGGGGCCTTCGTACTCGGCGCGTTCGCCCTGGGGACCTCGGAGAACGTGATCGCCGGGGTACTCGCCCACCTGTCGACGGCCCTGGCGGTCCCGGTCTCCACCATCGGCCTGCTCGTCACCGGTTACGCGGCCACGGCGGTCGTCGCCGGACCGCTCCTGTCCCTGGTGACGGGGAGACTCCCACTACGACGTCTGGCCCTCCTCGCGCTGTCCCTGTACGGAGCGGGCACCGTGGTGGCGGTCATCGCCCCCGCCTACACCACGCTCATGGCCGCGCGGATCATCACCGGGGCCCTGCACACCACGGTGCTCGTGACGTTCATGCTCTCCGCCGTCCGCCTCGCCCCGGAAGACCGCAGGGGGCGCGAGGTCGGCCGGATCACCCTGGGCCTCGGAGTGGCGACGGTTCTGGGGGTTCCGCTCGGAAACCTGCTGGCCCAGACCCTGGGATGGCGGTGGGCCTTCGGTCTCATCACGCTGTCCATCCTCGTCACTCTGGTGCTCGTGTTCATCTCCTTCCCCCGCGACGAGGCCCCTCGCGGTTCCACCGGTCCGCGCTCCCTTCGCGTGTTGACCCGAGGGTCGGTCCTGGGCGGAGTGGCGATGAGCGCGGCGGCGGGGCTCGGCGCGATGACACTGCTCGCCTACGCCGTCCCGTTCCTCACCGACGGCGCGGGTGTGCCCGATCGGGCCGTCGCCCCGATCCTCCTGCTCCAAGGAGCGGCCTGCCTGGCGGGAAACCTCGTCGGCGGGGGCCTCGCGGACCGGAACCTGCCTCGGGCGCTCACCCTCTCCCTGTCCATGACCGCGATCGCCCTCGTCATCGCGGCCCTCGTCTCGGGGACGGGGCCGGGAGCGGCGATGGGTCTGGCACTGGTCGGGTTCGCCTATTTCTCCACCCTTCCGCCCCTGAACACCTGGATCGCGACCAAGGCCGAGGGCATCGCGCCCGCCCTCGCGCTCGCCGTCAACAGCTCCGCCTTCAACGTCGGCATCGCCGCCGCGGGCCGGCTCGGCGGGGTGGTCTCGTCCGGCCCGCTCGGGCCGGGAACGCTCCCTCTCCTCGGGGTCGCGCCGCTCCTTCTGGCTCTGGTCATCGCCCGTTCCCTGAGAGCCCGATGACATCACCGCCCCCGGTGCCCGCGGGCGTTTCCCGAGATCGACGTTCCTTTCCGCCGGCGAGGGCGATTCTCTCCCCGTGTACGGCGGGGCCACCGGTTCCGACCCGAACCCGTGGACGGCGTCGACGATGAATCGGGTGAAGGGTTCGATGGTTTCCTCCTCGGGGGGGGGCGAAAAACCCTTTCGGGATCGCCGGTGCGGAGGGGCGCGTTATCGGGAGTGCGCACTATTCCGGTGACGATCGGCTCTCCTCTGGATGAACCGGGAGATGAACGCCGTGGGGTCGCCTCTCCGAAGGGGTGATGCTCTTGGAGACATCTACCCCTCTCGTGTCGAACGTGCATTCGATGGATCTCGTGTTCCGAACGGGGGCACAACTTTTCCGGTGGCCGAATGTGGCCGTTCACGGGTGAAACCGAGCTCCCCGGAAGGATTTTTCGCGGGGTTTCCCGTTTCCCACCGGACGGGCCTCGGGAAAACGGGTCCCTGGGCCTTTTCCGGCCGCCGAAGGCACTCCAGGATCGGTCACCGGGGTACGCGGCCCGCGTGCCCCGGTGACCGATCGGAAGGGGTTCTCCATGCCGGGATGTTTCATCAACTACAGGACGGGCGACGGCGAGCACGTGGCCACGCTGATCGACCGCGAGCTCGGCCGGCGTTTCGGGCCGGACGAGGCGTTCCGCGCGAGCCGCTCGATCGAGGCCGGACAGGACTATGTACGGACCCTCGACGCGGCCGTACGCCGTTGCGACGTCCTCATCGCGATCATCGGACCGGCCTGGCTGGACAGCCCGCACCGCTCCGACGGGGTGGGTCGGGCCCTCGACGACCCCGACGACTGGACCCGACGTGAGATCGCCACCGCCCTGTCCCTGGGCACCCCGGTGATCCCCGTCCTGTTCGACGACGCCCCTCGACTGCGCGAGGCGGATCTGCCCGAGGACATGCGGGGCCTGGCCCGGTGCCAGTACCGCCGGTTCCACCACCGCTCGGTCGACAGCGATCTGGAAGAGGTCATCGAGGCGGTGGAGGTGGTCGTGCCCCGGCTCGGCGAGATCGGCGAACGGCCCGCTGAGGAGGGGTCCGTTTCCTCTCCGATCGCGGAGGTGGCCAACACCATGCGCGACGTGAGCGGTGGAACGGTCGCCCAGGCCCGCGAGTTCCAGGGCGTCAACGAGATCAGCGGGACGACCCGCGACGTGGTTTTCGGCAACTCCGGGGCGGTGAACACCGGCTCCGGAACCCAGTACAACGGTTCCACCGTGCACAACGGAACCGGCGATCAGTACAACGGCTCCACCGTGCACAACCGAAGCGGCGACCAGTACAACGGCTCCACCGTGCACCACGGCACCGGTGACCAGATCGGGGTCCAGAACCTCCACGCCCCGCGTCACCGTGGGGAGGCCGGGTGAAACCGGTGGAGACGCCCCCCACGAGGATCATCTCGGGCAACGACGGTGCGGTGAACACCGGCGAGGGGTCTCAGTACAACGATGCCTCCGTGCACCACGGCACCGGCGACATCAATCACCACCACTACTTCTCCGGCTCCGCCGAGGCCGCCAGGTTCGCCATGGACGACCGAGGGCGACTGCGGCGCCCCCGCACCGTGGTCGCCTCGCAACGCCTGGAGGAATTGCGCGCCCACTACGTGGCCCCGCCCGGATACGACGAGGAGAAGCGTCGAAGGGAGCTGGAGGAGCACGGGGTCCTGGTCCTGACCGGACCTCCCGGCGTGGGCAAACGGACCTGCGCCCAGTTGACCCTCGTGCCGAAGGGGAGCGAAGGCCTCGTCGACCTGCGCGAGGTCCAGGTGGAGGTCGATCCGCGTCCCACCCTCGACGCCGGAGAGATCCAAGAAGGCGAACGGCTCATGGTGGAGCTGACCGGGCTCACCTGCTCGGTCTCCGAACTACGGACGAGCCTGGTCTCCCTCGCCTCCCAGGCGCAGAACGTGAAGGCGCGGCTGATCCTCCTCGCGGAGGAGGAGGATGTCCGCGACCTCCCCGACGAGCTGCGGGAACGGTCGGTCACCCTGCGCCGTCCCCACGGCACGAAGGTCCTGTACCGGCACCTGGTCCGATACGGGTTGTTGCCCGATCACCGGCACGAGAGCACCGTTCTTCCCCTGGAGCTCCCCCTGCTCCCCGGACCGGTGGTGGAGTGGCTCGGCCGGGCCTCGATGTCGGAGATCGAAGGTCTGGCGCGTCGCGCCGGAGAGGACCACCAGAGCGAGGGCGGGAGAGTCGGCCTCGGGGAGCGGCTCGAACGGGCGCTCGGGCAAGGTCATCCGGCCGCGGACAAGGCCGTGGCCGAGGCCGAGGGGCGGGGCCGCGCGATCCTGCTGGCCGCCGCCTTCCTCGAAGGAGCCGAGCTCGACCGCCACTCCGCCGCCGTCGAACGCCTCCTGCCGATCGTCCGTACCCCCGAGAACGAGACCCCTCCGCTGGAGAGGGCGGGTTTCACCGAGGAGATCGCCCGTGTGGGGGTCACCCTGGACGAGGAACGCCGGATCGGGTTCTCCTCGCCGGGCTACGGTCGTGCCGTCCGCGAGGCCTTCTGGGACTCCTATCCGCACCTCCAGGGCGAGTTCGCCGCGTGGATCGACACCTGCCTGGACGACTCGGGGCTGTCCCCGGTCGACCGGGACGCCGTCGCCGAACGCTGGGCGGGCCAGGCGTTGCGCGCCCAACGGCTGGAGGAGCTCTTCGAACGCGTCTACAAGTGGTCCTTCGAACACGGTCCGCAGGCGGCGCTGTTGCTCTCCTCGGTCCTGGAGGACACCCGGCACGGAGGGGCCGCGCGGCAGCAGATCTACAGGTGGGCGCGGACCGAGGCCCTTCCGGGCGCCACGGCCTACGTCCTGGTCGCGGTCTGTTCGGAGGTCCTGGTCACCACCCACCCCGATCAGGCCCTGGTCCGGTTGCACCACCTGGCGGGCAACAAGGACCCCGACGCCGCGGCGGCCGCCCGTTCGGCGCTGCTCCGGTTGGCCGAGGACCCCTTCCTGTACCGACGGCTGCTGCGCCGGGTGAGCAACAAACTGGCCGGCCCCGACCGGAGGAACAGGCCGATCGACGGGGACCTGTTCGAGGATCTGACCACACCCGCCAGACTCGTCGACGGTCCTCGACCGCAGGCGAGGAGACCCGACGTCGGAGCGTGGACCCGCGCGGGGCTTCCCGTCGTGCTCTTCCGTGATGCCGCGGCGGCCTCCCGCTACTGCGAGCGGCTCCTGGAACATCCCGGAGCCCTGGCCGACATCCTCGCCCGGTGGCTGGTCACGGCGGCGATGGACTCAGGACGGCTCTCCTCCCTCTACGCGGCGGCCCTGCGCTGGGCCTCCGGCGGCGAGTCCGGTTCCCGCCGTTCCCGGGCCGACGCGCTCCTGCGACACATCGACGCGGCACAAGGGCTCGATCTGTCCCCCCGACCCCTCGCATGAAAGGAACCCCCCTCGTGAGCCCCAAAGCGCGCAACCGCCTCCTGATCATGGTGGTGGCGGCCGTGGTCGTCCCCCTCGCCGTCCACCCGCTGGCCGGGCCATGGACGTGGGTGTGGGCGCCGCTGCTGCTCATGCTCCTCGCCCTGGTGCTGCTGATGACCGCCATCGGCGGAGAGGACCCCCGCCTGACCTCGACGGCCATGACGATGGGACCCCCGCCCGTACCCGACCGCCCGGACGAACGGCGGGAGACCCGGTCGATCCGGGTACGCGATACACGAATGGCGAGCCTGACCGAGGACTACGAGTTCGTGTTCTCCGCCGACGTGCGATGGCGATGGGTCGGTGAGCCCGACGAGAGGCTGCGCAACCCGGAACGGGCCGCGGCGAACGTGATCGTGACGAAGGCCCAGGCCGAGGTGGGACGCTACCGGGCCGACGAGGTGGACATGGCCCTGCACTCCCTGGCCGCGAGGTTGGGCGAGGCGGCGTCGGTCTACAACGGCCTCTTGGAGGTGTGGGCGGACGACGTGACGCTCGGCCTCATGGAGGAGGACGCCGAACGGCTCAGGCGGATCGCCGACATGCGCAAGGAGAACAACCGGTGGGAGATGGAGCGTTTCGTCGAACGGACCAAACGCACCTACTTCGCCGAGGACGTCTTCTCCACGCCGGGCAACGCGGTCATCTGGGACCTGGTGCGCAACGACGCCGACGTCGAGACCACGATGAGGAGGGTGGGTTCGCTCGCCCACCTGTCCGAGGCGGGCAAGGGCAAGGACCTGGACGACCTGCGTGAACGGCTGCGCGGATGGGACCCCGATCTGGCCTCGGCCCTGGAGGGGATCGGAGCGGAGGAGGGCTCGGGCCTCAGGACGGAGGGGGACAGGGGCCCCGGAGGTTGGTACGTCGAGGAGGAGATCCCGGGGACCACCGTCGTCCGTGAGGACCCGGAAGAGACCCTCGTCGATCTGATCTCCTCCATCGAGGACGATGACAAGCGCACCATGACCGCCGACCGGATCACCCGTGTCCTGGAACAGAGCCCCCTGGCCCCCATGGCGCCTCGGCTGCGCGAGAGGTTCGGTCTGCCCGGCGCCGCCGGGAACGAAGAGCGGTCCGAACCTCGCGAGGACGACGACCCTCCGGAGGAGGCGGGGTCCGTTCCTCCGTTCTAGACGAGGACCGCGCCCGCCCATCGACGATGGGCGGGCGTCCCCTTTCAGGGGCGGTGCAGGGCGGCCACGAGCCGAGGGCCCAGGTCGCGCACCGCCCCGTGCCCGTGATAGCGGGTCAACGCCTGGGACAGCCGGCGGAGATCGGCCGTGACCGTGGCCGAACCGGAGGCCGCCACACCGTCCAGCAGCTCTCCGGTCAGGGCGCACGCGTGGTCGACCTCCCCGGCCAGGGCGTGGGCCAGGGCCCGACGTACCCCGAACCTGGTCCGTGCCCGCACCGCCGACCCCGGCAGCCGGGCCACCTCCTCGTCCAGGACCCGCGCGCCCTCCTCGAAACGGCCCAGGTCCACCAGGCACCACCCCCGGGCCACCCCCACGGGGTCGGCCACGTGGGAGGAGCCGAGGACATGGGGAGAGGGCGTTCCCTTCGGTACCGGCAACAGTTCGCGGGCGCGTTCGAGGGCACGTTCGGACGACACGAGGTCGCCCACGAGAGCGTGCCCTTGGGCCTCACGTTTGGCGGCCAACCCCAGGACCCTCGCCGAGGCCCCCGGTTCGGAGCGCACCCGCTCGGCGAGTCCGATCGTCCGGGCCCCGTCGTGGGCGTACATCGCGACCAGAGCCCGGCGCACGTGCACATACGCGCACATCTCACGATCGCCGGCGGTCGCCGCCATCGTCGCCGCGGTGTCGGTCCACCACAACGCCGCCGAGTCGTCGCCCGCCTCCTGCGCCATCCAACCCGCGTACTCGGCGAACCGGGCGGCCAGGCCCAGGGCCTCCTCCGCCGAACGTCCGTTCGTCCCGGCCGCCAGTTGGCGCAACGCGTTGGCCTGAGCCACCGCCAAAGGAAGGACGACCCGGGGCGCGGCCCGCTGCCCGAGGGCGCGAAGCGCCGCGAACTGCTCGCGGAACCAGACCAGGGTCTCGGGGGAGGCGGGAGAGACGGGGGAGGGCCCGGCCGCCGCCGTCACCAACGACGCGGCCCCCGCGGACAACACGGTACGACGGTCCATCCCACTGAATTCGGTACTGCCATCGGCTTCCATGCGAAGGATCCACACCTCCTGGCTGTGGGAGGGCACCTTCGGCTCGGGGTCGCCGGACGGGGTCCGGGAAGGGGCCAGCGCGCGTAGCGCTCCGCCCGCGTCGAGCGCGTTGTCACAGATGACGGCGGTCTCGGAGGTCGGTGGTTTGGCCCCTGTCTCCAGTTTGCTCAGGTACCCCTTGCTGTAGTGGGTGACCCCGGACAGATCGGCCAGGGACATCCGGGCCTCCTGCCGTCGTCGGCGGAGCTCGGCACCGAACATTCTCGTCGCCTTCCTAGGGGAGGGGGAGTGGTTGTCCGGTGCCCGCGCGGGGGGAAACGGACGACGCTGGGGGTGCCCGAGAGGCGGAGCGGGGAAACGGGCCGATGGTCCCTCGAACGGCGAACGTCCCCGCCCCGCCGAAGCGATCAACGGCCGACGAGTTCGCCTTCGACCGGAGCGCTCTCGGTCTCCTCACGCCGGGTTCCGTTGCGCAGGTAGGGGTCGGCGAGCGCCGGGAGGATGGCCAGGACGGCCAGTAGCGCCAGCCCGATACCGAGGACGATGGGCGCGCGAAGGCCGTAGTGCGGGATCAGCGCCGATCCGAAGGCCGAACCGACGATGACACCGAGCGTGATGAACGAGCTGTGGACCGTGTTGACCAGCGGTGTGGTGCTTCCCGCCCGCTGGACACGGACCGCCATCGCCGGGTTCATGGTCACTCCGACCAGGCCGATACCGAGCATGAAGGCCAGGGCCAGCGGAGGAAGGTCGGTGAAGAGGGCGAACCCGGTGAGGAAGAGGACGTTGAGTCCGGTGCCGATCACCAGGGTGGAGATGGTGTGCCGGTCGGCCAGCCGGCCCACGACCGTGTTGCCGATGAGGGTGGCGGCGCCGTAGGCCAGCAACAGGAGCGGCACCGTGCCCTCGGAGAAACCGGTGACCCGGGTGAGGATCGGCGTGAAGAAGCTGAAGACCGAGAAGGTCGCGCCGATGATCAGGGTGCTGGAGACGATCGCGAGCAGGAAACGCGGTCGGCGCAGTACGGCGAGTTCCTCGGCGACCGAGGCGGTGGGCCGGGCGGCGGTGCCCTCGGGGGCGGGGGTCTTGACGAAGGCGAGGGTCAGGATCGCCGCCACCACCGTGATCAGGGAGATCGTCCAGAAGGCGGACTGCCAGCCGAAGCGGCCGCCGATGAACGTCGCGAAGGGTAGACCGAGCAGGGTGCCGAGCATCAGGCCGTTCATGGCGACCCCCACCGCGCGGCCGCGCATGCGCTCGTCCACGAGTCGGGCGCACAGGGACAGGGAGAGACCGAAGAAGGCCTGGGAGGCCATGCCCCCGATGACGCGGGCGATGACCATGACGGGGTAGGTGGTGGCGAGCGCGGCGAGGACGTTGCCGGCGAGGAAGACGCCGAAGATCACCATGAGGGCGCTCTTCGGTGGAAGCCGGAGGAGGACGAGGGTCATGATCGGGCCGCCGACGGACATCGCCACGGCGAAGACGGTGACGAGGTAACCGATCTGTTCGATGCCGGTGCCCAGGGTCTCGGCGAGTTGGGGCATGAGTCCGGCGACGGCGAACTCGCTGGTCACCATGGCGAAGATGCCGGCGGCGAGGACGTAGACCGCGGTGGGCACGCGCCCTGTGGTCGGTGTGGTGGTCACTTGGGGTTCCCCAGTTCTGGAATGATCGGTTCAAAATCGAGCGACGGAGGCGCGCGAAGTGGGCACCCTGGTTCTGGAATGGAATGGCCAGAACGAGGGTGAGATGTGGGACGAGTGGTCGAAGTGGAGGTCAGGCGGGGCGCAGGCCGCGGATCGTGGTGTGGACGATCTCCCGCAGGGCTTCGGGAGAGGCCCCGCCCTGGGAGGAGATCCGGAGTCCGGCGATCGCCGCGTTGAGGTAGGCCGCCAGTCCCTCGGGGGAGGAGGCGGTGGTGACCTCTCCGGTGGCCTGCCCCGTGCGCAGGACGTCGGCGAACAGGCTCAGGCGCGTCTCGGTGTCCTGGCGAACGCTCCGCACACTGGCCGCGCGGTCCGGATCGTCGGCCAGTTCCGCGACGGTGTTGACCGCCAGGCAGCCTTTCGGGTCACCGTTCTCGGCGCGGTCGGCCTCCTCCTCGGCCATCATCGTGAGCAGGGACTCGATCCGTTCGAGCGGGCCCCGTGAGGGGTCGCCCAACATCTCGGCGGTGCGTGCGCCGGTGGTGGAGAGGTAGCCCTCCAGGCACGCGGCGAACAGTCCGTCCTTACTGCCGAAGGTGTTGTAGAGGCTGCTGCGTCCGAGGCCGGTGGCTCGACAGAGGTCCTCGGCGCTCGTGGAGTGGAAGCCGTGCCGCCAGAACTGTCGCGTCGCGGAGCGTACGACTTCCGCCTGGTCGAAGGCTCGTGGTCTCGCCATGGGCGTCACCCTACACGGTTCTGGAACGAATCGTCCATAACCGGGTCGGGGTGGTGTCCTTCGAGGGCGTTCCTCGTGTCGGCCTGTCGGGGCTCGTCCGGGTCATGGTCGAAACGGGCGCGTGTGTCCACCGGTGGATCCCGTCTCGTTCTTCGATTCCCCTTCGGTGCTTATCGCGGGTGGGGGTCGCGTGCTCGAACCCCTTCTCGCGGGGATGGGGTTTCCTTCTTCTCGGAATGGGGGGTCGGTGGGGAATGGGGGTGTCTCATTCGATGGCTTTTGTCGGTTATGGGGAGATTTCCCTTGTTTCATGGTCGGGGTGGGGGTGAGGTGGGTCGGCGTTCGAGTGAGAGGGGGGCTCGTGTGCCGGATCGACTCGAGAGCCGCCGCTGTGCGGGCGGTTCGGTCGGAGCTCGAGGGGGAGGGTTTTCGGCCGGATGGGAATCCTTATTTGGCGATCGCCGAATGAAATTCGCTCATGTGTTCGATCTTTCACGGCGTCTCCGAGGCCTTGATGGGCCCGGGTTTCTGTTGATGCTCATCGTGTTTTTTGGTCGGTGTTTATGTCGCCATCGTTTGTCGTCCGCTGGGGGAATTTGATAACTTCTTTGCAGTTGGAAGGGGGCGGAAGAGCCCCACCCGAATTCTTTTTCGGTCATAGCTTGAATGTGTAGGCACCATCCGTAATGCGTCGTTCCCTGACCCGCGCGACGGCGGTTCTGTCGGCCTGCTCCCTGCTTCTCTCGCTGGGGGCGACCGCCCCCGCCACGGCGACCGAACAGCCATCCACCCTCGATGACGTCACGGCGGCCTCGAAGAACCGGGCCGTCGACACGACGAGGACCTCTCTCCACCACGGAGAGGCTCGGAGATCCGATGACCTTGACGTCGCCCACGCGGCCGACACGTCGGTCTCGGAGGGCACCGGGACCGGCCGGACCGAGGTCGAGAGTTCCTCCTGGACCTACGTGGACCGCGCCTTTCCCGACCGCTCCTACGAGGACGCCGAGATCTCCAGTGTGGGTATGGGGTACCTCGAATGGGACCGCTCCTACACACGCAGGGTCCTCTTCCGCTTCCCGGTCGACCCCGACCTCGGAGCGGTGGCGGACTCGGTCGTGCTCCGCGCCGAGGTGGTGTGGTCCTACGACTGCGCGGGCGCCTCTTCCATGGAGCTGCACCGGGTCGACCCCTTCGACACCGGGGTCACCTGGAACGACCAGCCCGAGGCCCGCACCCTGCTCGACACCCGGACTCTCCAGGGCGGGCGGAAGGCCTGTTCCGTGGACGGTGGCGTCGAGTTCGACGTGACCGGGGCCTATCGCCGGGCGGCGGAGGCGGGGGAGGACCACCTCCATCTTCGACTCGGCGAACGCGACGAGGAACGGAGCGAGGCATGGCGCCGCTTCGACGTCGAGGAGGCCGCGCCGACACTCTTGGTCGACCATGACGTGCCTCGAGGCCCTGCCACTGACAGGACGCGAGACGAGGCGGTGGACACCGCACCGGTCGTCCACCAGGCCGCGGCCTCGCACGAGAGCCACTCCACCCCTTCATCCCCCTCGACCGTGCGGTCCCCGGCCCTCTCGGACGTCGTCGTCCTCAGAGGTGGGGGAGTCGACGGCGTTCGTGTCGTGGACGTCGCCGACGAGGGCCGGTCGCACGGTGGGTCCGCTCTCCGGCGGTACGAACGGGTCGGCGGCCCGATCGTTCCGACGGC
Organism: Nocardiopsis alba; assembly: GCF_000710955.1. Taxonomy (NCBI): domain Bacteria; kingdom Bacillati; phylum Actinomycetota; class Actinomycetes; order Streptosporangiales; family Nocardiopsidaceae; genus Nocardiopsis; species Nocardiopsis alba. The sequence continues at coordinate 246,546 of NZ_BAZE01000009.1, forward strand.
GGAGCGGGTCCAGGACGAGCCGTCCTCCCCTTGTGCACGAGGCCCCCCGAGACCCGGGCCTCACACAGACCTCTCCCGATCCACGGATCGAGGGAGAACGGTCGACGGATGACGGCATCCCCCCTCTACGACGCGCCCTCCGGTCGGGCGGAGCGACGTGTCGATGGCGGCCCGAGGCGAGAACGGGCCGACCGACCCCGAGCCCCCAGGGTGGGAAGGGCTCGGAGGCGGTCGAGGAGGCCGTACCGTCACCGCGCGCCGGTCGCAGGGCGCAGTGACCGCACGCGGAGACGGCACGTTTCCACGCCGGTACGAGGGACGCGCGTCCCGAAGCCGGACACACCCGCGACGGAGCCCGGTGGGGGCTCCACCGCGGGAGGCCGTAGCGGTTCGGAACCACCTGTGCGCACGGGCACCGCACAGGAGGGTTCCGGACCGCCGTCGGCGCGTCCGCGCGAAGGGCCGCCGGTCCTCGGTTCGGCGTCCCCGCGTCGAGCGTGCGCGCTCTTCGTCCGACCGGGATCGCGGCCGGGGGTCAGCCGATCGAGGCGCGGCGCCGCTTGTGCTCCCGGATCAGGTCCCGGTACCAGTGGTAGCTGTCCTTGGGGGTGCGTGTCAGCGTGTCGTAGTCCACGGAGACGATGCCGAAGCGGCGCTCGTAGCCATAGGCCCACTCGAAGTTGTCGAGCAACGACCAGACGAAGTAGCCGCGCACGTCGACCCCGGCCGCGATGGCATCCGCGAGGGCGGAGAGGTGGTCCCGGAGGTAGGCGATGCGGTCCGTGTCGTGCACGACCCCATCGGGGCCGGGCTCGTCCGGTTCGGCGGAGCCGTTCTCCGTGATGTGGATCGGAGGCAGTTCCGGGTATCGGCGGCGCAGGTCCACGAGCAGGTCGGTGAAGGAGGAGGGGACCACCGGCCAACCCATGGTGGTGTGCCGCACCCCTTCGATCGGCACCTCCTCCACCCCGATGTCCACGGCGGTGCGGTCGGGCCCCTCGGGGACCGGAGCGTCGCGGAGCCGAATGGGCCGGTAGAAGTTCAGACCCAGGAAGTCCAAGGGTTGGGCGATGACCGACAGGTCTCCGGGCTCGCGGTAGCCGCCGTCGGCCATCGGACCCCAGGTCGCCTCCTCGTTGTCGGGGTAGACGCCGCGCAACAGGGGGTCCAGCCACACGCGGTTGTGCAGGGTCTCGGCGCGGTCGACCGCCGCGGCGTCCTCGGGGGAGTCGGTCGCGGGCAGTAGCCGGTCGGGGTTGAGGGTGATGCCGACCTCGGCTTCGCGTCCGTGTTCGGCGGCGGAGGCCCGCAGTTCCCTCGCCGCGAGCCCGTGGGCCAGCAACAGGTGCTGGGCCACGGCCAGGGCGGGTGTGCCCTCACGGGTCCCGGGGGCGTGACGTCCCACGGCGTGGCCGACGAACGCGGTGCAGTGGGGCTCGTTGAGCGTGATCCAGCGCTCGACGCGGTCGCCGAGGTGGTCGGCGACCACGCGCGCGTAGGCGGCGAAGTGGTGCGCGGTCTCGCGGACCCTCCAACCGCCGCCGTCCTCCAGGGCCTGGGGCAGGTCCCAGTGGTAGAGCGTGGCCACCGGTTCGATGCCCGCCTCCCGCAGGGCGTCGACGACTCTGTCGTAGAACGCCAGGCCTTCGGGGTTGACCTCGCCGGCGCCGTCGGGGATGACGCGAGGCCAGGCGATGGAGAAGCGGTAGGTGTCCACGCCCAGCTCCTTGAGCAGGGCGACGTCCTCCTCGTACCGGTGGTAGTGGTCGCAGGCGACGTCGCCGCTCTCGCCTCGGGCCACTTTTCCGGGGGTGCGGGAGTAGGTGTCCCAGATGGAGGGCCCTCGTCCGCCCTCTCGGGCGGCACCCTCGATCTGGTAGGCGGCCGTGGCCGTGCCGAAGAGGAAGTCCGGGGGGAACCGGGGCGGTGACTGGTCGGTCATGATGCCTTCCGTTCGCGTCGGGTTCGGCCGGTCCACCGTCATGGAAGCGCTCCCAAAAATGTTCGCACTGCGCCTTCGCCCAGTTCGGGTCACCTCGGGTCGCCTTCTCTTCCTCGAGCCCGAACCGTCCGCCGGTACTGGTCCGTGCTCGGACACGAGCGATTTCGAGGTCCGACCGATCCGGTGAGTATAGGGACGGCGGACGCGGGATGTCACGAGGGGGAGCCCGGCCTTCCGAGCCGTCGAACGCTCCAAGGCCCCCTCCATCGTGGACCGGATCCGCGCCGGGGTGCGTTACGGTGCCTTCCCAGCGGGTACCCGATCCACGCCGAGCGCGTATGGACCGAGCGGTTCCAGGTCGGACGTGATTCGATCCGGGAGGCGATCCGGATCCTGGAGTATACGGGTGGCCTGGACGTCCGGGCCGGTGTGGGGCGGGCCCGGAAGAGTGAGCTAAGGGCCCACACCGCGGTGGCCGGCGAGTACGGACCCCAGGCTTCGTCGTAGCCGGGTGCCGGTCCTAAGTCAGATTACTCGGCGGTTCGGAACTCGTAGGCCTGTCGCACCAACCCCAGGACCTGGCTCAGGTCGGTGTCCTCGGTCAGGTCGATCTGGACGCTGCCGTTCCCCCATTTGCCCTTGCCGGTCACATCGACGGCCAACCCCCGGGCATCGTGCAGCATCTCGAAGGGCATGTTCAGGGTCAGCCTCAGACGCTTGGACTGGGGGACCACGTCGACGAAGTTGGTCTCGGTCTTGTAAGCGACGTAGTTCTTCAGGAACGTCTCACTGACGGCTTCGTCGAGAGCGAGGACCTCACCCCTGAACCTCTCGAAGAGGGTGCGGGGGACGGGGCGTGACAGGTGCGGGTGGTCGTCGATCGTGTAGGCCGATTCAGGTCGGGGCTCGGACTGTTGGAAATCCGCAGGCAGAACCGGGCGCGGCCAGATCTCCAGGGCCTGGGCCGCCAATGTCTCGGCCCGATGAACGATCGCTTCTTCGTTCCAGACCTCCAAGGTCCCCAACCCCTGGTTCAGACGGAGTGGACTCTCCCGGAACCCGCCCTTCACGTCCCGTTTCCTGGTGAACGGGAGGTCTCCATACTCGGAGTTGTAGCCGGTCAGAGTCAGGTTGCCGAGGGTGTGCAGGCGCCGCGCACGGACATCGACCCAGTCCGGGCCGAGTTCCTCACGCCATCGCTGTGAGAGGTTCTCGTTCTGCGGAAGGATGTGCTCGATCGTGTACTCCTCGATCGATACCCGTTCCTTGCGTCCGAAGTTCTCCAGCTTCCGCAGCAGGTGCGACCTGCGCTGAAACTTGTACATGTTGTCGTTGATCAGGGAATCGGTGAACTCCTGGTCGGTGGGGAACGACCGGTAGCTCGTCAGCCCCGCTAGGTGTGCCTGCACGCTCTCGACGTATCGGGACTTGTCGATCGACTTCGTGAAGGTGCTGAACGTCCTGTTGAGGGAGTTGGTCGGAACACGGCACACGGCTCGGCGGAAGATGTAGGACGTGACCATACCGACGATGGAGAGCAGGTCATCGCGGTCCAACGTCCCGTTCCTGTAGTCGGCGTAAAGCTCCAACAGCAGGGGGTAGACCACATCCGCCTTGATCTCGCGCAGGTCCTGGAATGCCTCAGCGAGTTCCTTGTCCTCCTCGTGGTCCAAGGCGACCGCGCAGTACCACGACGCGTAGGAGCGCATCTCCTTGACCAGTGATTCGGTCGTCTCTCCGCGCCCGCGACGGACGTTCGAGTAGTCCTTGAACGCCCCGTACACGTCTCCGAAGCGGGGGATCTCCCCGGTCACGACCGTCAGGTAGTGCCGTACGAAGTCATCGAACTGCTTCTCATAGGCGGCCTGGGCGAAGTCCGTCTCCATGGGACGCCAGTAGTTGTCGTACAGCACCTTCTGCGTCCTGGGCTCTTGTCCCATGAGCACGTAGTTGCGGATGAGGTCCGCCTGGGTCAGTTGCCGGCCGGTCGAGTTCATCGACTCGAAGATCAGTTGAGGGTTGTCGTGGGCGCGGTCCAGCCGGATGTCGACCACTACCAGCTTCGCAAGCCCTCGGCAGACCACGGCCAGGTCCTTGCCGGGCTTGGCGAGCCGCTCCCGGAACCGCTCGAAGTTCTGCCGCACTCTCTCCGAGGAATCGGACGGAGGCTCGGTTCGGCCGACGATGGCTTTCAGCGTCGCCTCGTCCTTCGCGCTGAGCAGGAGTCGGAAGTACTCGTCGCTTCCTTCCTCTTCCTCACTGTTAACCAGGTACCTGTGGCGCAACTTCTTAGGTGAGAACTCCTTCCACGGTTCGCGTTCCCCCTCGGGTAGCTCATCCAGCACGGCGGCCAGTGCTGCGATCAGCAGGGTCACCGTCGTCAGGCGCTGCTGGCCATCGATGACCAGGTTGGGCTCTTCCGCGGTCAGGTTGGACAGCCCGTTCTCCACGTGCACGATCGACCCGGTGAAGTGGGAGTTCAATTCCGGATCACGTCCGGCCCGCTCGATGTCATCCATGAGCTGATCGCACTCGTCCTCCGTCCAGGAGTAGGCGCGCTGGTAGATCGGAATCACGAACCGACTGCCCTTCGCGAGCAGTTTGAGCAGCTGGGTCTCAGAGGCCTTCACGGTGTGGGGGTGTCCTTCTGATCTGATGGGGGATGCGTGTCCTCACCCTGCCACGGCTTCGCCTTGGCCGTGAAGCCGATCTCTTCAGATGCTTTCTCCGAGAGGTGGCGCGGCGGGTGCTTCGAACGGAAGGTATGGAAACGCCTGAGGGCCCTGATCCAGCGGATCAGGGCCCTCAGGCTCTGGATGAGTGACGGGACTTGAATGCTGGTGGGGGGAATGGTTTGACCTGCGAAAACACGAGAATTCGCAGGTGGTGGGGGAGGTGGTCCCTCGGCTACACCGTGTCGCCTCACCTCCTACTGGGGAGCGTGCACCCTCTGGGTGGACGCCGGCCACGCCCATGGTGCACCTTTGGAGGTGCACCACCACGACCACTGAGCCGGTTCGGTTTCACAACGGGACAAGCCGGTCACGTCGCACTCGCTTGGTCTTCACTGCTGCGCCGGCATCTTCCGGGTGATGCAATCGCCGGTGAAGCGGGCATATCAGGTGGGTGTGGATCAACTTCATATGCGGACCGCGGCTTGCTGTTCTTCGCTCGACGCAGTGGAGCCTTGGAAGCGTCCCCTGCTGTTACCTGCGGTTGGTCTGCCAGGTTTGGCATACTTCGTGGAACCAGGCCAGTACTTTGTGAAGCTCGCTCCCGCCGCTCCCCAGAAGAGACTCCAGCGGAAAACTGGGCCGTCGGCTGATCGCGTCCTCCGACAGGTCGATACGAGACACGCTGTTCAGGCGCTTGAGCAGCTCACGACGCATCTCCTCGTTGTCGAACGGAGGACGCCGGGCCAGGTGCTGGAACACCACTTCGGCGACACCGGATACCGGATAGAAGACCAGGGCCCAGCGCTCCTCCTTGGAGGTCTCCCGGCCCCACATGGTCAGGGAGCAGCTGGTCTCCTGTCCGTCGCCCCAGGAGAGGAAGCCCCCCAGCCCCTCCCACTCGCGTAGGAGGAACTCCACCTGCTGTGCGACCAGGGGGGAACGGTGCTCGTTGAGCAGGGTGAGGAACCGTTCCCGGCGGCTCTGGCTCGGATCCACGTCCAACCCGAAGAGCTGTGCCAGTTCCTCGGAGGAGAGGCGTTGCCCCGGCAGCGGCCGTCCGTCCGGGTGGAAACCGAGCCCTTCCTTCATGAGTTTGTGCTGCGACAGATGGGTTCCGATCGTCGACTCCCCCTTGCTGTTGAACACCCGGTGAGCGTTGGGGATGCCCGGGTGGTCGCGGAGGAAGGAGGAGACGGCGATGGGCGCGGTCCCGGCCACCTGAGCGATGGCCTGGCAGGTGGTCCACCGGCCTGCCGGGATCATGGCGGTGACCTGGCTGATGGGTTCGGTGCTGAACAGGGTCTCCTCGGTCATGGAGACCGACCGACGGGGTGATGGCCACACCCTTATGGCACGCTCGGCCAGGCGGAGGCTCCGTTCCTCGATCTCCGGCCTTCCCCAGCTCTCGGCATCGGCGATCTCCTGGTTCATGCGCAGAGTGCTGGCCGCGTAGATCTGCTGCTTGCGTTCGACCATGTGGTTCGACAGCGCGGTGCCGTCCGGCACCACCACGAGATTGCCCAGGGTGTGGCAGAGCCGCTCTTGGAGTTCCTTCCCGGTCTCATCGCGATCCGTCTGGCTCGCCAGTAGACCATCCCAGGAAGGAGTGAGCCTGCCCGGCATGACATGCTCAATGGTCATCTTCACCCGCGGGAACGCGGCCTGCCCCGGCGGTGCGTAGGTCTCTTCGAGCCGACGCATGATGTACAGGCGCTGGTGGCTGCGTCCGGTCCAGTAGAAGCTTCCCGTCATGATGATGTCGGTGACCTCGTCGTCGGAAGGCCATCGGAGCCGCGGATTCGACAGGTAGCGGTGGACGAACTCGTCCACCGGCTCGCCCGGGACCAGCTTCGCCGGCGCCCTGAGAAAAGCGACGTTGAGCCCTTGCGCGTGGATGCGGACGAGCATGCGCCGGACCAGATAGCTCTCGATGTGGCCCAGGGCGCGCTCCACCTGTTCGGTGGAGGCGTGACCCTCATCGCGCAGCACCATGAGCTTCAGTGCCAACGGCCGGTAGATGGTGTTGCCCCACTCGGCGAGCCGTGTCAGAGCGGTGCGCAGCCCGGGGTCGTCCTCGTGCTCCGGTTCCACGATGCGTAGGAGCAGCCCGCCCAGGTGCCGCAGTTCCTCCAGCTCTTCCCGGACGGCCTGCTCCCCACCGGTTCTGGCGACCTTTTCCAGGCGCTGCTGCTGCGTGCGGTAGACCTCCCGCTGCTTGGCCTTCTCGTCGCCGCGCAGAACCAGGTCCAGCCAGGCCAGCACCTCCAGGTTCTCCGGTCCCAGCTCCGCCTGCATGGGTAGCCAGACCTCGTCGTACACCTCCTGGCCTGTCTCCGGGAGCAGCATGAAGATGTAGTTGCGCAGCAGGTCGGTCTGGCTGAGGCTCTTGCCGGTGTTGTTCAGCGATTCGAAGATGCGGAAGACGTTGTCGCTCCGGTCCGCCTGGATCTCGACCAGGCTCAGACCGCGTCCGATGGTCGCTTCGAGCGCCAGTAGTTCTTCCTCCGAGTAGGAGCGGATCCTGCCGGCGAAGTAGTTGTAGGAGTAACCGATCCGGTCACTGCCGCCGGCCTCGGCTCCGCCGTCGATGATCGCCCGGAAGGCCGCCAGGTCGGATTGGGTGGGCAGGACCCGGTAACGGTCCAGGCGCTTCTTGTACTGGTTGACGAGGTAGGTGTTGTGGATCCGGTCGGATTCACCGGGCTCCTCGGACTCGCCGGACTCCACGGCACGGAGCCGATCACGGATCGCCGCGAAGGCGATGGTGAGGGTGGTGAGCCGTTGCTGTCCGTCGATCAGCAGCCAACGAGTCAGGTCGCTGGCCGCCATGGTCGCGGGAGCGAGGACCACCGACCCCAGGAAGTGTCCGGTCCCTGCGGCCCAGGGCGATTCTGAACCCTCCCCCTCGGCCATTTGTTCGGTGATGTCGCTCCAGATCTGCTGGAGCTCCTTCTTGCTCCACGAGTAAGGACGTTGGTACAAGGGCACCCGGAACTGCTTGGTCCCCTCGACCATCTTCTGGAATGTCGTTTCGTAAGCCTTCATGTCTCGGCAATCTGTGACGGTGCGGTCAGAGCAAGGGGTTACTTCGGCAGGAATGGGCTGGGTTCATCGGAGTACGAGACGTACAGGGCGTCCCGGGCCCGAGTGCAGGCGACGAAGAGCAGGTTGCGTTCCCGCTGCAGATCATGGGCGTGCGCGACCGGGTCCTCGGAGATATCGGTGATCTGAGACTGCAGGGGCAGGTGCTCCCTGCCTGCGGCGAACACCGCTACACACCGGAACTCCAGCCCCTTCATCGAGTGCATGGTGCCCACGCGCACCCCGGAGTCCTGAGCTAGACCGCAGGTGGTGATCCCTTGAGCCTCCAGGGCCTTCCTGGCCTGTCGTACCAGGGCCTCCGTGCGGGCGGTCACCGCGATCGTGTTGGGCTCCACCCCCTCGTCCAGCCACTCCGAGACCACCTGTGCGAGTCCGCTCGTCTCGGCTTCTTCCGTGGAATGGGCGCACACGACCGGCTCACGCCCGTGCAGAGGCGAGGTGTAGTCCGCCAGGTGCGATCGCACTCCGTCGAAGCCCTCCACCGGCGCCGTACCCCGCACGCGCACGGCCCAGGAGAGGGTTTCCTGGGTGCTGCGGTAGCTCACGGTCAGGCGGTGGCTGCGGCCGCGTACGTTGATGCCGACGGCTGCCATGGACACCCGGTGATCGTAGATGCGCTGGTGCGGGTCGCCTGCGATGAACAGGTCGTCCGGCCCCTCGGGAACCAGTGCGCGCACCAGCCGCCACTTGGCCGGATGCAGGTCCTGGGACTCGTCCACCACAACGTGCCGGTAGGGGCGCTCCCCGGTTCGGTCGAGGATGTCGGCGGCCTCCGCGGCCAGCCACGTGAACGTCCACTGCCCGGCCGCGCGCATCTCCTCTGTGGCGGCCAGAACCGCCCTCCAGACCCGGCGCTTTCGGTCCGGGTCCAACCGCAGACCCCGACCGCGTCCACGCCGACGGGCCTTCAGATAGCCGCGTTCGGTGCGCAGGTTCTGCGCGAGGACGACGTGCTCCCACTCCTCCAGGAGGAACCGTCCGGAGACGCCCGCGTCCTCGGCGTGGCGGGTCCACAGGGTGGAGAGCTCGGGCATACGCGGGAAGTGCAGCTTGCCATGCACCTGCCGAGCCACCTGGTGGGCGATCTTGTCCAGGTTGCGCACGTCGACGAGGGAGCGGCGCTGTTCGTCCTGGACGAGCAGCTCCAACTGGCTCCGCAGGGCGGCGTCGAGTGTCGTGGTGAAGGTGGTGAGCAGGATCGGTGGTCCGGGGCTGGGACCGTCCTGACCGTTTACGGGTGGCGGCTCGTTCTCGGGAACGTAACGCTTGGCCAGGTGGTCGACCCGGTGCAGCGCGGTCACTGTTTTCCCGGTGCCCGCACCGCCGGTGACCATGGCCGGTCCCGCGTAGTGGTCCCGCCGCGCGATGCGTTCCTGGTGAGGGTGCAGGAAGGTCCGCCACACGTCGAAGGGGTGCGCCAGCAGGTCCCGGAGTTCTTCGGGGCCCTCCACGAACACGGCCTGGGCCGGCGTGCGGCGGATCGCCGTGACCAGGTCGTCGGGGTCGACGTCCTCCGCCGCGACCTCTTCCACCAGGTCCCGGCTCAGCAGGGACCAGACCTCCTCGGGCGTCATCCCCGACGCCAATGCCGTCAGGGCGTCGTGCTGGGCGCGCGGCATCATTGGGCCGAGCGCGTCGAGATGGCTCTCGTCCGGCAGGAGACGGGCGATGCGGATGATGCCCTCGTCGATGCCGAGCTGGGTGAAGTGCTTGTCGGGCACCTTCTGGAACAGGGTGGTGTCGGAAGCGCCCGCCGCCCGGGTGAGCGCGGAGCTCATGTGGTCGAGCCCGGACTCGTCCCGGAATTCCAGGACCCCCAGGACCTGGTTGACCGAAGGGCGCCGATTCCGGACGTAGCGGTAGGCCTCCTGATGCGGGAGCACGGTGACGAGAACGAAGGCCTCTCCGGAGTCCGGGGCCAGGACGACGCCCCGGTAGCCGAGATTGATCCGCAGGGTCCGCCAGCGGGGATCGCGGAGGTCGGTCGGCTTTTCCAGGTGCCCGCCTGCGTAGTAGGTGGCGGCGAACTTGTCGAGTGCTTCATCGACGGCCTTTTGTAGCTTTTTCTCCAGGTTCGCGTAGGTGCTGAGAAAGTCCTGGGCGATCGCGAGTTGAGGCAAGGGAACCTTTCCGGGACAGGGGGTGGAAGAGGGGGGAGGCGTCCTTGACCGGGTTCGGTGTTTCCAGAATATGGATGATCACGTCACCTGGGGCGTTGATGGAGGCACCGGGTACCGAAAATCGCCACCGCGGCCGGAACCGGCCAATTTGGTCCGTTTCCCGGTGCTCAGGAGGTGTGTGGGTTGTCAGGGAAGCGCTGCCCGACGCCGTGACGGTCGGCGTCACCTGCCGATGGAGACGACTTCGAGCCGCGCCCCCAGGCCCTTGAACACGTTGTCGGTATGAAGCAGGGAGATCTGGGCGAAGGAAAAGAGGGAATCCGGGGTGACCGGTTCTCCGTCCTTGAGGAGGATGCCCAGGACGACCGTCGGCTCTCGGAAATCCCGTGTGGGGTGCCCGGGAGCGATTTCATCGAGCTTTTCGATGAACTTCCGACGCGCCTCGGTGTCGTACTTCAGTGTCTCGACGCACATCCTCGCCTGGGCGAAGAGGTGATTGAGCGGAGCGGTGCCACTCGGCGCCTTCTTGATATGGATGAGCTGGCCGTCGGGTCCGAGTACGTCGCAGACCTCCCAGCCGCCGCCGTTGAGCCGTGCAGTGTACACGTTCTTCTTGTCGAGGAGTACGTAGCCCGCCTGTGTCGCGGCGTGCTTCTTGTTGTAGGGCCCTTCGTCCTCTCCCTTCGGCCAGGGCGGCAGGGTGACACGGCTGGGCCGGGCGAGGAGTTCGGTGACCCGCCGCTTCACGGTCGCCAGGTACTCGGCACCGACCTCGTACCACTTCCCCTGCCAGAGGAAGTAGTGGACGCCGTCCTCGGCGAGTTCGGCGGTGAGCCAGCGCCCGGCGGAGACGTTGCCGCTGATCACCTCTTCGACGTCGGAGTCGGCGAACATCTGGACCTTGCCCTTGCGGAGGGTCTCCAGCCGTTCTCCCGGAGCGCAAGAGGCGACGGGGCCGAGAAGGGCCTGCGCGTCGAGTTCGGAGATGGTCCGCGTGCGCCCGGCGATCCTGACCCGGAAGGTCTCGGCCGAGTCGAACCCCTCACGGCACTCTGATGGCACGGCCAGGCCGATGCGGCCCGGGACCCCGACGCCCAGCATCTCGTCCAGCCGCGCGTCCAGGTGCCGCACCAGATCCGATACCGACTCCAGTGGGCGGACCTGGGTGATGAAGTCGAACTCGGGCAGGGGGTCGTCCCGCTCGCACACCTCCTCGACGGCGAGCAGGTCGTTCATCAGGTCTTCCGGCGTCCGGCCCAGGTGCAGTTTGACCGACCGGTCATTGCCGGTGATGTGCGCACCGGTGGCATCGCCACCGGTGTACGTCAGCGGGATCCCCCGGACCTTTCCGGCGATGTGGCTGACGATCTCGCCGAACTCCTCGATGCCGAAGCCGCGGATGTGCTCCCCGGAGGTCACGGAGTTCTCGTCGCTGCGGCCGCGCGCGTCCATGATCTGACGGCGGACCTTGGTGACACGGTCCTTCTCCAGGCAGCGCACGGCGAAGTGGATGCCGAAGCCGGGATCGATGCGCGCGGGCTCGATCATGAGGTGGCCCATGCCGTGGCCGAGCGCGTAGACGTGCTTCTCCGTGCGGACGATCAGAAGACCGAAGGCGGTGTGGTTCTCCTCGTTCACCGCCAGCCCGGTGAGGTCGGCGAGGGCCTGGCACCAGTCGGCGGGGCCGGGGGCGGTCGTTCCGGTGACCAGCAGGCCCCGCAGAGGGCCCTGGTGGACCGGGCGGGCCTGGAACCCCTCCTGGTTCAGGTAACGGGGGCGGATCAGAGAGCGCAGGTCCGGGTCCCCGTCGTCCGTGAGCCGGTAGAGGGAGGTCCTGCGGGTTGTGGGCGGTTTCTTGTTCTTGGGGTCGGCCATGGCGGTTCGGGTCCTCACAGTGGGGGGCTTCGGCGGATCGGGGCGGCCGACCTCTCCGGGGGAGGGGCCGCCCCATGCGGGGGCCGGTACGACGGAGTGAAGCGGGGTGCCCCGTCACCGGACCGGAACGCGGATCAGGCGACGTCGCCGACGAAGTAGACGGTCTCGCGCACGTAGTCGTCCATCTCCTCCCAGTCGCTGAGCGTCAGCTCGACCTGGAGGTAGGACTCGTCCTCGGGCAGGGCGCAGCCGTAGCCAGCGGTGGCGGTGCGGCCGTCCATGACGGCGGAGGTGAAGCCGCTGCCGGTGTCGTCGGTGTAGACGTCCTCGGCGGTGCGGCCCTCCTCGCCGATCTGGCAGTAGACCGACAGATAGGAGAGGTCGACGGGGCTGCCGGTGCCGTTCTCGAACTGGATGTCGAAGTACACGTACGGGGTGTTCTCCGGCATGTACCACTCGCCGGAGACCCGGCGCTCGAGGTTGGTCAGGAGGACGGTGAGGTCGTCGGCGTAGACGTACTCGGAACCGAACTCCTCCTCGACGCTGGTGGGGGTCTCGTCCTCGGTGGTCTCCTCCTGCGCGGCCTCCTCGACGGTGGCGTCGTCGCTCTGGGTGGGCTCCAGGCCCACGATCTGGCTGTCGTCGGGGGTGCTGGAGCAGGCGGAGAGCAGGGCCATCAGGGTCAGGGACAGGGTGGTGGTGAGGGCGGGCTTGAGAGTGCTCACGGGTCTTCCTCCATGGGGCGGGGACGCGGCCGGGGACAGGTGTTCGCCGCGCGGTCTCGGGAGGCGGGCCGTCGTGCGCCGGCAGGAACCAGCATGCTGCCCGGAACAGGGATTCGACCATATTCTGATTTGGTAAGGGGGGTTGTCAGATAATCAAAGAACAGAATGCGCGCGCGGGGAATCGGTCTCGTGCGCGCGAAGGGCCGGGGAACCCAGCGGTTCCCCGGCCCTGTGGCGTTCGGAGGAGGATCAGCCGCGCGCGGCGGGCGCCCACTCGTGGGCGAAGGTCTCCATCTGCTTGATGACGGAGTCGATCGCCTTCTGCTCCTGGTCGGGCGGGTAGTCGAACTTGGCCAGCAGTCGACGCACCCGGTTGCGCAGCTTGGCCCGCACCGGCTCGCGCGAGAGCCAGTCGGTGCTCAGGTTCTTGCGGATGTCCCGGACCAGGGAACGGGCGATGTTCGCTAGGACGTCATCGTCCATCAGTTCCTTGGCCGTGCCGTGCGAGGCCACCGCGTCGTAGAAGGCCAGTTCGGCGTCGTTGAGCGGCGGGTCGAACTTCTCGCCCCGGCGGGCCTCGGCCATGACCTCCCCGGCGAGCGAGAACAGCGCGGACAGGGCCTCGGCGCTGCTGAGCTGTTCCTGCATGTAGCGCAGCATGAGCTTCTCCAGACGTTCGGTGAACAGCTCCCGGCTGATCGCGTTGTGCCGGGTGACCTCGCGCATCTTCTCCTGAACCAGGCGGCGCAGCGCCTCGGCGGCCAGGTGCGGGGTCTTCGACTCTTGAAGGCGCTTCAGCTGGGCCTCGTTGAGCCGGGTGATGTCCAACCGGCCCATGCCCGCCTCGGCGTACAGGTCGGTGATCTCCTCGGCGTCCACCGCCGAGGCCGCCAGCTGCGACAGGTACATGCTGATCTCGGCGGGCAGCGTCTCGCCGCGCGCCTCGCGGTTGGCGGCCTCGATCTTGACCACCCAGGCGCGCACCTCCACGAAGAAGGCGATGTCGCGCCGCCAGTGCTCCAGGTCCTCGAACCGCTCGCTGATCTGGCGGCTCATCGAGCACAGCTGGTAGAAGCGCTCCAGGCGGGTCGCGCTCTCCCGGAAGCGCTGCGACAGGGACTTGGCGCCCTCACCCTCGGGAACGCGCTGGGCCTCCGGGGAGACCAGGTGGTTGGAGACCACGCGCAGGGCGCGCCGACGGGCGTCGTCCTCACCCGAGACCAGCAGCCTGCGCCAGTCGACCCCCGACAGCAGACCGCAGATGGTGTCGTACTCGTTGCGGACCTCGGTGATGGCGCGGTCGACCCCCCGGCCCAGGGTCTTGTCCTCCTGGTCGCTGGGCGAGTACTCGGCGAGTGCCTTGCGGAGGTTGTCGGTGAGCGGGGCGTAACCCACCAGCAGCCCGTCCTGCTTGTCCCGGAAGCGCCGGTTCACGCGGGCCAGGGCCTGCATCAGGTTCGCGCCGCGCATCGGCCGGTCCATGTACATGGTGTGGATCGGCGGGGCGTCGTACCCGGTCAGCAGCATGGAGTGCACGATGAGTAGCTGCAGCTCGTCGTCGGGGTCCTTGGCGCGGGCCTGGACGACCTTGTGCTCGGAGGGACGCATCGCGTGCGCCTTGAGCTCTGCGGCGTCCGAGGGGTCGCTGTGGAAGACCACCTTCATCACCCCGGTGTCGGGGCCCTCGCCCACCCACTGGGGGCGCAGCTCCGCCAGGGCGTCGAAGACCCGGACGCACACCTCACGGGTGGCGCACACCAGCATGGCCTTGCCCGGGCCGCCCAGGTAGGGGCGGACCAGCTCCGAGCGTTTCTCCCAGTGCTCGACCAGGTCCTTGGCGAGCGCGGCCACCCGCTCGGGGGCGCCGTAGATGTTGGTCATCTTCAGGGCGGCCTTGAGCGCCTTGCGGCGTTCGGCGTCGTCCATCGCGGCGGTGAGGCTGTCCGCCTGGGCGTCGATCACCGAGGGGTCCACCCCCTCGGGCAGCGAGATCTCGATCAGCCGCGGCTCGTGGTAGACGCGCACGGTCGCGCCGTCCTTGACCGCGCGGTGCAGGTCGTAGACGTCGATGTAGTCCTCGCCGCCGCCGAACACCTCGCGGGTGTTGGCGTCGGCGCGGGAGATCGGGGTCCCGGTGAAGGCGATCAGGGTGGCGTGCGGGAGCGCGTCGCGCAGGTGCCGGGCGTACCCGTCGAGGCTGTCGTAGTGGCTGCGGTGGGCCTCGTCGACGACCACCAGGATGTTGCGCCGCTCCGACAGCAGCGGGTGGTCGGCCCCGGAGTCGCGTTCGGCCTTGGTGCGCCCGAACTTCTGCAGGGTGGTGAAGACGATCCCGCCGGTGTTGGTGTTGGTGAGGACGTCCCGCAGCTCCTGCCGGGAGTCGGCCTGGACCGGGTCGGTGCCCAGGAGTTCACGGCTGGCCTGGAAGGTACCGAGGAGCTGGTCGTCGAGGTCGTTGCGGTCGGTGACGACCACGACGGTGGGGTTGTTCAGCGCCGGCTCGCGGGTCGCCAACCCGCTCAGGCAGACCATCTCCTCGGACTTGCCCGACCCCTGGGTGTGCCAGACCACGCCCGCCTGCCCGTTGGTCTGGGAGGCCCTGACCACGGCCTTGAGGGCCTTGTTCACCGCGAAGTACTGGTGGGCCTTGGCGACGCGCTTGCCGTGCTTGCTGCCGCTGCTGGTGAAGTTGACGAAGTTCCGGGTGAGGTCGAGGAACCGGTGCTGGTTGAACAACCCGCGCAGGGCGAGGGCCAGCGCGTCGGGCTGCTCGACCTCGGAGTATTCGGCGTACTCGGAGTCCGGGCTGTCGAGGGGCTCGCCCTGCCCGTCCACGTTCCACGGGGCGAAGTGCTCGAAGGGCGTGAACGGGGTGCCGTACTTGGCGGTGACCCCGTCCGAGACCAGACAGAGCAAGTTGTAGCGGAACGCGGCGGGGAACTCCTCCGCGTACGTGCCCAGCTGGGCGTGCGCCCCGGCGAGGGTGGCGCGCGGGTCGGAGGCGTTCTTGAGCTCGACCACGGCCAGGGGGAGGCCGTTGACGTAGAGGACGACGTCGAACCGGCGCTCGTGGTCACCGTCGAGCAGGCGGACCTGGTTGACGGCGCGGAAGGTGTTGGCGGTGGGGTTGGCGAAGTCGACGAGCCGGACGGTGGGGGAGTGCTCGGCGCCGAACTCGTCGGTGTAGGTGAGCCGGATTCCGGAGGTGAGGTAGCCGTGCGCGAGCCGGTTCTCGGGGAGGGGCTCGCGCGAGGCGGGCGTGGTCGCGATGGTCAGGGCGCGCTCTACCGCGGAGGGGGTGAGCCCGGGGTTGAGGCGCCACACCGCCTCACTCAGGTCCTCATGAAGAATGAGGTCATCCCAGACCCGGCGCTGCCCGGAACCGGGGGCGATCTCCTTGCCATGGGCGGTCCGCCAGGCGAGCTCGCCGAGTTCTTCGAGGGCGTAGTTCTCCCAATCAGCCTCGGTCATCCGCCCCGAGGAGAGTGAACCGAATCCGGACTCAGCAGGGACACCGGAGAAGTTGGAATCGCCGGGTCTGGGGGGTGTCATACGTTGTCCTCCACGATTCTCTCAGCGTCCTTGACGCGCAACTTTCCGGACATCAGCTGGGGAAGAAGGGTGTCCCGCAACTCCGCGAGTTTGAGGCCCTCCTGCTCAGCGACGAGTGCACGGTCCCACAACGGTCCAAGTGAAGCATCGAGCTTGGAGATAATCTCTGCGTTGGGTACGGGAACCGTTTCATCCAGGTGGCGTCGCTGAATATGGCCCATGGTAGTGGCCTTGTCGGCAGCGATGGATCGGAAATCAGTGATCTTTCGCTTGACTAGTTCGAAAGACAGCCACACGGGATGTCCGCTCTTGGGGACGACCTTGAAGATGTGCTGGTTAATAATCCCCTGGGGGCGATACCACCTTTGTGCAATCAGGGATCCCGACCAGGAGAAGAGGATGTCGCCCGGATTGGCGAGGTGTTTCTCTGGAACTTCAATTTCGTTGTAAACTGTAGACTTCCCAGGGCCCGAGTTCATTTCAGCGATGCGGATGACCATCCTGCCGGAGCCAGTTGCGTCTTTGGTGAAAGCTCGTCCGTTGATGAAGTCGGATGTATCGGACAGTGGGGTTTCTGTGAAACTGTCCGGAGAATTATAAAGCGCTGAACTGTATGTGACTGAGGATAGTTCCCCGATGGTTTTGGCGATGTGCTCGTTGGTTGCAATTTTTTCATCCAGTGCGCTGAGGACTGCGGTGATTGAATCCTGTTCCGTGCGGCTGGGTAGGCACACGTGGAAGGCTTTCGCCTCCGGAAAATAGACCGTTTGGTGGGTCGTTCCGTGAGCGAAGCGCCGGATGGCCTCCTGTTCAGACATGAGAATGTAGTGCAGATACTTTGCTGAGAGCTGTGGTCCGCATACCCAGTTGATGAAGTCCTGGCTGGTGGCCATGGGAACTCCCATGGTGATTACATAGCCGACGGACGCGGTTCGGGACAAGCAGACCGTGTCTGCGGGGAGAAGCCTTGCCGAGGAATTATTGAGACCTTCTTCGGAGATCCACTGTTTGGTTGAGGTGATGACACGGCCATGGTTTTCCGTGGCGTCCCGGATGCCGATCCAGGGGATTTCTCCGTTCCAGTACTCGTCTTTTTTGCGGCTGGGGGTGTGGCCGCTCTCCAGACGGGCAACGTCAGAGAGAAGAGTCCACGAGAACCCTTCGGGCGTGGGGCTCTCCGGGTTGCCGACGCTGAGGGCCCAACGTCCGGGAATGACACCGGTCGTGGCGACTCGGCCCCCCGTCTTGGTGTTGCTCTTAGCCACCGATCCTCCCGAGCTGCTCGCGGACGACGCCCTCAAGGCGCTGGGACTCGTTGAACTGCTCAAAGAGCTCCTTCGTCAGGCGGGCGATCTTCTCATCCAGCGGTTCGGCGTCCGGGTCTTCCTCGATCTCGGTCGCTCCCACATAGCGACCAGGGGTCAGGATGTAGTCGTGCTTGGCGATTTCCTGAAGCTTGGCGGAGTATGCGAACCCCGGCACGTTCTCGTAGGTCAGCCCCTTCTTCCTTGCAGAAGCTGTGCCGCGCCAGGCGTGGAAGGTGTCGGCGACCTTCTCCAAGTCTTCTGGAGTGAACACTCGCTCGGTGCGGTTGATCATCTCGCCCATTTCGCGGGCATCGATGAATAGCACCTCTCCGCGGCGGTCGTTGGTCGCGTCGGCTCCCTGGGCGCCCTTGTCCCTGATCAGGAACCACAGGCAGGCCGGGATCGCGGTGGTGCGGAACAGGTTGCCCGGTAGCGCCACCATGCACGCCACTAGATCGGCGTCCACCATCGCCTTGCGAATTTCACCTTCACCCGAGGTCTGTGTGGACATCGACCCGTTGGCCAGGACCACACCGGCCTTACCCCGGTCACCCAGCTTGGAAGCGATGTGCTGCAACCAGGCGTAGTTGGCGTTGTTCGCAGGCGGAACACCGAAACGCCAGCGGTTGTCGTCTGTCCGCCGCTCCCAGGGGTGGAGGTTGAACGGCGGGTTGGCCAGGACAAAATCAGCCTTCAGGTCGGGCAGCTTGTCGTCGCCGAAGGTGTCTGCCCAGCGCTTGCCCACGCCCTCGGGGTCCATGCCGTGGATGGCCAGGTTCATCTTGGCCAGACGCCAGGTGCGCTCGTTGGCCTCCTGGCCATACACCGCGATGTCGTGGGTGTGGTCGCGGCCCCCATGATGCGCGACAAACTTCTGCGCCTGGACGAACATGCCGCCGGAACCACAGCAGGGGTCGTACACCCGGCCCTCGTACGGCTCCAGGATCTCCACCAGCAGCTCAACCACACTCTTGGGTGTGTAGAACTCACCGGCCCGCTTGCCCTCGGCCCGGGCGAACTGCTCCAGGAAGTACTCGTAGGTCTCACCGAGGACGTCCTGCGCGGTCTTCTCGTCGTTACCCGCGAACCGGGCGTCGCTGATGAGGTCGACCAACCCCTTCAGCCGCTTCTGGTCGACGTTGTCGCGGTTGAAGATCTGCGGCAGCACACCGGTCAGCGCCTTGTTGTTCGCCATGATCTCGCCCATCGCGTCGTTGATGAGCTTGCCGACCCCGTCGGGGGTGCTGGCAGCGTTCTCGGCGATGTGCTTCCAGCGAGCCTTTCCGGGCACCCAGAAGACGTTCTCCTCGGTGTAGGAGTCCTGGTCCTCCAGGAAGGCGTCCCAGCGGTGCTCGGGGACACCGTCCTCCTCAAGCTCGACGACGATCTCGCGGCGGCGCTCGTCGAAGGCGTCGGCCACGTACTTGAGGAAGACCAGCCCGAGCACGAACTCCTTGTACTGGGCGGCGTCCATGGAGCCGCGCAGCTGGTCGGCGGCCTTCCAGAGGATCGCCCGGATCTCCTGCGGGGTGGAGGCGTTGAACAGCTCCCCCTGCTGGGTGCTGGCGCGTTTGCGTGGCGGCATATGCGGTGTGTTCCTTCGGTGTTGATATGACCCGGTAGCGCGGCTGTCCAGGGACAACGGAACCGGGAAGAGGGGAGAGGTAGGGAAAGTCTGTCAGTCGGTGGGGACAGCCAGGGTCCCGTCGCCGAAACCAGCTGCGCTCAGCCGTCGTATGGTGTCGAGCTCGGTGTACTGGGCGTCCAGCAGCGCGCGTCTTCGGTCCGACTCGGCCAGGAAGGTGTCCAGGCGCTCGACCTCCTTCGGGTTCAGGTCGGGCAGGGAGGCCTCCCCGATGCCGCGGGGGGCGCGGACCGAGCCCGTCGGTTTGTTGGTGGAGACCGCACCCTCCAGGAGCAGTGCGAGAACCCGGGGGGTGAGCGCCCGTCTCGCCTTGCGGTTCACCCGCAGGACCCGGGCCGGGTAGCAGACCACTGAGGCCCCTTCGTGGTCGACCATCACCCCGAAGCCCGTGGCGGTCGTGTACACCACGTCGCCGGGTTCGGTCAGGGCCGCGTGCTGGTACTCCGCGGCCAGGACCAGGCGGTCGATGCGACGACTCCCACGCGGGGACCGTCCCAGAACCTCGTCCGGGCCGATCAGGTCCAGCTGGCCCGCCGGGTCGATGTGTTCGTCCGCGATCCGGTGCCCCTTGACCGGGACGAGCCGGTCCTGGCGGATCAGGGTGTTGACGGTGGCCCGCTCCGGTGTGGGCCCCACCCGGCGGAGGAGACCGCCGCGAAGAGGGCCGGCGGACTCCGTGTGCGCACGGGCCCGGTTGTCGGCCTCGGTCAGGCGGGTCTCGGCCTCGGCGATCAGGGCCGGGCGGTCGCGGACCGCCTGGGACAGCAGCCGGGACACCGGCGGCCCCGGTGGAACGAGCGCCTCGCCGAACCGGTCCTCCAGGTCCTTGATGGTCACCGACATCCCGTACCGGGGGTCGTGCCCGCCCAGGTGATGGCCCTCGGCCCGCCAGAGCAGGATGTCCTCGGCCAGGGTCCCCATCACCTGGTCGCCCAGGGGCCGTGCGCTGATGTCGTTGACCAGCACCCGGCCCTCGGTGTTGGCGACCTGGCCCCTGCGCAGGGTCCACATGGCGCACTCGTACCCGGGGCGGGAGGGGTCGGCCCCGCCGGGCAGGGTGGTGACCGACTCGACCAGCTTGCTCCGGATCAGACGGGAGCGGATCTGCGCCTCGCGGGTGTCCAGAGCACCGACCAGCGCGTCGGCGGGGCCGATGACGACCGCCGTGCAACCGGGGCCGAGCAGGTCGCCGATGGCCTCGATCTCCTCCAACACCCGAGCCTGGGAACGGCTTTCGCCCGCCTGGTACGGCAGCAGGGTGACCACCAGGTCGGGGTCGGCGATGCCCTCCTCCAGTTCGGTGCCCTCCTGCACGTCCAGGTCGAGCTCGGGCACCCCGGTCAGCAGCAGTCTGCGCCGGGTGAGCCGGGCCAGGTCGGGGCGCCGCTCGGCGGCCAGGGTCCGGCTGTCCGCGGGGTCGTCGAGGGCGCACACCATGTCGTGGAGCAGGTCCCCGTACAGGGCGTGCGGGTCGGCGACGGTGAGCGTGTCGTTGGCGGAGGCCCGTTCGTGCGGGTCCGCCACCTGCACGATGAGGCGGCGCAGCTCGGGGGCGAGGGAACCGCTCTCGGGGTCGGCGAGCCCGAGGCGGTGCCGCTGCCGCATGAGGTGTTCGTGCGCGCCACCGGGGGTGTAGGCGGCCTCGACCAGGTCCTCGGCCAGGGGTGCGAGGCGGGCGGAGAGCCCGGGGTCGGCGCTCAGCTCGCGCAGGAAGAACTCGTCGTCGGGGTCCATGTGCTCCGCACGGGTGAGCAGAGCGTCCTTCGTGGTGTCGGCGAGGGGCTTCTCGTCCATGTACTGGAGGCACAGCAGCGCTCCGAGTACTGAGACAAGGCGCTGCGCCCCTACCCCCTCCGCCACGCGGACCAGTCCGTGCGCGACCAGCTCCGGGCCGATCTCGTCCGCCGGGGTGTTGCCCAGCCCGGTGCTGGTCAGCCAGTCGGCGACCGCGTGGCCGTCGAACCATGACCGGCTGTCGTTCTCCGCCATGGGGGAGGGGAAGTCAGGGTGACGCCGACGCCAGGTGGAGACGACCGGGCGCTGGACGCGGGCGAGCCCCGCGATGTCGGACAGGGAGAGCAGCAGGGGTGACGAAGACATGGGCCGCTTCCTCGCTCTCTGCGTCGGGGGTGGGAGTGCGGGTGTGAGGCCACTGTAGGGCAGGGCGAGGATTTTTGGTAGTGGAAATCTGATAACTCCCCTTATCAAAGTCTGACCTTCATCGAGTCAGTGTTTCTGGGTAGTGTCCTCGGCATGATCCAGAGCGGTCAGCCGCTCGCTTCCCGGAGCACGCACTCCGGTACCCCACAGGTACCGGCCGACCTCGAGGAGCCCCCCATGAGCCGACACCACGTTCACTCCGGCCGGAAGCCCGCCCGAGCGCCGCACGCCTCCCGCCCGCGCAGGTGCGGCAAGCGCTGGTTCAGGGACAGCATCAGCGCTGAACTGGCCCTGGCCGCCATCCGCCACCACGGCTCCGACCGCTCGGACCGGATGCCCCGCCGGGCCTACGAGTGCCCGGCTTGCAAGGGATGGCACCTGACCTCCCAGGAGGGGCGGACCCGCAGCGCGGGTACGTCCTCGGTCCAGGGGAGGGGGCCCGGGGCTCCCCGGCCCCGACGCGCCGAGCCCGGGCGAGCGGGAGAACAGCGGGCGTTGCGGACCGGCCAGACCATGCGCGCCTGGCGGGTCGTCCAGGGGTTGGAGCCGTGGGTGGCCGCGCACGTGGAGGAGCACCTCGCCGAGCACGGGCGCGGCCCCACCTGGCGTGAGCTGGAGGCGGTGTTCGGCTGGAACCAGTGGGAGGGCGCGCTGGCCATCAGGTACCTGGTGGACCAGGGGTGGCTGCGGGAGGAACCCGCGAGCCCGCACCTCCTGCCCGCGGCGCCCCGGACCGCGGAGGGACCTCCTTCGGAGGACAACCACCGGAGCGAGCAGCACTGAGGCAGCACTGAGGCAGCACGAGACAGCGCTGAGAACAGCCGGGTCCGGGCGGTGTCCGGGGTATCAGCCGAGGGCGGGCCGGGACGGAGGGCTCGGCCGGGGCGGATGCTCCGGGCGGGTCTGGCGGCGGGCAGGCTGAGGGGCCGGTTTCTGCGTCAACCCCTGTGCCAATCCCCGCGTCATGATCACGGACGGGTTTTTCGGCTGACATGGGCAGTGAGGTCGTGGAATTCGCAGGTTCGTCCCGAACCCCGGTGTAACCCCCGGTCGGATGCGCCCACGAAGCGGGGACGGGTCCCGCTGGTGGACCCCGACCACCCCCGACCGCTGCCCGCGGCCCCGCCTTCCCCCGAACGGCGCCCGGCACCGACCACCCCGTCGGTTCCTTCTCGGCCGTGCCTCTCCCGGCCCCGACGAGAGCCGACATCCCCCTCAGGACGCGGCCCCTTTTCCGTGTCTGGCAGACACCCCGCACCACCCGACGGCTCCCGTCCGACGGTGCACACCCCCGCAGTAACAGGTGCATACCCCCGCAGTACAACAGCCGGAGTAGACGTGAACCAAGGAGACCGGGACACGGTCATCGCGCAGGAGCAGGCAGCGGTCGACCGCGCCTACCGCCACTTCGAGCGTGCGAAGGGCGACCTCCGCAGGATCGCTCGACACCCGCTGGGTGCGAGCACGAAGGACAACGCTGACCTGAAGCGGCAGTCCGAGGAGAGGTTGGAGGCCCTCCAACTGGACGGCAAACCTCTGGTGTTCATGCGCGCCGACGTGGAGGAGCGCAGCGAACGCGAGACCTTCTACGTCGGGCGGGAGGGGGTCAAGGACGCGAAGGGCAACCGCCTGGTCATCAAGTGGACGGCGCCGTTGGCCAGGGAGTGGCGGCTGGCCAGCCCCAGTTCCCCGGGGACAGTGCGCCTGCGCCGCAGGCTCAAGTGCGAGGACAGCAAGGTCCTCTCCTACTTCGACGAGATCAGCGAGCCGGACCAGAGCGCGGCCGTCCCCGTTGACGCCTCCGACACCTCCGGCACTTCCGACACCTCCGATCCCGCCGCCCCCGCCCGCCCCGCTGTTCCCTCCCCCAAGAAGGTCGCGGCCCTGGCCACCCGCCGCAGGGCCCGGGAGCAGGGGGAGACGGTCGACCCCTTCCTCCTGGAGGAACTCAACCGCGCCCGCAAGGGCCTGATGCGGGACATCGTCGAGACCATCCAGCGCGACCAGCTCGAACTGGTCTCCGACGCGCGCCCCGGGACCCTGGTCATCCAGGGCGGACCGGGAACCGGCAAGACCGCGGTCGGGCTGCACCGCGTGACCTGGCTGCTGGACAACGACCACTTCAAGGCCGAGCAGATCCTGGTGGTCGGGCCGCACCCGGAGTTCCTGAACTACGTCAGCCAGGTCCTGCCCTCGCTCGGCACCCGCGGGGTGCGGGCACAGGCCCTGGACGGGCTGTGGGAGGGGCAGGTCCGAGCCGAGGACAACCCCGAGCAGGCCCGGATCAAGTCCGACGCCAGGATGGCGGCGGTGCTGGAGCGGGCGGTCCGCGGGCTGATCCGACCCGAGGGGCTGGCCGGTCTCCTCACGGACGGGCGCCTCGTCTTCCAGGACGAGAGCCGCCAACTCGTCGTGGCGGGGGACGACCTGGAGGGGCTGGTCGAGCAGGCCCGACAGCGCCCCGGCACCCACGCCGACCGGCGGCAGTACTTCCTGGACTCCCTCCTCGACCACCTGATCGCCGAGCTGGCCGAGCGGAGTGGTCACCTGGGCCGGGACGGGGGAGTCCGCCGCAGGCTTTCGCAGAGCCGTGCCGTGACCCGCCTGATCACGGCCGTGTGCCCGCAGCTGTCCGAGAAGCGGCTGATGCGCAGGCTGCTCAACGACCCCGAGGCGCTGGCCGCCGCGGCCGAGGGAATCCTGACCGAGGAGGAGCAGCGGGTCCTGAACCGCGCCAGGTCCCGGACCGAGGCCGCCGAACCCTGGACCCGCGCCGACCTGGTCTGCCTGGAGGAACTGCGGGTCCTGCTCACCGGCGACGGTCCGGTGCGCTACCGGCACATCGTGGTGGACGAGGCCCAGAACCTCACCCCGATGCAGGTACGCGGGTTGGCCCGGCGCTGTCCCAGCGGGTCGCTCACCGTCCTGGGCGACCTGGCCCAGTCCACCGGGGAGCACCGCTACGAGCAGTGGTCGGACTTCGTGGAGCTGCTGACGCTGCGGGACGGGTGGCACCTGCACGAACTCACCGTCGGCTACCGGGTGCCGTACGAGGTCATGCACGTCTCCGTGCCCGCCGCGGTGGCGGTGGCGCCGACCGTGCGCCAGCCGATCCCGGTGCGTCCCCCGGAGGAGGGGGACGTCACGGTGCGCTGGACCGTCCCCGACGACCTCCTGGCCGAGGTGGCGGCACAGGTGGACCGGCTGCGGGAGACGGGCGGACGGAGCCGGTCGATCGCGGTCATCACCGCTGACGACTCGTCCCTGCTGGAGCGGGTGGGGGAACAACGAAAGGAATCGGGGGGTGCCGAGGAGGGGCCGGAGGTCCAGGTCCTGCCGGTGTCCCGGGTGAACGGTCTGGAGTTCGACCACGTCGTCCTGGTGGAGCCGGGCGAGATCACCGCGTCGGACGCCAACGGCGTTGGCCAGCTCTACGTCGCCCTGACCAGGTGCACCCAGTCCCTGAGCATCGTGTACGCGCGGCCGCTGCCCGATGTCCTGGTCGACCCCGAGCAGACTCCGGGTAGCGGCGCGGACCACGGGGGACTGGTGCGGTGCACCCGGTTCCGGACCGACGGCGACCGCTGCCGCAACTCCACCACCACTGCTGACAGGTGGTGCCGTCAGGAGGGGTGCGGGGGTTACCGGACGCGAGTTCCCCTTCCCCGTTCGGAGGCGCCCGGGGTTCTGTCCCGCCCCGTGGGCACCACCCGCGGGGCCGTCCCGGACCTGCCGGAGGAGGGGCCCGAGGCGGTCCGTGTCTCCGCGGCGGCGCGGGCCCGGTTCGCGGCGCGGCACCGGGCCAGCGCGCGGGATGCTCAGGTGGAGCTCCGCGACATGCTGACCCACCTGTGGACCAGCGGTACCTGGTCCCGGAAGAGGGATGGTTATTGGCTGCTGGAGGATCGGGGATACCGGCTGGTGCTGAGCCCGGACGTCCGGTCCGTGACGGACTACCAGACCGTCCACCTGGAACGGAGCTACGCCCAGTTCCTGGCGGGGGTGCCTTCCAGGTACCGGCTGAACCGCCCCGAGGGTGCGGGGGAAGGGTCGGGGACCGACCCGCAGGAGGATCCTTCGACGCAGGAGCCGGCGGGGGCGCCCGCTGGCCCGCTTCCCCAACCCCGGAAACCGAACACGAGGGAGCAGAGCATGTCCGAGACGAGTGAGTCTGTGGAAGACGGATTCCTGACCGTCATCCGTGCGGCGGTGCAGCGGGAGAGACAGGACCATGGCCACGAGAGCCTCCGACACCAGCTTATGGCGGACCTATTCAAGAAGCAGTGGACACCGGGGGCGTCGGAGTTCGTCGACGTGCAGTGCGATGGGCCCGAGGGCAGTTACCTGTACGAGGTCCTGGGCGTGAATGGACACACGTACGCCCGGATGCGTGAAGGCGTCCTGCGGATCATGGAGGTCGAGTACGCGACCGGCACGAAGGCTGATCGGGCCTTCTTGGTGCTGCCACAGTCTCCGGAACCTCCCGAAGCGGCCACGATGGTGAGCGAGGCCTTCGGAACCGAGGTGATCTGGCGGTCCGGGGACACCTGGGAGGGGGCTCGGGTGGACCTGGCCCTGGGGACCGAGGGCTAGGGGAGTGGCTGCGGAGGGCTTCGGGGCCGGTGCGTGCCGGAGCCCTCAGCACACGCGCACACCCTGCCACGGTACGAGACTGTGGCCGCGCCGGCTTCCGCAGTGTCTGGTTCTACCTTTCCTACGACCTGGCTGGCAGCCGCTGGAGCACCAGCAACCAGCACCGCTGGCCGACATGTCACCCAGGACATGAGATGGGCCCAGGAAAGCGTTGCAGCGCTTCCCCTGGGCCCTGAACCCCCGAAAACCCGACAACGCATATGTAAGGAAAAGAGGATCTGATGCAGAACCTCATCTCCTCGCCCCGCCGCCGGCCGATGGGCGGGCCCGCCTGCGCCACCTGCACGCACCCTCCTGCCGGGAACGCCGGGCCGAACGCCTGCCCTGCCTGGGCTGTCACCGCTCCGAGTACGCCGGCGAGCACACCCAGGCCGCCCACATCCAGGCCCGCTACCGGCACCTGGTGATCTGGTGGGGAGAGGCCACCCGATCCTTCTGGGCCGCCACCCCCAACGGCCGGTAGGAAGCCGCCGACATCGACGCCCTCCTGTTCCTGCTCTGGCCGCACACCGACCCACCCACCACCCGCCCCTGGGCCCAGAACCCGGGCAGCCCCCGCATACCGGCCCTGGCCTGATCGCCGGCAGGGGTCCGTACACGATGCGGCCGTTCTCCGAAGAGTCTTCGGGGAACGGCCGCGCGGAGATCAAGTGCTCTCCTCAGTCGAGCTGGTCAGGGACGACCTCCACCAGGTCCGTCTCAGGGGCACCGGTTCCGGCCTCTGCGGTGGTGGAGGCCAGCAGCTCCGGGGCGACCAGCGCCCGAGTCTGACGTTCCACCGGGTGCAACCCGGTCAGTTCCTTCTTCGGGCGGATACCGAGCTTGGGGAATTCACGGGCGGTCGGCAGTACACGCGCCTCCAACGAGCCGATCGCCGCGTTGTAGTGCTCCACCGACTTGTCCAGCGAACTCCTCAGCCTTCCCAGGTGCTCACCCACCTTGGTGAGCCGGTCGTAGATCTCTCGGCCCAACCCGTGGATGACCTCCGTGTTCTCCCGCATCGCCTTCTCGTCCCAGGCCAGGGCGATGGTACGGAGCATGGGGATCAGCACCGTGGGGGTCGCGATGATGATCTTCTTGGCGAGGGCGTGCTCGTACAGGTCCGGCTTCCGGTCCAGAGCGGCCTGGAGCAGGGCCTCGTTCGGCAGGAACATCAGGACGAAGTCCGGGCTGCCCGCGACCTTCACGAAGTACTCCTTCGTGGCGAGCGCGTCCACGTGCTTGCGGATCTGCGCGGCGTGCTCGTCCATGAAGCGCTCGTATCCGGCGTCGTCGTCCGCCTCCACGCCGTTCATGAACGCGTCGAGGGAGACCTTGGCGTCCACCACGATCCGGCGGCCGCTGGTGAGGTTGACGACCATGTCCGGTCGCTGGGTCCTCTCCTCGTCCGTGACCGTGACCTGGGTATCGAAGTCGCAGCGCTCGCGCATGTTCGCCAGTTCGACGGCCCTCTTGAGGTGGAGCTCGCCCCACTGCCCGCGGACCTGGGGCTTGCGCAGTGCCTTGACCAGAGCCTCGGTCTGCGCACGACCCCGGGCGTTCTCCTGGGTCAGGTGCTTGAGCTGCTCGTCCAGGCGGGCCTCGGTCGTGGTTCGCCTGCCGTCGAACTCGCGCAGATGCAGGCCCAGCTCCTGGAGTTTCTCGGTCACGGCCCTGGCGGTCGTCCCGAGCTTCTCGTCCGCGGCGGCGGTCAGCTTCTCCTGGGAGGACTCCAGCATCTTGGCCACAGTCGCCTCGACCTGCTCGGTCTGGAGCCGACTGTGCTCCTCACGGACCTTGTCCAGCTCCTTCTGCGCGGCGGCCACCTCGGCCTGGCGCTTCTCCAACTCCGCCCGTTCGGTGCGCAGCTTCGCGAGCTCGGCGTCGTAGGTGCCGGAGCGCTGCTTCAGCTCCTCGACCAGAGCCTCCAGGGCGGCCTTGTCCTTTTCGGTATTGGCCAGGGCGGCTTCCATGTCGCGGGTCCGCCGATCGCTGGTGTCCAGGGAGGCCCGCATGGTCTCGGCCTCTCCGACGATCCGCCGGTGGTCGCCGCGGGCCGACTCCAGCTCGGCCTCCAACCTCCCGAGCCGTTCCGACGCGGTGTTCAGCCGGGTGGCCTGCTCGGTCACCGCGGTCTCGCTCTCGCGCTGCGCCCGCCGGGCGTCGTCGCGCTCTTCGCGGAGCTTCTCGGATTGAGAGCGGGCCTGGTCGCGCTGTTCCTCGACGATGCTCAGGTCCGCCTCCGAGCGGATCTGCGCATCCCGGAGACCGCGGTTCTCGGCTCCGGCGCGGTGCCGGGCGATCAGGTAACCCAGGACGGCGCAGACCGCACCCGCCGCCAAGGGGAGAGCGATGATGAGAAAGGTGTTCACGATGGTTCCTCTAAGAGCTCATCTCAAAAGTCCTCGCTGTGCTTGGCCAGATGCTTGTAGCAGATGAGGATGCAGGCGATGCCGAGCATGGCCAGGAAGTTGGAGGCCTTGCGTTCCCAGCGCACGTTCAGTCTGCGGTAAGAGCCCAGCCAGGCGATGGAGCGCTCGACCTTGTACCGGTGCCTGCCCAGTCGCTGGGACGACTCGACGCCGGGGCGGGCGATGCGCACGCCGATCTGGCGTTCGCGCAGCCAGCGGCGCCGGTCGCGGGAGTGGTAGGCCTTGTCGCCGTGCAGCTTGGCGGGGCGTCGCCTGCGGGGTCCTCGGCGTGAGCGCACCGCGGGGATGCCTCGCACCAGGGGTTTGAGCGCTTCGCCGTCGTTGACGTTGGCCGCGGAGATCGCGCAGGTCAGCGGCAGCCCTTGGTTGTCGCACAGCAGATGGAGCTTGGAACCGGGTTTACCCCGGTCGGTGGGGTTTGGCCCTGTCTTCTCCCCCTCTCTTGGCGCGGATCGACTGGGAGTCGACGGTGGCGCGGGACCAGTCCAGCAGGGCCCTTCT
>NZ_BAZE01000008.1:0-289150 GCF_000710955.1 Nocardiopsis alba
CGCGTGCCTGTGGTGCCGCGCACGTGCGCTTCCTATGGAGTGTCGATCTGTTCGCGCGGATGCGGGGGTTGTTCCTGAGGCGGATGGAGGAGCAGGTCCCCGAGGTCCGTGAGGATCCGTTGGGTGAGTGGTTGTCGGGGTTGGCGGCCCGGTACGGGGTTGGTTTCGACGAGGAGTTGGTGGTGGGTCAGGCCACCATCGATCAGGTCCCGGACGTGTTGCGGATACCGGTCGATGACCGGTTGGGGGTGCGGTATCTGGGGATGCGGTTCGTTCCCTACAACGGTCGCGCGGTGGTGCCGGACTGGCTGCGTGAGCGGCCCGAGGGTCGGCGTCTGTGTTTGACGTTGGGGACCAGCGCCACGGATCGGTTCGGTGGGTACACGTTGCCGTTGGGCGAGGTGTTGGAGGCGTTGGGTCAGGTGGACGCCGAGGTGGTGGCCACCGTCCCGCTCAAGGCCCGCCAGGATTTGGGCACGGTGCCTTCGAACGTGCGGTTGGTGGACTACGTGCCGTTGCACGCTCTGGCCGCGACCAGCACCGCCACCATCAACCACGGAGGGCCGGGAACGGTGTTCACCATGGCGGCGCACGCCGTCCCCCAGGTCATCGTGGGGCGGGCGCGTCTGTTCGACGAACCGGTCCTGGCGCGCCGGATGGCGGAGGCGGGCGCGGCCGTGGCCCCGGAGCCCGAGCGGGTCGATACGCGGACCCTGTACGAGGGGGCCGTCCGGGCACTGGAAGGCGAGTCCCTCACCCGCGGGGCCCTGGCGCTGCGGGAGCGAATGGCCTCACAGCACGACCCCGCAGCGATCGTCGAGTGCCTGGAACGGCACACGATCGAACGGCGGCCCGCCTGAACCCTCGGGCGGACCGCCGTTCGGTCGAACTCAGAGCTCAGAGGGTTCGAACCGTGAGTGCTCGGCGGTCAGTCGCTCGATCCGCTCCACCAGCCGGTCCGGGGTGGGGGCGGCGTCCAACGCCTCGCGCAGTCGTTCCGCGGCCCGGGCCGCCTCCGGGTCCGCCATCAGCCGGACGGCCTCCTCGGCCACCGAGTCGGACTCCGCCTCGCCGTGGGGCAGGACGGAGCCGGCGCCGAGCGCGGCAAGGCGCTCCGCCGACGCGACCGCGTCGGGAAGTCCCGGATCGGGCAGGACCAGCTGGGGCACCCCGTGCCGGCCCACCTCGCAGAACGTATCGATGCCTCCCGCGTGCACCGCGAGCGAGCAGGTGGGGGCCAAGGCGTGCAGCGCCCCCTGCCCGACGGCCCGGGTGACGCCGGACGGCATCTCCGCGTCCTCGTCCTCCCCTTCGGGGAGCACGAGCACGATCTCGGTGTTCTCGAGTGTTCCGAGTCCGTCCAGTACCCGGCGCAGGGCCTTGTCGTCGGGGTCTCCTCCGGCGGCCCCGGCGGCGCGCCAATCCAGGAGTACCCGCCGAGGGGCGTCCGGGGCCGGGGTCTCTCCCGGCCTGTCGCGCAGCCAGGTGGGGATGGTGGTCTGGCCGCCGTAGTGGATGTGGCGTAGACGTTCGGGACCGTCCTGCGTTCCGTCCAGCACGGTGGCCAGAGGGGTCAGGGAGAAACGGCCTCGTGTCAGTTCCTCGCCGAAACCGACGCCGTGGCGCTCGGCGTGGGGGGCCAGCCACTCCCGCAGCGGATCCTCGCTCCGGTCCGCTTCCGGCTCGGCCCGCCGGGAGAGGAAGTGTTTACGGAGGGCGCCGTGCAGGTCCGGGCTCCACAGGAAACGCGCGTGAGCGGCGCCGCACGCCTCGGCGGCCACGGCGCCGGCGACCGTCGTCGGTTCCCACAGCACCAGGTGCGGAAGCCACTGCCGGCAGAGCAGGACGAGGTCGTCCAGGATCGGTTCGTTGACCGCCCTCAACCGTTCGTCGGCCAGGGTCCTCTGGACCGAGAGCAGGCTCTCCCAGGACAGGTCCGCGATCTCGCCGGGGTCCGGCAGGAGATCGCGTACGCCCGTGGCCGTTCTCGCCGCGTCGGCGGATCCGGGCGCCTCGCCCGAGGTCTCCTCGCCCACCGCGACCACGGTCAGGCCGGTGTCGGCCGCGGCGTCGACCAGTGCGGAGCGGGTGGCCACACGAACCTCGTGGCCCGCCGCCCGCAGGGCCCAACCCAGGGGGACCATGCTGAAAAGACTCGACCGTGAACCGTTGGCCGCTATGAGGACACGCACGCTCTACCAGTTCCCTTTCGATCGTCATCCGGGCGCGGCGCGCGGGGAGCGCGGCGGTCGCCCGGGGCCCGACCGCCCCGGGGTGGAAGAGGGTCGGGACGCGGGTGTCGAACGGTGAAAATAGCACGGCCCCGCCACCGCGGATAGGTCGGTGATTCGGCCTTGGTCTTCCCTTCCCCATTCTCTTGTACTGTGTCGCCGTCGTTCGACCCCGAACAGGAGCGAACATGAGGGGAATTCTCCTTGCAGGAGGACGAGGAACCCGGCTCCAGCCGGTGACTCGGGCAACGTCCAAGCAGTTGCTTCCGGTCTATGACAAACCGGTGATCTACTATTCACTTTCCGTGCTGATGCAAATCGGTATCCGAGAGATATTGATTGTCTGCGCCCCGGATGCGATGAGCGCATTCCGTGCTCTCCTGGGGGACGGCCGGCACCTGGGGATCGAACTCTCCTACGCGGCCCAGGCCAGGCCCCGAGGGATCGCCGAGGCCCTGGTCATCGGCGAACCCCACATCGCCGGGGGCGACTGCGCCCTGATGCTGGGCGACAACATCTTCCACGGTCCGGGGCTGGGGGAGAGGCTGCGGAAGGCCGCCGCGGACCTCGACGGGTGCGTCCTGTTCGGCAAGGAGGTCGCCGAACCGCGGAGCTTCGGCGTGGCCGGGTTCGACGAGGACGGGGCACTGGTCTCCGTCGAGGAGAAGCCCGAGAACCCCAGGTCGAAACAGGCCGTGACCGGCCTCTACTTCTACGACGATCGGGCCTCCCGGATCGCCGCGGAGCTGAGCCCCTCGCCCCGCGGTGAACTGGAGATCACGGACGTGAACCGTTTCTACGTGGAGGAGCGGAGCGCACACCTCGTTCCGCTCGACGACGACTTCCTCTGGTACGACACCGGGACGGAGGAGTCGTTGTTCGACGCGGGCGCGCACGTACGCCGGTTGACGCACGAACACGGCCTCCGGGTCGGCTGTGTGGAACAGGTGGCCCTGGAAATGGGGTTCATCGACGCGGAGGAGTGTTTCCGTCTGGGACGCGAGATGGGCGACTCGCCTTATGGCCGATACGTGGTAGACGTGGCCCGAAGTCTCGACAGAGAATATCGCGAAGGTGAAGTCCTTTGAGAGTGCTGGTCACCGGCGGAGCCGGATTCATCGGCTCGAATTTCGTCCGACGATTGGTGTCGGGTCACTATCCGGGGTTCGGGGACGTCGAGGTCGTCGTGCTCGACAAACTCACCTATGCCGGAACACGTACGAGTCTCGAATCCGTTCTCGATGACCCGCGGGTCCGGTTCGTGCACGGGGACATCCGCGACGCCGACACGTTGGACGAGGTGCTCTCCGGGGTGTCCGTGGTCGTCCACTGCGCCGCCGAGACCCACGTCGACCGTTCGATCGCGGACGGGTCCGACTTCGTGACGACGAACGTGAACGGGACGTTCACCCTGCTCGATCGGTCGCTCAGGGCGGGTGTGCGCAAGTTCGTCCACGTCTCCACCGACGAGGTGTACGGGGACATCGGCACGGGGGCCTGGGACGAGTCCGACGCGCTGGAGCCCAACTCCCCGTACTCGGCCTCCAAAGGTGCCTCCGACCTGATCGTCAGGGCCTTTCACAAGACCTACGGGCTCCCGGTGAACATCACCCGGTGCTGCAACAACTACGGCCCGTTCCAGTTTCCGGAGAAGCTGCTCCCGCTCTTCATCACCAACCTCCTCGACGGCGAGACGGTCCCTCTCTACGGGGACGGTACGAACGTGCGGGAGTGGATCCACGTGGACGACCACTGCGACGGCATCGCCCTGGTCGCCCTGGAGGGCGCCCCGGGACGGCGGTACAACATCGGTGCCTCCAAGGGCATGACCAACGAGCAGATCACCGGGATGTTGCTGGAGACGATGGGCGCCGATTGGTCCCGCGTGCGCTACGTGGAGGACCGCAAGGGGCACGACCGCAGGTACGCCGTCGACTTCTCCCTGATCCGACGCGAGCTGGGATATCGGCCCAGGATCGACTTCCGTTCCGGGCTGGAGGAGACGGTCCGGTGGTACACCGAACGCCGCGACTGGTGGGAACCGCTCAAGCACCGTATGGCGGTGACCGCCGAGAACGGCGCGTGAACGACCGGAGGGTCGGGGAGCGACCGGGACACCCGTCCCGCCGGCGGGACGAATGCGGCCCCATCATGGGCGTCGTCCGTCCCGAGCACCCGATTCGACATGTGGCAGGAGCATGAGGGAGGACCGATGACCGTGGTCGGTGAAGGCGGCACGGGATACGAGCGGATCACGGCGGCCCGGCTGCTCTCCGAGGGCCTGGAGGCCCCTCGGTTCACCGAACGGCCCTGGGTCGTGCGGTGGGACCTGGAGGCCCGGACCGCGCGGGACCTGCTCCTGGAGGCGATGCCCGAGGAGCTGCGCTTCCGGACCTCCGGTACCACCGGCGAGGGCCGGACCTGGGTCCGGAGCCGGGAACAGCTGTGGGACGAGGCGGGCCTGGTGGCGGACATGCTGGCCGGGGACGATCCCGAGGCCGTCCTGTCCTTCGCGCCGCCCCGACACCTGTACGGCATGATCGTCTCGGTGCTCGTTCCGGCCCGGCTGGGGCTCCCCGTCTGGTACCGGCCGCAGTTCGCCCCCATGCCCGAGGGCACCTCGCACGAGCGTTGGGCCGTCATGGCCATCCCCTGGACCTACCGCATCCTGAGGCGGCGGTCGTCCTGGACCCGTCGTATGCGGCGGTTGAGCCTGGTGCACAGCACCGCCAAGCTCCCGACCGAGGCCGTGGAACTCCTGGAGGAACTCGGGGACTCGGGCTCGATCCTCGAACTGCTGGGCTCCACCGAGACCGGTGTGGTGGCGACCAGGCACTCTCGCTCGGGAGACCGCCACTGGCGGCTCTGCCCGGACTTCGAACTGGTGCGGCCCCGCCCCGGAGACGGCGAGGAACCCCTGGTGGTGAGCGGTCCCCGGCTCGCGCGCCCGACCGAGGGGGGAGCGCCGACCGAGTGGCGGATGGACGACTACGTGACCGCGCTCGACGGGCGAACGATCGAGATGACCTACCGGCGCGGCCGACTCGTGAAGGTGAACGGCCGCAGGTTCGATCTCGACGCGCTGGAGGAGCTGGCCAGGTCCGCTCTCCCGTGCTCGGATCTGGCCTGCGTTCCGGTGACCGACCCCGTGATCGGTGAGCACTTCGACCTGCTCCTGGTGCCGAGGCCGGGGGACGACCCCGCGCGGATCGACCCGACCACGCTGCTGTCGCGGCTGCCCTGCCGACCTCGCCGGATCGCGGTCGTCGAGGGGATCGACCGGTCGGACACCGGCAAGCTGAGGCGTCTCCAACCCGACCCCGGGCTGGAGCTGAGGAGGATCAGTGCAAAGTAGACCCCCGAGCCTGGGAGCCCTGCTCCGCGCGGCGGACTGGGAGGCCTCCATCGAGGCCGACGAGGAGGACGTCTTCCGGATGCGCTCCAGCGTGGGCGCCCTGGAGAAGGCGTTGGCCGACGGACGACTCGTCTATGGGATGAATCGCGGCTACGGGGCACTGGTGGAGTTCAGCGCCTCGGAGTCCGTGGACGAGCAGGGCAGAGGGCTCATCGCGCACCTGGGCACGGCCCAGGGACAGCCGCTCCCCGCGGAGGTGAGCCGGCTCGCGGTATGGATCCGGCTGAACAGCATGCGCTCGGGATACTCGTCGGTTTCCCCCGAACTCTGGGGCGGGTTGGCCGACCTGTGGAACCGCGGGTTCACCCCGGTCATCCCCCGTGACGGCACGGTGAGCGCCAGTGGAGACCTCCAGCCCCTGTCCTCGGCGGCCTCCGCGTTCGCCGGAGAGGGCGAGTGCTGGCACCGCGAGGACGACGGGACCCTCGTGCCCCGCCCGGCCGCGGAGGTCCTGGCCGAGCTCGGCGCGGACCCCGTCCGGTGGCCGGCCCGTGAGGCGCTCGCGTTCGTCAACGGTACGTCGGTCGGCCTGGCCCGCACCGTGCACAACCATCGCGAGGTCCTCTCCCTGCTCCGCGTGGGCGCCCTCCTCACCGGGAGGATGGCCACGCTGCTGGGGGCCGATCCGGTCGCCTATCACCCGGACCTGTCGATGGTGCGCGGTCAGGTCGGCCAGTCCACCGTGGCGGGCTGGATCCGCTCGTACATGCCGGAGTCCGCGGTCCGCGCGCCCTCGCGCCCGCTTCAGGAGCCCTACAGCCTCCGATGCGCCCCTCAGGTGCTGGGCGCGGTCCTGGACCAGTTGGACGCGATGGAGCCGATCCTTCTGCGCGAGGCGGTCGGGGTCACCGACAACCCGGTTCTGGTCGACGGCGAGGTGCTCCACGGGGGTAACTTCCACGCGATGCCCGTCGCGTTGAGCTCGGACCAGCTGGGGCTGTGCCTCCAACAGGTCGCCTTCCTGGCCGACCGGCAGCTCTCGCTCCTGTGCACCCCCGAGACCAACGGCGGGCTCCCGCCGATGCTCACCCCCCGGCCCGGCGCCGGAAGCGGTCTGGCCGGAGTGCAGATCAGCACGACCTCCTTCGTCAGCCGCATCCGCCAGCTCGTCACCCCGGCCTCGCTCACGGCGCTCCCGTGCAACAACGGCAACCAGGACCACGTCCCGATGGCCCTCAACGGGGCCAACGCCGTCTCCGAGGCCGTGGAGCACGCGTGGAACGTCCTGGGGTCCCTGGCCGTGGGTCTGGCCCAGTGCGCGGCCCTGACCGAGTCGGCTCCGGCGGACGGAGACCGGTGGCGGGACCTGGCCCGGATCTGCCCGCCGTTGGAGGCGGACCGGCCCCTGGCCGCCGAGGTCGTCGCCGCCAGGACACTGGTCCGGGAATGGGGCCGTGAGCTGGTCCTCGAGGAGGGAACGCCGTGATACCCGAGACGAACGGTGACTCCGGCGCCTTCACCGACGAGGCCGTCTGGAGCAGGCTGGACGCCGCCCACCTCCCCCTCGGCCCCTTCTCCGACACCACCATCGATCGCTTGATCCGCAGCGCGCGCCTGGGGTCCGCCCCTCGGATCCTCGACATCGGGTGCGGTCTCGGAGCCTGGATCCTGCGCGCCCTCGAACTGCACCCCGACGCTCACGGGGTGGGCATCGACATCTCCCGCAAGTACATGGATCGCGCAGTGTCCGACGCCGAGCGCCGCGGACTGGGCGAACGGTTCGTCGGGCACGTCGGCGACGCTTGGGACATGGACCTGTCCGAGGAGGGGTTCGACCTCGTCATCTGTGTGGGTCTGAGCGACCCCCTCGGTGGTACGGAGAAGGTCCTGCGGGAGCTGATCCGGCCCAGGCTCCGGGACGGAGGCCTGATCCTGCTGGGCGAACCGTTCTGGGAGCGGCCGCCGAACCAGGTCGCCCAGCGTGCCCTCGGTGTGTCCGCCGAGCGTTACCCGGACGCGGACGGCGTCTATGACCGGGTGATGGCCGGGGGTGGGCTGCCGATCGACGTCCACGTGAGCACGATCACGGAATGGGACGAGTACATGTGGGCCTGCGTCCGCGCGTTGGCCGAGTGGGGCCTCGACGACGCCCCCCACGAGCAGAGGGCGGGCATCCTTCGCTTCATGGCGGATTATCGGGACGCCTGGCTGCGCGAGATACGGGGGACCTTGGGCTTCACCACCCTGTTGCTGAGGCCGCTCCCCCTGCCGCTGAGTATTCTGACCGGCCGTCGCCCGGACTGGGCCGCCAAGCCCCGGACGCGGTGACCGCCCCCGCCCCGCGGTGAGACCGGGGCATTCCTGTGCGGCGCGCGTCACAGCGGTGCCCTCAGGCCTCCTCGCCCACCCATCCTCCCCTGGCCGCGGGGCCACCGCTCCCGCAGCCGGGACCCACCGAACGGAGTGTGACCCGGTGTTCGACAACATGGAGATCTACATCCAGGCGGACCCCCTCTTCTATGAGGACCCCCGCCGCTGGGTCCAGGGGCCGCCCTTTCTGAAGACCCACGGTTTCTCGGTGTCGGAACGGCGGGTCCCCGACGGTTGGTCGCGCCGGGACCACGGCCTGTGGACCCACGTCTCCCCTGACGGGGTCGTGCTTCCCGAGCAGGGCTGGAAGATCCACGTGTCGGCGACGTTGGACAACGGCGACGCGCTCTGCGACGAGGTCTGGGACTACTGCGTCGCCGAGGGTCTGCCCTTCAAGTACCTGCTGGATCGCAGGATCCAGTACCTGTGCAACTCCAAGTACGCGCCCCGCGGTTCCAGCGGCAAACTGATCACGATCTACCCCCGGGACGAGGAGGAACTGGAGAAGGTCCTCACCGGGCTGGGCGAGCGGGTCGGCGGTCACGAGGGGCCCTACATCCTCAGTGACCTGCGCTGGGAGCAGGGCCCGCTGTACGTGCGGTACGGGGCCTTCGCCGATCTCCAGTGCCTGGACATCGACGGCCGTCCGGTCCCCGCGATGCGGCGGCCGGACGGCGTGCTGGTCCCCGACCGGAGGCGCCCAGGGTTCTCCGTGCCTCCCTGGGTGAGCCCGCCCGAGTTCCTCGAACGCCAGATGCGGGCTCGGGGCGGCTCGGAGGAGGCCCGCCCCTATCGGGTGGACAAGGCGCTGCACTTCTCCAACTCCGGCGGCGTCTACCTGGCCACACGCCTCAGCGATGGGGAGCGGGTCGTGCTGAAGGAGGCGCGGCCGCACACCGGTGTCGACGGCAACGGCGAGGACGCGATCGTCCGACAGGAACGTGAGAAGCGGGCCCTGCGCCGCCTCGACGGGATCCCGGGCGTTCCTCGTCTGTACGACGAGTTCACGATGGGCGGGCACGGCTTCCTGGTACAGGAGTACCGAGAGGGCCTGCCGATGTACTCCTGGTGCGCCGCCCACCATCCGCTGGTACTCCGGGCCCACCCCTCGCGGGAGGAGATCGCGGAGTTCACCGAGCGGATGCTGAAGGTGCTCCGGACCGTCGAGGAGATCGTCCGGGCGATCCACGATCGGGGGATGGTCGCCGGCGACCTGCACCTGAACAACGTGCTGGTCGGTCCGGACGATCAGGTGACGGTCATCGACTTCGAGCAGTCGTTCGAGGTGGGCGAGGACTGGACGCCGGGGCTGGGCGCCCCGGGGTTCATGGTCGCGCACCGCGAGGGCCGGGGCATCGACGAGCACAGCCTGGCGCTGCTCCGTCTGACGGCCTTCCTCGCCTTCGCCCCCATCTCGACGATGGCCCCGGGCAAGATCCGGTCCTACGCCGACCTGGTCGAGCGGACGTTCCCGGTGCCGCGCGGCTGGACGCGACCGAGCGTCGAGCAGCTGACGGCCGGCGGTGAGGGCACCGACCCCGCACGGGACATCGAGTCCCCCGCGGAGCTGGAGAGCCTCCTGGCGGCCGGGATCAGGGCCGCCGCGACACCCGACCGAGAGGACCGCCTCTTCCCCGGGGACATCGAGCAGTGTGTCTCCGGCGGGTACGGGTTCGCCCACGGCGCGGCCGGGATCCTCTGGGCCCTGGACGTGTGCGGTCACGGTCGACGCCCGGAGTACGAGGAATGGTTCGTCTCCTCGGTGTTCCGGCAGCGTCGCCTCGCCCCGGGCTTCTACGACGGCGTGGCGGGCATCGCGTACACGCTGGACCACCTCGGATACCGGAAGGAGGCCGTGGAGCTGATCGACCGCCACTCGGACACCCCGACCGGCGGCCTCTCCCTGTTCTCCGGCCTGCCCGGGATCGGGGCGTCGCTGCTGCACCTGTCCCGGGACGGGGGCGAGCCCCGGTTCCTCGACAAGGCCCTCGAACTCGCCGACGAGATCGGCGATCGGGTGACCGGTGTCAGGCTTCCGGGGTCGGCGGGCACCGGGACCGAACTGCGCGCCGGACTCATGCGCGGATGGACCGGAGCGGCGCTCTTCTACGTTCGGCTCTACGAGCGCACCCTGGACGAGGGCTGCCTCGACCTGGCCGTGCGCGCGCTCCACCGCGACCTCGACCAGTGCACGGAGAACGACGACGGGGCTCTACTGGTCAGTGATCGAGGGATCCGAGGCCTGCCGCATATCGAGGGCGGCGGACTCGGGCTGGCGCTGGTCGCCCAGGAGATCCTGGCGTACCGGGAGGACGGGCGACTGAGGGAGTCGATCCCGGATCTGGCCCGCTCGGCCCACCCCGTCCTCACGGTGCGAGGCGACCTGATGTTCGGCAAGGGAGGCCAGATCGCGGCACTCGCGCGCCTGGGGGCCGAGAAGAGCGCCGTCGACGACCGCGTCGACGAACTCCGCAGCTTCCTGGTGCCCTACAAGGGCGGACTCGCCCTGCCCAGCGGACGGGGGTTCCGTCTGTCCATGGACCTGGCCACCGGGAGCGCCGGTCTGCTGCTGGCCCTGGCCACCGCGAGAGGGAACGGAGGCCCCTTCCTCCCCCTCTTCCGTGACCTCTCCATCGACACCGGGGTCGGAGGCGCCTGATGAGTGCGGCCGTGTCCGAGCGGGTGGTCAATCGAGGTCTGTCCCACGACCTGCGTGTGGTGAAGGTGGTCCTCTACCGGGACCTGATGCGTTTCCTGTACGACGTCGGTCGTGCCATGGCGACCCTTCTCCAGGGCCTCATGATGCTCTTCGTGATCGGGGTCGGCTTCGGGTCGCTCATGCCCGACGCGCCCGGCGGGGTGGAATTGACGACGGTGATGTTCCCCGGGGTGATCGCGATGCTGGTCATCAGCACCGCCATCGCGTCGGCGGGGTCGGTCGTCTCCGACCGGGAGCACGGTTTCCTGCGGGAGATGCTCGCCTCACCGGCCCGGCGCGGCGCCATCGCGCTGGGCAAGGTGTGCGGCGGTTCCGTCCTGGCCCTGCTCCAGGGCAGCCTGCTCCTGATCATGGCGGGTCTGGCCGGGGTCCCCTATCACCCGGTGCTGCTCCTGCAACTGGCCGGACTCATGTTCGTCCTGGCCTTCACCACCTCCGCGCTGGGGGTGCTCACCGCGACCCTCGTGCGCCACCCCGAGGCCTTCCTCGGTATCTCGCAGATGGCCATCATGCCCCTGGTCCTGCTGTCCGGGGCCCTGTTCCCCATCGCGAACCTGCCGGCCTGGCTCAAGACCATGGCGCTGGTCAACCCGATCACCTACGCGGTCGACCCGATGCGCAGGGCGGTGTTCGAGAGGGTGGAGACCACCCCGGAGGCGGAGGCCCTGTTCAACCCCGGCGTCACCTGGTTCTCCTGGCAGGTGCCGGGGGCGGTCGAGGTCCTGATGGTCGGTGGTGCGGGGCTGCTGTTCTTCGCCCTGGCGGTCAGGAGGTTCGCCAGGATGACGGTCTGAACCGAAGACCCGTCCGCCACCGACCATCACACGCGTACACGCGAGGCCGGCGGGCCGATCAGGAGACGCTCACCTCGGGGACGTAGCGGATCCATCGGCCGCCGGCCTTCTGGAATTCCGTCTCCTTCGCCATGATCTCCTCGGCGTGGTTCCACGCCAGCAGGAGGGCGTAGTCGGGGTAGGCGCGGCGGTACTCCTCGGGCCCGCGCACCGGGATGTGCGTCCCGGGGGTCAGACGCCCCTGCTTGGCGGGGGTGCTGTCGCAGATGAACTCCACCAGGTCGGGGCCGATGCCGCAGAAGTTCAGCACGGTCGCGCTCTTGGCGGTGGCGCCGTAGCCCACGACCCGCTCACCGCGCTCCTTGATCCGGCGCAGCTCCGCGAGCAGGTCGGTGCGCACGCGCTCCACGTTCTCCACGAAACGGGCCAGGGTCGCGGGCGAGGTCAGCTCTCGCCGCTCCTCCTCGACCATGAGCAGCTTGACCGCCTCCGAGGCCTCACGGGCTCCGGCGTGCGCCAGGGTGTAGCGGATCTCGCCGCCGTGCGTGGGCAGGTGCTCCACGTCGACCAGTTCCATCCCGCTGAGCTCGGCCATCCTCGCCACCGACCGCGCGGTGAAGAAGAAGAAGTGCTCGTCGTAGATCTGGTCGAACGAGGTGCGCTCGA
This sequence comes from Nocardiopsis alba, assembly GCF_000710955.1. NCBI lineage: Bacteria > Bacillati > Actinomycetota > Actinomycetes > Streptosporangiales > Nocardiopsidaceae > Nocardiopsis > Nocardiopsis alba. The sequence continues at coordinate 12,136 of NZ_BAZE01000008.1, forward strand.
CGATGTCCCCGAAGTAGGGGTCCTCGAAGACGAACACGCCGTCGGGGCCGAGGAGGGCCTTGATCCCCCGGAGGACGGAGTCGACGTAGGGGATGTGGGAGAAGGTGTTCGCCGAGAAGATCACGTCCGCGTGGCCGTGCTCGGCGAGGATCTCCCGGGCGACGGACTCCTCGAAGAAGTCCTTGCGGACCGAGACCCCCTCGGCCGCGGCGAGGTCGGCGACGCCGCCCGACGGCTCGACACCGAGGTGACGCACGCCGGCCGCGGCGACCGTCTTGAGCAGCACGCCGTCGTTGGAGCCGATCTCGACGACGAAGGGGTCGTCCGAGCTCATCTCGGTCTCCAACAGCCTGGTCGCGATCCCCTCGAAGTGCGCCCGCATGACCGTGGACCCGGAGGACAGGTACGGGTAGTCCTCGTGGAACATGCGCTCGCGGGGGACCTCCTCCATGAGCTGGGCCATCTGGCAGTCGGCGCAGGTGCCCACGGCGAGACGGTAGAAGAACTCGGGCTCCGGGGACTGCGGCAGCCGGAACGCGTCCGCCAAGGGCTGTCGTCCCAGGTCGATGAACTCGGTCACGAGACCTGAACAGATGCGGCACTCGGAAGTGCGGGCCATGAACTACTCCTTGTCGTTCGGTCGCCGCGGGCGGGCCACAGGCCGCCCGCCGCTGGAGGGGGAGAACCGTTACGGGGACGTGCGCGGATGCGGTCGCCGTGCTATTCGGGTGCTCTGTCCGGCCGGGCCAGCCACCAGGGGCTGGACCGGGCCCACTCGGTCGTCCGTTCGATCCCCTCCTGGAGCGGGGTGGTCGCGCTCCAGCCCAACAGGGAACGGGCCTTCGAGGCGTCGGGGACGCGGCGGTTCAGGTCCTGGTAGGCGGAACCGAAGCTCACACCGGTGTCCAGGTCGGCGATGTCGGCCTCGAGTCCGGTCGACTCGATGATCAGCTCGATCACGCTGCGGATGGAGATCTCCTCCGAACCGCCGATGTTGAAGCACTCGCCGTCGGCAACGGAGGAGCGGCCCACGAGAGCGGTCGCCTGCACCGCGTCCTCGATGTAGGTGAAGCTCCGCGTCTGCTTCCCCTGGTCGTAGACGACCGGGGCGATACCGCGCAGCGCCCGGTGCAGACTCCGGCTGACCAGGAACGCGGGACGCTGCCGGGGCCCGTAGAGGTTGAAGTAGCGGATGATGGAGGCCCGCACCCCGTACTGACGCATGAAGGCGAACACGTAGTGCTCGGCCAGGGCCTTGCTCGACGCGTAGCCCCACCGGTCGGCCGTGGTCGGACCCAGCACGCGCTCGGCGTCCTCCCGCCACGGGACGTCGGGGTTCTTGCCGTAGACCTCGCTGGTGCTGGCGAAGACCACCTTCGCGCCCACCTCGCCCGCCAGTTCGAGGACGTTGCGCGTACCGACGACGTTGACGTCGATGACGTCCAGGGGACGGCCCAGGTAGTTGTCGACGCCGACCACCGCCGCCAGGTGGTAGACGGTGTCGACGCCGTCGGTGATGACCTTCGCCAGCTGTTCCTTCTCACGGACGTCGCCCGCGACGAAACGGTCTCCCTCCGGGGAGGGGTGGTCCGTGTGGCGGTCGGTGTCGAAGGTGATCACCTCGTCGCCCGTGGCCGTGAGGTGTTCGACCAGATGACTGCCGAGGAAACCGCGTCCCCCGGTGACGATGACTTTGGCCATGCTCGTTACCGTCCGATCCCGCGATAGGAGTAGCCCGCCTCCCGCAGCGATTCCACTGCGGGGACGGGGAGGTGGGCGCGTCCGTCGACGACGGCGCAGTTCGGGGCGACCTTGTCGCGCAGGAGGGTGAAGTCGATCCGCCGGAACTCTCCGTGCCAGGCGAGGAGCGCCAGACAGTCGGCGCCCTCGACCGCCGCGTCCAGCGACGCGCACGGCGTGGAGCCGAAGATCCGCTCCACCTCGGTCGGTTCGGTCAACGGGTCGTACAGGCGCACGTCCACCCCCGCCGCGCGAAGGTAGGCGACCGCGGGCGCGACCGGGGTCTCCCGCAGATCACCGGTGTCGTTCTTGAACGCCAGCCCCAGGACGGCGACGCGCGCCTCCTCCGGGGCCCTTCCGGCCCGCGCCAGCTCGTCCAGGATCAGCCGTGCGGTCAGCTCCGGCATCGAGTCGTTGACCTTACGGGCGGCGCTGATCATCTCCAGGTCGACGCCGTTCTCACGGGCGGCCCGCCACAGCATCCACGGATCCTTGGTCAGGCAGGATCCGCCGACCCCGACGCCGGGGAGGAGGATGTTGACCCGTCCGTTCCCCTTCGGGATGGAGTTGGTCGCCTCGATGACCTCGATGACGTCCACGTCGAACGAAGCGCAGACCTGGGCCAGCTCGTTCGCGAGGGCGATGTTGTGGTCGACCCACCAGTTGTTGGCCAGCTTGGCGAGTTCGGCGGACTCGGGGGAGGAGCACGAGACCACGTGGGCCCCGAGACCACGCCGCCAGAACTCCTCCGCGGCCGAGGAGCTCTCCCGGCACCACCCGCCGACGATCACCGGCAGGCTGCGCAGTTCGTCGAGGGCGGCGCCCTGGGAGAGACGCTCCGGGCAGAACGCCAGCCCGAAGTCCTCGCCACAGGTGAGACCGCCGCTCTCCAGCAGCGGAACGACCAGCCGTCGGGTCGTGCCCGGGGGGATCGTGCTCTTGAGGATGACCAGCTGACCGGGGCGCAGGTGTCGCGCGAGCTCCTCACAGCAGCCGCGAAGCTGGTCGTCCACCAGACGGCCGTGGTCGCGGGTCGGGGTGCCCACCGAGATCAGGACCACGTCGGAGTCGGACACCGCGCCGTAATCGGTGGTGAAGCGGAGTCTGCCCGTGTCCACGCCTTGGGCGATCATCTCGGGGAGTCCGGGGTCGCGGAAGCGGCTCACGCCCTCGCGCAGCCCGGAGACGGTCTTCTCGTCCTTGTCGACGCCGGTGACCTCCAGCCCGCTCTCGACCAGAGTCGCGGCGAGGCAGGAGCCGACGTATCCCATGCCGATCACGGATACGACAGGACCTCTTCCAACCGGCAGGAAACGCATGCGAACTCCGTTCAGTGTGCATTCGAAGGCGGAATAGGGGCCATCGGATCCACGCATCGATGAATGGACCAGAGATTCGGGGAGAGGCTGTTCGCGGGGCAGGCTACACCGGGGGAGAGGTGTGCACATGCCGCGAGAGTATGTTGACTTCGCGCGGTCCGAGGATTCCCCGGCGGATGAAGGTCCACGTTATGAGAGATCCGGGAGTTCTTCATTCGAGAGGGGAACAAGGTTGAATATCGTGAGTGCGCCGATGATAAGGGAGGCGTGAACATGCGTGTGGTGATCGCGACTCCCGCGGAGCGAACACATTTCCTGAATCTCGTTCCGTTGGCGTGGGCGTTGAGGTCGGCGGGGCACGAGGTGGTGGTGGCGAGCCAGCCGGAGCTGGCCGGTGCGGTCTCCGCCGCCGGGCTGCCCTTCGCCCCGGTCGGACGGGACCACCGTCTACGGGAACTCACCCGTCGGCTGTACAGCCTGCCGGGAGCGGCCGACGCGGTCGACTGGGGCGACGAACGGACCTGGCGGTTGCCGTGGAACGTGCTGCGCGTTCACTACCGACAGATCGTCGGTTTCTGGTGGAAGGCGATGAACGAACTCCTCGCCGACGACCTCGTGGACCTGTGCCGTACCTGGAGACCCGACCTCGTGGTGTGGGAGCCGACGACCTTCGCGGCGGCGGTGGCCGCGCGCGCCACGGGGGCCGCGCACGTGCGCTTCCTGTGGAGTCTGGACCTGATCGCCCGGATGCGGGGTTCCTATCTGGAACGTATGGCGGAGCAGCCCGCCCACTCCCGTGAGGATCCGCTGGGCACGTGGCTGTCGGGGCTGGCGGCCCGTTACGGGGTGGAGTTCGACGAGGAACTGGTGGTCGGACAGCTCACGGTCGACCAGATCCCGCCCGGGATGCGCTTGGACGTCGGGGAAAGGGCCCGGTACGAGGGGTCTCGGTTCGTTCCCTACAACGGTCGCGCCGTGGTGCCCGACTGGCTGCGCCGGCCCGCCGAGGGTCCTCGTCTGTGTCTGACGTTGGGCACGAGTTCGACCGGTTGGTACGGCGGGGACTCCTCTCTGCTCCGGTCCTCCATCGACGTGCTGGGCGAGGTGGAGGCCGAGGTGGTGGCCACCGTCCCTCCGAAGGCGAGGGAGGAACTGGGAACGGTGCCCTCCAACGTGCGGCTGGTGGACTACGTGCCGCTGCACGCTCTGGCCGCGACCAGTACCGCCGCCGTCAACCATGGAGGCCCCGGCAGCGTGCTCACCTCGATGTCCTACGGTCTCCCCCAGGTGATGGTCGCCGACTCCCGGCTGTTCGACACACGACTGTTGGCGCGCGGAGTGGCGGAGGCGGGCGGCGGGATCTCGTTGGAGGCCGACCGCGTCGGCCCGGATGATCTGCGCCGGGCGGCCCTGCGGGTCCTGGAGGACGAGGAAGCGCGTCGGGGCGCGGCGGAGCTGCGCGGACGTATGCGCTCTCAAGGCGGCCCGTCCGCTCTCGTCGGCCGTCTGGAACGACACGTCACCGACGGGCGGACCTGACGGCGGCAGGGGTGTCCCGCCGGCAGGACACCCCGATCGTGGACATCTCCCCGGCGTGCCGCGGGCCCGTCCCGCCGGTGGATCGGGACGATTCGGTACGGAGACGGTTATGCGTGTTGTCGTGGCGACGATCGCCGAACGAAGTCACTTTCTCGCGGTGGTCCCGTTGGCGTGGGCGTTGAGGTCGGCGGGGCACGAGGTGGTGGTGGCGAGCCAGCCGGAGCTGGCCGGTGCGGTCTCCTCGGCCGGGCTGCCCTTCGCCCCGGTCGGCCGGGGGGACGTCCTGGCCCGGGTGCTGCGCCGGCTGCGGGGCCGTTCCGGAACGATGGAGGCCGTCGACTGGCACGACGCGCGGACCTGGGAGCTGCCGTGGTCCGAACTCTCGACACACATGCGACACATGGTGACGTTCTGGTGGCGGATGGTCAATGAGCCCATGGTCGGCGACCTCGTGGACCTGTGCCGTACCTGGAAACCCGACCTCGTGGTGTGGGACCCCATCACCCTCTGCGCCCCGGTGGCGGCGCGTGCCTGTGGGGCCGCGCACGTGCGCTTCCTGTGGGGTGTGGACACCTTCGCCCGGATGAGGGGTTCCTACCTGGGGCGGATGGAGGAGCAGGTCCCCGAGGTCCGTGAGGATCCGTTGGGTGAGTGGTTGTCGGGGTTGGCGGCCCGTTACGGGGTGGAGTTCGACGAGGAGCTGGTGGTGGGTCAGGCCACCATCGATCAGGTCCCGGACGTGTTGCGGATACCGGTCGATGACCGGTTGGGGGTGCGGTATCTGGGGATGCGGTTCGTTCCCTACAACGGTCGCGCGGTGGTGCCGGACTGGCTGCGTGAGCGGCCCGAGGGTCGGCGTCTGTGTTTGACGTTGGGGACCAGCGCCACGGACCGGTTCGGTGGGTACACGTTGCCGTTGGGCGAGGTGTTGGAGGCGTTGGGTCAGGTGGACGCCGAGGTGGTGGCCACCGTCCCGCTCAAGGCCCGACAGGACCTGGGCACGGTTCCTTCGAACGTGCGGTTGGTGGACTACGTGCCGTTGCACGCTCTGGCCGCGACCAGCACCGCCACCATCAACCACAGCGGCTTCGGCAGCGCCCTCACCTGCCTGGAACAGGGGCTCCCGCAGGTGCTGTTCACCGACCGTCGGATGTTCGACACCCCTGAGTTGGCGCGGCGGATCACCGGTGCCGGCGCGGCCGTGCTCTTGGAGTCCGGGTCCGCCGGACCGGAGGACTTCCTCCGCGCGGCGGAGAGGGCCCTGACCGAGACCGGTCTCACCGAGAGGTCGGCATCGCTGGGCGAGTGGATAAGGACCCGGCCCACCCCCGCCGCGGTGGCCGCCGAATTGGAACGGATCGCACACGTTCCGTGAAATCAATCGCGTGAACGAATGACTGCGGAATGTACACGAACTCGAAACAAGGTTTTTCGATATCGATTCGATCCCGCCGACGTTAAGTAAACGTTTACATTCGTGGCGGGCTCGGGGGCTTCGGGGGCCGCCTATCGCCCTGTCGGTGGTTCTGGTCGGCGTGGTGGCCGGGAGAAGGCGAGCATCTTGATGTCCATCCTCGCATTTCATGTTTCGGGTCGGCCTCTTCCTTGCTCGTGGGCATGGCCGCCCATCCTTCTCCGGGTGGCTCGCTGGAAGGGTGAAGAGTCGTCATGAAGCGCCTCTGACCAGTTGAAACCTGCCGACCCCTCTTCATGGAACGGAGTTCCATTTCTCTCGCGCCCCACCTTCGGGCCGGCCTTGTGTCCTGCGGGGGCGGTGGCGCTCGGGGGTGGGTTATGGGCATCCATGAATCGGATATATGACCCGAGGGGTGTGTTAATCGAGTGAAAGCTGGTAAATTACCGCCACCCCCTTACATCGCTCATCGTGCAAGAGGAAGTAATTCATCTCCCATGGTCAAGGTAGCGATGCCTGTAAAAAGCCATACAGAAAGTATCGGCCGCAACTCGCGGCGTAACGGTCGAATCGCCATGCGGGGAGTGACCACACGCAGGACGACACTCCTGCTCCCCACCGGGATGCCGATCGACGATTGGGAGGCCATCGGGCATCACATATTCGTGATCTCCGATTCCTCGGGATGGTGGCTGGGTGACTGGCTGGTCTACGGCCAGGAAAACTATCCGAACCGCTACAAGTGTGCCATCGCGGCTACCTCTCTGGACTATCAGACACTGCGCAACTACGCGTGGGTGGCGCGCAAATTCGTTCCCGAGCGTCGGCGCGAGAAGCTGAGTATGCAGCATCACGCCGAAGTCGCCGGCCTCTCTTTGGAGGAGCAGGAGCACTGGCTCTCCCAGGCCGAGGCCGAGGGATGGTCGAGGAACGAACTTCGGAGACGGACCCAGGCCGGAGCGAAACGTACACCCGCTCAGATCTCCTCCGTGCAGGTGAACGTGAGGGGTTCCCGTAAGGAGCATTGGCAGAAGGCGGCCGAGAGCTCCGGCATGGAACTGGTGGATTGGATCGGTACCACTCTCGACACCGCCGCGCAACACGCGCTGACCTCGGTGGTGGAGAAGGCCGAAGCCCAGTAGAACAACTGAGCGATTCGACCGTTCAAGGAAAAGGGTGAGGATCTTGACCACGTACGTCTGGGGTTACCTGGAGGAGTACGCGCAGGAGCGGGAAGACCTGCTCGACGCGGTGGACACCGTCTTCAAGTCCGGTCAACTGGTGTGGGGTCCCTTCGCCGAGGCCTTCGAGCGGGACTTCGCGGACTACCACGGTGTCGCGCACTGCGCCGGTGTGGACAACGGGACGAACGCGATCGTGCTGGCGCTGAGAGCGCTCGGCGTCTCCCCCGGGGACGAGGTCATCACCGTCTCCAACACCGCCGCGCCGACCGTTCTGGCGATCGACATGGTCGGTGCCGTACCGGTCTTCGTCGACATCGACCCGAAGACCTATCTGATGGACGTCGACCTGGTGGAGGCGGCGATCACCCCGCGCACCAGGTGCATCCTGCCCGTCCACCTGTACGGGCAGTGCGTCGACATGGATCCCCTCCAGGCCTTGGCCGCCGCTCACGACATCCCCGTGCTCGAGGACTGCGCCCAGGCCCACGGCGCGCGCTACAAGGGTCGGATCGCCGGTTCGATGGGGCAGGCGGGCGCCTTCTCCTTCTACCCGACCAAGGTCCTGGGCGCTTACGGCCACGCGGGCGCGACCATCACCGACGACCCGGAGATCGACGCGCGACTGCGCCGGCTGCGCTACTACGGGATGGACGAGCAGCAGTACTACGTCGTGGAGCAGGGGGGCCAGAACAGCCGCCTCGACCAGGTCCACGCCGAGATCCTGCGCCGTAAGCTCACCCGTCTCGACGGCTACATCGAGGCCCGCCGCACCATCGCGGCCAGGTACGACGAGAGCCTGAAGGACCTGCTCGACAGCGGGCTCATCCTGCCCGAGACCGTCGGGTACAACGAGCACTCGTACTACCTGTACGTGGTCCGGCACCCGGAGCGCGACCGCATCATCGAGGCCATGAAGGCCTATGACATCTCCCTGAACATCAGCTACCCGTGGCCGGTGCACACGATGACGGGCTTCTCCCGCTTCGGCTATGGGAAGGGGGACCTGCCGCACACGGAGGAGGTCGCCGGCGAGATCTTCTCGCTGCCGATGTTCCCCTCCCTGGGCGAGTCCAAGCAGGCCGAGATCATCGAGGCCCTGCGTACGACCGTGGAATCCCTGTGACCGGGAGGGACGCCGCTCGTTTCACCGGGTCGGCCTCCGGCCACGGAACCTCCCAGAGCACGGACGACGAGATCTGGGAGTGGTGGACGGGGCTACCGCGTGAGGACGCCTTCGAGGTCGACCCGATCCCCTTCGACCGGATGCGGGGGTGGGGCTTCGACGACAAGGGGAACCTGGTCCACGACAGCGGCCGGTTCTTCTCGATCGAAGGGCTGAGGATCGACACCGACGACGGTGTCATCACCCAGCCGATCATCGACCAGCCGGAGGTGGGCATCCTCGGTCTCCTGATGAAGGACATCGGGGGGACGCCGCACTTCCTGATGCAGGCGAAGTTCGAGCCCGGCAACCTCAACGTCCGACAGCTGTCGCCGACCGTCCAGGCGACGAGGAGCAACTACATCGGCGTGCACAACGGGCGCGCCACCCCCTACGTGGAGCACTTCCGCTCCGCGCCCCGCGAACGCGTCCTGGTCGATGTCCTCCAGTCCGAGCAGGGCGAGTGGTTCTGGCGCAAGCGCAACCGGAACATGGTGGTCGAGGTCGAGGGTGACGTCGAGGAGCGGGAGGGTTTCCGCTGGCTGACGCTCGCGCAGATCAACCGGCTGATGGCCACCGACGACGTGATCAACATGGACGCCCGGACCGTGCTGGCCTGCCTGCCCTTGGCACCCGCCGAGGAACCGGGCCCGGGCGAGCCCGACGACGCCTTCGTCCGGGCACTGCGACGCTCGTACCACGTGAAGGACGACGATCCCGCGGCGGCGAACACGCTGGCCGGGATCGTCGGCCTGCTCACCGACGTCAAGGTCGCCTGTACCCGGGACCGGCGACTCGTTCCGTTGACCGAGGTCGAGGGGTGGTCGATCACCGACGAGGAGATCGTGGACGACGCCCGCCGGGAGTTCCGGGTGATGGCCGTCGACGTGCGGGCCGAGGGGCGAGAGGTGGGTCGATGGACCCAGCCCCTGCTGGAACCTCACGACGTCCACACGGCGGTGTTCCTGACCAAGGACATCGGCGGGGTGCTCCACGTACTGCTCGCGACCCGGGCCGAACCCGGGCTGGCGGACATGGTGGAGTTCGGTCCCACGGTGCGTCTGCGTTCGCCGGAGGAGGACCCCGGGCTTCCCGAGGGGTTCGCTGAGGCGCTCGCGCTCGACGACCCCGAGCGGGTCCGGCGCGACGTCGTGCTCTCCGAGGAGGGGGGCCGGTTCCGTGCGGCACGGACCCGCTACAGGGTGATCGACGCTGGTGGGATCCTGCCCGACCGGGCGCCGGAGGGCCACTGCTGGGCGACGGTGGGACAGCTCACCGAACTCGTCCGCCACGGTGGTTACCTCACCATCGAGGCGCGTACGTTGCTGGCCTGCCTGCACGGCCTCTGGTGAAGAGCGTCCACCGCCGGCGGCGGTGGACGGACGAGCATAGAAAGCGAGATGCCGGATGCGCATCCTCTTCGTGACCCAGGCCGAGAAGACGCACATGCTCAGCATGGTCCCCCTCGCCTGGGCACTGCGGTCCGCCGGCCACGACGTCCGGGTGGCGAGCCAGCCGGACCTGCGCGAGGCCGTCGTCGAGACGGGTCTGCCGTTCTGCGCGGTGGGTCCTCCCTACGCCCTCGAACAGTATCTGCGGGCCTTCAAGGCGTTGGAGAGCCAGCACGTCGACGGTGAGGCCGGAGCGGGCCTGGGCGTGACCGTCGACCTCGACGGTATGGACACCGACGAGCTGCTGGAGCTGTACGGCGGCGTCGTGAACTACTGGCTGCGGATGGTCAACGACCTGATGCTCGACGACCTGGTCGCCCTGTGCCGTCAGTGGGGGCCCGACCTGGTGATCTGGGAGCCCAAGACCTACGCGGGCGGCATCGCGGCCGAGGCCGCGGGCGCCTCTCATGCCCGTTTCCTCTGGGGCATGGACGTACTGACGCAGATGCGCATCGAGATCGAGGACAGGACCCCCGACCCCGAGCAGGCGTGGGAGAGGGACAACCTGGCGCGCTGGCTCGCGGGCCGGGCGGCCCGCTACGGCGTCGAGTTCGGCGAATCGCTGGTCCACGGCCAGGTCACGCTCGACCCCTTCCCCGAGGAGGTCCAGCTGGACCTGGGGACGAGGACGTCCCGTCGACCGATCCGGTACGTTCCCTTCAACGGCGCGGCGCGGGTGCCCGCCTGGCTGCGTTCCCGGCCCGACCATCCCCGTGTGTGCGTGACCATGGGGTCGTCGAGCATGGAGCGTTTCGACGGCAACCACCATCTGGGCGACTTCCTGGCGGCTCTGGCCGAGCTGGACGTGGAGATCATCGCGACCCTGCCGGACGAACAGAGCGAGGAACTGCGGACGTTGCCCGACAACGTCCGGATCTTCTCGCACGTGCCCATGCAACCCCTGTTGGAGACCTGCGACGCGGTCGTCCACCACGGCGGCGCCGGCACCTGTCTGACCGCGATGTCGCTCGGCGTTCCGCAGCTGATCATCTCGGACCTGGTCATGCCCAAGTACCAGTTCGACGAGCGGGTCCTGGCCGGGCGGCTCGCCGCCCAGGGCGCCTCCATCGAGCTCTCCGGTGAGGACGTGACGCCCGCGAGGACGCGGGAGGCCCTCCGGTCGCTCCTGGCCGGCTCGGGGTTCCGTCGAGGGGCGGGCCTGCTGCGCGAACGGATGCTGGGCACACCCACGCCGGCGGAGTTCGCCCGGCGGGTCGAGGAGCTCGTCATGGGGGGCGTCCGGCCGGACTATCCGGTGCCCACCGCCTGACACGGGTCGTGCCGTCTCCGAAACGCCTCGGTCGTGGGCGTCCCCTTCGGAGAGCACCACCAACGAACATCGGGAGAACCTGTTGCTTGTTCCACACCTGGAGACCCGGCGCGTCGTGTTCCGGACCGCCACTCCGGACAGCGCCGACGACCTGTACGACAGCCTGCTGCGCGCGGGGCTGGAGACGCTGCCCGCCCTCGACGACTTCCGCAGCGGTTTCGAGATGGCGGTACAGGAGGACTTCACCCTCTTCGCGATCTGCCTGCGCTCCAACGGCAGGTTCGTGGGCTTCGGAAGCCTGCGGGACCGCGACCCGGCCGGCCACCTGAAGATGGGCATCTCGATGAACACGGAGATGCTCTCCTACGGTGAGGGGGCCGAGGCGATGCTCCTGCTGGCCAACTACGGGTTCGCCCGGTGGGACCACATCCGGCGCGTGTACATCGAGAGCACCGAGGCGAGCATCGCCCGCTTCGGGGCGGCCCTGTCCTCCCTCCGGAGCGAGGTGACCCTGCGCGACCACACCTTCTTCCGCGGTCGGCTGTGGGACATGCACTACTACGCGGTGACCCGTGACGAGTGGGAGCGCGGCGGCGCCCCCGTCCTGGAACGACTGGTCCCTCGGTAGGAGCCCGACGGAAGCGGACGGAACCGTCCGGGGCGGGGAGCCCCCGCCCCGGACGTCCGATACCGCGGAGTGGGGCTCACCACCCACGAACAGGGTGGTGGACGCCGTTCACCGGGTGGAACACTGCGATCATGCTCGGCATCATCGACCTGCCCACCTACCTGGCCGGTCTCATCCTCATCGTGCTCCTCCCGGGGCCCAACTCGATCTACGTGCTCTCCGTGGCCGCGCGCAGCGGCACCCGGGCCGGGTACACGGCCGCCGCGGGGGTCTTCACCGGCGACGCCGTGCTCATGATCCTCGCCGCCGCGGGCGCCGCCACGCTGTTGGGCACCAACCCGCTGGTCTTCGCGGTCGTCAAGTTCGTGGGCGCCGCCTACCTGGTGTGGATGGCGATCGGGATGCTGCGCACCGCCCACGCCATGTGGACCTCCCGGCATCAGCGGGCCGAGGAGCAGCGCGCCGCCGACGCCGCCCCGGCGCCGAGCACCGGAGAGCGGCCCTACCGACGGGCGCTGGTGGTCTCGCTGTTCAACCCGAAGGTGATCCTGTTCCTGATCTCCTTCTTCGTGCAGTTCGTCGACCCGAACTACGCCTACCCGGCGCTGTCCTTCCTGGTCCTGGGTCTGCTGTTGCAGCTGGTCAGCTTCCTGTACCTGTCCGCCCTGATCTTCAGCGGCACCCGGCTGGCGGCGGCCTTCTCCCGGCGTCGGCGTCTCTCCGCCGGAGCGACCTCGGTGGCGGGCGCCCTGTTCCTGGGGTTCGCGGTGAAGCTCTCCCTCAGCACCGCCTGACCTCGGCCGCCCACCACCGCTTCGGCCCGGTCCTCTCCTCATGAGGGCCGGGCCTCGTCCTTTCCGGGGGCACGCTCCCGGGCGGCGGGTTCTCGGGGACCGGTCCGACGCGTCCCGTCGAGAGGGTCGACGATCTTCGGGTGACCGCCCTAACGTTGAGGAGATGAGCGCCGAGAAGATCTCCATGCCCGACCTCAACGGTCGCACCGCCGTCATCACCGGGGCCAACAGCGGCCTCGGCCTGGAGACCGCCAAGGTCTTGGCCGGGCTCGGGGCCCGTGTGGTCCTGGCCGTGCGCGACACCGGGAAGGGGGAGGCCGCCGCCCGGTCGATCGAGGGCGAGACCGAGGTCCGCCGTCTCGACCTCGCCGACCTGGCCTCGGTGCGCGCCTTCGCGGAGGGGTGGAAGGGCGACCTCGAACTCCTGATCAACAACGCCGGGCTCATGGCGGTCCCGAAGTCCACCACCGAGGACGGCTTCGAGACCCAGTTCGGCGTCAACCACCTGGGCCACTTCGCCCTCACCAATCTGCTGCTGGAACACGTCACCGGGCGGGTGGTCACCGTCTCCTCCGGGCTGCACCGGCTCTCGCGCGGTATCCACTTCGACGACGTGAACCTGGAGAAGGGGTACACCCCCTACCGGGCGTACGGGCAGTCGAAGCTGGCCAACCTGCTCTTCACCCTGGAGTTGCAGCGCCGACTCGACGAGGTCGGATCGCCGGTCCTGGCCGTGGCGGCCCACCCCGGTTACGCGGCCACCAACCTTCAGGGGCGTACCGGCAACGCGTTGGAGGACCGGGCCATGGGGGTGTTGAACAAGGTCGTCGCGCAGAGCGCCGCGCACGGTGCCCTGCCCACGATCCACGCCGCCACCCAGGACGTGCCCGGCGCCTTCTTCGCCGGCCCCACGGGTCTGTTCATGAACGGCGCGCCCGGCCCGTCGAGTCGCTCCTCCGCCGCTCGGGACGCCGAGGCCGCCCGTCGGCTGTGGGATCTGTCCGAAGAACTGACCGGGGTCTCCTTCCCGTTGTGAGACCGGTCCGGGGTAACGCCGAAGAACATGGCCAGCGTTACCCCGGCCCGTGACCACCTCCGGGCGGGGAGAACGCGGTGCTGAAACGCCGACGGCCCCAGATGGAGTTACACCATCCGGGGCCGTGCGCCTCAAGGACGACCGGTCAGGGGGTGAGGGTGAGTTCGTCCGTGCTCGCCTCGCGGACGGCCTCCTCGGTCACAGCCCACGGCAGCGAGGAGCCCTCGGCCCACAGCTCCAACTGGTCGTCGTAGTTGGGGTGGAAGGCGTGCCCGGAGTTACCGGTGAGGTGGATCCAGGTGGAGGCGTCCCGGTCGGCCAGGTTCGCGACCATGCGCATGGACGGGACGGTGGTGATGCCGTACCCCTCGGTCGCGTTCCAGCCGGTCGCGTTGACGATGCTCGAACCGCCGGAGCTCTCCACCGGGCCGCGGTTGAACAGCCACTCCACCGGGGCGATCCCGGAGCTGCCGAAGGACTCGTGGGTGGCGGTGAGGGTGTGCAGATCGCCCCAACGCCAGTCGGCGGGGGTGTCGCCGAGCAGGTCGGTGAGCTCCTCGGCGGCCTCGTCCATGGCGGTGGCGAGCACCTCCTCGCGGCCGTCGGCCTTCTCACCCTCCCACCAGGAGGACTCGGGGTCCTCCAGCAGCAGGCCCACCACGTACATGCCGCGCGAACCGGTGTTCATGTCCACGTCGCCCAGCTCGTCGAAGAGCAGCGGCAGCAGGTGGCGCCAGGTGGCGTTGTAGAAGGCGGCGCCCGCCGAGTCGGTGTCGTTGACGTGGTCCCAGTCGGCCAGCTCCTCCTGGGCCTTCGCGGTGACCCCGTCGACCTCGACGTCCAACAGGTAGGGGGTGATGTCGACCGCGGCCTCGTGGCGCGAGTCCATCATCACGTCCTCCATGTCCTGGACGGTGACCGGACCGGCGGCGATCCGCTCCGCCAACAGGTCGTTGATCCGCTGACTCCGGTAGCCGTAGTCCCAGTCGGTGGTGAGGAAGTGCTCGTAGTCCTCGTCGACGACCGACTGGTTGGCGGTGACGATGAACCCGGACTCGGGGTTGAGCACGCTGGGCAGCTCGTCGAAGGGCAGGTACTCCTCATCCCAGTCGTAGTCGGAGTCCCAGCCCGGGGCGGGCCAACGGCCGTCGCCCTCGCCGCGCACCGGCACCCGGCCGGGCGCCTGGTAGCCGATGTTGCCCTCCTCGTCCGCGTAGACGAGGTTCTGCGCGGGGACCTCGAAGCGGGAGGCGCCGGCCCGGAACTCGTCCCAGTCGCGGGCGCGGTTCATGGCGAAGATGGCGTCGGCGGTGGCCCCTGGCTGGAGCGCGGTCCAGCCGAGGGAGACCGCGTAGGGGGCGTCGTCGCCCTCGGAGGGGTTCTCGCCGATGGTGGCCAGGTTCGTGCCGAGCCCGGTGTCGGACATGATCGGCCCGTGGTGGGTGGCGCGGATGGTGATGTCGACGTCCTCGCCGCCGGCGACCTCGATGGTGTCCTCGATGATCTCCAGCGGGCGCTTCTCGCCGTCGACCACGTACTCGTCGCCCTCGATCCGCTCGAGGTACAGGTCCATGACGTCGGGGTTGAGGTTGGTGAAGCCCCAGGCGATGGAGTCGTTCTGGCCGATGATCACGCCGGGCAGACCGGAGAAGCCGAAGCCGCTCACGTCGAAGGGGCAGGCCTCGCTCACCTCGGTGCAGTGGAGGCCGATCTGATGCCAGGTGGAGGGCATGGAGGCCCCGAGGTGGGGGTCGTTGGTCAGGAGCGGGGAACCGGTGTCGGTGTGCTCGCCGGAGACCACCCAGGAGTTGGAGCCCAGGTCGGGGTGGCCGGAGGGGCCGATGAGGTCGGGGATGGTGTCCTGGACGCCGGACAGGTTCGCGAGCGCGTCGAGGGCCTCGTCGGGAAGCTCGGGGGCTGAGGCCAGGTCGGCGTCGGGGGCGGCGCCGTCGTGCTCGTCGGTGTCGGTGATCGGGACGTGCCGCTCGGTCGGGTAGGCCGGGTACAGCTCCTCGATCAGGTCGCGGTCGAGACCGTTGGCGAGCAGCAGGGCGCGGTCGGTCTCCTCCTGGAGGTTGCCGCCCAGGTCCCAGGCCATGGCCTTGAGCCAGGCGAGGCTGTCGGTGGGGGTCCACGGCTCGATGTCGTAGTCGTCGGCGGTGATGCCGAGCAGACCGTACTCCAGGCTCGCGGAGAGCCCGTCGTTCTGGTCGAGCCAGGCGTTCACCCCGGCGGCGTAGGCGTCGAGGTAGCTCCGAGAGTCCTCGTCGAGGAGATCGTACTCCTGCTCGGCGACCCGGCGCCAGCCCATGGTGCGCAGGTAGACGTCGGTCTCGACCTGGGCCTCACCGAAGAGTTCCGCGGTGCGCCCGGCCGTGACGTGACGGCGGAAGTCCATCTCCCAGAAGCGGTCCTGCGCGTGGGTGAAGCCCTGGGCGACGAAGAGGTCCTCGGCGTCGTCCGCGTAGATGTTCGCGACCCCGTACTCGTCGCGCAGCACGGTGACGGGGGAGCCCAGGGCGGGGAGGGAGAGCTCTCCGTCCGTGGTCGGGAAGGACCGGCGTACCGCCCACACCCCCAGGAGGGAGGCGATGAGGGCCAGCACGGCGATCGTCGCTATAAACCACAAAAGGACACGAAGTAGGACATTTTTCCGCAATACACCCATGGCGGAACCATAGAGTGTGCCGCGTCACGTGTTCCAGGCCTCACGACCTGCCGGTTTCAATCGTTACCAACAGGTAGGTAAGGGGAGATCGGGGCGGGATCGGCCCGAGTCGAGCGCCCGCCCCGTGACGTGCCCGGAGAGGGGTTCCGGAGGGCGTTCCCTAAGGTCGGGGCCCCACGAATCGGCGCCCCCTGGAGGCGGAAAGGCCCCGACCGGATCCTTGGCCATCGCCGTGATCGTGGCGGCCCCGAGCCCTGGGGTCGGCTCGGGGCCGCGCGATCAACCCAGGAGTTCCACCAGCCGGTCGGCGATCAGCGGAACGCTGTAGTAGTCCAGCCGGAAGGCCTCCGCGCCCAGCGTGAAGGCGCGTCCCTCCTCGTAGGCCGGGGTGCTCTCCAGGATCGGCGCGGTCTCGGCGTAGTCGGCCGGCTCCTCGCCCTGGGTGTTCACGAACAGCAGCGTGCTGTCGCCGAAGTCGGAGGCGCGCTCGGGGGACAGGCGCACGATGTCCGCCCGCTCGGGCCCGCCCTGGTTCCCCGAGGCGGCGAGGTCCTCGGGCATCTCGTGCAGGGTCAGACCGAGCTCGTCGATCAGGCGGCCCTGCGCGGACTCGGAGGTGAAGACGTTGAACCCGTCCGGGGTGCCGGTGAGCACCACCACGTCCTCCTCGGCGGACAGGGCCTCGGAGGTCTCCGCCACGAGGCGTTCGTACTCCTCGGCGATCTCGTCGGCCCGGTCGCCGCGGTCGAAGGCCTCGGCGTATTGCTCGGTGAGCTCGGTCCAGGGGGTGTCGGACTCGCCGTAGACCACGGTGGGCGCGATCTCCGACAGCGTCTCGTAGGTGTCCTGGTCGATGGCGTCGGCGCCGAAGCCGTTGCCCACGATCAGGTCGGGGGCGGCGGCACCGACCGCTTCCAGGGAGACCTCGGGACCGGGCAGGGGCTCGACGCCGCGTTCGACGGCGACCTCGGCCCACTGGGCGAAGAAACCGTTGTCGTCGGTGAGGGCGGAGGGGCTGGTGGTGGAGGAGGCGGTGACGGGGATGTCGAGGCTCAGAAGCACCGCGGTGCTGGTGACGCTCACCGAGACCACGTTGGCGGGATCGGCGGGGATCTCGGTCTCGCCGAACACGTGCTCCACGGTCCGGGTGCCGGAGGCCTCACCCTCGGTGGTGGAGGGGCTGTCGGTGTCGCCGGGGTCGGTCCCGCAGGCGGCGAGCACGAGTAGGGCGAGGGCGCCGGAGCAGGCCCCGGTGACCAGCGTGGATCTGGAGTGCGTTAGCTTCATGGGAGCAATATTTAGGTAAGGCTATCCTTATGTCAATGTCACGCGATGTGAACCCGACCCTCATGACCGTCCCGCCCCGTCTCAAGCGCGCCACCCGTCCTCCGCGAGGCGTCTCGCCGCTCATCACCGACCTCGAACGGGCCGCAGCCGAGGGGGACACGGACACCGAGGCCTTCTGGGAACGGGTCGAACGGACCGGCACACCGATCGTCGGAGAACGCGACGACCAGGGCCGACGCACCGCCACCTTCCTCTGGCGCGGCGGCGACGAGCTCGCCGACGTCATCCTCACCGCCGACCGGATCGCCGCCGCCGACTCCTACGAGCGCAACCGCATGGAGCGGATCCCCGGCACCGACGTGTGGCACCTCACCTACCTGATGCGCTCGGACTGGCGGGCCTCCTACAGCGTCGCCCCCGTCCCCGCCGACGGCACGCCCGCCCCCGAGAACGCCCTGTCGGCCACCACCCGCACGCGCCGCGAACGCGCCCTGGCCCTCTCCGACCCCGAGGACAGGCCCGCCGTCGCCCGATGGTTCGACGCCCTCGCCCACGCCCGCCCCGACCCCCGCGCCCGCGAAGCGCTGGACGCCCACCACTCGGTGGTCTCCCTACCCGAGGCGCCGCCCCGACTCCGGCACGACCCCGACGCCCCGCGCGGAACCCTCACCCGGCGCACCCTCGCCTCCGAGCGGCTCGGCAACACCCGCGACGTCTGGATCCACCGACCGGCACGGGAACCGGTCGACGGCACCTGGACCGTCGCGATCCTCCTCGACGGACGGACCTGGCACGACCTGCCCCTGGCCCCGCTGCTCGACGGCCTGATCGCCGACGGCACCCTGCCACCGATGCTCACGGTCATGGTCGACTCACTCGACCAGGCCACCCGCACCAGGGAGCTGGCCTGCCACGACCTCTTCGTCGACTTCCTCGACACCGAACTCCTGCCCTGGCTCGGTGAGCTCCACCCCGTCACCGACGACCCCGGCCGCACGCTCATCGCCGGCCAGAGCCTGGGCGGACTCACCGCCCTCTACGCGGCGCTGCGCCGGCCCGGACGCTTCGGACGGGTGCTGTCCCAGTCCGGCTCCTACTGGTGGCCCAACCCCGCCGTCACCGGGGGAGAGACCGAACGCACGGTGCGTCTGGTGCGCGAGGCCGACGCACTGCCCGAACACGTCCACCTCAGCGCCGGCCTGCACGAATGGGCGCTCCTGGGCGCCAACGGCCGCGTCCACGAGGCCCTGATCGAACGCGGCCGGGAACTCGGACTTCCCGGCGACTTCGCGGACTTCACCGAGTACAACGGCGGACACGACAAGGCGTGCTGGCGCGTCGACCTGCCCCACGGGCTGATCGCGCTCACCGAGGACCACGCCCGCTGACCGGGGGCGGGCGCGCGGCACTCAGATACGGGCGCCCGCCTCCACGGCCTCGGCCCGCAGCGTCGACACCAGCTCTCCCGCCGACAGCTCCCGCGAACGCGCGAAACCGGTGCCCGCCCACAGCGCCATGCCCTGCGGGTCGGCCATCCGGGCGGCCGCCGCGCGCAGCGGCTTCGTCATGTGGTGCACCTCGGGGTAGGCGTCGGGCGCGTCCCGGTGCTCGGCCATGAACCGGTTGGTCAACCCACGGGCCGGACGACCGGTGAAGGCCCGCGTCAGCGAGGTCTCCGCGAAGTCGGACCCGGCCAACGCCGCCTTGTGCAGCGGCTGCGCGCCGCTCTCGGGGCAGCGCAGGAACGCCGTGCCCGACTGCGCCGCGGCGGCACCGGCGGCCAACACCGCGGCGACGTCGGAACCGTCCATGATCCCGCCGGCGGCGATCACCGGCACGTCCACCGCGGCCACCACCTCCGGCAGCAGCCCCAGCAGAGGGCGGTCGTCCGCACGCTTCGGGTCGAAGGTGGCCCGGTGACCGCCGGCCTCCAGCCCCTGAACGCACACCCCGTCCGCGCCGCGCTCCACGGCGGTCCGGGCCTCGGCCACCGTGGTGACGGTGACGATCGTCGCCGACCCCACCTCCCGGAACCCGGCCAGTACCTCCGCCGACGGGCAGCCGAAGGTGAAGCTCACGACCGGCACCCGGGCCTGGACGAGCAGGTCGATCTTGGCGGCCCAGCCGTCATCGTCGTACAGGGCCTCGCCCACCTCCACGCCGTAACGGAGCGCGTCCGAGGAGAGCGTGGCGCGGTAGGCCTCCGTCACCGACTCGGGGGCGGCGGCCTCGGAGGGGACGAACACGTTCACCCCGAACACGGTCGTGCCCGCGCCCCGGACCTCCTTCATCCGCCGGGCCAACGCCTCGACGCCCAGGTAGCCGGCGGCCAGCGAACCCAGCCCGCCCGCGCTGTCCACCGCCGTCACCAGCTCGGAGGTCGACGCCCCTCCGGCCATCGGCGCCTGGACGATCGGGCGTTCCCGCAGGAGTTCGGACAGGTCCATGGTCACTCGTTCCCCCCAGGTCGATTCGGGCGCAGGCTAACAGGTCGAGGGTCAGGGGCCCTTCGGCGACTCCTCCCGAGAACGCGTGTCCTCGGAGCGCTCACCGTTCTCCACGTCGAGCTCCTCGGCCTCCGCGTTCCGCCGCACCGCCCAGGTGAAGTCGATGGACTCGGGGACCAGTCGGGACAGGACCAGCGAGGCCATCGCCACCACTAGCGCGAGCACGGACAGCAGGGCGACGGCGGTGGGGATGCTCCACAGGTCCCACAGCAGCCCGAACGAGCCGGTCGTGACCGCGGCGCCGAACAGGGTCACCACCGTCACCGCCGAGAACATCGTGTTCCGGTTCGCGTCGGTGAACATGAGCTGGCTCCACACCCCCGACAGCACACCGCCCAGACCGATCAGGAACTCGGCGAGCACCAGCCCCACCACCAGCGGGATCACGTCATAGGCGGCCAAGAGCAGGGGGAGGGCGATACCGCTCGCCACCACCGGCCCCCACAGATGGGGGCGGTCCCGGTCCACCCAGCGCGCGCAGGCGGCGCCGGCCATCAGGGCCAGGCTCATCACCAGCAGGACCAGACCGTTCAGCCGCACGTCCTCGCCGCCGTACTCGGCGGCCAACAGGGGCTGCCAGGCGACCACGAGGAGCATGGTCGCGACCATCAGCGCGGACGCGAGCAGTACCAGCGGGAGGAAACGGCGCGAGGCGACCAGGACCACCGACTCCACGAGGATCGCGCCGACCCGACGGTCCGGGTCGACCGGCGTGGTGGGGAAGCACTTCGGCGCGAGCAGGGCCAGGACCAGGAGCAGGACGCCGCCCACGGCCACCAGGGGACCGGCGGACAGCCACGTGCCGGCGATCATCACCGAGGCCGCGCCCAGGACCGAACCCAGCCGCGTGGAGACCGCGGAGATCCGGACGATCCGCTCGATACGGGCGGTGCGGTCCGTCGTGCCGACCCGGTTGACCAGGATCGCGCTCAGGGTGCCGGACTTCAGCGAGGCACCGACGTGGCCCAGACACATGCCCACCAGGGTCAGGACCAGGCCCGAGGCCATACCGATGGTGAGGAGCCCGACGCCCCAGAACACGAGGCCGACCGTCAGCAGACGACGGTGTCCGTACCGGTCGCCCAGGGCACCGCTCGGGGCCTCCATCAACAGCCCGATGACCTGTCCCGCCGCGATGATCGCGCCCACCATCCACGGGTCGGCGCCACGGGCGAGGATGACGGTGACGAAGACGGCGCCGTAGACGAAGTCGGCCAGGGTGGACAGGCTCGTGTAGACGCCCAGCCGGGCGAGGAGGGAGACCCTGCCGTCGCCGGGGGAGGCCGTGGGGGTGGCGGGCTCGGTGGTGGGAGGACCAGGGGTTTCGTGTCGGGGGGATGTGGTCATGGCCGGACCGCTTCCGTCGGGACCCGTGCTCGGGCCGTGCGGGTTTCGCCGACGGTAACAGTGCCCGTCCCGGCACTCCACGTGTTTTCAGGCGCCTGAGGGAGGGGTCCGGAAGAGCCGGCCGCTCGGCGCCTCGTCGAGGCCCTCGGGAATGGCGGCTCAGGTCAGGGGCCGGGACCAGGCGACCTCGCGGTCGAGCTGTCCGGTCTCTTTGAACAGCCGTACCTGGTGGGTCTCGCTCAGGACGTTCGCGAGTTCGTACCGGTCGGCCGGCGCGCAGCCCAGGCTCTGCCAGAAGGGGCCGGAGCGGCGGCTGAACAGCCAGGCGGTGGAGGCGCCCTCCTCCGCGGCCTTCTCGAAGGCGAACCGGGCGAGGGCGCTCCCCTTGCCGGAGGAACGGTGCGCGGGGTGGACCGCGACGCTTCTGATGAGCGCGTGCGCGCGGTCGTCGCCGATCTCGTAGCCGGTACTGGCGATGATCGCGCCGTCGTCGTCACGCTCGACCCACAGGCGGACGGTGGGGGAGTCGAGCCCGCTGAGGGTCAGGTCCACGACCTGGAGGAAGTCGGCGAGCGCCGGGGCGTCGTACGCCCTCACCCTGCTCAGGGCGGTGCTGATGCTCATGGTGCGAGTAGATCACCCGGGCCTTCGCGGCCGGCGAGCAGGTGGCCGCGGGCGTTCGAGATGAGACCCGACGACCCTTCCGACCGCGTACGGGCCGGGATCGCGTGTTCGGGAGCGCGTCAGCATACTCGTAAGGGTCCCCGCCCCCCCGGCCAGGAGAAGCCACCATGCTCGACGGTTCCTCGGATCGCTCCGTCTCCAACTCGATGAGGGACGTCCACGGTGGGCTGGTCATCCAGATGCGTGACCAGTTCGGGGAGATCCACCTTCACCAACAGCGGCCGGACGAGACCGTCCCGCTCCCTCCCGTGCACGAATGGCCCCGGTGCGGGGACACGGCGCCCGAGACGGTCGGGGTGCACCCCACCAGACAGAGTGAGGGGCTCCCACCTCTCCCGCCGTACGTGCTCAGGGAGACGGACCGGGAACTCCGCGCGAGGATCCGGGACGCGAAGCGGGGAGGGTTCGTACTGGTCACCGGACCCTCCAGCGTGGGGAAGACCCGTGCCGCGTTCGAGGCCGTTCGGGCGGAGCTGCCCCGCCACACCTTCCTGGCCCCGGCCGAGAACGCCGATCTGAGCGGACTCCCCGCGCTGGCCGGGACCCGTCGGCTTCGGTCGGGTCTGGTGCTGTGGTTGGACGACCTCAACCGCTATCTGTCCCGCGACTCCGTGAACCTGTCCCTCCTGAACCGGCTGATCGAGGCCCGGGTCACCGTGGTGGCCACCATCAACAACAAGGCGCTCAAGGCACAGTTCGATCGGGTCGATGGGACGAGCGACACCGTCCGCCTGCTCAGGGCCGCCGACCCTCTGCCGATCGGGCAGGTCTGGACGGCGGACGAGGTCGATCGGGTCTCCGAGGCGAAGGATGAGCGCTTGGAGGCGGCTTTGACCGCGCAGGAGGGGAGCCCACGCGTCGCCGAGTATCTGGTGGCGGGCCCCCAGGTATTGCGGGACTGGCGTGTGGCCCGCGAACCCGGCGACGACGGTCACCCCAGGGGGTACGCCCTGGTGGCCGCGGCGCTCGATCTGCGTAAGACCGGGCTGTGGAGGCCGCTGTCACGAGAGCTGTTGGAGGAGCTGCACCACCTCTATCTGAGGGAGGACACCGACCCCGAACCGTTGGAGGAGGCCTGGCGTTGGGTGAGCGAGCTACGGTACGGAGTCGCCCGCCTGCTCGTTCCGGACGACACCGGGCCCGGCCTGTGGGACCCCTACTACTACCTCCTGGAGACGGCGCACCGATTCGATGAGGAGGAGATCCCCGAACAGGTGTGGGAGGCCGCCGAGGGACGGCTTCGAGAGGTCACCGATCGCATCTCCTACGGCATGCGGGCCGTGGCCCATGACCGGAAGGAGTACTGCGTACGGGCGCTGCGACCGCTCCCCGTCGATGAGCTGGTCCGGGCGGCCGTCATCGCGGGGAGGAGGGGGCACACCGACATGACCAGACTGGCGTTCGACCTGGCACTGGACATTGACGCGGGCACCGCCCACTACTACGTCGCGCTCCACTACTGGGATGAGGGGCCCACGGACGAGAACATCGGCATCCTACGCAGATCCGCCGAGCACGGGAACCTCGACGGTATGAGCATGCTCGCCCTCTACCTGTTCCTCCGCAAGCGCTATGAGGAGGCCCGGCCGTGGTTCCTACGGGCGGCAGAGGGCGGAGACGTCAGGGCCATGACCCTGGCGGCGCTGTACGCCGAGCGTGAGAAAGACCCCGATGAGGCCGAGAAGTGGTACCGGGCGGCGGCCGAGGCCGGGGGCGCTTGGCAGATGCACGAACTCGGCATCCACCTGCTCCGATACGCAGACCGAGAGGAGGCCGTGGGTCGCCTCGGGGAGGCTTCGGCGAACGGCTATGCCCTCGCCACCTGGGCTCTGGCCGAGCTGATGTTCCAGGACGGAGATCATGATGAGGCCGAGCGGCTTCGTCAGAGTGTTCCCGAAACGGAGCGAGCGGAGCTGATCGTCGAGATCGCCGAGGTCCTCGGACCGATCATGTACTTCCATGAACGGTGGGACGACGCGGAACGACTATGGCGTGCCGCAGCGGAGGCGGCCCCCGATCAACCGGGGCCGCGTGTGAACCTGGGGTGGTTTCTCCACATGAGAGAGCGCCACCAAGAGGCCATCGCGGAGGTGAGAGGCCTCGCCATGAAGGGGGACGAGGACGCGATGCTGCTCCTCTCCTCATGCTTGGAACACACCGACAGCAGGTTCATGGGGCGTGGGTGGTCGAACCTGTGGTTCCGCTCCAGGTACAAGAGCTACTACAGGAGGGTCAGACTCCACGTCATCTGTGCCTGCGCCGCGTTCCTCGTTCCCGAGGCGCTGCTGTTGGGCGCGCTGACCTCTCAGGACACGAATCCGGTTCGAACGCCGCTCCTGGTGGCCGGTCTGGCCGTGTTCCTCGTGGTCCTGACCGTCCCCTACCTGTTCCGCAGGGGCGGGTTCTTCCTGCCCCGACCGGTGGCGACCCTGGCCGCGGTCGGTACGTCGATCGTGGGCCTGGCCCCGGCTCTGATCCTGGGACCGGAGGCCGGTGCCTGGCTGCTTCTCGCCGTGCCCGTGGTCCCCTTCGCTCTGAGGGCGATGTCCGAGCACCTCATCGTCGACCTGGGCCCCGTCGACGATGAGGAAGAGGGGGGGAAGGAGAGGGACGCGAGCCCGTCCGAGTGACCGCCTGTGCCGTGGGCGCGGGGCCTTCCGGTCGGGAAGCTGTTCCTACCGGTCGGTCTCTTCCCTATGACAGGTCTCTTTCAGCAGAGTCTTGAGATCGTCGGTTCCTGTGAGGGGAAATCCTTGAACAGAGCACTCATCTATTAAAGTTTAAAGCTTTATACTTTAATGGATCGTATTTCTGTGAAAGGAAAGCACCGATGGCCACATGGGAAGAGGAGCACTGGCAGTCCAGTGTGGCCTCCGGCGTGCCCCGGTCCGCGCGGCGCGACCGCCTACCTGGCCCGTGAGGTGCTGGAGTTGATCACGATGGCCGAGCGCGCCTTGGCCAGTACCAGGTTCGACACACGTGTCTCGGCCCCCGGCCGTTCCGTGCCGGCGCGGCCGCAGGTCTGAAGGCGGAACGTCCACCTGCTTCGTGCCGGAGTGGTGTCGCGGAGGCATCCACGCGCTGTGAGAAGTAGCGGGCGAGCCCGGACGGGAAACTGTTCCTACCGGTCGAGGTCGGTGTACTTGGTGGCCGTGCCGTAGGCGCGGTCGACGGGGTACCTGGTGTCGTTGAGGTCGATCTTGTCCTTCAGGGCCTGTTCGAGGTCCACGTCCAGGACGGTCGCCAGGCGCAGGAGGTAGGAGAGGACGTCGGCCATCTCCTGGCGTACGGCCTCGGCCTTGGCGGGGTCCTCCATGACCGTCTGGGATTGTTCGGGGGTCAGCCACTGGAACTCGGCGGCGAGCTCGCCCGCCTCACCGGCCAGCGCCATGGCCAGGTTCTTGGGGGTGTGGAACTGTTCCCAGTCCCGCCGCCGCGCGAAGTCGGCCAGGGCGAGCTGAAGCGAGGAGATGGACATGGTCGAGGGATATCACGCTTGAGCGGGGACGGCCCACTCGGACCGGAGAGGGGGAGGGAGTGTCCGGACGTCCTGGCGGCTCGGAGGTCCGGGCACGGGTCTTCGACATGACCTGAGGAGATCTGAGTGGGTACACCCACTCAGATCTCCTTACGTTTCGAGCTCAGGGAGGGCCTGGGCTGAAGATGGTGTGAGTGCCGACCCGACGCCAGATCACGTGCGGCTTGCCTGGGAAGCGTTCGTCTCCGTACTCCCATGTGGCTCGACCATCAGGTGCCCAAGTCATCTCGTAGACACCCGGAGCGCCCTGGACGCCCTTGACCCGAAGGCTGGGGCGGAACTCCCCTTTCTGTACATCGGGCGCGAACTCGCCCGTGACCACGCGCCGAAAGCGCGTGACCTGCTCCCTGGTCAGTTTCTTGAAGTCCGCCTTGAAGCGGGGGGTGGTAGCGAACGTGGCCAACGGATCTTCAGCGCTCCTGTTCAAGAGCGTCGAACATCGACTCCGCGTCCTCGAACTCCTCGGTCCGACCGGCGGCGATCTGCTCACTGGCCTCCCGTTCACCCTGCTGCCACTCCCGGTCCCAGAACCAGGCCTGATCGGCCGGGACCACGGTCATGCCGCGCAGTACGACCTGACCGTCCTCACCGATCTCGAATTCGACCTCGTCGCCTTCACGGATGTGCAGCGCCTCGGTGACCTCCCGAGGCAGAGTGAGCTGGTTCTTACGACGCATCACCGAACGTCGACGTCTCTTCTTCGTGTCCTTCACTTTCGAGGACCTCTCTGTCGTGCTGCGCCGCTTCCCCAACCGGCGGCACCTTGTCTCAATCCTACAGTCAGAAAGTCGGATTTTCCGAAGCCTTGGCGATTCACTTTGGACCTGCCGAGTCTGCGAGCGTCGTTCACCCCCGTGATCGACGGCCACCGCATTCTCCGGATGACGATCGGAGCGGTGCTCACACCTGTGCTCGGCGCACCCGTTCGTCTTCCGGCGGCCGACGGAAGACGTCTACTGTGGCCGCATGCGAGTCGACGACCGGTCTCGTGGCGCGGTGGCCATCATCGCCAACGCCCGCGGAGACCTCCTGCTGCATCTGCGCGATGACCTTCCTCAGATCGCCTGGCCCGGTCATTGGTCGGTGCTGGGCGGTGGGTGCGATCCGGGTGAGAGCCCACGTCAGACGATCGTGCGCGAACTGGACGAGGAGGCCGGGTTGGTCGTCGAGGACTTGGTCGAGCTGTTCGAGGTCCCCGATGTTCACGGGTCCGGGCGGCTTCTCACCTTCTACGCCGGAGTGTGGGACGGAGACGCCGAGGCCCTGCCGCTGACCGAGGGGGTCAAGCTCGCCTGGGTCGCCCCCGATCTTCTCGACACCCTGCTGATGCCGCCCTTCATCCGTACCGCGCTCTATCGCTATCTGGAGGATCGTTCCTGACCACGGCGTTGGCCTGAACGCGGTCGGCTTCGAACGGGAGGGCGAGGGGTGTCGGTTTTGTCTGTTTCTCGACAACATGCAGAAATGACGGGTCGGCCGGGATAGCGTTGCAGGTCAGAAAGACTGCTCCCCGCGCACGCGGGGATGGACCCTTCTTCTCCGCGGCCCGGTTGGTGATCTGCTCCTGCTCCCCGCGCACGCGGGGATGGACCCGACCTCGCCCCAGGTCGAAAACGACCGCCCTTCTGCTCCCCGCGCACGCGGGGATGGACCCGAGCCCCAGGAGACCGTGCTGGTGCGCCATGTCTGCTCCCCGCGCACGCGGGGATGGACCCAGCACGCACGAAACACGAAGGAGCCCTCATGGCTGCTCCCCGCGCACGCGGGGATGGACCCGACCTCAGCCCCAGCGTCCTGGGCCAACTCAGCCTGCTCCCCGCGCACGCGGGGATGGACCCTACGTGACCGCGTACCTGGACGAGAACCCGCACTGCTCCCCGCGCACGCGGGGATGGACCCTCGTCGTGGCCCTCGGTCGCCTTGGTCGTGGGGTGCTCCCCGCGCACGCGGGGTTGGACCTCACTCCTGTCCACGTTCATGACAGTCCCTACCCCTCATCCGTAAGCCAGGTATGCCAACGAAGAGGATCGCGGACGACCTGATGAGGTCGGTGGCCCGGATGCTTTCGGAGGGCACGATCTCGCCCCGGTCGAAGCGCGAACTCGAAGAGGTGTCTTACGCTCTTCGCACGGTTCAACGGCGCTGGAAGGGTTTCCAGAATGGGCGAGCAGCAGGACGTGCGGGCACTGGACTACCTGTACGAGGCCGGTCTCCTCAAACGCTACAAGCGGACCGGCTGGGTCGTTGCCGGTGTCCCTGACCCGGAGTCGATAGCGGACCACTCGCACCGCACCGCCCTCACGGCGGCCGTCATCGCGGAGCTCGAAGGCGCGAACCCAGAGCGCGCCGCGTTCCTGGCCCTGTTCCACGACACTCAGGAGACTCGGCTGACGGACATCCCCTACATCGGGAAGCGGTACCTGAAGGCCTCCAGCAACGCGGAGGTGACCGCGGATCAGACAGCGGGGATGCCGGAGGGTCTCGCGCGGTTGATCGGTGGTGCGGAAGCGGAGTACGAGGCCAAGGAGTCGGCGGAGGCGCGATGCGCGAAGGACGCCGACAAGCTCGAATGCCTTCTCCAGGCCGTGGAGTACCGGGAGCAGGGGACGGACACACAGGCGTGGATCGACACGTCTCTCGCGGCGTTGAAGACCGACGGCGCGCAGAGGCTCGCGAAACTGGCGTTGGACCGGTCGCCGTTGGCATGGATGCACGAGGCGCGGGACTCCAAGCCCCCGAAGTAGCCGGACATGTAGGACGGACCCTGAACCTTGCGCACGCGGGGATGGACCCGATGTTGAGGTCAGACGCCAGGACGGCGCGTCCTGCTCCCCGCGCATGCGGGGATCCCTCATCCCACCCGACCACCCACAGCTCTCACCCCACGAAGCGAGGCCCGCACCACCTCGCCACCGGCGTCGCCGTAGGTCCCACTCGGGTCGCCACCCGCGTCATATCGTCGACCCATGACCACAGCTCAGGAGCTCGCCGGCCAACGTCATCGTGACCACATGCGGAACCTGCTCGTCCAGGCGGCTGAGGGGTTCGGTCTGACTCTGGTCGGGGAGCCGGTGTTCGGGTGGCGGGATCGCACCATCGGCGCTCCCGGACGCGGTCCGCACGGTGACCTGTGGGTGCGGGTCACCACCGAGTTCCCCGCCTGGGCCTCTGGTCGGGCCTGGACCGGTAACTCCGACGCCGACGCGCTCAGTGGGGTGCCGCGGCCCGAGGTCGTCGAGGTCACCGAGTGGGACGACCCTCCCCGCCGAGTTCGTGCCGAGGCCGCCACCCTGCTTCCCGGGGACGTCCTCTCGACCACGCGCTTCCTGCACGGGCGGCCCGAGGCGGGAGAACTCTGGTGGAGCGATCTACGCGACGCTCTCGACCGCCTGGCCGAACAGGACACGGATCGGGTCGCCGTCGACCAGGAGACCATCACCCGGCGCCTGCTGGTGTTCTTCGGCGACGCCATCGATCCGACCGTCACCCGTTGGACGACCGCCCACGGCGACCTGCACTGGAACAACCTGCTCGGCCCCGACCTGGGCGTCCTGGACTGGGAACTGTGGGGGAGCGGCCCGGCCGGTCTGGACGCCGCCACGCTGTACTGCCACAGCCTCACCCACCCCGAGACCGCTGAACGGGTGCGTCGGGCGTTCGTCGACCTGCTCGACACCCCCGACGGGATACGAGCGCAACTGTTCGTCATCACCCGGCTGCTGCTGCGCATCGAGCGCGGCGACGACCCGACCATCGCGCCTCTGCTGCACCGAAAGGCGCGCGAGCTCCTGGACGATCAGAGCCGCTAGCCCCCGCGTCCCGAGCTCCACGCGCCCCGGCCCCCATCGGCCGCGCTCGTTCGCGATGGTGGGCCCCGGCGCGGTCTCCACCGCCCGGAGCCCACCTGAGCCCTCCCGTCCCTCGCGAACGACGTGTGGTCAGGCCACCGACACGATGACCTTGCCGCGCGTGTGCCCATCGGCGACGAGGTCCTGGGCGGCGGCGATCTCCGAGAGCGGGAACTCACGGGCGATCGGCACCCGGAGGCCGCCGTCGGCGATGGCGTCCATGACCTCTTGCAGAGCGTGCTCGAAGCCCGGCTCCCTACCGGTGACGAGGATCCCGCCCTGCTCGGGGACCTCGGGGTCCACGAGCGTCGCGATGGGGGCCGTCTCGCTCGAAAGCGCCCGGAGGTCCGTGAACTTTCCGCCGGTCACCAGGTCGAACGCCGCGTCGAAGGGGCGGTCCGTGGCGGCCCGCGCCCGGGCCTGCCAGCCCTCCCCGTACTCGATCGGGACGACCCCGAGTTCCCGCAGGTGCGCGTGGTTGGCCTGGGACGCCGTTCCGACCACGGTGGCCCCGCGGGCGATGGCGAGCTGGGTGAGGAAGGTGCCCACACCGCCGGACGCGCCGTCGACCAGGATCATGTCGCCACGGGACACCCCCGTGAGTCCGAGGGCCCGTACCGCGGTGCCGCCCCCGACCCCGATCGTCGCGGCGACGCGCAGGTCGACGGAGTCCGGGACGTGTACCAGTGTGGCCGCGTAGGTGTTCACCAGCTCGGCGGCCGCGCCGCTCGGGGAGAGGCCGGCCACCCGGTCACCGGGGGAGAAGCCGGTGACACCGGCACCGATCCGTTCGACCGTTCCGGCGACGTCCATTCCGGTGATCGTGGTGCCCTGGAGCGGGCCGCCGTCGCCGAGCGTCCCGGTACGGATCTTGATGTCGACCGGGTTGACGCTCGCGTAGGAGACCCGGACCTGTACCTCTCCCGCTCCGGGCTCGGGGACCGGGAGTTCGGACACCTGGAGGACGTCGCTATCGCCGTATTCGGTGTAGAAGGCCGCGAGAGTCATGTGGACCATCCCTTCTCTGCTCTTGTGTGTCGTCATGGTCCGAGGAAGTCCGCACGTGGCGTGGGCCCCTCGGGGTGCGGTCGGACCGCTCGATCGGAGTTCTGCCCCGGCTCGGTCATGGCGGGCCCGGCGGTCCAACCGCCGTCGACGGCGCGTTCGGCTCCGGTGGCCACGTTCGCTACCATCCCCCGCTTCAAGGCGGACTTCAATGAAATGGCCGATGATCAGGTCGCTCGTTTCCGGAGTGACACCGGCCGGTCGCCCCCGCGCACGCGGGGATGGACCCTTGGCGAGCTACGTCGAAATGGCGACCCGTACTTGCTCCCCGCGCACGCGGGGATGGGCCGAGGGGCGCACGCGACGTCATCCAGCGGACGCACGCGGGCCGGCGCCGGGGTCAGTCGTTGATCACCGACCACATCCTCAGCGTCGGCCCCTTCCGAAGGGCGTCGTCATCCCGCGGGGGTGTAGGCCCAGAGCCAGATGGCCGGGGTTCCCAACAGGCACAACACCCTGATCACCCATTCGGGGGCCGACTGCCGGCCGGTGGCGAACGGCAGCGGGGAGTGGAACATCCACCATCGTTTCCCCCGGTACTTCAGAGGCCAGGCCAGGGGGACCCCGGCCGGGGTCAACCAGTCGCCGAGGATGTGCACCAGAGCGCCCACGCCGACGGTGATCCCGAACAGCCGCGGGTCGGCGCCCACCAGGTGGGGGGTCGTCGCGACCAGGTAGGTCAGGGTGGCCGCCAGCAGGGCCAGGGACAGGATGGCCGGGGTGGCGCGGGCTCGGCTCTGGCCGGTCACCTCTCGCCAGATCACTCCGATCCCGAGCGCGGTCATCAGCCACACCAGGACGGGTGCTCCCCAGAGTCCGGACGAGGCCAGCAGCCATGCCAGAGCGCCGAAGCCGGCCGCGGCGGGCAGAGTGTGGGTGAGGTGGCGGTGGCCGCCCTCATCGTGGCCGGCCGAGTCCCGCGAGGTCGCGGTCCATCGGTAGACCAGACGGGACAGGCCTCGGGTGAGGTGCGAGATGCCTTCGGTGATCGGGGCCAGGGAGCGGCCGACGCTGGAGTTGGGTTCGTCCAGGTCCGGTAGGAGAGCGGCGCCGGCTCCGACGGCCGCGCAGAGGACGAGGTCGGCGGGGTGGTTGCCGAGGACTGCGCCCAGGGCGGCTCCGGTCAGTAGGCCGGTCGCGGCGTGGGAGGTGCCCATCATGAGAGGGGGTCGCTTTCGTGCCGTAAGGGGTGTTCCGCACCTGTTCGGGAGAGTCCGAGGGTAGATGTGGGGCGGCAACAGAATATGGACACTTTTGTCTTCTTG
The DNA here is from genome assembly GCF_000710955.1 of Nocardiopsis alba. Classification (NCBI taxonomy): domain Bacteria; kingdom Bacillati; phylum Actinomycetota; class Actinomycetes; order Streptosporangiales; family Nocardiopsidaceae; genus Nocardiopsis; species Nocardiopsis alba. The sequence continues at coordinate 43,882 of NZ_BAZE01000008.1, forward strand.
TAGAGGGAAAAGGTCCTTATAGCGCCTCTGAGGTCGAACGGGGATCTGAGCTCTCACACGTGGGGGTGGTCTGAGGTCAGGGTGCCGTGGAGCTCATGGCCGAGTGGTCCTCCGAGCACGCGGGGATGACCTCGTACATCAGCCGATCGAGGTGGGCAGAGGGGTCTGCTCTTCGCGTATGTGGGCCGATCCCATCTCGTTGAGGTCGGCCCCGGAACCTCGCCCCTGCTTTTTGTGGGGTGTCTAGGCTGGTGGGGATTGGTGTTCGGGTGGGTGGTCGAGGAGTGTCGGTTTTGTCTGTTTCTCGACAACGTGCAGAAATGGCGGGTCGGCTGGGATAGCGTCGCAGGTCAGGAAGACTGCTCCCCGCGCACGCGGGGATGACCCCCGCTCTTCGATGCGGTCGCCAAGGGATTCAAGCTGCTCCCCGCGCACGCGGGGATGACCCCACCCGGGCCCGAGCGGCCGCTCGGAGCAACGGCTGCTCCCCGCGCACGCGGGGATGACCCCACCATCCACGCCCGTCCCAACCGGCGCTACTTCCTGCTCCCCGCGCACGCGGGGATGACCCCCACATCCTGGCGGACCATCCCGTGTCCAGGTTCTGCTCCCCGCGCACGCGGGGATGACCCCCGGCGGGGTTTCTTCGTTCCGTGTTCCATCGGCTGCTCCCCGCGCACGCGGGGATGACCCCGGCCGAAGAGATACAAAGGCTCACTCATCGAGCTGCTCCCCGCGCACGCGGGGATGACCCCCGCCAGGTGCAGCGGGGCCTGGCCGACGCCGACTGCTCCCCGCGCACGCGGGGATGACCCCTGGGTACACGGACACGCCGAGCCTGCCCTGGCGCTGCTCCCCGCGCACGCGGGGATGACCCCCCGACCGAATGGGGCATCGCGCCGCAAGCTCGCTGCTCCCCGCGCACGCGGGGATGACCCCGACTTCACCTTGCCCGTCCTCGGAATGGGCTACTGCTCCCCGCGGATGTGGGGATGGGTGGAGTGGTCGTTCTGGGCGTGGGGAGGCCCCGGGAGTTGGCTTGGTGCTTCCGGGGCCTGGTTGGTTTTGGGGTTATCGGGTGAGGGTGGTGAGGAAGGCTGCCCATTCGTCGGTGGGGAAGGGCAGGTGGCCGTCCGTCCTTCGTTTGGTGTCGCGGATGGCGGAGGTGCCGGGGATGTCGGCGACCTCGACGCAGTTTCCCTGACTTCCGGAGTAGCTGGACTTGCGGAAGTTCAGGGGGTGGGTGGTCTCAGGCATGGTGGGCCTCCGCGCGGCGAGCGGTGGTGAGGAGGGCGGTCCATTCGCTGCTGCTGAAGGTGAGGTGTCCTGAGGCGGGGTTCTGTGAGTCGCGGATGGCGGAGGCGCCAGGGATGTCGGCGACCTCGACGCAGTTGCCAGTCGGCTGACTGTAGGAAGATTTGCGGAAGGTGAGGGCTTCGGCCTGGGGGAGGGGCATCGTCCATCGCTCCTGAGTCGGGTGCTGGGGGAGCCTCAGGGTAACCCGCGAGTTCAGGAACGGTAGAGAACAGTGGTGACCGGGTTTTCCAAATGCCCTAGCTCAGCAGACAGGGGATGGAGACCTGAGAAGCCCTTGGTCCTTCCCAGCCAGGAAGATGGAGGGGTACAGTGGTTCTGGGATGCTTTCAGGTAAAGCACGACAAGGCCCCCAGGCGCAACCTGGGGGCCTTCGTCGTGTCCAGGGCTACTTCGATACGGAGTTCAGAAGCGCAGCCCACTCATCAGAGGGGAAAGCTAGGTAGCCAGCCTCTGGATTCTGGCTGTCCCGGACAGCCGTACCGTAGGTCATATCGGCGACCTCGACGCAGTTTTGAGTGGTAGATCCGCTGTAGGAGGACTTGCGGAACTTCAGGTGGGATGCCTCAGGCATGGTGCGCCTTCACTTCATAGGGATGCAAGTCGGTCCCGGATGAGCGCCCGGGAGTCAGAAACCGATAGAGCTTCCGCTTGCACGTAGTCATAAAAGTGCTGGTAGCGGGTGACTTCTTGCGGTTTCTCCAGATAGAGCTCCTCAGACATGACTTCAAGGTAGACGACAGGGAGGTCGGGAGGAGGGAACTCCATGATCACGAACTGCCCGGTCATCGCTGCGTGCGGCCCCCTGCTCATCGGGAGTACTTGGATGCCGACGTTCGGGCGATTGCCCATCTCCAAGAGGTACTCCAGCTGCCCCTTGAGCTCTGGCGTGATGCGCAGGAGTGCTGCTTCATCGAGGACAGCCCAGAACGTCACCGGATTCATCTTGGTGAACACGTTCTTGCGGAACATGCGAGCGTCCACTCGTTGAGCGAGTTCGGTTTCATCGCTCACCATGCCGTTGCCAGCGATCACTGCCCGGGCGTACTCGGGAGTCTGTAGCAGGCCAGGGATGGACATGGACTCGTAGCTTCGGATGCTGGAGGCTTCGGATTCCAGCCCGACGAATTGGCCACTGCCGAGGGCATCTCCAAACGTGGCCCACCAGCCTTGCTGGTTGGCCTCCTTCGCCAGAGTGACGTAGGAGCTTCGCTCAGCGGGGTCGGTGACCTCGTAGATGTCAAGAAGCATCAAGACGTCATCGGCTTGAACTCGCTTCCACTCGGCGCCCTCCAGCCTGGTCAGCTTCGAAGCCGACCAGCCTCGGTGTTTCCCCGAACGTCGTTTGGCTTCCTTAGCGACCTTGCTGGCAGTCGACCCAGAGGCTTCGCGCAGCTCCCTCAACAGCCTGGAGAGGCGGCGTCGGCGCAGTGTCGGGCTGGCCACGTCTCTGCTCCTCCTTGTAACGGTCACTCGTGCTGCCGATCCTACGTGCGGCCCTGGGGAATCAGACATTTCGCGCACTACCCATCACTAGACGGTGTTCGCAAGAGGAATTCTTTCACCATTATCCAGATGGGTATTGCAAATCTAGATGCAGGACGCAACCATGGACTCACCTGGAAGCACTGCCGGACCTCCCATCCGGCTCCCTGAGAAGAGGTGTGCGCTATGGCGCCCCGTTCCCTGAAGCCCCCTGCCCGACGACATCGCCGTGCGGCGAGGCGGGTGAGGAGCTACGTCCTCGACCTGCTCTCCTCGACCCCCGCCCCCTCACGTGCTCCCTCTCTGACCCCGGTGTTCGTGCCTCGGCCGCGTCGGCCTCTCGAAGCCCTCAACGCATCGGAGGTCCCGCTGTTGGAGCGGGTGTTGACCGGACTGCGGAACCTGCCGGAGGTGGCGTGACGATGATGGATATCCAGACCGAGGCGTTCCTGTCCGCCCTGAGCGATGCCCTCCGACTCCCCGCTCCCGCCACGACCGGCAGGGGTGCCAGCACGTCCCGCTCGGCCGGCCCTTCCGTGCCTCTCTGTTCGCGTTCTCGTTCCGGGGCCGCCAGCGCTTTCCCCTCCTCCTCCGTCTCGGCCGTCACTCCCGCCGCGTATCTGGGTGAGCACCACCCCGCTTTGCTTCGGGCGCGGATGTGTCAGGCTCGGGCCGCGTTGTCGGTGGCGCTCTCCTCCGGTGACCTTGCGGCGGCGATCGCCCTACTCGACCGGCTCACCGAAACCGAGGGGGTCGTCTCGTGAACCGGTCTTGCTTAGAAGCCCATCTGACCTCGGCGGGCCGCACTCGCCGTTGCGTCCGTGCCCGCACGCACGAGGGCGTCCATATGGACGAGTACGGAGACACCTGGGCCCCTCCCGCCCAGGTTCTGGCCGAACTCACCGCCCGCTGGGGCCGCACACACAAGATCGCCTGGACCGGACGGTTCTGGCTGGCCACCCACCATCACCCTCGCGCCCCCTGGCGCAGCCAGATCGAACCCACCCCCGAACAGTTGGAATCACGGCTGCGCGCCCACTACGGGATGCCGCCCGGCCCTCCAGTCGAGCGCACCAAGAGGAGGCGGGATGCGCGCTGAAACGCAGAAGCCTCCGGCTTGGGGCGCGGCCCGCAGCGGAACCCTTCTCGACCGTGAGGAATGGGCGTTGACCAACGCGGCACGCACCTTCGACTACCTGGACTACGGCAAGGACTCCTGGAGCCAGGACCGCCACACCGCCATGCGCATGGCCGAAGCCTCGCCAGGTCTGGCGGGGCAGATGTTGGTGCACCGCAAAGCCCGCGAAGGCGTGGTCGACGCGGTCTGCCACTCCTTCCCCCAAGTCGTGGATCTGGGCTGCGGGTTGCCGACGATGCGCCGGGCCCCGCACGAACGCGGCCGGGTGCTGTGGGGAAGCCGGTCCCGCACGGTCTATGTCGACCACGACCTCGCCGCACTGGCCGCCGCCCGCGCCTGGTGGGAGCATCCGGCCCGGGTCCGGGGAGGCAACGTGCACGTCCTCGACCTGGACCTGCGCTATCCGGCGGGTCTCACCGCCGCGTTGAGCGAGCATCTGGATCTGTCGGTGCCGGTGGGGGTGCTCTCCACTCTGACACTCGACCACTTGGAGGATTCCGAGGTCGCGGGGTTGGTGGAGGCGTTGGCCTCCCGGTTGGCTCCGGGAAGCGGATGGGGGATCACCCACCTGTCCGGGATGAACGGCGCCGCCGACGTCTACACAGGCCAAGCGCAAGAGCAGGGCGCGGATACCCGGCTGGTGGCACGCGAGCCGGACGGGTTGCGAAAGCTCTTCGAGACCGCAGGTTGGCGGTGGCACGTCTCGCCACCGAACGACCCGGGCCGGGGAGAGCCGCCGATCGCCGCCCTGACCACCCTCACCGGAACCACTCGGCCCTGCTGATGCGGCTGTGGAAAAGCCCTGTGCCGCAGACCGCGGAACACTCGGCCGGTGCCTCGGAGGGGCGTTCCCACGAGCGCCCTTCCGGGGCCCGCACGCCGGGCTCGATCACCCGCCTCCCTTCTCCGATCTGGAGTCTTCGAGTGAACGAACATGACGCGGACTCCCTGTGCGCCGAGTCCAAGAAGGCGCTCGGCGTCCACCTGAAGTGGTTGCGCAAGGCGGCCGGGCTGAGCGGCTATCGGTTGTCGGGGGTGGATCAGTCGACGGTTTCTCGGATCGAGACCGGACGCATCCGCCCCTCCCACGAGCTGATGATCCGCCTACTCGACGCCTACGAAGCCGACCAGGAAGGACGGGAGCAGGCCTACCTGTTGTGGGATCAGGCCCAACTCCCACTCCAGACCCGGCGCCGCCAGGTCGAGGGAACGCGTCCCGCGTGGGACCAGGCCGCCCGCCCGGCCTGCGGTCCGACCTTGTTGGCCGGGGCGAGCGCGGCCGAGGACGCCGCCCGCTATCTCACCCGTGCGCAGTGGGCGGGCAACAGTCCGGCCCGCAGGAACGCCCTGTTGGACGACGCCGAAGGACGCCTGGTCCAGGTGCTGGCCGCGCTGCACGCCGCCCGGACACGGACGCGCTGAACGACCACGTTTTTCCACGACCCCCGATAACGACCCCCTTTGAGAGAAGAACATGACGCAGCCGGATGTCGACCCCATGGACCTGCTCACCCCCCAAGAGGTCGCCCAGGCCTTCCGGGTGGATCCCAAGACCGTGCGCCTATGGGCCCAGGAAGGAAGACTGCGCTGGGTCCGCACGCTGGGCGGACATCGCCGCTACTTCAAGGCCGACGTCCAACGCCTGCTCACCGAACCCGGACGATGACCACATGAACAGACATTTCAATGAAAACGGGATGACATGACCGCTCCCGAATAGATCAGCGGTGGACGGTCCGTGATGACCGAGACCGTGATCGGGAGCAACACAAGAACGTGAGGGCCGGCTGGATGTCGGAGCCGCGGGACTGGAGACCCGCCGGCTCCGATCGGGACCCTCCGCGGGGCCGCATCCTTCGGGGTGCGGCCCTGGCCATCGAGTGCCCGATCAGGATGCCCCGAGCGCTTCGACCTCGCGTCCCATGGGTCACACGGAGAGGTGGTGGGGGTGCTTTTCGCTCGTTTTTGTGAAGCGGACTTTTGGGTGGGGGCTGCCAAGGTGCCGGGAGGTTCTTGTCGGTGTGGGGCTCTAAACTCCAGGGAGAAGGTCTGCTCTACGACCTGTGTCGTTGACAGGTCGGGAAGAGGGCGGGGATGGTCGGGTTGAAGAGTCCTGGTCCCGCGTCGATTCCGGGGGTCTCGATGAGAAGCCGAAGAGCTCTGATTTCAGCGCGGCGCCGGGGGCGGATGTACTACCGGATGCCTTCATCGCCCCTGCAAGGGGTAGCAACAAATGGTGTTCCTTGAGCTGGTTGCGTTTGGCCAAGCCCTCATCGCCCCTACGAGGGGCAGCAACATCTGATCTAGATCTGCGGAGGGCACCTGAAGCAGTCCTCATCGCCCCTATGAGGGGCGACTACTCCACTCCCCGTATGCCCCTTGGAGGCGCATTTGGGGCGGTCGGGCAGACTGGCGGGGAGACCATCCCGAGGGAGGACGGATGAACGAGGCGGCGATCCGCGTCTACGGAGCCGACTGGTGCCGGGACTGCCGACGTACGAAGAAGCAGCTGACCGAGCTTCAGGTGCCCTTCGAGTACATCGACGTCGAGCACGACACGGCGGCCACGGAACAGGCCCGGGAGATCTCGGGGCGGACCAACATCCCGGTGGTCGTCTACCCGGACGGCTCCCACCAGGTCGAACCGGCCAACGCGGAGGTCGAGGCGAAGCTCCGCGAGCTGTCGCTGCTCTGACATGAGGACGGCGCCGCACCCTGCAAGCAAGGGTGCGGCGCCGTTTCATTCGACCAGGTCCTCGACGAGGGGCCGTGGGTCCGGCCTACCCCGAAGCCGTGTCAGGAGGCCTGTTCCAACCCGCACCACGCGGCGATGAACAGGGCGATGGACTTGGTGATCCGCCGTACGGACTCGACGTCGACGCGCTCGTCATATCCGTGGATGGCCTCGGAGATCGGCCCGTAGACCAGCGCGGGAACCCCCTGGTACAGGGTGTAGACACGCCCGTCCAGGTAGCCGGGGGTGGTGAAGGTCCTCAGCTCCTCCTCGAAGACGGCCCGGTGCGCTCCGCGCAGAACGTCCTCCGCCTCCGTCCCCTCCGGTAGGACATAACCCTCGGAGTAGAAGCCGGTCCGTTCGCCCACGGCCTGGATGGGGTTCCCCGCATCGTCCGTGGTGGTGTTCCGCAGAACCTCCTCGATCTGCTCCCAGGCGTCGTCGGCGCTCACCCCGGGATAGAGCGCCGCCCGGACCTGGAGCTCGCACCAGGCGGGAACGCTGGACGGCCAATCGCCACCGGTGATCCCACCGAGGTTGAAGTTGATGGGGTGGTCGAGGTCCTCGAAGTAGGGGTGCCGGTCCTTCTCGTCGTTCCAGCGCCGTTCGAGCTCGCGCAGTCTCCCCATCACGTGGTGTGCCGCGTCGATCGCGTTGAACCCCGACGTCATCTCCCTCGGGTGCGTGGGGTGCCCGGCGACGCGCACGGTGAACCAGATGACGCCGACGTTGGCGCGGACCAGCATGTCCTCCTCCGGCTCGGGGATCAGGACGGCGTCGGCGCGGTAACCGCGCTGGATCGTCGCCAGCGATCCGTTGCCGGTGCACTCCTCCTCCGCCACGGACTGGAAGTGGATGCGTCCGGTGGGCATGAACCCGGCCTTGAGCACGGCGTCGTAGGCGAACAGGTTGGCGGCCAGCCCCGCCTTCATGTCGCCGCTGCCCCGCCCGTACAGCCAACCGTCGATGACGGGGGCGTCCCAGGGGGACCGGGTCCATTCCTCGACGGGGCCTTCGGGGACCACGTCGATGTGGCCGTTGAGGATCAGCGAACGACCCCCGCCCTGGGCGGGCGTGTACGTGCCCACCACGTTCTCGACGCCCTCGTAGGAGACCTTGATCTTCCCGGCCCCGGGATGGGCGGAGATCTCCTCGGGGTCGAGCTCCCAACGGTCCATGGCCAGGCCTCTCCGCTCCATGGCCTCGTACATCAGGTCCTGTGCCGAGGACTCCCGAGTGCGCAGGGAGGGATGACGTACGAGTTCCTGGGTGAAGGCCAGTTGGGCATCGAAGGCCTCGTCGACCGCCGCTTCGATACGCGCGATGACTTCGGGTTCGAGGTTCAAGTGGATCTCCTGTACTGAGGTCGTGGTGGGTGTGGGCGGGCGCTTCACGCCTTGGTCGTCGGCGCGTTCTCGGCGGCCCGGACGTCCGCGACCCTGATCCGCTCGCCGGCCACACCGCCGAGCGCGGTGATGACGCAGATGCCGATGAGGACCAGCACCGCGGGCCAGGACGCCCCGTCGTCCACGACCAGAAGCGCGGTGGCGATGAGCGGAAGGAAACCGCTGAGGGTGCCGGCGAGGTTGTAGCCGAGGGAGACGCCGCTGTAGCGCAGCCGGGCCGGGAAGAGATCTGCCAGCAGCGTGCCGGTGACGGCGTAGGCCAGGGTGATGAGGCAGATGCCGATGGTCACCGCGATGGTGATCGCCCAGGGCTCGGCCGTGTCGATGAGCCGGAAGAGGGGGAAGGCGGCCACGCCCGTGGTCACGGCGCCGATCACCGTCATCCGGCCGGGGCCGAAGCGTTCGGCCACGCGCCCGGCGATCAGGGTCGTGACGATCTGGAAGACGGCGGCGACGAGTGTCGCGTTCACGACCGCCTGGCGGTCGACCTCCAGGACGGTGGAGGCGTAGGAGACCACGAAGGTCGTCATCATGTAGAAGCCGCCGACCCCCAGCAGAGCCGCGGCGACCGCCACGAGCAGGCGTCCTCCGGCTTCGCGGAACAGGGCCAGGGCGGGCACCTTGGCGCGGTCCTCCATCTCCAGGAGCTCCTGGAAGACGGGGGACTCCTCCACCTTGAAGCGGATGTAGAGGGCGATCCCGAGCAGCGGGAACGCGGCGAGGAACGGGAGTCGCCAGCCCCAGGCGTCGAACTCGGCCGCGGGCAGCACCAGCACGGCGGCGAAGGCAGCGGAGGAGATGAGAGTGCCGACCGGGGAGCCGATCTGGACCAGGGCGGCATACCGGGCGCGCTGCCGTTCGGGGGCGTGTTCGATGGCGATGGTGATGGCGCCGCCCCATTCGCCGCCCACGGCCAGCCCCTGGAGGAGTCGCAGGACCGCGAGCAGGATGGGCGCGGCGATACCGATCGCGAGGTAGTCGGGGAGCACGCCGATGAGTCCGGTCGCGCAGCCGATCATGACGATGGTCGCCAGCAGCGCGGGTCGCCGGCCGTAGCGGTCGCCGATGTAGCCGAAGATCAGCGCTCCGATCGGCCTGGCGGCGAAACCGACGCCGAAGGTCGCCAGCGCCGCCATGAGACCCGCGCTCGGGTCGAGGTCGGTGAAGAACAGACGGTTGAAGACCAGTGCGGCGGCCATGCCGAACAGGAAGTAGTCGTACCACTCCAGGGCGGTGCCGACGAAGGCGGCGAAGGCGATGCGCTTCGCGTCGGTCGCGTCGACGTTGGGGCCTCGCGCGCTCGGAGTGGTCGGCTGGGGCTGTGACATGTGATCCTCCGGGAGATGTGCACCGGTCGGGCGGACCATCGACGACCAGGTGTGATGTCGATCATCGTCTTGGAAAAACACAACCTTCACAAGCGAAGAACGCCACGAGAACGCCGTCTAAAATGTGCACATGCACAAAACAGGGCAGTCGGAGATCATCCCCCGCGCGGCGGAGGCGTGCCTGGAGGAGCTGGAGGCCATCGCCTGGGCCTACGTCCGCAGGGTGCGCGAGTTGACCGGGTACGCCGAGACCGTCATCGACGACGCCGAGCTGTACGGCACCGCCCGGGCCACGCTCGAACTCCTCCTGGAACTCCTGAGGGGCCGGGAACGCCACGAGGAGCTGCGCGCCCACTCCGTCGAGGTCGGGCGGTCGCGCGCCCGCCGAGGGATCCCCCTGGAGTCACTGCTGCGGGCCGTGCGGATGGACTTCCGTTTCCTCTGGGAGGCGATGCGCGCGCACGTTCCCGAAGAGGACTTCCCCGGCTTCTCGGAGGAGGTCATCTCGATCTGGGAGGCGGTGGAGCTGCACACGACGCACGTGCAGACCGGGTACACGGACGAGATCGCGCGGATGCGCGCGGAGTTGGAGTTGGAGCACGCGTTCCTCCTCCGCCATCTGCTGAGCGGGTTCGGTACGGACGCGCGTCTGCACGCTCAGGCGGCCGAGGCCCTCGGGCTGGATCCCGACGGTGTTCACATCGTCCTGGTGGCCAACGAGAACCACGCGCGCGACTTCAGGGGGTGGGTCGGCGAGGCCCTGCCCGGCGCGTTCCTCCTCCGCCTGGACGGGGTCGAGTTCGCGATCGTTCCCGCCGCCGAGGTCACGGACGCCGCCCGGGAGGCGCTGGCGGCCAGGCCGGTCGGGATCTCTCCGAGCGCCCACGGCATCGGGGAGATCGCCGAGATGTGGCGTCTGGCCTGCGAGTTGGCGAAGTGGGCGCGGGACGGCGCGGCGGCGCGGTTCGAGGACCACTGGACCCGGCTGGCGGGCGCACGCCTGGGGGTGGTCGCCGAGGCCTTCGCCCGGGACGTCCGGGCTTCGCTCGGAAGGTACTCCCAACGCGAGATCGACCTACAGATCGAGACGGTCGAGACCTATTACGAGATCGGTTCCATCACCGAGGTGGCGCGGGTGATGTTCTGCCACCGCAACACGGTGATCAACCGTCTCCGCAGGTTCGCGGAGGCCACCGGGCTCGACGTCGCCAAGCCGGTGGACGCCGCCGCGGCCCACCTGGCGCTGAGCGCCTTCCGTTAGGGGGCCTTCGAGAGGAGGGGCACCACCCCGACGAGGAATCCGGCCACGGGGTGCCGGATCCGAGCCTCACCGGGGCGGGCGGAGCCTCGTGCGGGCGGTGTCGCTCCGACGCGGGCCGCTCAGTCGAGCTCGTCGTCGGAGTCCTCCGCGTCGTCGACGAAGGTCACCGCGGTGCCATAGACGTAAGAGGAACCGGAGACTCCGACGCCGCCGACGATCCGCATGCCCACGACCGCGTCCGCGCCCTGCTCGCGCGCGTCCTGGCTGAGCTTGATGATGGTCTCTTCCGCGTCGTCGACGATGGTGGCCATGACCGGCCACATGTCATCGACTTCGAGGTCGCAGTAGTGCTCGGTGGTGACCACGGGCGTCTTGAGAGTGGACAGGTACTTGTCGGTCTCGTCCTCGACCGTTTCCGGCGCGTGCTCTTCGGACATGGGAGGCCTTCTTCTTCGCGGGGAGGGGGGATTCAGCATGCCAGGTCCCCCCGTACACCGGTGATCCGGGGCTCGTGAAGCGAAGGGCGTGACTCCTCAAAGGAGTGGTCGGATGACCGTTCTCATCGGCCTGTCGACGGGGCTCGGGCGGCGATGAGTTCGACGATGGTGCCGGGTCTACATCGTCGAGACCATCCGACCTCATCTCAAGGGGCAGGCACCATGACCACCACCTACACCTTCGACGTCTTCTCCAGCCTCGACGGCTTCGGCTCCTACGGCGAGGGCGGTGACTGGGGAGGCTACTGGGGCAAGCAGGGCCCCGAGTTCCTCCGACACCGGCTGGACCAGTACACGCCGGACCAGCGGATGATCTTCGGGGCGGGCACCTACCGGGAGTTCGTCGAACTCATGAAGATGGACCCCGCGGAGACCGGCGTGTACGACCCGTGGGTCGCGCGGATGCGGCACCTGCCGACGACCGTCGTCTCCGACACCGTCGAGGAACCCCTCGACTGGCCGGGGGACGCCCACGTCGCGCGCGGTGACGCCGTCGACGTGATCGCCCGGCTCAAGGAGGAGTCCGACGTTCCGTTGCGCTCGCACGGCAGTCTGTCGATGAACCGCGCCCTGATGGCCGCGGGCCTGGTCGACCGGGTCCAGGTGACGATCTTCCCGGTGTTGACCGGCCGGTCCGGGACCGCCCCGATCTTCAAGGGGGCCGAGGACTTCGACCTCGAACTGCTCGAACACCACACCTTCGACGGGCGGATCCAGGAGCTCGTCTACCGCCCCACCCTGCACCACTGACCCTTTCGACCGCGAAGGAGGACATCGTGAGGCTGATTCTTCAGGAGTTCCTGTCATTGGACGGAGTGGCCCAGGGGCCCGGTTCTCCGGATGAGGACACCAGCGACGGTTTCGCGCGGGGAGGCTGGCTGGTCCCGCACATGGACGAGGAGTTCCTGAACGTCGTCATGGGCTGGTTGGAGGGGGCGGACGCGTTCCTGTTCGGTCGCCGCACCTACGAGAACTTCGCCCGCGACTGGCCGACGATGGACCCTGCGGAGGACCCGGCCGCGACGAAGCTCAACGGTCTGCCCAAGTACGTGGCCTCGCACAGTCTCACCGAGGCGACGTGGGAGCCGACCACGATCCTGTCCGGCGACGTGTTCGCCCAGGTGGCCGAGCTCAAGCGGCTCCCCGGCCGGGAGTTGCAGATCCACGGCAGCGCTCGTCTGGGGGCGTCGCTGTTGGCGGCGGGGCTGGTGGACGAACTGCGGTTGATGGTCGCGCCGGTGGTCGTGGGCGACGGCCGTCGGCTGTTCCCGGAACACGGCGTTCCGTCCGGGTTGCGCCTGCGCGGCAACCGGACCACGCCGGGCGGGATCGCGGTCCAGGAGTACGAGGTGGTCGGGGCGGCCGAGTACGGGAGCTACGAGGGCAGCGGGGGTTCCTGAGAGGGGAGTCGCTCGTAAGGGGTACCGGAGCCGGTCGGGAAGGGGTGGAACGCTTCCCTCAGGGCCGTGGGACGTGGTAACTGTGATCCGGGTTACATGGTGGGAAAGGTGGTGAAAACCGCCCGACCGGCCACGGAACCGCTGCCTCCGTACAGCAAGGAGCCCGGACTTGAGCAACACCGACCCCCGTCCCAGTTACGCCTCCGGTACCTCGACCACCCCTCTGCTCGGCGACACGATCGGCGGGAATCTGGCGCGCACCGCCGCCGCCCATCCCGATCGTGACGCGCTCATCGACCGCGGCCTGGGGCTCCGGTACACCTACCGGGAGTTCGACGCGGAGGTGGACCGGGTGGCCTCGGGCCTCCTCGACCTCGGGGTGGTCAAGGGCGACCGGGTGGGCATCTGGTCGCCGAACCGCGCCGAGTGGGTGCTCGTCCAGTACGCGACCGCGAGGATCGGCGCGGTGCTGGTCAACATCAACCCGGCCTACCGCACCCACGAACTCCGCTACGTCCTGGGCCAGGCGGGCGTCTCGGTCCTGATCTCGGCGCCCGCCTTCAAGACCTCCGACTACGCGGGCATGATCGAGGAGGTGCGCGGCGACTGCCCCGACCTGCGCGACGTGGTCCTCCTCGAAAGCCCCGAATGGGACGCGCTGCTCGCGGCGGGGGAGCGGAACGGCCGCGGACCGGTGGCCGATGTGGAGGCGACCCTGTCCCCGGACGACCCGATCAACATCCAGTACACGTCGGGGACGACCGGCTTCCCCAAGGGCGCGACCCTGTCCCACCACAACATCCTCAACAACGGCTTCTCGGTGGGCGAGCTGCTGGGCTACACCGAGATCGACCGGATCGCGCTGCCGGTGCCCTTCTACCACTGCTTCGGCATGGTGATGGGCAACCTCGCCGCCACCAGCCACGGCGCCTGCATGGTCATCCCCGGCCCCGGATTCGAACCCGCCACCGCGCTCGACGCCGTCCAGGCGGAGAAGTGCACCTCGCTGTACGGGGTGCCGGCCATGTTCATCGCCGAACTGGCCCTGCCCGACTTCGACGACTACGACCTCTCCACCCTGCGGACCGGGATCATGGCGGGCTCGCCCTGCCCGGTGGAGGTGATGCGCCAGGTCATCGACCGGATGGGCATGGCCGAGGTGTCCATCTGTTACGGCATGACCGAGACCTCCCCGGTGAGCACCCAGACCCGGCGGGACGACTCCCTGGAGCGTCGCGTGTCCACCGTGGGCCGGGTCGGCCCCCACCTGGAGGTCAAGGTCATCGACCCCGCCACGGGGGTCACCGTGCCCAGAGGCACCCCAGGGGAGCTGTGCACCCGCGGCTACTCGGTGATGCTCGGCTACTGGAACGAGCCGGACAAGACCGCCGAGGTGATCGACCGGGGCCGGTGGATGCATACCGGGGACCTCGCCGTCATGGACGAGGACGGCTACGTGGGCATCACCGGCCGGATCAAGGACATGGTGATCCGGGGCGGGGAGAACATCTACCCGCGCGAGATCGAAGAGGTGCTCTACACCCACCCCGACCTGCTCGACGCGCAGGTCATCGGGGTTCCGGACCAGAAGTACGGCGAGGAGCTGATGGCCTGGGTGCGGATGCGCGAGGGCGCCGAGCCGCTCACGCCCGAGACGCTCCGGGCCTTCTGTCAGGGCCGTATCGCCCACTTCAAGATCCCGCGTTACGTGCACGTGGTGGACGAGTTCCCGATGACGGTCACGGGCAAGGTCCGCAAGGTGCAGATGCGGGAGGAGTCCCTCCGCCTCCTGGACTGAGGACAGGGTCGGCCCCCGCGCCTCGGCGGGGGCCGACCGCCCCGGTCAGCGGGGGTCGAGTTCCTTGCCGAGCATCTCCACGAGCCCGTCCAGCGCGCCGTCCGCGTTCTCGTCATCGCAGGTCAGCGTCACGGTCTGGCCGTGCGAGACGCCCAGGGACATCACGGCGAGCACGCTGCGCGCGTCCACCGCCTCGTGGCCCTCGTGGGAGATCATCACGGGCAGACCGGTCTCGTTGACGGCCTGGACGAACAGGGCCGCCGGGCGGGCGTGCAGTCCGAGGAGGGAACCGATGACAACGGTGCGTTCGGGCATGGTCTTCCTTGAGGGGTCTCGTCGCTTCGGGTCGAGGATCGGCCGGATCCGTTCGATCCGCCACAGGGGTCGGCGCGGTCGCGGGGACGACGCCGTCGGTGGTCATGACGTCGGGCCGGACACGGCGGCCCGGGAGGGGCCCGTGCGGGACGGCCCCGGGCCACGCTACTCCGAGGGACGTCCCGTGGCCATACGTGGACGGTGGGTGTTCGAGGTTCGTCGAAGCCCTACGGGGGAGGCCTTCCCTGGAGTGGGCGGTGAACCGTTCGGTCTCGAGGGGGTACGTGTGGGCGCCGCCGCGCGTCTTTCGCGGCCGGTTGTCCACAGATCCCGGATTCGCTCTGGTGCCGGAGACGGATCCGGGGTTGGGTGGAGAACACGGGAACACACAGCCCCCCGGTGCTCCGGCGGAACCCATCCCCACCGCCGGCGCACGGAACCCACCTGCCGCAGGAGAGACGCATGGAGCAGACGGACACCTCCCCCGCCCCCGACCGGTCGCTCAAGGGGATCGCCGCCGGGCCCGGAACCGCGGTGGCCCCGGTCGCCCGGATGGCGGCGCCACCCTCCCTGCCCGAGGTCGAACCGGAGGTCGGCGACCCCGACCACGAGGAGTCGACCGCCTTCGCCGCCCTGGATCGGGTCGGTGTCGACCTGGAGGAACGAGCCGCCCGCCTCGACGGCGAGGCCGCGGCGGTGCTCAACGCCCAGGCGCTGATGGCCCGCGATCCCGAGCTGCGCAGGCAGGCCGGGGCACTGATCCGCGAGGGCAGGGCGGCGGCCTGGGCCGTGCACGAGGCCTGCGAACGCTATCGGGAGCTGCTCTTGGCCGCCGGCGGCTATCTGGCCGAGCGCGCCGCCGACCTGGCCGACATCCGTGACCGGGCGGTGGCGGTGCTGCTGGGGCGGGCCATGCCGGGGCTGCCGGAGCCGGGCCACCCCTACGTCCTGGTCGCCCACGATCTGGCCCCCGCCGACACGGTGCGCCTGGACCCCGAGCAGGTGAAGGCCATCGTCACCCGGCTCGGTGGTCCCACCAGTCACACGGTGATCCTGGCCCGCGCTCTGGGGCTGCCCGCCGTGGTGGGCTGCCCGGGCGCCGAGGACTTGGCCGAGGGCGCCCTGGTGGCGGTGGACGGCGACGCCGGAACGGTCGAGATCGACCCCTCCCAGGACAGGGTCGAGAGCCTTCAGGGGCGGGCCGAACGCCGTCGTGCTCTGGCCGCCGAGGCCACCGGACCGGGCCGCACCCTCGACGGCGTCCCGGTGGCGCTGTTGCTCAACGCCGGGGAGGCCGACCCGGGCCGGAGCGCCGAACACGACGGTGAGGGCATCGGGCTGTTCCGGACCGAGTTCCTCTTCCTCGACCGCGACGAGCCCCCGAACGTCGCCGAGCAGACCGCGGTCTACACGCGCCTGTTCCGGGCCTTCGCCGGTCGGACGGTGACCGTGCGGACGCTGGACGCCGGCTCGGACAAGCCGCTGGGGTTCGTCGCCACCGGCGAGGAGGCCAACCCGGCTCTGGGGGTGCGGGGCTTTCGGACCTCGCGCGTCCACCCCCACCTGCTCGTCGACCAGCTGACCGCCATCGCCTCCGCCGTACGCGAGGTGGACAAGGACGAGGAGACGGCCCGGATCCGGGTGATGGCCCCGATGGTCTCCACCCCGGCCGAGGCGGGCGAGTTCGTCGAGCTGGCCCGCGCCGCCGGGATCGGCGAGGTCGGGGTGATGGTGGAGGTGCCCGGGGCGGCGCTGACGGCCGAACGGCTGCTGAGCCGGGTCGACTTCGTGTCGATCGGCACCAACGACCTCGCGCAGTACACCATGGCCGTCGACCGGACCCTCGACACGCTCCCCGAGCTTCTCGACCCCTGGCAGCCGGCGCTGTTGGAGCTGGTGGCCAAGGTCGGTGGCGCGGGGGAGAGGTTGGGCAGACCGGTCGGGGTGTGCGGCGAGGCGGCCTCCGACCCGCTGCTCGCCCTGGTGCTGGTGGGGGTCGGGGTGACCGGGCTGTCGATGGCCCCGCCCGCGCTGCCGGTGGTGCGGTACGCGTTGTCCCGGCACACCTTCGCCGAATGCCGCCGGTTGGCCGAGCTCGCCCTGGCCGCCGAGAGCCCGGAACGGGCTCGGGAGGCGGTGCGCGAGGTGGTGCGTCCGGAGGTGGCCGGACTCTGAGGGAGCGGAGAAGGCAAGGGCACGATGGTGGCCAGGGCCGTGCCCTGAGGTGACCGTGCCCGGGGCGCGTCCCGGGCCGGTGCGGGACGCGTCTTGATGGAGATGCCGCAGCGCGCGGGGGTGGTGCGGTGGGTCTCCTGTGGTCGGGGTCCGGTCAGGCGCTCCGGGCCTGAGGGGTGCCCCAGTCGTCGCCGATCGCCTGGGGAAGCAGATCGAGCTGTTCGAGGAAGGAGCGTAGAAGCCGCTCGGTGTTCTGGCAGCCCTCGGAGCACCAGTTCTGGTAGCCGTTGTTGAGGGCGGCGAAGAACACCGCCGCCACGAGGGAGGGGCGAGGGTCGGTGGCGGGGTCGACGCCCGCGCGTTCGCCCACGACCGCGGCGAGCTGCTCCTGCCGCTGTCGGCAGTAACGCAGGTTGGTGTCGAGGATCTCGGGGCTGCGGGCGCTGAGGTCCTCGGTGGCGCCGATGAGGTGCAGACCCTCGCGCTCCAGATGGGCCCAGTGGTCGCGCATCGCGTTGCGCAGGGCGAGGAAGGGCGGCTCGTCGGCGGGCCGGGCGCGCAGGGCCTCGAACAGGATCTGGTCCACGCCCTCGGCGGCGGCCAGGACCACGGCCTCCTTGGAGGCGAAGTAGCGGAAGAAGGTCCGCTGGGAGACGCCGACGGCGGCGGCGATCTCCTCGGTGGTCGTGCCCTCGAAACCCCGCTCGTGGAAGAGGCGGACGGCGGTGTTGATCAGCTCCTGGCGGAGGCGGGCCTTCTTGCGTTCGCGCAGCCCGACCGGCTCGGGGCTCGTCGTGTTCACGGACGCGCCTCCCCTCGTTACCGGCCTCGACCGGATCTCGCCTTCCCCATCGAGGATACATGGGGAGCGATATGACGTCAGTCACTGACTTATGACAGCGGTTGTCAAGTGTCAGTCGCTGACATAATCTCGCCGAGACGATAACGGGATTCCTCGGGGGAGAACATGACGACACAGGCATCGCCGCCGTCGGCGCCGACCGCGCCACCGGACCGGATCAAGGGCGGCTTCACCAAGAGCCCCTGGGCGACCCTGGTCGCCATCGCCTTCGGCGTGATGATGGTGGCTCTGGACGGCACCATCGTGGCGGTCGCCAACCCGGCGATCGGTGCCTCGCTGGGAGCCTCCCTCGCCGAACTCCAATGGGTCACCCACGGCTACCTCCTGGGCCTCGCGGTCTTCCTGATCACCGCGGGCAAGCTCGGCGACCGCTTCGGCCACCGCAACACCTACCTCGTGGGCGTGGTCGGGTTCGTCCTCTCCTCGGTGGCCATCGCGCTGTCGTCCGGCGTGGTCATGCTCATCGCCTTCCGGATCGTGCAGGGCGTCTTCGGCGCGCTGCTGCTGCCCTCCGCGATGGGGCTGATGCGGGCGAGCTTCCCGCCCAGCCGCCTCGGCCGGGCCTTCGGCGTCTTCGGCAGCCTGATCGGCGCCGCCACGGCGGGCGGACCGATCCTGGGCGGCGTGCTCGTGAGCGCGTTCGGCTGGGAGGCCGTCTTCTACATCAACGCCCCGGTGGGCGCGCTCGCCTTGGCGCTGGGGATGTGGCTGCTCTCGGCCAACGCGCCGACCGACCCCGGCAGCCGCATGGACGTGCCCGGCATCGTGCTCATCAGCATCACCATCTTCGCCCTGGTCTGGGCCCTGGTGGAGGCGCCGAGCATCGGCTGGGGCCACCCGATCACCCTGGCCTCCCTGGGGGCCACCCTGGTCTTCGGGCTCGCCTTCGTGCTGTGGGAGCGCAGACCCGAGCAGCCGCTGATCCCGCTCGGCCTGTTCACCAACCCGTCGGTGTCGATCGGCGTGGTGCTGACGGTGCTGATGGCGGTCGGCCTGATGGGCTCCCTGTTCTTCATCACCTTCTACCTCCAGGGCGTGCGGGGGATGAGCCCCGCCCAGACCGGGCTCCAGCTCATCTCCATGACCGCGATGATGGCCATCACCTCCCCGATCGCAGGTCGGATCCTGGACCGGGTCGGTGCCAGACCCCCCACGACGGTGGGCCTGCTGTCCGCGTCGATCGGCATGTTCATGCTCTCCCGGTTGGACGGGGAGACCGGCGTGCCCTACATGTCGGTGGCCTTCGTGCTGCTGGGCGTGGGGCTGAGCCTGGTGATGACCGGCGCCACCGCCGCCATCATCGGCAACGCCCCGGTGCGGTTCGCCGGGGTCGCCTCGGCCGTGCAGCAGGCGGCGATGCAGCTCGGCGGTTCGCTGGGCACGGCGGTCCTGGGCGTGGTCATGTCCGCGACCATCGTCTCCACCCTGCCCTCGCACTACGGTTCCGCCGGGCTGGAGGAGCCCTCCTCGGGTGAGCTCGCCGGTATGCAGAGCACGGTCGCGCAGGGCGGGGCGGTCGTGCCGGAGGGGGCCGACGCCACCGTCACGGCGGCGGTCACCGAGGCCAGCAACCTGGCCTTCCTGGACGGGCTCCACCTGGCGTTCATCATCGCCTCGGCGCTACTGCTGCTGGGCGCGATCCTGGCGCTGTTCATGCGTTCGGGGCGGATGACCGACGGTCCCGTCGTCCACGTGTGATCCGGTTCCGTGCGGCCGAACCCGGCCTCACGCCAGGACCCCGCCCGGGTCGATACGGCCGGCACGGGCGGGCATGGATGTTCATCGAAGACGGCGGGTCGATGTCCCGCCGGACATGACGAGGGCCCCGGTCGATCGGACCGGGGCCCTCGCGGTATCGGGCCGGAGGGGTCGCCTCAGGTCGTGTAGTCGGCGTTGATGCGGATGTAGCCCTCGGTCAGGTCGCAGCCGTAGACGGTGAAGTCGCCGTCGGCGATGCCCAGGTCCACCCCGATGAACACCTCGTCGCCCTTCATGTGGCGGGAGGCGCGCTCCAGGGTCTCCTCGGTGGACTCGGCCGGGAAGGTCTCCACGTCGCCGAAGACGATCCGTACGTTCTCCGGGAGGACGTCGGTCTCGTCCGAGCACTTGCCCACGGCCATCGCGACCCGGCCCCAGTTGGGGTCGGCGCCGTGCACGGCGGTCTTGACCAGTGGGGAGTTCACCACGGCCTTGCCGATCCGCTTGGCCTGGGCGTCGTCGCGGGCACCGGTGATCCGCACCTCGATGAGCTTGCCGGCGCCCTCGCCATCGGAGGCGATCATCCGGACCAGCTTCAGGGCCGCCCCGTACAGGGCCTCCTCGAAGGCGGCGACGTCCACCGGGCCGGCGAGGCCGTTGGCGAAGATCGCGGCGGAGTCGCTGGTGGAGGTGTCGCTGTCGATGCTCAGCGCGTTGAAGGTGCGGTCCACGACCCGGCGGAACACCTCGTCCAGGACCGGCTGCTCCAGTTCGGCGTCGGTGAAGAACCAGGCCAGCATGGTCGCCATGTCCGGCTCGATCATGCCGACGCCCTTGGCCATGCCGGTCAGGGTCGCCTCGCCCACCTTCACGGACACGATCTTGGGGTGGGTGTCGGTGGTCATCATCGCCGAGGCGGACCGGTCCAGGTCGGCCGGCGGGAACTCGGCGGGCAGCCCGTCCAGGTACTCGCGCATCCGCTCCATCGGGTAGGGGCGACCGATGACACCGGTGGAGGCGATCAGGAGATCGTCGGGGTCGATCCCGGCGGCCCGGGCCACGCGTTCCTGGACCTCGCGGGCGTCGCGGGTCCCGATCTGCCCGGTGGCGACGTTGGCGTTGCGGGCGACCACGGTGACCCCTCGGGCCCGACCGTCGGCGGCGGCGTCGCGGCTGAGGCGCACGCTGGGTCCGGCGAAGCGGGATCGGGTGAACACCGCGGACACCACCGCCGGGGTCTGGGAGACCACGGCGAAGAAGTCGTCCTTGGGGTCCTTGATGCCCATGTTTCCGGCCACGCCGACGAATCCGGCGGGAACGGGGGTCTGGCTGCTCATGGTCCTCCTCGGGGAACTCGTGGTCGACAGCCTACTTCGCCACGCCCAAGTGCCCTGATTACGGCCTCTACCTGCGGGGGTTTCGTACTGTTCGGAGACGACGAGGGTGTGACAAGCCCGGGTCGACGGGGTATCCGCCGAGAGTGGAGCAGACCGCTCGGGGGGAGGCGTGTGGTGCGTGATGGTGACTGGCTCACGGAAACGGGAGCGCGGATCCGAGGGGTCCTGAAGGTGATGGTCGACGCCGACTGGCTTCCGGGAGGGGCGGCGGTCATCGGTACCGGAGGAATGTGGGAGTTCGTCGCCGTCGGTCGGATCGACGGCGAACACGACACCGCTCCGGACGTGTCCTACGACGTCGCGAGCCTGACGAAGGTGATGGCGACCTGGCCGTTGGTCGGTAGAGCGGTCGCCGAAGGGGTTTTGGACCTCAACGCTCCGATGTCCGAATACTTTCCGGGGGAGGAGCTTCCCGGGGCCTGGGTGACGACCCGTCAGATCCTCACCCACACCAGCCGACTCAACCAGGTCACCTGGTTGGAGCGGTACGTGGGGACCGACCAGGATCTGGCCGAGGCCATCCTGGAGGACCCGCTGGAGGAGCCCGGCTACCTGTACGTGGACCGCGGCTTCATCCTTTTGGGTCTGTTGTTGGAGCGTCTGTACGGGCGGGGCCTGGACCGGCTGACCGCCGATCTGTGGGACCGGTTGGGGATGCGTTCGACCACCTATGGTCCGCTGCCCCGTTCGCCCCACGTGGCGCCCACCGAACGCCGTCTGGTCGGCACCGCCCCCACCTGGGGCGTGGTGCACGACGAGGCGGCGGCGCTGATGGGCGGGGTGGCCGGGCACGCCGGTGTGTTCAGCACCGCCATCGATCTGGGCGCCTTCGCCCGGGAGATCCTGCGTCTGAGCGAGGACGGCGAAGAGGGGGAGGTCCCGGGCTCGTTCATCAGGGAGAGCTGGACGCCGCAGGTGGACGCGGGCAACGGCCTCTCGCGGGGTCTGGGCTGGCTCATCACCCCGGAGGGGGTGGTCTACCACAACGGTTTCACCGGGACGAGCCTGTTCATGCACCCCGAGAGCGGAAGGTACGTGGGCGTGCTCACCAACGCCGTGCACTACGGGCGCGACCGCACCGGGCTGGTGGATCTGCGTACGGCGGCCCGTGCGGCGCTCATTCCACAGGCCCGCGAATCCTCTTCGTGAGTTCGGCGAGGAGTTCGGCCAGACCGGCGGGGCCGGGGACGACCAGGTCGGCCGCGTCGGCCACCTCGGTGACCTCGTCGGAGGAGGAGCAGACGGTCAGGCCGGGCACGTCGCGCTCGCGCAGGGCCGTGACGGCGGCGAAGGCGGGCAGGTCGCCCAGGTCGTCGCCGGCGTAGAGGACGGAACGCGCCGCCCTCTCCTCGACCAGTGAGGTGAGGGCGGCACCCTTGTCCACACCCTGTGGACGGAGCTCGATCACCATCCGGCCCGGCTCCAACTTGAGCTCGGCACGCTCGGCCAGTTCCTTCAAGGGCTCGGCGAGCAGCGCCAAGGCCCGGTCGGGGTCCTCGGCACGCCGTGTGTGCACGGCCAGCGAACGCCCCTTGTCCTCGATCCAGGTCCCGGCGGGGGCTCCGGAGGCCTTCACCAGGGCGGGCAGCTCGGAACGGACCAACGCCACCCCGGGCGGCGGGTCGGCGGCGATCACCCGCCCGTCCACCCACCGTTCGGCTCCGTAGTGGCCGAGGACGACGATGCCGGGCACCCGGTCCAGCCCGCCCAACAGCACGGCGGTCTCGGCGGGGCGTCCGGTGATCACGGCGACCGTTCCGACCAGGTCGGCCAGGTCGGTCAGTGCCTCGACGATCCCGGCCTGGGGTGCCGAGTCCCGGGGGTCGGCGACGATGGGCGCCAGGGTGCCGTCGAAGTCGAAGCCGGTCAGCGCCGTAGAGGGGTCGTCCAGCAGCGCCGTCAGGGCGGCGCGTCCGGCGTCGGTCGTGGGGGAGAGCAGGGGTCCGGGCTCGGCCGGGGACATGCGAGGACCTCGTCATCGTCGTCGGTGGGGAACGCCGTGGCGGCCCCGAGCGGGATCACCGTCGGGGCCGTGTGCGCGGGGCACGCCATCGTGGTTCAGAGATGGATTCCCAGGCGGCGGGCGTTGCGCTGCCGCTGTCGGTCGGCGCGCAGGCGGCGCAGCCGCTTGACGGTCATCGGGTCGAAGGCCGCGGCCTCGGGACGGTCGACCAGACCGTTGAGCAGTTGGTAGTAGCGGGTCGCGGAGAACCCGAACTCGTCACGGATCGCCTGCTCCTTGGAGCCCTCGAACTTCCACCACTGGCGTTCGAAGGCGAGGATGCGCTGTTCGCGTTCGGCGAGGGCCGACCGGCCGTCTTCGGCCGGACCGATATTCGGCATAGGACACCCCCTGGACGGGTCTTCGGTTGGTCCGGATCGGCGCGACTCATGCTAGCGACTCGACATGCCGTATGAGGAGCGCAAACCCTAGGACTGGCAGCAGAGATACAGTTGCCTTCCCTACCCTGCACAGTACTTGTCCAAGCCGGAATCGTGTGCGCATGACAGAATTGCGAGGGTCCGGGGGAGGGCCCGGCGGAACGCCGACCGCAACGTTCGAGGGAGCCTGACGTGCTCGGGGGCAACAGCCGTAGCAGGACATACAAACGCCATCTGCTGGGCGTCGTGGCGGGGGCCTGCGCGTCCCTGGCCGTGCTGGGGGGAACGGCGGCTCCCGCGGCCGCGGACATTCCCGACTTCAGACCCGAGCAGTGGGCTCTGACGTCCATCGGCGCTCAGGAGGTCTGGGAGCGGACCGAGGGCCGCGGTGTCACGGTGGCCATGCCCGGTGCCTCCGTGGACGAGGAACACCCCGACCTGCGCGACAACGTCGAGATCGACACCGAACTCGGTGAGAACGGGACCGCGAATCAGCAGGGTACGGCCGCGGCCGCCCTGGTGGTGGCGCACGGCCACGGCATGGACGCCGACGGCGGTGTGCTGGGAGTGGCACCGGAGGCCTCCGTCCTGGCGATCCCCACCGAGGGGGACCTGTCCAAGGCGGTCCGGCACGCGGTGGAGAGCGGGGTCCAGGTGATCCTGCTGCCCAGGGCCGGTGACGGGAGCGAGGCGCTGCTGGAGGCCACGGCCTTCGCCACGGATCGCGACACCCTGGTGGTCGGCCCGGCCGGTGGTGAGGAGGACCCCAACGTTCTGGCCGTGGCGGGGGTGGACCAGAACGGGGGACTCGTACCGGAGTCGCCCGACGCCTCCCTCATCGACCTGACCGCCCCCGGCGTCGAGCTGGAGACCGCGGGCCCGGACATGGGACAGACCCAGGTGGACGGCGCGCCCTACGCGGCGGCCATCACCGCCGGAGCGGCGGCCCTTCTCACCGCCGAGTACCCGCAGCTGGACCCGGCGCAGCTTCGCGACGCCATGGTCGAGGGCTCCCAGGAGGGGAGCGGCGGCCTGCCCACGCTGCACGTGGAGTCGGCGATGGCCCGCGCCTCGGGCGAGGCGCAGGACATCCCGCTCATCGACGAGAACCTGGTGCAGGAGGACCAGGGCGTGCACATCCCGCTCTGGATGTGGTTCGCCCTGATCGGCCTGGTCCTGGCGATCATCGTGCTGGGCCTGGTGCTGTGGGTGCGTCGCAGCTCGGCGGACCCGTACGGGGTCAAGGCCGAGCGCGAGGCCGAGGAGGAGGAATTGGCGCTGGAGCGCGCCGCCCAGGCCCGTGAGGGGGAGCGGCCGTCGCGACGTAGGAAGGGCGGCCGTCGCCGCAAGAGCAAGTAGTCGGCGCTATGACCGACGACGAACGGGGTGCCTCTCGGGGTGCCCCGTTCGTCATGTGAGGGGTGGGGGAACGGGGAGAAGAACGGGTCGGCGCGTTCCTTCCGAACAGTGCGAAAGTTGGTTCCGCGTACCGTCATAAAAACGGAGAAAAGCGTCATAGCCGACGGTCAACCCAGGTCAACAGTCCGTCATCGAGGAAATGCGCGTGCATATGTAAGCCACGTGAGAGGTCTTGACTCGCGCATCACCAGGGACAAGGCTGTGTGGAATGTCCTCCCTGAAGTCCCCCTCGCTTCCCTCTCGCGGCGAGCCCCGGCCCGGACCGACCCCACAGGGCCCGGTGAACGGGCGGATCGCCATCGTCCCCCACGACCCCAAATGGCCCTACCTGTTCCGGCAGGAGGCCGACCGGATCCGCGGCGCCCTCGGCGAACGCGCCCTCACCATCGAACACGTCGGCTCCACCGCCGTGCCCGGGCTGGACGCGCGCCCGTGCATCGACGTCCTGATGGTGGTGGACGATCCCGACGACGGCTCGACCTACCTGCCGGAGTTGGAACGGGCCGGCTACAGCATGTCCGTCCGCAGCACGGACCGCGTCGAATACCGGCTTCTGAAGGGTTCCCGGGTCAACGTGAACCTGTTCGTCTTCTCCGAGAACTGCGCCGAACCGCGACGTATGCGCGCGTTCCGCGACCTTCTCATCGCCGACGAGGAGGCCCGCGAGCGCTACGCGGCGTTCAAGCGGGAATTGGGCGAACGCACCTGGGAGCGGCTCCAGGACTACATCGACGCCAGGAACGGGATCGTCGCCGAACTCATGGCCCGGGTGCCCGACGCCGAATGAGGCCCGGTTCGGACGGGTGACGGACACGGAACGGGCCCCGAAGGTCCAGGACCCGTTCCGGTGGAGACGGTCGACTCAGCCCAGGGAACGGAGCTGGTCCTCGAACCAGCGGCGCGGAGGCAGGGCCACCGCCGCCTCGGCCAGACGCTCCCGGCGCTTGCGCCGTTCCTCCTCGGGCATCGTCAACGCGGTGTGCAGCGCCTCGGCGGTGTCCAGCGTGTCGTAGGGATCGACCAGCAGGGCGGCGTCGCCCAGCTCGTCGGCGGCCCCCGCCTCACGGGAGAGCACCAGGGCGCAGTCGCGTTCGGACAGCACCGGGCCCTCCTTGGCGACCAGGTTCATGCCGTCCCTGATGGGGTTGACCAGCAGCACGTCCGCGAGCTGGAACGAGGCGAGGGACCGGGGGTAGTCGTCGTCGACCTCCAGGATCACCGGGGTCCACTCGGCGGTCGAGAACTCCTCGTTGATCTCCTTGGCGGTCCGCAGCACCGACTCGGTGTAGGCGCGGTACTCGGGCACGTCGCCCCGGCTGGGGTAGGCGAACGCCAGATGGGTGACCCGGCCCCGCCACTCCGGGCGCGCCGTCAGCAGCTCCCGGTAGGCCTCCAGCCCGCGCACGATGTTCTTGGACAGCTCGGTCCGGTCCACACGCACGATGAGCCGGGTATCCCCGACCAGGTCGAGCAGGGTACGCCGGCGTTCGGCGACGGCCGGCTCGGCCGCGCTCTCGCGCAGCAGGTCCTCGTCGGCGCCCAGGGCGTGCACGCCCACCTCGATCACCCGGCCGCCGTGCTCCACGGTGCGTCGTTCGAGATCGACGTCGGCACGCAGGATCTCGGCGCAGCAGCGCAGGAAGGCGTCGGCCCAGCGAGGGCTGAGGAAGCCGAGGTGGTCGGCGCCGAGCATGCCCTCCAGCAGTTCCCGCGCCACCTGTGAGGGCAGCATCCGGAAGTACTCCGGCGGGGCCCAGGGTGTGTGCGAGAAGTGCGCGATGCGCAGGTCGGGGCGGCGGTTGCGCAGGATGTGGGGGACCAGGGCCAGGTGGAGGTCCTGGACGGCCACGCGGGCGTTGACGGCGGCCCCGGCCACCAGCGCGTCGGCGAAGGCCTCGTTGTAGGCGCGGTAGTGCCCCCACTGTTCTCGGAAACGTGAACCGAAGGACGGCTTGTTGGGGGTGTCGTACATCATGTGCTGCACGAACCACAGGGTCGAGTTGGACACGTCGGTGTAGGCGCCGGTGAGCACGTCCGCCGGGATGTCCAACATGTGGACGCTCATCCCGCCCAGGTCGTGAGTACGGTCCAGCCGCGCTCCCGGGGCCTCACCGGCGGCGCGCCGGTCGGAGTCCGAGAGGGCGGCGCAGACCCAGAGGGAATCGATCCCGGTGGCCACCGAGATCATCCCCGAGACCAGGCCGCCGCCTCCCCGTCGGTGTTCCAGGGAGCCGTCGGCCGTGGTGGAGAAGGAGACCGGCCCTCGGTTCGAGGCGATGAGGATCTGTGCCTTGTCCACGTCTTGGTCCTCTCAGGAGCGCGTGCGGATGGTGGGACGGTGGGTCCACGTGGAAGGGGCGCCCGGACGAGGGACGCATCCGTAGGTCTCGCCTGCGGGCCCCGGATCCAAACACGGCCAAGGTCCCTCGGGACGCGGTCGCACCACGGAGAACGCCGGAAGCCCGCTCCGACAAGGTCGTCTCAAGTTGTATTGAAATATGAGACGCGAGTGTAATACGGGTCACCCTCGATGGAAAACCGGGCGATACGTCCGTTACAGTGGCGGTGCGTTCTCCGAGGAGAGAGCCACAATTTCATATTGCTCATCCAGAGGGGTGGAGGGACCGGCCCTGCGAAGCCCCGGCAACCATCTCGTCATGTGGACACGCGTTCGTGTCCCGGTCGAGGCAGGTGCCAACTCCGGCCTGGGGTCAAGGTGGCCACCAGGAAAGATGAGGGGAGACGCCTCGCCATGGCGATTGCCGCCACTGAACCCACCGCCGTCCGCGCCTTCGGCCCGGGGACCGCCCTCTCCTGTCGGGAGTGCGGCGAACGCTACGAGCTCTCGCCGATCTTCGCCTGTGGCTTCTGTTTCGGCCCCCTCGAGGTCGCCTACGACTTCGGGAACGTCTCCCGTGAGGAGATCGAGAGCGGCCCCAAGAACATCTGGCGCTACCGCTCCCTCCTGCCGGTCCCCGACAACGTGGCCGATCTCCCCAACATGAACCCCGGCCTGACCCCCCTGGTCCGCGCCGACCGTCTGGCCGCCGAACTCGGCCTCTCCTCCCTGCACGTCAAGGACGACTCCGGCAACCCCACGCACTCCTTCAAGGACCGCGTGGTCGCGATCGCCGTCGAGGCCGCCCGCACCTTCGGGTTCACCACCCTGTCCTGCTCCTCCACCGGCAACCTCGCCGGAGCGGTCGGCGCCGCCGCCGCCCGGGCCGGCTTCGAGTCCTGCGTGTTCATCCCCGCGGGGCTCGAGGAGGGCAAGGTCGTCATGGCCGCGGTCTACGGCGGCAAGGTCGTCGCGATCGACGGCAACTACGACGACGTCAACCGCTTCTGCTCCGAGCTCATCGGCGACCCGGCCGGCGAGAGCTGGGGCTTCACCAACGTCAACCTGCGGCCCTACTACGCGGAGGGCTCCAAGACGCTGGCCTACGAGATCGCCGAACAGCTCGGCTGGCGGCTGCCCGACCAGATCGTCATCCCGATCGCGTCCGGCTCCCAGCTCACCAAGATCGACAAGGGCTTCCAAGAGCTGATCAAGGTCGGCCTGGTCGAGGACCGCCCCTACAAGGTCTTCGGCGCCCAGGCCACCGGCTGCTCCCCGGTGGCCAAGGCCTGGGAGAGCGGCCACGACGTCATCCAGCCGGTCAAGCCGGACACGATCGCCAAGTCGCTGGCCATCGGCAACCCGGCGGACGGGCCCTACGTCCTCGACATCGCCCAGCGCACCGGCGGCTCCATCGAGCACGTGGGCGACGACGAGATCGTCGACGCCATCAAGCTCCTCGCCCGTACCGAGGGCATCTTCGCCGAGACCGCGGGCGGCGTGACCACCGGCGTCCTGCGCAAGCTGGTCCGTGAGGGGAAGCTCGACACCGAGGCGGAGACCGTCATCGTCAACACCGGCGACGGGCTCAAGACCCTCAACGCGGTCGACGCGGGCGTCACCGCCACCATCAAGCCCTCGCTGAAGGCGTTCACCGAGGCCGGGCTGGCCTGACGGTCACCTCCCCGCCCGCCTTTCGCCACCGCACTCACAGACCAGGAGAACCACCACATGAGCGCCAGCGTTCGCGTCCCCACCATCCTGCGCACCTACACCGGTGACGCCTCCGAGGTCAGCGCCGAGGGCTCCACCCTCGCCGAGATCCTCGACGACCTGGAGGCCAACCACCCGGGCATCCGCGCCCGCATCCTCGACGACAACGGCAAGGTACGCCGCTTCGTCAACGTCTACGTCGGCGACGAGGACGTCCGTTTCGAGAAGGGCCTTCAGACGGAGGTCAAGGACGGTCAGCAGGTGTCGATCATCCCGGCCGTGGCCGGAGGCTGCTGAGCCCGAGGTTCCACGCCTCGCATGAGCATGAGGGGCGGACGTCTCGCCGAGACGTCCGCCCCTTCGTCGTGGGACCCGGCTCGTGAGGCCCGGGTGAATCGGGGGGTGCAGGAGGGTGCGGCCGGGGTCGCTCCTGGGTAGGAGGTCACGGAGCGGCCGATCCTCCCTGTTCGCCCACCGCTCAAAACGCCCGGAACGAGGCATGTTCCTCCAGGTGACGGGTGTTCCTCCGGCTGTGGAAATCGTGACCACATCGTTTGCACTCTCCATGGGCGAGTGCTAAAAAGGTGACTGGTTAGCACTCACCTTTGTCGAGTGCTAACCGGATCGAGGCTGCGAGATCACGGGCCTCCGACGGAAGGGTGTCGGGGGAACGCGGTCGTCCGTCGCGGGCGCAGGCCTCGTCCCCGTCGCGTATCAGCCCGGTCACGGGAGGACAAGAACTCAATGGCAGCCAAACTGATCGCGTTCGACGAGGAGGCCCGTCGCGGCCTCGAGCGTGGCATGAACCAGCTCGCGGACGCCGTGAAGGTCACCCTCGGTCCCAAGGGCCGCAACGTCGTTCTGGAGAAGAAGTGGGGCGCCCCCACGATCACCAACGACGGTGTCTCCATCGCCAAGGAGATCGAGCTCGAGGACCCGTGGGAGAAGATCGGGGCCGAGCTGGTCAAGGAGGTCGCCAAGAAGACGGACGACGTCGCCGGTGACGGTACGACCACCGCCACCGTCCTGGCCCAGGCCCTCGTCCGCGAGGGTCTGCGCAACGTCGCCGCCGGCGCCAACCCGGTCGGCCTCAAGCGGGGCATCGAGGCCGCCGTCGCCCGCATCAACGAGGAGCTCGGCAACCTCTCCAAGGACGTCGAGACCAAGGAGCAGATCGCCTCCACCGCCTCCATCTCCGCCGGTGACACCCAGATCGGTGAGACCATCGCCGAGGCGATGGACAAGGTCGGCAAGGAAGGCGTCATCACCGTCGAGGAGGGGCAGACCTTCGGGCTCGAGCTGGAGCTCGCCGAGGGCATGCGCTTCGACAAGGGCTACATCTCGCCCTACTTCGCCACCGACCTCGAGCGCATGGAGACGGTCCTCGAGGACCCCTACATCCTCATCGTCAACTCCAAGATCTCCAACAACAACGAGTTCCTGCCCGTTGTCGAGAAGGTCCTGCAGTCCGGCCGTCCGCTGATGGTCATCGCCGAGGACGTCGCCGACGGCGCCCTCCAGACCCTCGTGGTCAACAAGATCCGCGGCACCTTCAAGTCCGTCGCCGTCAAGGCCCCGGGCTTCGGTGACCGTCGCAAGGCCCAGCTCGGCGACATCGCCGTGCTGACCGGCGGCCAGGTCATCACCGAGGAGGTCGGCCTCAAGCTCGAGAACACCGAGCTGGAGCTGCTGGGCCGCGCCCGCAAGATCGTCGTCACCAAGGACGAGACCACCATCGTCGACGGTGCCGGTGACGCCACCGCCATCGCCGGTCGCGTGAACGAGATCCGCAACGAGATCGAGCGCACCGACTCCGACTACGACCGCGAGAAGCTCCAGGAGCGTCTCGCCCGTCTGGCCGGCGGCGTGGCCGTCATCAAGGCCGGCGCCGCCACCGAGGTGGAGCTCAAGGAGCGCAAGCACCGCATCGAGGACGCCGTTCGCAACGCGAAGGCCGCCGTCGAAGAGGGCATCCTGCCCGGTGGTGGTGTCGCTCTGCTCCAGGCCAGCGTCCCGGCCTTCGAGAAGCTCGACCTGGACGGCGACGAGGCCATCGGCGCCGACATCGTGCGTCGCGCCATCGCCGAGCCGCTCAAGCAGATCGCGGTCAACGCCGGCCTCGAGGGCGGCGTCGTGGCGGACAAGGTCAAGAACCTGGAGCCCGGGTTCGGCCTGAACGCCGCCACCGGTGAGTACACCGACCTGTTCAAGGACGGCGTCATCGACCCGACCAAGGTCACCCGTTCCGCTCTGCAGAACGCGTCCTCGATCGCCGGTCTGTTCCTGACCACCGAGGCCGTCATCGCCGAGAAGCCGGAGAAGGCCGCGGCTCCCGCCGGCGACCCGACCGGTGGCATGGGCGGTATGGACTTCTAAGAGGTCCGAACCTCCGAGGTCCGGATACGCGACCTCGCCCGCGACGACCGGGCGGTCCCCTTCGGGGGTCCGCCCGGTTTCGCCTTTTCCGGGGGCGCTCCCTCGCGGCTCAGTCGATGCCGTGCGGGCGGATCGCGTCGGCGGGCGGATGCCAGCCCGAGGACCCCGGAAGCTCCAGGGACGAGACGGGGCCGTAGGTGCCGCGCTCATAGGTCTCGGGCACGGACGTCAGGTCCACGATCGGGTCGACGATCCGCCACGACTCCTCCACCACGTCGAAGCGCACGAACCTTCCGGGGTCGCCCACCACGGCCCCGCGCAGCACGTTCTCGTAGGCCTCATGACCACGGCCGAGCCGTCGGCCGATGTCGGCGCCGATCGCGATCGGTACCGGGGAATCGCCCTCGGCGCCGGGGGCGTTCAGGGACGTCTCGATGGTCGCCCCCGACCAGGGCTCCAGCTGGAAGCGCACCAGGTCGGCGGGGCCCGGGTAGAGGTCGATCGGGGGCCGCGCGAACTCGACCACCACCTCCCAGGAGGTGAGCGGCAGGTGTTTGCCCGAACGCACGTAGAACGGCACCCCCGCCCACCGCGGGGCGTCCACCCACATGCGCAGCGCGAAGAAGGTCTCCGTGGTGGAACGCGGATCGACCCCCTCCACGTCGAGGTAGCCGTCGTAACGACCCCGCACCACGTCCTCGGGGGTCAGGGTGCGGGTGGCGCGCAGCACCCGCAGTTTCTCGTCCTCGATCGCGGCCGGGTCGGTGGACAGCGGCGGTTCCATGGCCAGGAGGGCGAAGAGCTGCAACAGGTGGTTCTGGAAGACGTCCCGGATCGCCCCGGCCGCGTCGTAGAAGGAGCCCCGGTCCGCCACGCCGAAGTCCTCGGCCATGGTGATCTGCACGTTGTCGACGTGGGCGCGGGACCAGAGCGGTTCGAGCAGGCCGTTGCCGAAGCGGGTCAGCGGCAGGTTGCGCACCGACTCCTCGCCCAGGAAGTGGTCGACCAGGTAGAGACGCTCCTCGGGAAAGCAGGCGAGGAGCCCGTGCCGCAGTCGGCGGGCCGAGGCGAGGTCGTCTCCCAGGGGTTTCTCCACCACCAGGCGGGAATCGTGGGCGAGCCCGCTGTCGGCCAGGGCCCGCGCCACCTCGACGAACAGGGCGGGCGGCACCGCCAGGTAGTGCGCGGTGAACGAGACGCCCCGCAGGGCCTCGCCCAGTCGGGTGTAGGTCTCGTGATCGTCGAGGTCGCCCGAGACCAGGGTCAGCCGGCCGGCCAGGTCGTCGAAGACCGCCTCGTCGATCCGGCCGTCGAGGGCGGTGTCGTGTTCGATGATCGCCTCCCGGGCCCGACGCCGCAGGGTGTCGGTGTCCCAGCCGCTCCGGGCCACGCCCACGATCCGGGCGGGGGCCTCGCCCCGCTCCACCAGGTGGTAGAGGGCGGGCATGAGGTACTTCCGCGTCAGGTCTCCGGTGACCCCGAAGATCACCAGGGCGTCGGCGTCGGGTCCGGTCGTCATCGTGCTCCCCCCACTTCGCGGCGTCCCCGCTCGGTCGGGGCCGCCAAGGGCCGCATACCCGGGGAGAAGGGGGCGGGTGCCCAAGGGCGGGCCAAGAATTCCCGCCGAGCCCCGAACCTCGGTCGTGTTTTTTTGGATCATTCCGTGCTCGCGTGGCCGGGCTTCCTCTCGCGGCGCCGACGTCGCTCGGACAGCCGAACCCGGGCGGGCCCCCGCTGTGCGATCCTGCGGAGCCTGCGTAGCGGAGCACAGTAGGGGAACTCTCGCTCGTCGTCTGGCGAGAGATCGCCCGGCGGCCGCTCGCCACGGATCGGCTCCGCCGATGCCCAACGAAAGCATCCAAAAAACACTCCCTAGAACGTGCCGAGCCGGTCCCGGACCGCGCCCGCCACCTGGGGGGACAGGTCGCTCCGGTCGTACTCCCGCATCGGGGCCCAGCGGAAGCCGGTGTGCTCTTCGGACAGTCGGATCGGGGCGCCGTCGTAGGGGGCGGAGAAGGCGAACCAGCGCTTGCGGTTCCCGCTCCGGGACACATAGTCGAACCAGGAGACGAACGGATCCGGCCGCACGGGGGCGTCGGCCTGCCTGCCGATCTCCTCGTGGAGCTCCCGGGCCAGCCCTTCGAACAGGCCCTCACCCGGTTCCACGCCGCCGGAGGGGAGGTCCTCCCCGCCGGGGAAGGAGGTGTCGTCGGGACGACGGCGCAGCAGCAGGAACTCCCGCCCCTCGGCCCTGTGCAGGATCATCCCCACCGAGAAGCGCGTGATCCCCTCCGCGCGCGCCTGTTCCACCAGCCTCCGCGGGTCCACCGTCGTCTCCATCATGGGGCCGACGGTACAGGTGGGGGCGGTCGCCGGTCCGCGCGGGGCGCCGGCCGTCGTTCAGTCCAGCCTGATCAGGGACCGGTCGACGGCCACCCGCACCGCGGCCGTCCGGGTCTCCACGCCGAGCTTGGCGTAGATCCGTTGCAGGTGCGTCTTGACCGTCGCCTCGGTGATGAACAGGCCCTCGGCGATCTCCCGGTTGCCCGCGCCCCGCGCCAGGAGGCGGAGGATCTCGGTCTCGCGCGGGGTCACCCCGGGCAGAGGGTCGCGTACCCGCCGGACCAGCCGGGCCGCCACGTGCGGGGACAGCACCGTCTCTCCGCGAGCCGCGGCCCGGACCGCCTCGAAGAGCCGGTCGGGAGGGCTGTCCTTCAACAGGTAGCCGGAGGCCCCCGCGTCCAGGGCGCGCATGATGTCGCCGTCGGTCTCGTAGGTGGTCAACACCAGTACCCGGGGCGGGCGCGGCAGCCTCAGGACGCGTTCGGTGACCTCGACCCCGTCGGTGCCCCCGGCCAACCGCAGGTCCATCAGGACCACGTCCGGTTCGCGCAGCCCGATCAACCGCAGCGCGTCGGTGCCGTCGGCGGCCTCGCCGACGACCTCGATGTCCTCCTCGCCCTCGAACAGGGCGATCAGACCGGCGCGCACGATGGGGTGGTCGTCCACCAGGAACAGCTTCACTCGCCCTCCTCGACGGGAAGGGAGACCGACACCCCGGTACCCGCTCCGGGGGCGCTCTCCACGCTCAGAGATCCGCCCAGTTCCTCGACCCGCGCCCGGACGGCGGGCAGCCCGTAACCGCGCCCGGAGGTGGAGCGCGACGTCGAAGGATCGAAGCCGACCCCGTCGTCGCGCACGTCCAGGGTCACCCGGTCGCCGATCCCGGCCAGGGAGACCGCCACCCGCGAGGCCCCGGAGTGTTCGCGGACGTTGGCGAGCACCCCCTGGGCGATGCGCAGCAGGGCGGCGTTCACCGTGTCCGGAAGCCCGTCCAGGTCGCCGTCGCAGGTCAGACCGGCCTCGACCCCGGTCTCCTCGGACAGGGAACGGCACAGGTCGGTGAGCGCCTCGCGCAGCGTCGCGTGCTCCAGGGAGGCCGGTCCCTCGCCCTGGACGAAGGCGCGGGCCTCCGCCAGGTTGTGGTCCACCCCCTCGGTGGCCTGACGGACCAGGGACCGGGAACGGTCCGGGTCGCTCTCCCACGACAGATCGGCGGCGCGCAGCAGCATGCCGGTGCTGGAGAGCCCCTGCGCCACGGTGTCGTGGATCTCGCGCGCCAGGCGCTCACGCTCCTCCAGGACACCGGTACGGCGGTGCGACTCGGCCAGGGCGTCGCGGGTCCGGAGCAGGTCGGCGATGATGCGTCTGCGCTGTTCGCTCTCGCGCTTGATGACCGTGACGGTACCGACCACCATCGCCGCCAACGTCACGGGGACGACGAAGACCGTGGGGTCGTCGACGTCGGTCAGGGCGACCCATCCGGCGGTGGTGGCCACGGCCAGCACCGCGGCGACCACCATCGCCGCCGGGGCGGGCAGCAGCCGCAGCGCCAGGAACAGCAGGGGGATGGCGGCGAAGCCGAACGAGGGCGCGATCCAGACGAGGGCGATCCAGCACACGAGCACACCGGTCAGCCAGCCGTAGAGGACCGCCCGGTGCGCGCGGCGCCACAACAGCAGGCCCACGGCGTACAGAAGGCCCACGACGAGGGCCAACTCCAGGGCGGCCACCGTCCGGTCGTCCAGTTCGTGCCTGATCAGCAGCCGGATCGCCGAGGCGATGAGCAGCGTGAAGAAGCCGATGTGCATGACCGCGTTGAGGAGCGGGCTGCCGACCCCGCCGTCCGAAGCTTTTCGTCCCACCGTTCCCATGGTGCCCACCTACATCAGTATCGGTGTCATCCGATCGGATGACGAGGAAGGTGGCCCGAACGGTGCGCGAGGTTCACTCGCTCACCCGATGGCGACCGGCCGATTCTCGACGAAGGTGGTGGATGTCGAAGACGAGATGTCCACGAAGGGAAAGTGATCGGACATGAAGCGCAACCACCTCATCGCCACCATGGCCGGAGCGGGTCTGGGTCTGGCCGCCGTCGGCGGCGTCGCCGCCACGACCTTCCTGCCCGAGGACGCCCCCGGCGGGCCCGCCCCGGCAGCGGCGGCGGTGGCCCCCCAGGCGGTGGCCGACCACGAGGTCCTCAGCGCCGACGCCCTGCTCGCGGCGGGCGAGGCCGGTCTGGCCGAGGCCCAGGAGCAGGGCCAACAGGTCTCGATCGCCATCATGGACCGTTCGGGTTCGGTCCGGTTGGTGCTCAAGACCGACAACGCCGGTCCGCAGACGCAGGACTCCGCCGAGCAGAAGGCCTTCACCGCGGTCTCCATGGGAAGTCCGACCAGCGAACTGGCGGAGAACGCCTCGGGTGACGGCCCCACCATCGCCGACATCCCCGGCACCCTCTTCCTGGCCGGTGGTGTGCCGGTGACCTCCGACGACGCTCCGATCGCGGGTATCGGCGTGGGCGGCGCGCCCTCCGGAGACATCGACGAGGAGATCGCCCAGGCCGCCCTGGAGGCCTTGGAGGACTACGAGGGCTGAGCGTCCCCCGAAACCCGTACGCGCCGGTCCCCGTGAGGGGGCCGGCGCGGGTGCGTTCGGACCTGGGCGGGGCGGGCGAAGCCGCCGGAGAGGGCCCCGGTCGCCATCACCGCGCGCGCGTGATGCGAAGGACCACCACGAGGGCGATGGTCCACACGATTCCGGCGACCGCGAGGGTGCCGAACACGGGGGCTCCGACCACGTGGGCCAGGCCGCCGAAGGCGAGGGCGGGGAGGGTGGCCCCGCCCAAGGAGAGGAGGGCCGCGGAGGCCCTCTCGACCACGGAGCCCGCCCGGGCGCTGCCCTCGAGGCTGCCCCAGGCGCCGTCCACGCCGATGCCGCCCTCGACTTTGTAGGCGACGGGGGTCTTGTCGAAGACCACGTCGGCCCGCTCGTTGGGAGACTCGTTCTCGAGACGGATCTCCGCGGCGTAGGTTGCGACCCGAGTGACCCGCTTCCGCGGGACCCTTCCCCGGGTATTTCCCATGTGCCAGACCTCCAACGGTCGAGTTGTCAGGGGGGCGGTGCCGTCCGACCCGGTGGAGCCCGTGTCGTACCGCACCCGGTGACGCCGTGGCGTCGAGTGACCACGTCATGAGATTATCATGTACGCAGTTTTTAGGCAGTCATTGGCATCATGAAAGATGCATTGACAGCATGCGTAGTCAGATTGATACACTCCTTCCTGACGGATGAACGATGTGAAGAGACAGGGGGGACCTTGGCGCTCGGCGGTGACGGAACTCGGAGGAACCGGTTCTCCCGTGATCAAGGACCGATCACGTACACCGACGCGACCCGTGGTCTCGGCACCCTCACCGCGATACCGAACGGCCCCCCTCCGTCGCCCGTGAGAACCCTCGGGCGGCGTCTCCCGGCTTCTCCGCGCGCGTGGATCTCCGCGGCATTCCGTTGAACGAACCCTGGTCGAGTCGGAGAAAGAGGATGTGTCATGCCACCCAGGAGCACAGGAACCGAAGTCACGGAGATCTCTCAAAAGCCCGGTCGTTCGACCGGACGACGAGGAGGTGGACCTTCGACGCGCGTCACCGTCAATCTCACCGCTCGTTCGGCCAAGGCCCTGGAAGAGGCGGTCGCGGCCACCGGGGATACACAGACCGACGTGATCAACAGGGCTCTCCAGGTGTACGCCTACCTGGAGTCGGCCATGGCCGAGGGTGACCGTGTCTACGTCGAGAACGCCGAGAGCGGAGAGCGCGAGCGCCTGCGGTTCTTCTGATCCCGTCCTTCGTCGATGGCCGGTCCGAGACCTCACCTCGCCCGCGATGGCGTGACGGGACCGCCCGACGGACCGCCGGGTCTCCTGTTCACCGTGAGCGTCGAGTGCCCACGAAGCGCTTCCGTGATCGGGTGCACCGTCTCCCATGTTCTATGAGAGCGACGATGGGCCTCGGAGGTTCGCGAGGATCCGGGGCTCATCGTCGGTTCCCAAGGCGTTCAGACCCGGATCAGGGTGAGGTAGGCGAAGCCGAGGGTGTCCCGGGCGCCGTGCGTCCGGAAGCGTCGCATCCGGTCGGCCCGCTCACGGACCTCCTCGAAGTCGGGGGCGTCCGGGCTGTTCAGGAGCCATTCCTCGCGGGCCAGGGCGATGCCGTTCTCCATCACGTCCCACTCGTCCACGCCGGCCTCGGACAGGGAGCCCAACCGGAAACCGTGCTCCAGGGCGAGATCGACCAGATCGGGGAGTGGCCGGTACTGGCCACGGGTCCCACGGGTCCCCTCCATCGCCGCGTACTCCTCTTCGGTGGGGGTCCGGCGCCAGAAGCACTCCCCGAACAGGGCCCTGCCGCCGGGGCGGACCAGGTCGGCCAGGGCGGTGAGCGCGTTCTCGGTGTGCGTGACCGGCTCCCCGCCCCACACGTGCGAGGCCCCGATGTTGAACACCACGTCGGCGGGCCCGCCCTTCCAGGCCGCGACGTCGACCACCACCAGTTCGACCCGTTCGTCCAGACCCCGTTCCCTCGCGGCGGCCCGCCCCTGACGGATGTCCTCCTCGTGCAGATCGATCCCGAAGCCGGTGGCGGAGGGCGAGGTGGCGAGAGCGCGTAGGAGGAGCTCGGCCCAGCCGCACCCGAGGTCGACGACGTGCCGGTCGTCGAGGAGACCCAGAGAGCGCACCAGTCGGGCGGCGCGTTCGTCGGAGAGCGGACCGTGGAAGGAGAGGTCACGGTGGTACGGGGGAAGCGCGTGGGAGGACATCCGGACAGGATCGCCGCGCACGGCGACCCTGTCCACCGTTTTTCCGGGACGGCCGCCCCTCAGCCGGTCGGCCGGGCCTCACCGTGCCAGGCGTGCCACAGGTCCGCGTACGAACCGCCCAGGGCGAGCAGTTCGTCGTGGGTGCCCAGCTCGGCGACGCCGCCGCCCTCGACCACGGCGATCCGGTCGGCGTCGTGGGCGGTGTACAACCGGTGCGCGATCGCCACCACGGTACGGCCCTCCAGCACCCCGGCCAGGGAACTCTCCAACCGGCGGGCCGAACGCGGGTCGATCGACGAGGTCGCCTCGTCCAGGACCAGGACCTGCGGGTCGGCCAGCACCACCCGGGCCAGCGCCAACTGCTGTACGTGGGCCGGGTCCAGCGGGTCGCGCCCCGAACCCACCTCGGTGTCCAACCCGTCGGGCAGGGAACGCACCCAGGCGTCGGCGTCCACGGCTGCCAGCGCCCGCCACATCCGGTCCCGGTCCACGTCGGAACGGTCCAGCGACAACGCCAGGTTCTCCGCGATCGTCCCCCGGAACACGTGGCTCTCCTGACTCAGCAGGATCGCCCGCTCCCTCCGCTCCTCGGGGGAGAGATCGGATAGATCGACCCCGCCGACCCGGACGCTTCCGGAGGTCGGCGCGTGCACCCCCGCCAACAGCTTGCCGAGGGTGGACTTGCCGGCGCCGCTGGGACCGACCATCGCGAGCCGTTCACCGGGGCGCAGGTCGAGGTCCACCCCGTGCAGTACCTCGGTGTCGGGGGTG
This sequence comes from Nocardiopsis alba, assembly GCF_000710955.1. Classification (NCBI taxonomy): domain Bacteria; kingdom Bacillati; phylum Actinomycetota; class Actinomycetes; order Streptosporangiales; family Nocardiopsidaceae; genus Nocardiopsis; species Nocardiopsis alba. Next base: position 82,847 of record NZ_BAZE01000008.1, read on the forward strand.
TAGCCGAACCGGACCTCGCGGAGACGGGCCGTGCCGGGGGCGTCCTTCTCGGCCGGGACCGGTACGGGCGTCTCCTCCTCGACCATCCGCACCCCGAGCAGGCGGCGAAGGCTGGTGAACCCCAGCATCAGGATGTCGATCTGGTCGACCAGCTGGTCCACCGGCCGGGTCATCTGCACGGCCAGGAAGACGGCGGTGGCGATCTGGCCGAGGGAGATCACCTCGTTGATGTACAGGTAGCCCGCCAGGAGGAAGGTCAAGGCCGCCGCCAGCTGATAGGCGAACTCCAACGGCGGGAACCACACGCAGCGCAGCCACAGGGTGTACCGCTCGATCAGGTAGGAACGGTGCACGCGCCGGTCGTTATGGGCGTCCTGCCGCTCCTGTCGACCGAGCGCCTCCAGGGTGTGCGCCCCCTCGACGGTGTCGGCCACCCCCTGGGTCAGGTCGGAGTAGGTCTCCATCTCGCGGAGGTAACCGGCCGGCGCCCGACGCCCGTACCAGCGCGTGGTCACGGCGACGATCAGGACCGTCGGCAGCCAGGCCAACGGCAGGGCCGGGTGCACCAGGGCCAGCGCCACGAGCACGACCACCACGGTCGCCGTGCTCACCGCCATGACCGGGACCGCGTGGCGCACCATGAACCCGAGCGTGCCGATGTCACGGCCGGTACGCGAGACCAGGTCGCCCGTGCCCGCGCGCTCCACCGTGCCCAGGGGCAGACGCAGTGTGGACTCCACGAACTCCTCACGGAGCTCGGCCAGCAGGCCCTCACCGAAACGGATGGACAGGGCCACCGACACCAGGACGAACCCGGCGTTGAGCACGAGCGCCCCGATGACGATCAACGCCATCAGGTCGATCCGCCCGGCGTCCGCGCCGGCCCGCACCTCGTCGATGATCCTTCCGAGCACCCACGGGGCGGCGACCGCGGAGGCCGTCGCGCAGCCGTACAGGAGCACGACCGCCAGCAGGGTCCGACCGTGCTCGCGGACGGCCCTGCGCAGCCGGGCCCAGACCACGGGGGCCGGAGCGACCGGGAGCCCGGACGCCTCCTGATCGGAGGCGGGACCGAACACCGGATCGTCGGGGCCGCTGACGAGCGGGCGGTCGGTGGTCGGGATCATGCCATCTCCCCGGCGGTGCGCAGGACGGTATCGGAGTAGCGGGGCGCGAGGGCGAGCAGCTCCCGGTGGGTCCCCTCGGCGCTCACACGGCCGTCCTCGACGAACTGGACGTGGTCGGCGTGGTCCAGCAACAGCGGGCTGGTGGTGACCAGGGCGGTGGCCCGACCCGCGCGCTCGGCGGGCAGCCGTTCGGCGATCGCGGCCTCGGAGTGCGCGTCGACGGCGGACGCCGGCTCGACCAGGATCAGTACCTCGGGGTCCTGGGCCAGGGCCCGCGCCAGCCGTAGACGCTGCTGCTGCCCGCCCGAGTACTCGCGCCCACGCTCGGTCAGCACGGCGTCGAACCCGGCGGGGGAACGGCGCAGCACGTCCTCGGCGGCGGCCGCCCGGACCACCTCGGTCAGACGTTCCTCGGGAAGCCCGCCGTCGGGGGCGAGCTCCTCGCGCAGAGGACCGGAGAAGAGATGGGCGTCGTTGGCGGCGACCAGGACACGACGTCGGGTCTCGCGCAGCGGAAGGTCGCGCAGCCGCACGGTCCGGCCGCCGGTGTGCTCCACCATCTCCGCGCCGGGGCCCTCGCCGTCGTGGTAGCGCCCCAACCGTTCGGTGACCAGCGTCGCGTCGTCCGGATCGGCGCAGACCACCGCGGTGACCCGGCCATGACCGATCACCACGCCGCTGTCCGGATCGCGCAGGTCGTAGGGGCCCTCGGGGCCCGCGACCGGGGTCTCGGGCTCTGGAAGGTCGTGCTCCAGGGCCAGCACCCGGGTGGCCCTGGCCGCCGACACCCGCGCGGAGACCAGCATCGACAGGAACTCCATCAGGTGCCGCAGGGCGACGGCCAGGGAACCGGTGTAGCCGTAGAAGGCGACCAACTGTCCGATGGTGAGCTCACCGGTCAGGGCCAGACGGGCGCCGTACCAGACGATCCCCACCAGCAGCAGACCCGGATACAGCTCGCGGACCGCCTGGAGGGAGGCCTCCCACCAGCCGACCCGGACCCCGGCGTCCCTGACCCGGCGGGACTCCTCCCGATAGCGTCCGCCCACGGTCCGCTCGCCGCCGACCCCGCGCAGCACGCGCAGGCCGGAGACCAGGTCGGTGGCCTGGGTGGCCAGCTCGGCCTGCCGGTCACGGTGCCGCGTCTTGCGCCGGGCGAAGGGACGCAGCAGCGGACCGATGCCCAGGACGATCACCGGCACCGCCACGAGCACGATCAGACCGAAGGTGACGTGCGAGGACAACATGAGGGCGCTGATCGCCGCCATCGTCGTGACGGCGCTGATCGCCAGACCGGACCGCTCGTACAGGTCGCCGATCCGGTCGATGTCGTCGGTGCCCACCGCCACCACCTCGCCGGAGGGCAGTCGCCGGGTCAGGGTGGGGCCCAACCGCGCGGCGCGCGCGGTGACCACCTGCACCGTCCGGTAGGCCGAGGTGTACCAGTTGAAGCAGGAGGCGCGCTCGTAGAGCGGAACGACGGCCGCGGTGACGAGCGCGCACAGGGTGATCCCCGCGAACCACGTCCACAGCGAACGCGGGTCGCCGGCGGTCAGAGCGGAGTCCAGGGCCATGCCGAGCAGGGTGGCGACCATGACGCCGCCCAGGTTGTAGACGGCGCAGGTCACACCCGCCCAGGTGATCGACCGCCACTCGGAACGGGCGAGCCAGAGCAGGTATCGGTCGGCCGAACGGTGGTCGGGGACGCCCGGAGGCTGGGGAAGAACGCGCACGTTCAGGGACTCTAACCAGCGGATCCGAGAGGATCCACCTATTTTCTCGCCTCCCGTAGGGAGGGTGAGGAAGGGCGTCAGGGGAGCTTTCGGGGTGTTCCCCGATGTGCCGGACGGACACGGGCGGAGACGCTGGAGGCATGGACCCGAACATCCCCCGCGCGAACCGGACCGACGGCCCCGCACGACCCCCGCTGCTCCTGAGGATCACCGCCGTCACGATGGCGGCCGCGCTGATCTGGTACTCGCTGGCGGCTCTCAACGACCTGTCGCCCATCGAGGCCGGTGACTCCGGCAACCTCGCCCACTGGATGAACGCCCTGGTGGCCTTCGCCCTGGCGGTGCCGATGGTCTGGGCGGCCCGCAGGTTCCTGGACCGTCGCCCTTGGGAGGGCCTGCGCCTGACCGGGCCGCGCGAGGCCTGGCGCCCCTTCCTCGTGGGCCTGGCCTCGTGGCTGCTCCCCGCCTCGCTGGGCCTGGGGGTCTGTCTCGCCCTGGGGGTGACGATCACCCCGAGCGCACCCACGGCGGAGGTCGTGTTCTCCCTGATGATGGTGGTCGTCCTGGTACTGCTCTATGAGGCGCTTCCCGAGGAGCTGATCTTCCGCGGTCACCTCTTCCGCAACCTCAACACCGTGATGTCGGGCTGGGCGGCCGTCCTGGGCCAGGCGGTGCTCTTCGGCCTGTGGGGGTCCGGTCTGTGGGTGTTCTCCCAGGGCTGGGGCGTGCTCGTCGAACGGCTGCCGCTGTTCATCGGGGTGGCGTTGGTGCTCGGCTGTATCAGGCTGGTCACCGGGAACCTCTGGGCCTGTGTGGGCTTCCACCTGGCCTTCCAGGTCGGGGCCCAGGGCCTGCTCAACTGGGGGCTGTTCGAGGTGAGCGACCTGGACACGGTCATGGGGACCGTCTTCATGCTCCCGCTCGTGCTCGGGCTGCTCACCACCATGATGCTCCTGCGCGACACCGGCACCTGGTCCGAGAAGGTCCCGGACCAGGCGCCGAGAGACTCCTCGGCCGGTCGGTGAGTCGAGATCACGGGAGGGGTCGGTCGTACACGCTGGAGCGGTGTCCGACGTGCACCACCCAGATGATGAGCTTCTCGTTCTCCACGGTGTAGACGACCCGATGATCGCCCACTCGTAGACGGCGGATCTCGGGGGCTCCCACCAGCGCTGTGGTGCCGAACCCCAGAGGGTCCCGCTCCAGTTCCGTGAGCTTGCGGAACACCGTCATGGCGACATTGCGTGGAAGCTTGCGGAGTTCCGAGCGGGCTTCCGGTCGAAAGACGGTTCGGTAGCTCACTCGGGGCCGTCCAAGATCTCCGCCATGACCTCTTCCATCGGGATCCCGGGTTCGGGGTTGTTCATGCGCTCACGCACCATGCGCATGATCTCCTGCTCTTCCAGTTGCTGATATCTGCGCAGGAGGTCGATGGGGACGACGGCGGCGACCTCTCTCCCGCGTCTGGTGATCACGGTCGGTGAGTCCTCCCTGTCGGCACGATCGACGACGTCGGCGATGTGATCACGCACCTGACGAATGGACTCCACCTGCATCTCGCTCATGGTCCCAATGGTACACATGGAACCTTCGGTACGCCTGAAGAAGTATGGAGAACCGAGGGTGGAACGCCGAGAGGCCGTGGAAGGGATCTTCCACGGCCCCTCGGTATCGGATCAGGTGAGCAGGCCTCGCTCGTGGAGAAGGTCGACCAGGTCACGGACGGCGGGGGCGCACAGGGCGCGGTCGGCGTATCCGACCCAGGCCAGCTCGCCGACCTCGTTGTCCGCGGCGATCTCGCCGTCGTACTCGGCGGTGAAGCAGATCAGCCGCACCCGGGTGCCCTCGGGCTGATCGTGGGCGACCTGGTCGATCTCCGCGATCCGCTCGAACGTTCCCGGACGCAGGGACACGCTGACCTCCTCCCGGGTCTCCCGGGCCACGGCGGCCTCGTCGCTCTCGCCGGGCTCACGCTTACCGCCGGGCAGGTACAGCCGGTCGCGGTTCCGCGAACGCACGCACAACAGGCGGCCGTTCTCGATGTGGACCCAGGAGAGGGCGTCGATGACCGAGGGAGATCCGGAGACGTCGGAGGTGGAGGTCGGAGTGGAAGACATGTGGCCACTTTAGGACGGTGGGGAAACGGTCGAAGCGCCGCTTCGAGGTGATCCCAGGCACTACGATCCGTGGATGCCGGCGGTCGCTCGTACCCGTAGGACCGCGCGGACAGGCAGGCCACAGCGAGAGCGGACGCACATGACCTCCTCCAGCACCGGTACCGGTCCGGGCCTCGGCCCCGACCTCTCCGACGAGACCACGGCGAACGGGTCGACCCCCCTTCTAGGGGAGAGCGCGGGCGGACGTGTTCCGCCCCTGAGCCCCGCGCGACGCGAACTGATCGAACGCGTCCACAACCTCTACAGCGCCGCCATCGGCGCCTGTCTCTCTCGCCGGGAGAGCTCCCCCGACCTCCTCGAACGAGCCGCCTCCCTCTTGGCCGAGGAGGCCCGACTGCCCTTCCTCAACACCGAGGAACTCGCACGGGCGGCCGCGGAACTGCCCGACCTCATCGCCGCGCTGCGGGCCGAGCCCGTGCGCGCCCCCGCCGGGGCCACACCCGCGGACCTGCGGCGCGCGCTGTCGGAGGACGACCTGGACACCCTCTTCGGCGTCGCCCTGCGCGACCGGCTCACCGGGATCCCACGCGAACATCCCCGCCTGCTGCTGTTCGGCGGCCAGCCCGGATCGGGCAAGAGCACGCTCCAACGCTCGATCCTGCCCGCCCTGCCGGAGGGGACGGTGAGCTACGACGGAGACGACCTGCTGCGCCTGTCACCCGACTACGAGTGGGCCATGAGCGCCGACGACAGGACCGCCTCCACCTCCGTCTCCCACCAGGTGGGCGCCCTCCACGGACGGGCGATGGAGCATGTGCGCACGGGCCGCTTCGACGTGGTGTGCAGCCACCCGCTGGGCCGCGCGGACTGGGCCTCCGCCTGGGTCTCCGGGTTCAAGGAGGCCGGCTACCGGGTCGAGGTCGCCTTCGTCGCCACTCACGCCTCCAACAGCCGCTTCGCGATCCTGGACCGGCACGCCCGCGCCACCCGCGACCAGGGGTTCGGCCGATGGCTGCCGGAACTCCACCACGACCGTTTCTACCTGGGGGTCCCCAACACCATCGAGTTCCTGGAGACCCACCACCTGGTCGACTCGCTCCACGTGCTCTCCCGCGAGGGCGACGCCCTCTACTCCAACCACCGTGAGAACGGCACGTGGAGGACCGAGCCGTTCGGGCGGATCGCCTTGGAGGCGGAAAGGGGTCGTCGCGAGCTCTGGCGCTCGGAGGACACGCCCTAAAATCCCTCCTCATGGACATCTTCAACGCCAACCCTCTCCTGGTGAGACAGCCCAAGCGCTACTTCACCGACGTCTCCGACTACGAGGTCTTCGACCCCCACGGGCGTCCGATCGCGAGGGTCAAGGAGCAGGGCGCGGACGGAGGCATGCAGGTGCTCCGTTTCATGGCCAAGAACACCGGCGGGTTCGCGCGCCTCGTACACGTCGACGACATGCACGGGCACACGCGGTTGGTCATCCGGAAGCACTGGTCCTGGATGACCGCCTCCACCAGCGTGAATCTGCCGGACGGGCGTCCGGTGGGCTCCATCGAACAGGACTTCAAGTTCTTCGGATCCAGGTTCACCCTCATGGACCCTTGGAAGAGGCCCGTCGGCAGCATCGAGGGCGACTTCATCGGATACGACTTCCGGATCAAGGATCACGCCGAACACGAGGTCGCCCGGGTCGACCGTAAGCTTCCCGACCTCGGGGAGATCTTCACCGCGGCCGACAGCTACGCGCTGCACCACCGTTACCCCTCGCTGCCCGAGCCGCTCCGCACCCTCGTGATCGCCTCCTCCATCGCCATCGACCTGGTCCTGCGCGAAGGCAAGTGACACACGAGGGCGCGTGCCCCGTGCCCCCGGGTCACGACCGGTGCGGCGGGTGCCCGAACGCCTCCTCGAAGGTCGGGTGGTGCACGCCGACGGCCTCGGTGTTCTCCTCCGACCTGAACACGGCCGAGGTGTTCGCGGGCATGTACAGCAGCTCTCCCGGGAGCACCGTGAAGGAGGAGCCGGCGCTCTCGACCGTGACCCGCCCCTTGGTGATCACGGCGGCCTCGTCATAGGGGAAGACGAGGTCGAAGACGCCGCCCCGCCCGAACCGGGAGAAGGCGATGCCCATGGGCGAGCCCTGCTCCCGATCCGCGACGTATCCCACGTAGGCGCGTGAAACCTCGTCCACGGTGACCCAGTCGGTGAGGTCGTCCGAATCGAACACCTGCATGATCGTGGGGTCGAAGAAGCCGCCTGAGTGCTCGGGGCCGCGTGGTGGGGCGGACATGTCGGGCTCCTCGTCCCGCTCGGACAGCGCCCCGAACTCCTCCACCGACACCCCGACGGCCTCCTGGAAGGTGGGGTGGTGGACGCAGACCATCCGGAGCCGCTCCTCGATCTCGAACGTGCCGGGCACGCCGCGCGGCTGATTCAGGATCTGACCCGGGCCCGCGGAGATCACCCCTTCGGCGGTCCGGACGGTCAGCCGGCCCTCGGTGACCACGGACAGTTCGTCGTAGGGCCAGGAGAAGTCGAAGTTCACGCCCGCCTCGAAGTGCACGAAGGCCAGCCCCATGGGGGAGCCCTCCCGCCGGTCGGCGACGTAGCCGACGAACGCCTCCCCGTCGTGGAAGGTGTGCGTCTGCCGTACGTCCTCGGCGGTGTAGCGGGCCACGACGGTGGGATCGAAGAACATGGTGGGTCTCCCGTCAGGTGTGCGATTCGTACGTTTCTTCGGCGGGGCAGGGGATGGCCTGCCCGCCGACCCACGGTCGGACACCGGGCGGTCGGGACCTGATCCGGCCAGGGTGAACCCGGAATAACGGGGCTTCGGGGTTCAGCTCAGGGGGTCGGAGAGGCCATGGCGGCCTGATCCTCGTCGCCGAAGCGCTCCTCCAACTCCAGGGGTGAGGCGTCCAGATCGATCCGCTCCAACGGCACGCCCCGGGCCGCCTCGATGGCGCCCAGTCTGCGGGTCGCACGATCGGCGGCGTACTCGATGAGCCGGCCGGGAGGGAGCTCGTAACGCCGGACCTGCGGATCCCGCGACGGGGTGTCGCCGTGTTCGACGGTGCTCAGCACGTGGGGGAGCAGCTCCTCCAGCCGTTCGTGCACCACGCCCCAGCAGGCGTCGTCCGCGGCCACGTGACGCCGACAGGTGAAGGTGCCCCAGGCCATGTGCCGCCGCTCGTCGTCGCCGATCAGTCGGATGATCCGTCGCATCCCGGGGAGGATGTCGCGCACGGTGCACACGTGGTTCCACGCGTAGTAGCCCGTCAAAGCCAGCGAGCCCTCGATGACGTGGTTGTAGGTGACCGAGGCGCGCACCTGGTTGCGAGGGCTCGGATCGTCGAGCAGGGCCTCCATCGAGGCGGGCAGTTCCTCGTAGAACAGGGCCCGGTAGCCCGGGTTGGTGTCGACGTATCCGTGCAGGTCGTCCCGGACCCCGATCGCGTCGAGCCACAGTCGGAAGGCCTGGACGTGCCGGGCCTCCTCGAAGGCGAACTGTGTCAGGTACATCTCGTCGCCCAGTCGCCCCTCGGCGGCCATGGCGCGCAGGAAGGGCTGGATGTCCTCGGTGACGGCCTCCTCGCCCGCGGCGAAGAGGGCGCACAGACGCAGAAGACGGGTGCGCGCCTCTTCGTCGAGTCGCTCCCAGTCCTCGGCGTCGCGGGAGAGGTCGATGTCGGCGGGGTCCCAGAACCTCGCGTTGCCCTTGACGAAGAGCCGTAGTGGCAGGGAGTCCCAGTTCAGACCGCCCTGACCGAGAGAGCGGAAACCGGAGCGGCGGACGGACGAGGGGATCGGTGTCGGAGCCATGTGCACCTCCGTGCGAGGGGTGGAGGGGGGAGGACTTCGAGGCGCGCCGCCCTCATGATTGGACACGAAGGCCCCTCGTGTAAAGGCCTTGAGGTGATACGGGCCTCACCGCCGGCCCCCGCACGGCGTCGACGACCCGCAACCCGCGATCCGGTCGAGGACGGCGGCGATCCGGCCTCGCCGAAACGGTACGGTCGGGGGTGAACGACCACATGAACGATCTGATCGGGGGACGACGTGTTCTGTGGTGATCCCGGCAGTCCCGGATACGCCGCGTGCGCCGCCCAGTCCCAGCTCTTCGCGCTGGCCTCGGCGATCCCCGCGCTCCTCGGTCTGGCGCTCCTGGTGGCGGCCTTCACCGCCGCCTCGGTCCGAGGCGATCGCGAACTGCGCGCCCGGACCCTGGGCTACTCCCTCGTCGCCTGGGGGATCGCCGCCGGCACCTACGTCATCGGGGTCCTGCCCTCCCTGTGACCGGGGGTTCGGGCGCCCGAACCCCTGCCTCAACCCCCTGGGGTGAAGGTCGCCGGTACTCCCACCTCAACCCCCTGGGGGTGGTGTGGGAGGGTGTGCGGCCGTTACACCCTGCTGTGGCTAGGGCCCGAAAGTGTTTGCTTTGCGCCTCCGCTGGCGCTTCGGCGCGTGTTCGGGCGCCCTAAGAGGGAGCGTTCTTCATCCTCGTCTACGCCTGGCTCGTTCCTCGCGGGCGGCTTGACTCGTCTTGCAGAACACTCCCGGCGCCCGAACGGGCAACCCCCCGTGGCGAGGTAGGAGACCGTGTGCAGCGACCCCCTGGGGTACCGGAGGGTGCGGACTCCCACCTTCACCCCCAGGGGTGTGACCCGCCGATCTCCTACCTCGCCGGCGCCCGAACATCTCTTCAGCTCTCGTCGCCGGCCAGGAGGTCGGAGGCGTCGGTGATCCGGTACGCGTAGCCCTGTTCGGCGAGGAAGCGCTGCCGGTGGGCCGCGTAGTCCTGGTCGAGGGTGTCGCGGGCGACCACCGCGTAGAAGCGGGCGGTGCGGCCGTCGGCCTTCGGGCGCAGTACCCGGCCCAGGCGCTGGGCCTCCTCTTGGCGTGAGCCGAAGGAGCCCGACACCTGCACGGCGACGCCGGCCTCGGGGAGGTCGATCGAGAAGTTGGCGACCTTGGACACCACCAGGGTGCGCAGCTCTCCGGAGCGGAAGGCATCGAAGAGACGTTCACGCTCCTTGTTGCGGGTCTCGCCCTTGATGACGGGGGCGCCCAGACGTTCGCCGAGCTCGTCGAGCTGGTCGATGTAGGAGCCGATGACCAGCACCTGTTCCGCGGAGTGGCGTTCCACGATCTCGCGCACCACCGAGGTCTTGGTCTCGGAGGAGGCGCAGAACCGGTAGCGGTCCTCGGGTTCGGCGGTCGCGTAGGCGAGCCGTTCGGACTCGGTCAGGTCGACCCGGACCTCCACGCAGTCCGCGGGGGCGATCCAGCCCTGGTTCTCCATGTCCTTCCACGGCGCGTCGTAGCGTTTGGGGCCGATGAGCGAGAACACGTCGCCTTCGCGGCCGTCCTCGCGGACCAGGGTCGCGGTGAGCCCTAGACGGCGTCGGGCCTGGAGGTCGGCGGTCATCCGGAAGATCGGCGCGGGCAGCAGGTGGACCTCGTCGTAGACCACCAGCCCCCAGTCCTTGGCGTCGAACAGCTCCAGGTGCGTGTAGACGCCCTTACGGCGGGCGGCCATCACCTGGTAGGTGGCGATGGTGACCGGCCGGATCTCCTTGCGGGTGCCCGAGTACTCGCCGATCTCGTCCTCGGTGAGGGAGGTGCGACGCAGCAGCTCCGTCCTCCACTGGTGGACCGACACCGTGTTGGTGACCAGGATGAGGGTGGTGGCGCCGGTCATCGCCATGGCGGCGGCGCCGACGATCGTCTTGCCCGCGCCGCAGGGCAGGACCACCACGCCCGAGCCGCCGGCGTGGAAACTCTCGGCGGCCTCGCGCTGGTAGCCGCGCAGCTCCCAGTCGCCGTCGGCCAGTTCGATGGCGTGGGCCTCGCCGTCGACGTATCCGGCCAGGTCCTCGGCGGGCCAGCCGATCTTCAGCAGGGCCTGTTTGAGGTTGCCCCGCTCGCTGGGGTGCACGGCGACGGAGTCCTCGCTCAGCCGTTCGCCCAACATGCCCTTGAGCTTCTTGGCGCGGACGACCTCCTCCAGGACCGCGCGGTCCGAGGACTCCAGGACCAGTCCGTGGACCGGGTCGCCGACCAGGGTGAGCCGGCCGTACCGGTCCATCGTCTCGGCGATGTCCACGAGCAGGGAGTGAGGTACCGGGAAGCGGGAGAACCGGATGAGGGCGTCCACGACCTGTTCGGCGTCGTGTCCCGCCGCGCGCGCGTTCCACAGCGCCAGCGGGGTGATCCGATAGGTGTGCACGTGCTCGGGGGCGCGCTCCAGTTCGGCGAACGGGGCGATGGCGCGGCGGCACTCGGAGGCCGACTCGTGGTCGATCTCCAGGAGCAGGGTCTTGTCGGATTGGACGATCAAACAGGACACGCGGGACCTTCCGAAGGACGGTGGACGAGGGGCGACCCCAGATGCAACACCGGAGGCCGCCCGATCATGCCCGTCGGGGTGTCACGACGTCAGGACGGCGAACACGATGATGCCCACGAAGAACAGCACCAGGAGCCCGATGACGACGCCGTTGGCGATCCACGCGTAGCGGGTGAACCGGGAGACCTTCTCGTGGTCGTACTGCTCGCTGACGGCCATGATCGAGAAGATCAGACCGACCGCGGCGAAGATCCCGTAGCAGGAGATCACCAGGAGGACGGAGACGACCAGCGCCGCGATGGCGCCCCCCTTGGGCGGCGGCACCGGGTAGGGGGAGTGGAAGTGACCGGGCGGCGGCGGATAGCCGGGGCCCTGGCCGCCGTAGGGGTCGTGTGGGGGACCGTAACTCATATGTGGTTCTTGCTTTCACTGGGCGGGCGTCGCTGAGGCCCGGGGGTGTGCTGTCGGACGGGGTCGGTCAGATGCCGAGGAGCAGGATGAAGAAGGTGAGGACGAGCACCGGGATCGCGAACACCACGTACAGGGCGGTGTAGGCGAAGGTGCATCCCCAGGTGTAGCGGATGTATCGCTCGACGGCCTCGGTGTCGGGTACGCGCTTCAGTGCCATGACCCCCATGACGATCCCGGGGACGTTGGCGAGCACGATGAAGAACCAGAGCCCCATCGAGAAACCGAGGATCGGTACCACCAGTGTGAGCAGCGCGACGACCAGAGCGGCCACGGCCCCGCCCACACGGGGCGGCGGTCCGGAGGGGTCGAAGGAGGCACGACGCGGCGGCACCGGGGCGGTCCACGGCGGAGGAGGGCCGACCGTAGGGGGCGGAGGAGCGCCCGCGGAGCGGCTCGGCCCGGGGACGGGCGGGCGTGCGAGGGAGGCGGGCTCCCGGGTCCAGAAGGCTCGAGGGTCGTGCGGTTCACCGTTCAAGGTCCACCGAGCCTCCTTTCGATCGATGCCCGACCCGTTCGGGTCGTTCGCGCCGTTTCTGGTCGCATACCCGTCTCGTCCGTATCGGACGCGGTCGGCTCCCTCCCGGTTCTGCCAATCCGGGGTCAGTACTGTGTCACGTCGACGATCCCTTGGATCCAGTCACCCGCCTGGGTGAACATCACGAAGGTCAGGATCACCATCACGAAGAACATGACCCCCGCCGCTCCCAGGCAGTACCAGGAGTAGCGGGTCAGGACCTCGGCCTGATCCGGCCGGCCCCGGTCCCGCGCGTGCGCCGCCCGCACCGCGAACGTGATTCCGGCGATGCCGAAGATCCAGTTGGCGCAGCACAGGGCGGTGATGGAGTGCAGGATCAGCGCCATGGTGGAACTACTGGAGGCGCCCCCGTTCGCGGTGGAGGAGGAGGCTTCGCGCTCCTCGTCCCGTTCCCGCTCCGGGGCCCGATCCCGACCCTTCGGCGTACGGTCCTCGTGCCCGCGGTCGCGGGGGGACGAGGCTCCAGGGGGCAGTGACGCGTTGCTCATGTGGGACTCTTCCCGGGTCCGGACCAACCGATCAGACGCCACTCTAGGGGGTGGCCCCGTCAGGGCGGGCGAGGCCCGGGGCGGTCCGGGCGCGCGCTCAGGCGTCGTCGTCCCCCGCGGCCAGTTCGGCCAGGCCGGTGACGCGGTGGAGCGCGAACCGTTGGACCGCGTCGCGGGTGGTGTCGTAGGCGATGAGGAAACCGCCGTCGATCCGCTCCGGCGCGACGATCCGGCCGACCTGACGGCCGTCGGTGTCGGTGTAGCCGATCCACACGCGGCGCTCGTCGGCGGCGGCCCGTTCCAGGACCTCCACCAAGGCGTTGACGCGGGCCCCGGCCGTGCCGTCCTCGGGCAGGAGCACGGGGACCCTCGCCACCGTCGCGGCCTCGTCCCCCGCGCGCAGGGCCCGGACGGCGGCGCGGATGCCGGCGGAGGTCGGGGCGGCCGAGGACTCGACGTCGGTGTCCGGTTCGGCGCGGCGTACCTCGGGTCGGCTCAGGCTCATGGCGCCGTCACCGCTCTCGGCCACGGGGTGGTAGCCGAGCCGGTCCAGCCGCTCCATCAACGCCGCCCGATTGAGCCCGCTCACCACGACGGTGGGGGCCAGGGCCACCAGTTCGAGGTCGGCGGCCCGCCGGTCGCCGACCAGTTCGGCGAGCAGCGAGGGTTCGTCGCAGCGCAGGTAGCTGGAGGCGCTGCCCGCCCTCAACCGGCCGTGTTTGCGGCCCACGTCGGAGACCAGGTAGCGCAGCGCCTGGGGCAGCGGGGTCCGCGAGTGACGTTCGAGCATCCCGATGATGTCGGTGGTCCCGCGTCCGGCGTCCAGGGCCCGGCGGATCGAGTCCTCGGTGAAGCGGTAGACCGTGGCGCCTCCGGTGGACTCCACGTCGGCGGTGAGCGCGAGCTCCCGGGCCAGACCGTTCACCAACGGGCCCGGGGCCACGGCGGTCAGGTCCCCTTGGACCAGGACGTGGTCCAGGGGCCGGGGCAGCCCGGCGGCGAGGATCTCGGCGGCGCTCTCCTCGTCGTCGACGAGCAGAGGGCGCGTGTGCTCGGCGAGGGCGCCCGCGCCGGTCAGGCCCAGGGCGGCCGCCTCGGTCAGGGCGGTCTCCACCAGTTCGGTGTGCACCGGAGAGCGACGCCGGGGGTGGCGCCAGTCCAGACGGGCGATCAGTGAGGCCGGGTCGGGAGAGGTACCGGGCTCGGCCTCACCGAGTTCGATCAGCACGTCGCGGCGTACCTGGGGAGCGGCGGGACGGACCAACCCCGGGCCGAGGACGTTGCGCACCCGACCGCCGGAGTCGCGAGAGCCGGCCAGGGAGGCCACCCGGTCCGAACCCGCCCAGGCGTGGGCCAGACGCAGCCACCGCCGTTCGGCCGGGCTCTCCCGCCACAGATCGAACTCGCGGGTGGGCAGCCATTCGCCGGACAGCCGGTCGTCGGTGCCGAGCAGCCCGGCGGCGCGGGCCGTCTCCAGGTAGAGGGCGGCGGTGGCGTCGTCGGTCTCCATCGTGCGGGCGGCCCGACGTAGATCGCGCACGCCCAGTCCGCCGTTGCGCAGGACCGCCGCGGGCTCCCGGGACCACTGTTCCAGCAGCTCCTCGATGGCGCGCAGGACGACGAAGGCCTGGCCGGCCGCGGCGCGTTCCACGGCCTCGGGGTCCCGCGCACGTCCCTCGAAGGGCGGGGGCGCTGTGCTCACGTCCCGGAACAGCACGTCCGAACGCAGGTACAGGCCGACCTCGCGGGGAAGGGTGAGCGTGTCGTCCCCCACCGGAACGAGCAGGCCTCGGGCGATGAGCGTCTCGACCGGGGAGGAGGCTGTGGCCAGGGTGATCTCCCGGCGGGCGTCCGAGACGGTGCCGTTGGGCGGCCCCCAGGCGAGCCCGTCCAGGAGCCGGTGCGCCGAGGCGTCGACCTCGCCGATCAGGCCGCGGATCCGATCGGGGTCGGACAGGGCGGTGGCGACCGCCTCCACGGGGGAGTCGGCGGTGCTGTGCGGCACCAGGTCGGCGGCCAGTCGTTCGACCGTACGATGCGGCAGGGCGGCCAACGGCACGCGGGCGGGCGGCCCCAGACGCGCCGGGTGGGGGAGCAGGTCGCGCAGGATCTGGACCGGGCGCAGCCGGCCCCGGTCGGGCCAGACCAGCGCCAGGGAGGCCAGGGTGCGCAGGGCGTCGTCGAGCGGATCACGCCCGGTGCCCCGCGCCGGGGTCATACCGAGAGCGCGGGCGAGGTCGACGGGGAGCGTGCCCACCGGCTCGGACATGCGGTCGTCGCCGAGGGCGACCACGGACTCCAGGACCTGGAGGGTGAACCGGTCGAGACGCTCCAGAGCGCGGAGCACGGCGTTGCGCGAGGTCGCACGGTGGGCCAGGGCGCCCATATCGGTCGGGACCGGTCGGGCCAGGTCCGGCCGGGCGCGCAGGAGGGCCGTGAGCTCGTCGTCGGAGCGCGAGCGGAGCCAGGCGGTGAACGTGGGAGGCCGTCCCGTGGCCGCGTCGTCGGCGGGGTCGCCGGTGGGCTCGGGCCGTGCGTAGTGCGTCATCGGATCCCACGCTAAGCGATCCGGCCATCGACGGTGTACCCGCTCCCCGGCCGGACCTCTCCCAGGTCGTCCGCCCCCACTTCGACGGCCGTATCGGAAGGGAATGGGACATCCGAAACAGAGGGGTGGGGGTTAAAAGGCGGTTCGTCGTCGGCCAATATGGGGCCATGACCCAGCGCTCGGAACAATTGGTACTCGACTATCTCTCGGAAGTCGGACTCGCGCTGCACGGTCGTGTCACGGCGAAAGAGCGGACGGCCTATCTGACGAGCCTGCGCGCGCGTATCGATGAGCGCCGAGAGGCGGCCGGCAACGACGATGTCGACACCGTGCGACGGATCCTTCGAGGTTTCGGAGCTCCGGAACACCTGGTCCAGGAGGAACTGACCGGGCAGGAGATGGACCTCGAGGACGACGAGATGATCCCGCCCAAACCCAGGCACGCGGACCGTCCGCCGCCGCCCTGGCGGGGCGGACCCGGCCAGGGGATCCTCGCCCTCCTGGAGGGGCCCGGGCAGACCGACCAGCGCCTCGACGGTAGGACCTCGCGTAGGCCCGGGGTGGTGCGCAACAGTCTGCTCCTGGTGCGTCACCGGGCTCCGGAGGCGATCGCCCTGCTCATGCTGACGCTCACCGGACTCTGGTGGGACGTCGCCTTCCTGTGGGTGCTCGGCGCCGCTCTCATCCTGCTCAGCCGCGTGTGGAACGCCAAGGACAAGTGGGTCGGGGTGGGGCTGCCCCTGGTGGCCTGCACGGTCGGCGTGGTCGTGTGGGACGGCGAGGCCAGGTTCATCGACCAGTACATCCAGCAGGCCCTTCCCGCCACGGGCGTCCCGGCCCTGGGTATCGCCTCCTTGGTATGCGTGTTCTATCTCTTCCCCAAGGCCGCGCGATCCGCGCGCGCGGCCGATCGCGCCGGCCGCTGAACCCGGCCGTCCCCCTTCCCCGCGTCGGAGGCCCGAGGGTCATCGCTTGGCAAACGCTGGGAATAACCTTTTCCGGTCGGCCCGTTACGGTGCATCCGTACGTGCGGCTTCGGGTAGTCATTTCGGTACACCGCCGCTTTCGCTTCACGGTGGTCACTTCAGGTGAACCTGCCTCCAGCAAGGACACCGACCTGTCGACGGCGCCCCCGACTCCGCCGAGTCCCGTCCCACACTCCGCAACCAGCGGTGACGGGGGCGACGCCGACGTCGACGAGGCCCGGGTGAGTCGTCCCCGGGCCTCGTTCACGTACCGCCATATCGGCCCCGCCACATTTCCTCTCGCTTTGGGAAGCGCCCGGGTACTAGCCTTGTGTCCGACTTTGGAAACCAGGGGTCGCCGGGGTGGGGGAAAGGGTGGACGACACCGTTTCCACCTCCCCACGCGTCACCCGCCAGTGAAAGCATGAGGTCTCTACCGTGCCCACCGGTAAGGTCAAGTGGTACGACGGCGACAAGGGTTTCGGCTTTCTCACCCGTGACGACGGCGGAGAGGTCTTCGTCCATTCCACCTCTCTGCCGCCCGGAACCACATCGCTGCGCCCGGGCCAACGGGTCGAGTTCGGTGTGGCCGAGGGCCGTAAGGGCGCGCAGGCCCTTCAGGTGAAACTGCTCGACGCGCAGCATTCCGTGGCCAAGGCGCGACGCAAGAAGCCCGATGAGATGGTGGTCATCACCGAGGATCTCATCAAACTCCTGGAGAACGTCTCCAACGGCTACCGACGGGGCCGCCACCCCGACAAACGCGAGGCGTCCCGTGTGGCGGCGGTCCTGCGCGTGGTCGCGGACGACCTGGAGGCCTAGGGCCGTGTCGTGGCGGGGACGTTCCGGTCCCCGCCACGACACCGTTCCGGACCCGGTGCGACACGCGGAGAACGCGGTGGCCAGGGTGTTTCCGGTAGGTCCATGAGCCTGTCGGACCCGGCTCGGACGGTGTATCGGACGAACCTTGACCCTCGTTGTGGTCAAATCGGTGCCCCCGATCAGTGAGAATGGGGAACGTGAGCCCTTCTCGACGTTCTCCTGTACCGGACAAGGCATGTATCGACGCGGTGGATCTGGCCCGCTCGGTGGCGGCGGAGGTCGGGCGACCCGAATGGGTGGGTGAGCATCTCACCGCCCAGGTCGAGGACACACGCCTGGTCACCCACTACTTCGAGTGCCTGGACCCCGCCTACCCGGGGTGGACCTACGCCGTGACCGTGGTGCGCGCCTCGCGCGCGAAGAAGGTCACGGTCAACGAGGTGGTCCTGCTGCCGGGCGAGGGCGCGCTGACCGCGCCCGCGTGGGTGCCCTGGAAGGAGCGACTGCGCCCGGGCGACGTCGGTGTCGGGGACCTTCTCCCCACCGACGAGGACGACGAACGACTCGTCCCCGGCTACACGCAGGTGCCCGAGGGCGAACTCGACGCCGAGGGCATGGACCAGCAGATGGTGTGGGAGCTCGGCCTGGGCCGACGCCACGTCCTCTCCGAGACCGGCCGTGAACAGGCCGCGGAGCGCTGGTACAACGGCGACGCCGGCCCGCGCAGTCCGATCGCCACGGCCGCCCCCGCACGGTGCGGCACCTGTGGCTTCATGACCCCGCTCGCCGGGGAGCTGCGCCAGATGTTCGGTGTGTGCACCAACGAGTACGCCCCGGACGACGGCAAGGTCGTCTCGCTCGACCACGGCTGTGGAGCCCACTCCGAAGTACGCCGACCCGGCCCGCGCAACGAGCCGGTCGCGCCGGTCGTCGACGAGATGGGGTACGACCACATCGTCTTCGACGACACCGCCGAGCTGGAGTTGGTCACCTCCGACTCCTGAGCCACGACGGGCCGATCCACCAGGACCCGGAACAGGGCCCCGTCGCCTTCGCGACGGGGCCCTGACGCGTACACGCCATGTCCCGGCCCGAGGCCGTCTCCGGCCGCGCGTGGGCTAGGGTCGAGCTGTCCACCACACTCACCTTGCCGGGCCCGTGCGCGTCCGCGCGCCGGACCGACCGGAACGCGCACCCGCGCGAGGAGCAGACGATCATGGCCGAGCCGGTGAACCCCGTGGCGAACGACCCCTACGACACCGCCGAACTGCGCAGACGTGTGCTCTCGGCGTGGGCGGACGCCCCCGCGCGCTTTCGGGAGGACGCCAACGCCGAGGAGGACTTCGGCCTGGGCGGCTACCGCGACCGTGTGGTCGTCGAGCTGGCCCAGAACGCCGCCGACGCGGCCCGTCGGGCCGGGGTGCCCGGGCGCCTCCTGTTGGCCCTGGACGGGGATCGCCTCACCGTGGCCAACACGGGCGAGCCCCTGACCGTCGAAGGGGTGGAGTCGCTCGCCACTCTGCGGGCCTCCGCCAAACGCGACGATCACGGCTCCGCCGGGCGGTTCGGGGTCGGGTTCTCCGCGGTGGTGGCGCTCAGCGACAACGTCATCGTGGACTCCGCCGGCTCGGCCGTGCACTTCAGCGCCGAACGCGCCAGGGCCGTGCTCGCCGACCTGGTCGACGCCGACGGCACCCACGCCGACCTCGCCGACGAGGTGGCCCGCCGCTCCGGCCACGTGCCCATGCTGCGGCTGCCCTTCCCGGCCGACGTCAGCCCCGAACACCCCGAGGGCGGATACGACACGGTCATCACCCTGGTGCTCCGCGACGAACGCTCGGGTGAGCGCGTTCGGGAGCTTCTGGACCGCACCGGGGAGGCGCTCATGCTGGCCCTGGGCGGGCTGTCCGAGGTGCGGGTGGTGGTCGATGGCGTCGAACGCGTCCTCACCCGTGAGGACGGCGACGAGGCCGTCGGCGGCGACCTGATCACGACCCACCGGAACGGGGGCGGCACGCGGGTCACGCACTGGCGCGTCATCGAACGTTCCGGGGAATTCGACCCCCGACACCTGGAGGAACGGCCCACCGAGGAACGCGAACGCACCTCGTGGTCGCTGACCTGGGCGGTCCCCGTCGACGAGGACGGCGGAATCGGCGCGTTGCCCGCCGACGTCGAGAGCGTCGTGCACGCGCCCACACCCACCGACACCGAACTCGACCTGCCCGCGGTCCTCATCGGCACCTTCCCGCTGGGATCGGACCGGCGGGCCGTGCGTCCCGGTGCCGCCACCGACCTGCTGCTCATGGAGGCCGCCGAGGCCTACTGTGCCCTGCTGCGCCGTTTCGCCCCAGGGGCCGCCCTGGACCTGGTCCCGGCCACCCGGGTGGGCGGCGGCGCCATCGACGCCGTCTTCCGCGCCAGGGTCGCCGAACCGCTCCAGGACACCCCGTTCCTGGCCACCGCCGCAGGGCATCCGATCGCCCCGCGCGACGCGGTCCTGCTCGACACCGGTGGCTCCTCGAGCTCTCCGGAGCTCGTCGAACGGCTCGCCGAACTCGTTCCGCCGCTGCTGTCGGGGGACCTGAGCCCCCGCCATCCGGCACCGGCCTCTCTGAGGGTGCGCCGCCTGGGCCTGGCCGACCTGGCCGACCTGCTGGCCGACGTCCAACGCCCGCCGGCCTGGTGGGCCTCGCTCTACTCGGCGTTGGCCGCGGCCGGGACCGGTGGGGCCGACCTCGACGAACTCGGGGCCCTGCCGGTGCCGCTGGCCGACGGTCGCCTGGTTCGAGGGCCGCGCTCGCTCCTGTCGCCGACCGACGACTGGACCGAGACCACCGACGCCGACGGAACCCGTATCGACCCGGGCGCCCTGGCGACGCTGGGCGTGCGGGTGGTCCACCCCGAGGCCGCGCATCCGCTCCTGCTGCGTCTGGGCGCCGTGGAGGCCGGAGCCGCCACGGTGCTGGCCGACCCCCGCACCGAGGCGGCGGTACGCGATTCGCTGGACGCCGATGACCCCGAGCCGATCGCCGAGGCGGTCCTGGACCTGGTCGCCGCCTCCGGCAGTACGGTCGAGGATCTTCCCTGGCTCTCCGAGCTGGCCCTGCGCGACGACGAGGACGGCTACTCGATCGCCGCCGAGCTCCTCGTCCCCGGCGCCCCGCTCGCCGACCTGCTGGCCGAGGACGCGCCCTTCGGGACCGTGCACGAGGACCTCGTCCACCGCCACGGGATCGACGCCCTGCGCGCCGTGGGGGCCGTCTGGGAGCTCACCGTGCTCCGCGCCGAGGAGGTGGCCCTGGGGGAGGACCCGGCGTCCGCCTTCGACGGGACCGCCGGCGAGGGCGGGCCCGACGGGCTGGAGGAGTGGGCGGACGAGGTCGTCGAACGGCTCGGCGATCCGGACCTGCCCCCCGTCGTCCCCGAGCTGGTGTGCGTCGCCGACCTGGACTACATCGCCGACGACGCCTGGCCCCGGGCGTTGGAGATGCTGGCCACGGGGCCGTTGCGCGAGGCCGTCACCGAACCGGCCCGACTGCTCATGCCCGACGGTCGGGTCGTGGACCTGCCCTCCTACACCGCCTGGTGGCTGCGGAGCAGGGCGCTGCTGGGCGGGCACGCGCCGGTGGAGCTGCGCACCGCCGACGCCGATCCGGCGCTGCGCGGACTCTACGACGAGGTGCCCGCCGAGGTGGACCCGGAGTTCGCCCGGGCCCTGGGGGTGCGGACCTCGCTGGAGGAACTGCTCGCCGACCCGGACGGGCCCGACGACCTGCTGGCCCGCATGGCCGATCCGGAGCGGCACGTCGACCGGGCGTCCCTGCGCCGCCTGTGGACGGCGCTGGCCGACGTCGACGCCGACCTGGTCTCACCGCCCACCCTGGTGCGGGCGGTCGGCGAGGGACGGATCGTGGTCGCCGACGCCGATGACGTCGTGGTGGTGGACTCACCCGACCTGTTGCCCCTGTTGGAGGAGCGGCCGGTCGTCCTGGCCGCCACCGAGGTCGCCGAACGCCTCGCCGACGTGCTCGACCTGGACCTGGCCTCGGAGATCGTCGTGGGCAAGGTGACCTCCGCCGGGCGGGTCAGGGCGGTGCCGGACGAGATGGAGCCGTTCCTCGCGGACGCGGAACGGGCCGACCGCACCTACCTGCACCACGAGAGGCTCGTCGTGGACGGGGTCGAGGTGGACTGGTACGTCGGAGACGGCACCGTGCACGCCTCCGGGACCGAGGGGCTGGCCCGGGCGCTGGCCCTGCGGGCCGGACGATGGTCGCGTCGTCACCTGCTGGCGGCCGTCCTGCGCGACCCCTCGGCCGCCGCGCGGCTGCTCACCGAGGTCGACCTGGAGTAGGGGCGAGTCTCAGCCGAGGGCGGCGAGGAGCCGCTCTCCCAGGCCCTCCTCGGGGTCGTCCCAGGCGGTGACCTCCACCGGGTCCCCCACGGACACCGTCCCGGGGGCGGTCACGGCGAACTTCGACCCGAAGGCCACACCGCCCGTGTCCACCCGACGGTAGCCGGCCAGGGCGCGCAGCGGCTCGGGGCCGGAGCGCACTCCGGTCGTCTGGTCCACGGTGGTGACCGCGCAGCGGACGCACACCTTGGCGTAGCCGAGCTCCGCCCCGCCCACGCGGACCGAGCGCACCCGGTCCTCGGTGTGCGGATCGTCCCAGCCCGACACCACGATGTTGGGGCGGAAACGCTCCATGGGCACCGGGGAGCCGCCGGAGGCGAGGACGCGTTCGTTGAGCAGGTCCAGCGAGGACAACGAGGTCATCAGCGCGGCGTGGCCGTCGGCGAAACCGGCCGTGCCCGCGATCAGGCCGCCGGTCACACGCCGGTGGTCGGAGGGCACCCGCACCAGACGGCTCGGCGTCCCCAGGGTCTCCGTCAACCACGCTGCGGCCTCGTCGCCCTGGTCGACGCCCTGGAACGGCTTTCCGTGCATGGTCACGTCCAGACGGGGCCCCTCGACGACGGTCTCCAGTTCCACGGGCGTGTGTCCGTCGATGGACAGTGAGAGCCGGGAGCCGTCGGAGGAGAGGCCGGGGACGATCCGCGCCATCCGAGGGTCCTTGCGCTGACTGCGGAAGGTCCCCGCGTCGTCCACCACCATGAACTCGCGGTCGTGGGCGATACCGGCGGGGGTGAGTCGGGCGGTGGTCAGGGTCAGGCCCGCGCACCCCTTCACGGGATGGACGGTGAGCGCGTGCACACGTGCGAGAGGAGCGGCGGTCATGCGTTCACGCTATCCGGACCCGGTCGGGAGGGGTATCACCAGGCCCCTCGTGATCAGCGGGCGACCCGGAAGAAGCCCTCGGAGATGAGGGTGCGCAGAGCCTCGGGGGTGCGCTCGCGGATCATCTCGGGGTCCTCGCCCATGAGTTCGGCGATGGCGTCGAGCAGCGGCCCCACCGGCATGGTGCCGTCGCAGACGCTGGCCAGGGCGGCCTCCACCGTTCCGACCCGTGCCACACGACGGGCGCCCTCACGCTGGCGGAGCAGGATCTTCTCCGGGTCGGGGGCCCCGGGGACGGCCACACGCTCCTCGATCACGCCCGGGGCGAGCGCCACGTGGGCGGACAGCAGCGCCGCGTCGGTGAGGCGGTGGGCGGTCATCGCCCCGTCCACGACGTCGGGAAGGTAGCGGCCGACCGGCTGCTCCACCTCGTGGCGCAGCTCCTCCACCCGGACGGTGGCGTCCTGGGCGACGTCGTTGCGCAGGCTGATCCAGCCGAAACCGATGCCCTTGATGCCCTCGCGCTCGAAGTAGTCCAACCAGGCGTCGTAACGGCGGGTGTACTCGGGGGTGCCGTGCTCGCAGGAGTCGCGCAGCCACAGTTCCACGTACTCGGCCGGGTCCTGGACGTCACGCTGGACCACCCAGCCCGAACAGCCGGTGCCGGTGATCCATCCGCCGACGCGGTCGGCCCAGTCGTCGCCGTCGGTGTGCGTCCAGTTGGCGAGGAACTGGGCCCAGCCGCCCTCGGTGAGGTGGGCCGGTGCCTGGCGGACCAGCTCGGCGCAGACGGTGTCGCCGGGAAGGTCGGACTCGCGGTAGGTGAATCTGGCGGTCTCCGGGGTGATGACGAACGGGGGGTTGGAGACGATCAGATCGAAGCGCTCGCCCTCCACCGGCTCGAACAGGGACCCCTGGAGAAGACGCGCGTCGGTGATGCCGGACAGCGCCAGGCTGATCCCGGCCAGGCGCACGGCGCGCGGGTTGAGGTCGGTGGCGACCACCTCTTGGGCCCGGGAGGCCAGGTGCAGGGCCTGGACACCACAGCCGGTGCCCAGGTCCAGGGCGCGTTCGAAGGGCCCGTCGACCATCAACCGGGAGAGGTTGGCCGAGGCCCCGCCCGCGCCGACGACGTGGTCGTGACCGGGGACGTCGCCGCTGCCCGGACGCACCTTGGGGTCGGAGACCACGAAGCCGGGACGGTCGTCCTCCAGTTCCCACGGGCCCAGGTGGACCAGGGCGCGCACGACCGGGCCCTCGGGGCCCTCGTCGACGGTGACCAGCCCGGTCCGGACGAGTTCGTCCACGGGAAGGATGGCGGCGGCGGCGCGCAGCGGGATGGGGCTGCGCAGCCACCACAGGCGAAGGAGCAGCCCGAGACGTTCCTCCCCGCCGGTGGCGCGCAGGGCGGGCACCAGCTGTTCGCGGGCCAGGGCCTTGGCCGCGGCGTCGCCGAGGCGATCGCGGACCCCGGACACCGTGTAGTCGGCATCGATGAGGATGCCGCGGAGGCGGTCGGCGAGAGCGCGTGGGAATTCTGTCTCAGACACCCGCCCATTATCGGTCAGGCCGGCGGTGCCCCGGTGGTGGCGAGGGTGTGAGTCAGGAGGTTCCGCTTCGACGTTCGGCCCGATCGGCGGCGCGTTCCGCCGCGTTCTCCCGCTTACGGAACAGACGGGGGATGTAGAGGAAACCGAAGACACCGAGGGCGATTCCGGTCACACAGACGCCGATCCACCACCGTTCCGAGGCGGGGAGCCCGTCGCCCATGGCGAGCAGCACGACGAGGGCGACCGCCCACGCGATGGTGCCGATGGCGGCCGGCACTCGGTAGTCGCTTTCGTGAACTTCCGGGTCGGGCCGGCGAGGTGTACGCACGGCCTCAGGCTATCCGGTGCGGCCTTCGGGGGAGTGAGGTGGACCGTACCGCGAGGTCGGAGCGGAGATGCGTTGGTCACATCCCATGAGCAGGTCATCCGACCATATGGCGATTCCTATGAATCTCGTGCGAAAGGTGTGTCCCGGGTTGTATGAAGATGCAACTAATCTGGCCCCGAATCCTCGTTGTCCCGTAACACGACCAGGTCAGGCTGATGACGTGAACGCACCAACTCCCTCCTCCTCGGACACCCGCAGAGCCCCTGCGGGGCCCCTGGACGCCTACTTCAAGATCACGGAGCGGGGCTCCACCCTCGGAACCGAGATCCGCGGTGGCTTGGCGACCTTCTTCGCCATGGCCTACGTCGTGGTCCTCAACCCGCTGATCCTCGGCACGGCCGAGGACGTCAACGGCGACCTGCTCGGGATCCCCGAGGTCGCCGCCATGACCGCCCTGGTCGCCGCGATCTCCTGTGTCCTCATGGGCATCGTCAGCCGCTACCCCTTCGCCATCGCGGCGGGCATGGGGCTCAACGCGGTCGTCGCCTACGGGATCGCGCCCCTCATGCCCTGGGCGGACGTCTTCCTGCTGATCATCGTCGAGGGCATCTTCCTGCTGATCCTCGTGCTCACCGGGTTCCGCACCGCGGTCTTCGCGGCGATCCCGCCCGGGCTCAAGGTGGCCATCGCCGTCGGTGTGGGCCTCTTCCTCGCCATGATCGGTCTGGCCAACGCCGGCTTCGTCCAGGCGGGCGAGGGCACCCCGGTCCAGCTCGGTAACGGCGGCCTCAACGGCTGGCCCATCCTGATCTTCGTCATCGGCCTGCTGATCAGCATCGCCCTCTACGTGCGCAAGGTCCGGGGCGCCCTGCTCCTGGGCATCGTGATCACCACGGTCCTCGCCATCATCGTCGAGGCGGTCTTCGGCGACGGCGGCGATCGTCTCGGTTGGGGCGCGATCGTCCCGAGCCTGCCGAGCAGCCTCGGCGACGTCGTCGCCATGCCCGACGTCTCCCTGTTCCTCCTCTTCACCGACGGTGGGTTCAACATCGTCGCGCGCTGGTCGGACGTCGGGATCGCCACGGTCCTGATGCTGATCTTCACCCTGCTGCTGGCCGACTTCTTCGACACCATGGGCACCATGGTCGGCGTCGCGCGTCAGGGCGACCTGGCCGACGAGGACGGCAACATCGAGGGCACCCGCGAGGTGCTGGTCGCCGACTCCCTGGGCACCGTCCTGGGCGGTATGGGTTCGGCCTCGGTCGCCACGCTGTACGCCGAGTCCGCGGCGGGTGTCGCGGAGGGTGCCCGTACGGGTCTGGCCCCGATCGTCACCGGCTTCATGTTCGTGATCGCGGCGTTCTTCACCCCGCTGGTCAGCCTGATCCCGTTCCACGCCGCCACCCCGGTGCTGGTGATGGTGGGCTTCATGATGCTGACCCAGGTCACCAACATCGACTTCAAGGACCCGGCGATCGCCATCGGATCGTTCATGGCGATCACGATGATGCCGTTCACCTACTCGATCGCCAACGGCATCGGCTTCGGTCTGATCGCCTACGCCTTCGTCATGATGGTGACCGGTCGCGCCCGCCAGGTGCACCCGCTGCTCTGGCTGATCTCGGTGGTCTTCCTGATCCACTTCGCGGAGGCGCCGATCTATGCGCTGATCGGCTGATTCCTCCCGAATCACCAGGGTGTTCCCTCCGGCACATCGGGCTCGAACCCGTGTGTCGGGGGAATGAGAACGACTGTGGACGGCGTTGGCTCGAGTGATGAGTCAACGCCGTTTACTTCTTCTCGCCCCTCACACCACCGTCGCGGTGGTGGTTTCAGCCTCCCTCCACGGACACGTTCCCGCGGGGAGGGGATGATGCGACGAATCGCGATGTTCCGTTCCCTCGGTGTCCGTAACTACCGGATCTACGCCCTCGGTCAACTGGTCTCCAACCCCGGCACCTGGATGCAGAGGATCGCCCAGGACTGGCTGGTCCTCCAGCTCAGCGGCGGCAGCGGGATCGCGCTGGGCATGACCACCGCCCTCCAGTTCCTGCCGATGCTGTTCTTCGGGCTCTGGGGCGGGGCCATGGTCGACCGCTTCGACAAGCGCAGACTGCTGATCCTCACCCAGTCCGCCATGGGCGTGCTCGCGGTGGGCCTCGGTGTCCTGGCCACCCTGGGCGCGGCCCAGGTCTGGCACGTCTACCTCTTCGCCTTCGGGCTGGGCATGATCACCGTGCTCGACAACCCGGGGCGTCAGGCCTTCGTGCCGGAGATGGTCGACCGTGAGCTCCTGCCCAACGCGATCGCCCTCAACAGCGCCAGCTTCCAGCTCGGCAGGGTCACCGGCCCCGCGATCGCCGGTCTGCTGATCGCCGCCATCGGCAGCGGCCCCGTCTTCATGATCAACGGCGCCTCGTTCGCCTTCACGATCGTCGCCTTGACCATGATCCGCACGGCCGAGCTCAACCCCACCGAGCCCGTACCGCGCGGCAAGGGGCAGATCCGCGAGGGCCTGCGCTACATCGGGGGCAGACACGACCTCGTCCTGCTGCTGATCCTGGCCGCCTCGGTGCAGTTCTTCGGAGCCAACAGCCAGAACCAGATCGCGCTCGTGGTCAACAACGTGTTCGAGAACGGAGCCGAGGCCTTCGGCGTGGCGGCGGCCGCGCTCGCGGTCGGTGCTCTGGCCGGCGCTCTGTTGGCCGCCCGACGCGAGCACCCCCGGCTGCGGCTGGTCCTCATCGGCGCGATGGGGTTCGGAGCGGCCCAGGTGTTCGCGGGCCTCATGCCGGGCTACGTTTCCTTCGTGGTGGTCCTGGTGCCCATGGGCGTGCTCTTCATGACCTACGTGACCACGCTCAACGCCACCTTCCAGCTCAGCGTCGACCCGAGGATGCGGGGACGGGCGATGAGCATGTTCCTGCTGGTCTTCATGGGCGTGGCGCCGATCGGGGCTCCGGTGGTGGGCCTGCTCGCCGACGCCTTCGGCCCCCGGGTCAGCCTCATCGTCGGCGGTGTGGTGACGGTCCTGGTGGTCGGGGTGCTCTCCGCCCTGCTCATGCGGGTCAAGGAGGTGGGAGTGCGCGACCTGCTGTCCCGGAAGTCCGACGCCGCGACCGTCGAGGTCCCCGAGAAGGGGGAGACGGGCCCGGAACCGACCGGAACGGACGGGGCCGCGCGCACCCTGGATGCCCCCACGGACGAGGTGATCCCCGAGACGCCACGTCCTCCGGAGAAGCCGTCGACCGCGGAGGACGAGGACGAGGACGAGAGAACGGTCAGGCGGTGACCACACGGGTCACCACGGACACCGAGCTCACCAACAGCAGCACCAGGATCGTGCGACGGAAGAGCTCGGCGTCCAACTTCCGGAACAGCCGTTCTCCGATGAACGTGCCGATCAGCAGGGCGGGGGCGCCCGAGAGGACGAGCCCGCCCACCTCCGGCGTCAACTGACCGCCGAACACGAAACCCACCAGTGTCGCCACGCTCGTCGCGGAGAACGCCACGGCGAGCGTGGCCCGCTGGACCCGGGGCGCCAGGTCGGCCAACCGCGACCCCTGGAGACCGGCCACCAGGATCGGTCCGTCGATCGCCGTCGCCGCGAACGAGGCGCCCGACAACGCGCTCATGCCCGCCACGGCGACCATCCCGCCCGGGACCCGCACCCGGCGCCACACCAGCAGGGTCCCCGCCACCACCGACGCCGCGATCAGCGTCAACAGGGTCGACTCGGACAGGACGTTGAGCGCCCACAACCCGAACGGGACACCCGCCAGGGTGCACACCACCAGCAGTGACGCCCCTCTCCGGTCGACGTGCGCGCGGTCGCGCGCCATGACCCACAGGTTCAACGGCACCGCCAGCGTCGCCGCGACCACGACCGCGCTCACCGGGTCCAAGAGGAGCGCCAACGGTGGGACCGCGACGAGGGCGAAACCGAAGCCGGCGGCGATCCGGACCATGGCGGCCACGGTCAGCACGACGAAAACGCAGATGAGAACGGACATGAGAGCTGCTCACTGGAAAGGTGGGAAGGACTCGAAGACCCTACTCGGGGTCGAGCGGTGGAGAAAGAGGAGAGCATGAGGTCGTTCGTCGCGCTGTGGCCCTCCCCGGAGGTCGTCGAGACCCTGGACCGCGCGGTGCGGCACGTCCGACGGCGGGTGCCGGAGGCCAAGTGGACCAGACGAGAGGAATGGCACCTCACCCTGCTCTTCCTCGGCGAGGTGGACGGCGCCCTCATGCCCGGCCTCCTCGAGGCCCTCGACCGCGTCCTCGACGGGTATCCACCCCTCGACCTCTCCCTCGACGGCTGGGGGGTCTTCCCCTTGAGCGCCCCGCGCGCCTCCGTGGTCTGGGCGGGGGTGACCGGGGAGCACCTCATCGGGCTGGTGGACGGGCTACGGGAGGCGGCCCGATCGGCCGGGGTCCGGGTCGAGTCACGGCCCTTCGTCCCCCACCTGACCCTGGCCCGCGCCCGCCCGCCCCTGGTCACCGAGCGGATCCTGCGCACACTGGGCCCGCCGCCCCGGGCCGGTTGGCGCTCCGACCGGATCGACCTCGTCGAGAGCCGCCGTGTGGGAGAGAGCCGCTACCGCGCCGTCCGCTCCTGGGAGACGTCCGGACGGTAGCGGATATGAGTGGAGCCCGAGGTCAGGGCTTGCGGGCCAGCCCGCCGTACTGGTCGACGTGCTCGGGCACACCGGCGTCGGTCGTGTCCGGGCGCCAGCGGGACACCGAGACCACGCCGGGCTCCAACAGCTCCATGCCGTCGAAGAACTCCTCGATGCGCTCGGGAGAGCGCAGGTGCATCGGAGCGGCGCTGTTGGCGTTCCAGTGCTCGGCGGCCTCGACGACCTCCGCGGAGGTGTTCGTGGAGTCGTTGGCGGCGAAGTGGCTACCGGAGGGGAGGGCGTCCACGTAGGCCCGGACCAGAGAACGGGCCGTGGCGTCGTCGGCGATGTGGCCGAGGGTGCCCATGATGGTCAGACCGATCGGCCGGGTGAAGTCCAGGTGCTCCCGGGCGGCGGCCAGAACCTTCTCCGGCTCGTGCATGTCGGCGTCGACGTAGTGGGTCGTCCCCTCGGGAACGCTCGTGAGCAGGGCACGGGCGTGGGAGAGCACGAGGGGGTCGTTGTCGACGTAGACGACGCGGGACTCGGGGGCCAGGGCCTGGGCGACCTCGTGGGTGTTGTTCGCCGTGGGAAGGCCGGTGCCGATGTCCAGGAACTGGCGGACCCCGGCCTCGAGCACCAGATGGGTGACGACCCGGACGAGGAAGGCCCGGTCGGCGCGGGCCGCGGTGACGATGCCCGGGAAGATCTCCCTGATGTGGTCGCCGACCTCGCGGTCGGCGGGATAGTTGTCCTTGCCGCCCAGCCAGTGGTTCCACACTCGGGCGGAGTGCGCGGTGGCGGTGTCGATCACGGGTTCGTTCACTGTGCCGGCCTTCGTGCAGGGGGTAGGGCTGACAGGGTAACCCCGGGCGACACCGGAACCCTTGCCCCGTAGGGCCTCCGACCCTGATGGCGTAAGAGAGGTCCCCGTGCGCCGGGGCTCTCCGCGGTGGGTCAGAACAGGGCGGACTCGATCTCATCCCTCAAAGGGAAAATGTAGGCCTCTGGAGAAATATTCCACTGCCTAGGATTCTCGGCGAGCTCACCCTCGATCTTGAGGCTCTCGTCCACGTCGTCCTCGGAGAAGGGGACGCTCTCGTCCTCGACGAGCGCGTGAATCGAACGAACGATCATGAAATGCCTCATTTTATTCGGATCGTCGGTGAAGATGATCCGTTCCGGGGCCGGATCCATGTCCATCAGCGGCTTTTCGATGAACTCGTCCAGATCCGGGATCGCCCTCCACGGATCGAGCACCTCGGGGGCGTAGCCATTCGCCTGAAGGGCGAGAATCGATGTCCGACCGGTGGCGCCGTCGGCGAACATCGTCGTCACGGGTTCGACACCGTCGCCGGGAACCTCCTTGGAGAGCCAGGGTCGAACCTCGGGAACGGAGTCGCCGTTCCAGGAATGCTCCCAGAACATCTCCCCGGTCTCGGCGTGCAAGGCCTCGACGTGCACCGTCCCCTCGCCCGGGCACGCGTACGAAGCCAGCACTCTCCTTTCCAGAGTGGCCACCCCGACCTCTCGGGGACCTCCGGAGGCACACGCCCGGCTCAGATCCCGCTCCCATAGCGCCTCGCTTCCGGCCAACGAGGAGGAGGCCACGACGGCGTCCTGCTCGACCCGGACCCTGGAGTCCTCGGTCAGCTCACCGATGCCCTCCGAAGCCGAACCCCACGCGCGATGGGAATCCAGCACGTTTCCGGTCTTCGAGCCGAGCACCACCGTCCACACGGATTCGATCGGCCCCAGCGCTTCGCGGTACTCGACGACGACGGAGGCCCCATCGGCGGTCACCCCCACATCCGTGATGTCCTCGGCCGGGTAACTCCAGACCTCCTCCACGGGGTCCATCGCCACGGAGACGACCTCGTCCGCGAGAACAGCCACCGCTCCGTCCGAGGAGACCAGGAGATCCTCCTCCACGACCCGTCCGCTCTCCACCAGGAATTCCTCGACCGCGGCCAGATCCCCCAGGGTCAGAGGAGGCCGGAAGTACTCGGTGTCGGTTTCATGGACCACCGCCTCCATCGGAGTCCCACAGGAGGAAAGAAGGAGAACCGAAGCGACGCAGAGCACCGTTCTGTTCAGCGATCTCATAGACGAACCGGTTCCGTTCTTCTCTTCTCTCAAAGTCGACGAAGGGGACTTTAACCGCTCGGTGGGACCAAGCGCAGATCGAGGGACATCGGAACCCTCCGTGGGACCTCGTGAGCGACCTTTCCACGCCGAACACGCGCCCCTCACCGGCGACGCGTCATCGACAGAGCCGCGTTCCCCGGCGGCCGTTCCCCGATGACCGGAGCGGACGATCGCGTTGACGGGCGGCATCCGGGCCACCGGCCTTCGGACGTTCGGGGGCGGTGTGGTTGCTCACGTCCGGGCGCGGCCCGGCGAGCGGCGATTCCGCGTAGACCGTGAGGATCCGCCCGGCCATGAGGTTCGGGGCCCTTCGGACAGGAAGGCACGGGTCGGACCCCTGCCGGAGCGCCCGGACCCTGGGGCTAACCTGGGGTGGCGAATCCCAACGAGCACCGGAGCGGGGCACGTCATGAGCATGCTCACCAACAACCGCAAGCAGCGCTGGCTGCTGCCCGTGGTGCTCGGAACGATCATGCTGATCGTGGTCCTGGGCTCCTTCTTCGGCTGAACCGGTCCGGCCGGCGTCCCTCGGGCTTGACCTTGACACAGGTGTCAGGCTTTTAGCGTGCCGGCATGTCCTCGCACACGCTCCGTTCGGGAGCACCCTGGTACCTGGCCCTGGTCGCCTTCGCGGTCGGGACCGACGACCTCGTCATCGCCGGCCTTCTGCCCGCCATCGCCCGCGACCTCGACATCGGGGTCGCCGCCGCCGGACAGGCGGTGACGGTCTTCTCGATCACCTACGCCGTGGCCGCCCCCGTGCTGGCCGTGGCCACCGCCCGGCTGCCCCGCCGCGCCCTCCTCCTGACCGGGCTCGCCCTGTTCGCGTGCGTCAACCTCGCGACCGCGCTCGTCCCCGGCTACGCGTCCCTGCTGGTGATGCGGGTGGTCGCCGCCCTGATCGCGGCGGTGCTCACCCCGGTGGCCTTCTCCATGGCGGCTCGACTGGTCGCGCCGGAGCACACCGGACGCGCGGTCGGCACCGTGGCCGCCGGGCTGACCGTCTCTCTCTTCCTCGGAGTGCCGATCGGCTCCCTCCTGGGCTCCCTCTTCGGCTGGCGCGCGACCTTCCTGGCCGTGGCCCTGTTCACCGGTGCGGTCCTCGCCATCGCCGCCTCGCGTCTGCCCGCCCTCGACGGGGCGCCGGAGGCCGGACTCCGGCACCAACTGGGCAGTCTGGGGAGACCGGCCATCCTGACCTGTGTGCTCGGAACCGTCATGGGGGCGAGCGGTGGGTTCATGGTCTACACCTACATCGCGCCCCTGACCCGCGACCTCACCGGCACCGGAGGGGTCGCTCTGGCCCCCCTGATCGCCGTCGTCGGCGCGGCCGGGGCCGTCGGGACCATGGTCTGCGGTCGGGCCACCGACCGGTGGGGCGCCGACCGGGTCCTGCTCGTCTCCTTCGCCGGGATGATCGCGACCAGTCTGACCCTGGCCGCGCTCGGGTACCTCGGCGGGGGAGCGGTCCCCGTGTGGACCCTGGCCGCCGTGCTGGCGCTGTGGGGGTTCGCCGCCTGGGGTTTCGCGGCGCCGATGAGCGCACGGCTGCTGGGGTTGGCCGGGGAGGAGGGGACCGAGGCGTTGGCCCTCAACACCGGCGGCCTCTACGTGGGCACGGCCGTGGCCGGAGCGCTCGGCGGCGTGGTCGTCTCCTCCCAGGGAGGGGCCGGGGTGGCCGCGACCGCCACCGCGATCGGCCTGCTCGCCTTCGTCGCCATGGCGCTCTCCGTCCGGCGTTTCCCCACGTCCGGCCAGGTCGGAACGGTACGGGAGGACACCCTTTCGTAGACTGGCGTCCGGTTCGAGGAGAGAGGGGGACGGCATGCGGATCGGAGAGCTCGCCGAACGCACCGGGGCCAGCCCGCGGTCGTTGCGGTACTACGAACAGCGGGGCCTGCTCGCCTCGGAACGGTCCGCCAACGGCTACCGGGAGTACGGCGCCGACGCGGTGGAGCGGGTGCGCAACATCCGGCTCCTGCTGGAGTCCGGACTGACCTCGGAGGACGTCCAAGAGCTCCAGGCCTGCCTGGAACTGGACCTGGTCCGTGAGCCCGCCTGCGCCGAGGCCGTCGCCCTGTACGAACAGCGCCTTCAAGCGGTCCGGGAGCGGATCGACACCCTCACCGCCACGGAGCGGCGCCTGGAGGAACGGATCGCGGAGCTCTAAGAGGACTCGGCGGCCAATCCGACGGCGTGGGCCACCAGGGCCGCGTTGTCGAAGGCCTCCGAGCCGTCCGGAAGCCGCATCGTGTCCTCCAGCCCGATCCGGATGTCGTGGCCGATGTCCAGGGCCGTTTCCAACATGGGCCAGGCGGTGGCGTCCGAACCGTGCAGGGTCCTGGGCGCCGTCACCTTCGCCCGGTCCAGCAGGGACTCGATCCGCTCCGCGTTGCGCCGGGCGTCATCGACCCCGACCTGGGTCGGCTCCACCAGCACCGACGCCACCTCGAGCCCCGTGGCGATCAGAATGCGGGCCGCCTCCACCGTCCACACCCCGGCCTCGACCGCCACCCGGCGGTCGCCCAACAGATGGACCAGATCCACCGAACCGGCCTCGTGCAGGTTCACCGAAACCGAGTCGGGCAAGGCCGGGGACGCCCACCGTTGCACCAGGTCGTAGCGTCTCCAAGGGTCCGATTCGGCCGACAACGCCGTGGTCAACGACACCGGGACGTCCGGACCGTCGGCGCGCAGCCGCTCCATCAGCGCGGACACCACCGATGGTTCCAGTGACTCCGCCCCTTCGGGATCGCGCGGATGGACGTGGATCGCGGTCGCGCCCGCCTCCACCACGGCGTGGGCGTCGGCCACGATCTGGTCGACGGACACGGGCAGCGAGGGGTGGGCGCCCGGCCGGCGATCACCGTTGAGACAGGCGACGATCCTCATGGAGTCTCTCCTTACGGTGCTCTGTAAGCGAATGTGCCCGTTCGCACCCGGGTACAAGCCCCCCGTCGGATCCCCTGGCAGGATGGCGGGCATGAGAAGACCTCTCGCCCTCGCCGCGGCGGCCCTGTTCGCCCTCGCGCCCGCAGCCCCCGCCTCGGCCGATCCGGAGGCCCCCGACGACGGGACCGGCGGCCTGGACTACCCGCGTGGAGGCGAGGGCCCGGAGGGGTCGGAGATCGCCTTCGAGTTCCAGGACGAGCGCATCGCCGAGTCCAGTGGGATCGCCCCCTCGCTTCGCCATGAGGGCGTGTGGTGGACCCACAACGACAGCGGGGACTTCCTGCCCGAGGTGTTCGCGGTGAACGAGGAGGGGGAGACCCTCGCCACCGTCACCCTGAACGTGGAGTTGCGGGACTGGGAGGCGATCAGTCTGGCCCAAGGCCCGGGCGGGGAGCCCGAGGTGTTCGTGGGCGACATCGGCGACAACTTCGCGGGCGGCTGGACCGAGGTCCGCGTGTACCACTTCGTCGAACCCGAGGTCCTGGCCGACGTGACCCTGGACCCGTCGGTGCTGACCTTCACCTACGAGGACGGCGGCCGCGACGCCGAGGGGATGATGATCGACCCGCGCGACGGCCGGCTCTACGTGGTGTCCAAGGAGTTCGCGGGCGGTGTGTACGCGGCACCCGAGAACCTGGACCCCGAGGGTGGGAACGTCCTGTCCCGGATCGACTCGGCCCCGCTGTTCGCCACCGACGCCGCGTTCAGCCCCGACGGCACCCGCTACGCGATCCGCACCTACTGGGGCGTGACGATCTACGACGCCTCCGACGGGGTCCCTGGGTCCTCCCTGGGCTCCTTCGACCTGCCGGAGATGGAACAGGGCGAGTCGGTGGCCTTCACCCCGGACGGGACGGCGCTGATGGCGGGTACCGAAGGGATGAACTCCCCGGTCTGGCGGGTGCCCTTGGAAGGGAGAAAGCTCCCCGAGATGGTCGCCGTCGAGGAGGAGGCCGCCGCGAGCGACGAGGCCGAGGAGCCGGAGAGCGCCGGGGCCGGGACCTCGATCGGGGCCCTTCCGCTCATCCTGGGCGGCGCGGCCGTGGCCGTCGTGCTGATCGGCGGCATCGTGGTGCTGGCCCGGCGCGGCTGAGCCCGGAACGTCGGTGCCTCCGGGTAGGACGGGGGCGAGGGAGCGGCGCATCCGTCGCTCACGTATCGCGGGAGAAACGATGGCACTCGACTACCAGATCGTCATGGACTGCGCCGACCCGATCGCGCTCGCGGGGTTCTGGGCCGAGGCTCTCGGCTACGAACGCGAGGACAACAGCGCCCTCATCGACCACGTGGTGGCCCAAGGGCTGGCCGGGGAGGACGACTACACGCTCCTCGACGGGCGCAAGGCCTGGGTCGCGATCTCGGTGATCCGGCACCCGGACGACCCGGTGCACGGGTTCACCGGGGCCGGGCTGGGGCGACGCGTCCTCTTCCAGCGCGTGCCGGAGCCCAAGACGGTGAAGAATCGCGTGCACCTGGACCTGCGCGTGGGGCCGGAACGGCGCGCGGAGGAGGTGGCCCGGTTGGAGGCGTTGGGCGCCACCGTGGTCGCCGAGGTCGAGGAGCCCGGGGCCTCGCACGTGACCATGCGGGACCCCGAGGGCAACGAGTTCGACGTGCAGTGACGCCCGATGAGGTCCCCCGGGGCCGACTCCGGCCCCGGGGGACCTCCCCGGGCGAGCTAGTCGACGGGCTGGGGGTCCAGGAAGTGTTCGCGGCACAGGAAGGCGTGCCGGGAGAAGTCGGTGAACACCCCGTCCACGCCGACCTCGAAGAAGATCTCGTACTCGGCGGCGAAACCCCCGTAGTCCTTGGGGTCGCCGTCCGAGCGCAGGTCGGTGGGCAGGAAGTGGTTCTCGCTGCGGAAGGTGTAGGGGTGCACCAGCAGACCGGCCGCGTGGGCGTTCTCCACCAGGTCGGTGGGCTCGCCCAGAGCGCCCTCCTCGTCGGTGGGGACGATCAGGCTCTTGTGCGGGCCGATGGCGTGCGCGAAGGTCGCCACCTCGGCCAGACCGTCCGGCGTCGTGTAGTGCAGCCAGTGCTCCTCGGTGCCCATCAGGTACACGAGGGGGACCCCGGTCTCGGCGAGCCGGCGCAGGCTCTCGGCCTCGAAGGACTGGAGGAAGACCGGCACCTTCGGCTCCTCGCCGACCAGCTCCGCCTCGCGCAGCGCCGCGATCAGCGGCGGCTCCAGGTCCAGGCCCTGGGACACGTGGTAGGCGGGGTGCTTGGTCTCGGGGTAGATCCCGATCGGGCGCCCCAGCTCCTTGGTGAGGGAGAAGGCCAGCTCGATGACCTCTTGGAGCGTCGGGATCTCGTAGACGCCGTTCATGACCGCGTTCTCGGGGCGGATCTTCCCCATGCGCTCGATTGCGCGCAGGGTCTTGATCTCCGCGAGGGTGAAGTCCTGGGCGAAGAAACCCTCCACCGTGTGGCCGTCGATGGTCCGGGTGGTGCGCCGGTCGGCGAACTCGGGACGGTCGGCCACGTCCGTGGTGTCGCCGATCTCCTGCTCGTGGCGGCAGATCAGGTGACCGTCCTTGGTGGCCACCAGGTCCATCTCGATGAAGTCGCCACCGTGCCTCGCCCCCAGTTCGTAGGAGGCCAGGGTGTGCTCGGGCCGATGACCCGAGGCGCCCCGGTGGGAGATGATCTTGATGGGGGGTTCCTTCTTGTTCCTGCGCACAGTCGAACCGTCCAGACAAGCGATGAGCGGAAGTGAGATGAGGAGGCCGACCCACGTGCGGCGGGTCGGCCTCCATTCTCCAATGGTGTGGGACCGGTTCAGGACAGCCTGGTCAGGACGTGGTCGACGCACTCGGTGAGGGCGTTGACGTCACTGGGCTCGACCGCCGGGAACATGGCCACGCGCAGCTGGTTGCGGCCCAGCTTGCGGTAGGGCTCGGTGTCCACGACGCCGTTGGCGCGCAGGACCCGCGCGATCTCGGCGGCGTCGACCTCGTCGGAGAAGTCGATGGTGCCGACCACCTGGGAACGCTTGGCCGGGTCGGTGACGAACGGCGACGTGACCGGGGTGCGGTCGGCCCAGTTGTAGAGGATGGAGGAGGACTCGTGGGTGCGCGCCACGGTCCACTTCAGCCCGCCCTGGTCGTTCATCCACTCCAGCTGCTCGGCCAGGAGCAGCAGGGTGGCCACGGCCGGGGTGTTGTAGGTCTGGTCCTTGGCGGAGTTGGCGACCGCCGTGGTCAGCGAGAAGAACTCGGGGATGTAGCGACCGCTCGCGGCGATCTCCTCGACCCGGGCCAGCGCCTTGGGCGACATGATCGCGATCCACAGGCCGCCGTCGGCGGCGAAGCTCTTCTGCGGGGCGAAGTAGTAGACGTCGGTCTCGGTGATGTCGACGGGCAGACCGCCCGCGCCACTGGTGGCGTCCACGAGCACGAGGGCGTCCTCGTCGGCGCCGGCGACCCGCTTGATGGGCGCGGCCACACCGGTGGAGGTCTCGTTGTGGGTGAGCGCGTACACGTCCACACCGGCCTCGGCGACGGCCTCGCCGTGGCTGCCGGGGTCGGTGGAGATGACCGTGGGCTCCTCCAGCCAGGGGGCGCCTCCGGCGACCTTCGCGAACTTGGAGGAGAACTCGCCGAAGGCCAGGTGCTGGGACCTGGACCGCAGTAGGCCGTGGGCGGCGATGTCCCAGAAGGCGGTGGTGCCGCCGTTGCCGAGCACCACCTCGTAGCCGTCGGGGAGGGAGAAGAGGTCGCGCACGCCGGCGCGGACCCGACCCACGAGGGACTTCACCGGCTTCTGCCGGTGAGAGGTGCCCAGGTAGTGGGTTCCGGAGGAGGCGAGGGCATCGAGTTGGGCGGCGCGGACTTTGGAGGGGCCGCTCCCGAAACGGCCGTCGGCGGGCAGCAGGTTCGCGGGAATCTGAATCTCGGTCACACCGATCAGGGTAGTGGTGGGGCGGGTGATACCGCCGGTCAGGGCGGGGATCAGGGGCGTGAGAAAACGTGACCGATGTAAGGGATCGTCACAATCGATGGCTCTGGCCGATATAGGCCAATGGTTATTCATGTCCATTAGGTGCGAATCGGGCACCCCTGCTGTCTAATAAGGCCTCCGCTGAAGGTGACGAGCGCCACGATCGCGGAGGAGGGGGTGTGACGTGACCGACCGGAAGTCCGATGAGCGGAGTCCCGTGAGGACCCTGGGGGCCTCGAAGGACAGGCCTCGTTTCCTTCAGATCTTCGACGAACTGCGCAGGCGTCCGTCCCGGAGCCGCGACCGGGCCCTGCGCAGGATGGCCTCCCGCGCGACCCGTCGTCACGTTCCGGAGCGTGGCGCCCTCCAACGCGGTGACCTCGCCGAGCCCCCTCCCGTGCTCGACCTGGTCCTCGACCGGGACTCCGACCGCGCGAGGGTCCAGAGCATGCTCGTGGAGAGCTGTGCGGTCGGTCCGGTCTGGACCCTGCCCCTGGGGGGTCCGACCGCCGACACCGAGGTCGAGGAGAAGGACGAAGAGGGCGCGGAGAACCCCTCCCGGTCTCGACCCGCGAAGAGAGCCTCCCTCCGGCGGTCGCGTCTGCTGTCCCGGTGGTCTCGACCCGCGCCGGACGAGGTCGTTCGTCCGGCCCTCGCCCCTCCTCCCGGAGAGAGGGAGGGTCCCGAGGCCGACGTCACCACCGACCAGCTCTACGAGCTGATCGGGAGCCTGGTGGACGGCGGCTTCGCCTGGACGCGGAGCGAGGAGGGCCGGAAGGAGCTCGTCCCGCCACGGCGCCGTCGTTTCCCGCCCTCACCCCGGCTGCCCCGGCTGCACTCCCTCCTGTGGCTGCACCGTTGCGGCCTCGGCTCGAACGAGGACGACGGTGGCCGGGGAGTCCCGGACCGTCGGTTGGAGAATGACAGCCGCTCACAGATCGAGGTGATCGGCAGGCTGCGCGAGACGCGCCTGGAGGCCGCCGTCGAACAGCGGGACCGGGCCTTGGAGGAGGCCTCCTCGTCCACCGACGACGGGAGGGGGCGACGTTGGACGCTCCTGTACAAACGCGCCCTGGTGCACTGGCGCAGGGCGGCGTGGAGCGCCACGGCCGTCTCCCGGTGGGTGACACGGGTGTCCGAGAAGGCGACCTTCGGCCTGCTCGACGAGAAGCTCCTCACCCCACTCTCGTTCCTGGTCTCCCTCATCGTGGCCGCCACCCCCTTCGCCTTCCTCGGCCTGGCGGCCCAGCGGCTCAACGAAGTCGCCCAGCGGTTCAACGACCTCGTCTCCCTGGCGTCCGGGTTCCTCCTGGCCGCCGTGTACCTGCTCACCGTGTTCTTCTTCTTCCTCCCCTGGCGCCCCTACCTGTGGCTCGGCGACTACCGGAGCACGTTGGACGAGGGGGCGCGCAAGAGCTCGGACGGAACCGGGACGGGTCGTCTCGGCCGTTCCCGGGTCCTGGGCCTTCACCTCTTCAACGAACTTCACCACCCCGACCGTGATACGGGAAGGCTCGGAGCCGGCAGGGGGGAGAAGGGGACGCTTCCTCCCCCCGCCCACCGGATCGCCGTGAGTGCTCTGCTCGACGACCTTCACCGCCTCTACGGGGCCTCATCGCTGTGGCGAGGTGGTGCGCGGGACGCGCGTCCGGTGCTGATCTACGACCAGCGTGAGCTCGGCCCGGTCGGTCGTTACCTCGTCCGCCTGATCGAGGACGAGCGTCTGCGGCGTGCGCTTCCCGACCCTCTACTGCTGGTCCAGATCCGTGACGGTGAGCGCCCCGCGCTGGTCTCGGAGTCGATCGAGAGTGCCAGGTACGGTCACCTGCCCGAGTACGACGGGTCCGCCAAGACCTCACGAGAGGTCCGCGCGTGGCTTCGCGATCGCCATCTGGCCGGAACGCTCGGTGTCTCCCGGGTTCTGACGACGAAGGTCGCGCCTCTGGCCCGGGAGACCCGGGAGCGGAGATGGCACACCCCGCCCGCCTGGGTCCCGACCCGATCCGCCTGGGCTACCCGTGCGCTCGGAGGATGTGCCGTGGTCGTCGCGCTCGTGCTCTTCGCTCAGGAGGTCGTGAACCCCCTTCAGACGATGATGGGATTCTGCGTCGGTGAAGGGGTGACCAAACCACGGGGCATCTTCAGGGTCGACCGTTCATCGGGTGGTCCGGGCGCCAAGGAATGCGTCGGGGTGACCTATGGCGAAGTCAGGTTCCATGGTCGGCTGGACGGTGTCATCGAACTCATCCGGGAGCAGAACGAGGAGGTCGACAAGAGCGGAGAACCCTACGTCACGATCGCTCACATGGCGGACATGAGCGCTTCTACCAAGGAAGGCAAGGAAGACTACGCCCTCGCCGGGGTCCAAGGGGAACTTTTCGGGATGGCCCTGGCGCAGAGAGAGCACAACGAGGACCCCGGGGACAGGCCCATGATCAAGCTGCTCCTGGGCAACGCGGGTGAGGGTTGGGCACACGCCGAGACCACGGCGGAGGAGATCGTCAGAAGGGCGAGGAACGAACGGTCGGGTATGGACCGTCCCATCGCGGCGGTCGGTTTCGGGCAGAGCCTGGTCCCCAACGGCACCGCCATACAGAAGATCTCGGAGGCCTTCATCCCGATCGTGGGGACCACCGCGACCTACGACGACGTGGCCTTGTCCGAGCCCTGGGGGCACAGCGGGTTCTACTTCCCGATCGCGCCCTCCAACAGCCGGATCGCCGAGCAGGCCGCCTACTGGGCCCGGCACGGGGCCTCCTGGAAGGACGGCGACTCGGAGGAGGGCCTGCCCGCCCACGCGACCGCGGTGGCCATCGCCCACAACCCGCCTCCCCCGGGGGGCGAGAAGGAACACGAGCAGTACGGCCCACACCTGGCCGAGAGGTTCATGGACTTCTTCGAGGGCTTCGACGGAGAGCCGTGGAGGGGTTCCGAGGGCTTGGGCGAGTCCGAGCAGGCGGGCGTTCTGCTCTACCAGGAGGAGCGTGAGGGGGACGGGCCCACACTTCGTGAGGTGGTGAAGAAGGTATGCGCCCCGAAGGAGCCACCGGAACTGCTCTACTACGCGGGGCGTGCTCAGGACTTCAAAGCGTTCTACGAGGAGTTCCGGAAGTCCGCGTGGGAGGCCTGTCATAGAGGGGAGATGACCATCCTGGGGGGCGACGACGTCTCCAAGTTCATTTCCGATGAGGAAGTGCTGATCGAGGGCAATTCCGAGCGTCATCGGGTGTTCTACACGCCGTTGGCGCCCAGTGATTCCTGGGGCGTCCAGGCTGAGGAGGGCTCCGGGGCCGATGATGAGAGCGTCGAGAACGGTGATGAGAACGCCGGGACCGATGACGAGGAGTTCTACGACGAGGTCCGGGGGCTGGTTGCAGAGTCCCAGGGAGTGAAGAAGGAGCCGGAGGAGGGCGAAGAGGAGACCACCGAAGAGGATCCGAAGGCGAGCGCCAAGGAGGAGGGGGCAACAAGAAGGCGCCCTCTTACGCACACGCCGTCGTGGGCTACGACGCCCTGAACGTGGTCAAATGGTCTCTGTCGTCGGTGGGTTCCGAAGGAAACGTGTCATGGGCCCGAAAACTCCTGAGAGGAGTAGGGATGGATCGCTCCGCCTTCCTGAACTCCGACGAGGGGTACGAGAAGGAACGGAACGAACTTTACAGAGAGATCCGGGGCACCGAGTTCACCGGGGTCTCCGGCTACATCGCGTTCGGTTCGGGCCAAGAGGATGAAGGAGATGAAGGGGGTGAAGAGGGCAACAGGGGGAACTGGCTCGGCGGGCGGATGGTGCAGTTGGTGCTGGCCGGCGCGGAGAGGTACAACGAGGACACCGAACGTGGGCAGCGCCAGCACGTGATCCAAAGATGCGGTCTGCGCAACGCCGACAAACCCGAAGAGGGTGAGCAGTGCGTGCCTGTGGAGCTTCAGAGGGGCGACTGAGCGCCGTGTGGTGTAAGGGGCGCGCGCCGGGCCGCGGGGGCGATTGGCTCCCAGAGGCCCCGGCGCGAGATCATGCCTTCTGTGGACGACCAGAACCCCGCCGAACTGCGGAAACCGTACATGGGTGAACCCTTGCGCCGATCCGACCTGGCCGAACTGCCGATGACCCAGTTCCACCTGTGGTTCGGCGAGGCCTATGAGTCGGGCCTGGCCGAACCCAACGCGATGGTGTTGTCGTCGGTGGAGCCGTCCGGCTTCCCCCGGTCCCGCACCGTCCTGATGAAGGGCTACGACGGTTCCGGGCTGCGTTTCTTCACCAACTACACCTCGCGCAAAGGGCGGGCACTGGACGCCGACCCGCGGGCGTCGGTGGTCTTCCCCTGGCACGCGATCCGCCGTCAGGTGCTGTTCGCGGGCACGGTGGAGCGTCTCGACGACGAGGAGAACGACCGCTACTTCGCCTCGCGGCCTCGCGGTTCCCGCCTGGGGGCCTGGGCGAGCGAACGTCAGTCTCAGCCGGTGGACGACCGTGAGGAACTCGATCGGCTCTTCCACGGCTTCGACACGGTGTGGGGTCTGGACGACCCGATCCCCAGACCCGCCTACTGGGGCGGCTACCGCCTCGTCCCCCACGAGGTGGAGTTCTGGCAGGGCGGACAGGACCGTATGCACGACCGTTTCCGTTACCTGCTCCACGAGAACGGTGCCTGGGGCATCGATCGCCTTGCCCCCTAGGCCGAGGGGCCGTCGGGCGTGATGTCGGTCGCTTCGTACACGGGTTCGGAGATCGGCGGGGTCGAAGGACCGCTCGGGCCGGGGACGGGGTACTCTGCACACCTGTGACCTCAGGCCCTTGCGAGGCGGAGATCACATGGAACGACCGTGTCCGCATCGTGAGACATCGTCGAAAACCATGCTCGGCACGTCACGATATGCTGGAATCATCGGTGGTCGCTCGCGCGGTCCTGCGGACGTCCCGGTCCCCACTCGGCCCCTTGGGAATCACTCGGTCCCGGCCCGTGTTGTGCCAGACCCGCCGTACC
Organism: Nocardiopsis alba; assembly: GCF_000710955.1. NCBI lineage: Bacteria > Bacillati > Actinomycetota > Actinomycetes > Streptosporangiales > Nocardiopsidaceae > Nocardiopsis > Nocardiopsis alba. The sequence goes on from NZ_BAZE01000008.1 coordinate 125,762, forward strand.
CGCCGTGACCGTGCGTCGGGCGCAGAGCCTTGGGAGGGGAGTCTTGACCGCACACGGGCTGATCGACACCACGGAGATGTACCTCCGTACGGTCTTCGAGCTCGAGGAGGAGGGCATCGTCCCGCTTCGGGCCCGCATCGCCGAGCGCCTGCGCCAGAGCGGACCCACGGTGAGCCAGACGGTCGCCCGCATGGAGCGTGACGGTCTCCTCCGGGTCGAGAACGACCGGCACCTCGTGATGACCGCCGAGGGACGCCGACTGGCCACCCACGTCATGCGCAAGCACCGCCTCGCCGAGCGCCTGCTCGTCGACGTGATCGGCCTCCCCTGGGAGGACGTCCACATCGAGGCCTGCCGCTGGGAGCACGTCATCTCCGAGGCGGTGGAGGAGCGCCTGGTGACGCTGCTCAACGCCCCCTCGGTGTGTCCGCACGGCAACCCCATCCCCGGCCTGGACGAACTGGGCCTCGAGGGTTACGCCCCCGAGCCGTTCACCGACGACTCCATCGTCCCGATGGCGGACGTCGTCTCCAACACCGACATCACCGTCACCGTGCGTCGCATCAGTGAGCAGCTTCAGCCGGACGCCGACATCATGCTCACTTTGCGCGAATCCGGGGTACAACCGGGACAGGAAGTGGTGCTTCGTGCCGCGGACGGCGGGGTGCGCGTCATCGGCGAGAACGGGCACACCGACCTGCCCGAGGGCGTCGCCGGACACATCTTCGTCGCCAAGCCGTGAAACGTTCGTACACGTTGATCGGTTGCTCATCGGGATTGTCCCATTGCGCTGCGGGAACGTTGACGGTGTTGCTACGCTCGCCCCAAGGTGCGGTCGTTCGGGGTACCCGGAGCGGGCATGTATGCAGCTCATGACGGCGAGGTGGCGGCTAGATGACACGGTGGGGTGAGCCCTTCCGGGAGAGCGATGCGCTCGCCACGGCCGAAGTCGTCGACCAGGCGCAGATCGCCATCGTCGTCATCGACCGGTTCAGTCTCCTGCGGTACTGGAATCCCTACGCGCGCGAACTCTTCGGATTCGTCGACGGGCGCGACTACGTCGGCATGTCCCTGCTCGACATCGGCATCCACGAGTCCGACCGCGAACACGCCTCCCAGCTGGCGCGCCGCGTCCTGCGCGGAGAGCCCTGGGAGGGCACGTTCGCCGTGCTCAAGGGCGACGCGACCTGGATCCACGTCCGTGCCCAGGCGGTGCCCATGCTCGACGAGGCGGGCGAGGTCGACGGCATCGCCCTCATCGCCCGCGAGGCGTTGCGCAGCGGCCGGGTCGAGGAGCAGTACGGACTGCTGGAGCGGATCGGGAGCCGGTTGGCCGGCTCCCTCGAACTGGACTCCACGGTCAAGGGCGTGGCGGGCATCCTGGTGCCCCAGTTCGCCGACCACTGCTTCATCGACCTCTATGACCACGAACGCCTGGTCAGACAGGTGTCGGTGCACGCCGAAGGGTGGGAGCCCCCGCCCCGTACCTGGTACGAGGTCGGCGACGAGGTCCGCTACCCCGAACGCCACTTCGTCACTCAGTCGCTGCGTCGACTGGAGACCGTGGTCAGCAGCGAACACCTCTACGAGAGCTCTCCCAACGACCGTTCCGACCGGGTGTCCCGCCAGGTCGGGGTCACCTCCGCCATCGCCGCCCCCCTGCGCGCCCGGGGCGAGGTCCTGGGCGTGCTGACCCTGGCCCTGTCCGGACTGTCCCCGAGACAGAAGAGCAGCTACGGCGGTTTCGACCGGGATCTGGTCGGCGCCATCGCCTCCCGCGTCGCCCTGGCCATCGACAACGCCCGCCTGTACGAGGAGGAGCGCGGCACCGCTCTGGCCTTCCAGAAGAGCCTGCTCCCCAGCGACTTCCCGACCCTGGACGGGTTGACCCTCGCCCACCGCTACCTGCCGGCCGGACCGATCAACGGTCGCGGTCTCCAGGCCCAGGTGGGCGGCGACTTCTACGACGCCATTCCGCTGTCGGCCGGGCGCGTGGGCCTGGTCATCGGCGACGTGGAGGGACGGGGCCCGCACGCGGCGGCCGTCATGGGGCAGCTGAGGGCCGCCCTGCGAGCCTTCGCCCAGGCCGACCGGGAGCCCGCCGACATCCTGCGCGAGCTGGACGAGTGGGTGCGTCGACTGGGCGTCCCCGACGGTAACGGCGGGGTCTGGATCCCCAGCGTCAGCTGCCTGTACATGGTCTACGACGCCTGGTCCCGGGAGCTGTCCTACGCCAACGCCGGACACGCCCCGCCACTGCTCGTCACCTCCGACTCCGTGGAGACCCTGGACCTGGAGGTCACCGACCGCATGCTGGGCGTGCGGGCCAAGGGCGGTTCGGGCGAGGACATCGTCTACCACCAGGCCGATCTGCGGCTGCCCATCGGCGCGACCCTGGTCATGTACACCGATGGTCTGGTGGACCGCAGACCCGTCGGCGGGGAACCCGACCCCGAGGGCGCTCTCGTGCGGCTGAAGGAGCGGGTCTCCGAGGTCGCCGACAAGGACGTGGAACAGATCGCCGAGGCGGCCGTGTACAGCGTGCCGGGCGAACTGGAGGACGACACCGCGCTGCTGGTCGTGCGCACGCACTCGGAGGAGCTGGCGCTGCGCGAGGGCTGGTTCCCCTCGGAGGCCTCCACGGTGGGCGCCGCCCGTCATCTGGCGGCCGACACCTTCAAGGAATGGGGCGTGGACCGGGACCAGGCCGAGCTGGCCTGTCTGCTGGTCTCGGAGATCGTCACCAACGTGGTCATCCACGCCACCCCGCACCCGGTACACCGGGAGTTCACCGGCGCCGGGGTGCTGGACTCGGAGAGTCCCCTGTCCTCGAACGGCGGTGGGGCCGACGAGTTCGACGAGGACTGGAGCGACCTTCTGGAGGCCGTCGCCGAGGAGGACGAGTCCAGCGAGGATCCGGCCGAGAAGGAGTTCCTGCTCCGACTGCGCCGGGGGGCCAACGCGATCTGGGTGGAGGTCTTCGACCACGACCTGAGACTGCCCCGGATCCGTAGCGCGGCCGCCGACGACGAGGGCGGCCGGGGTCTGTACCTGGTGGAGCAGCTCGCCAGCCGGTGGGGGTCTCGTCCGACCCCGGACGGCAAGGCCGTGTGGTTCGAGATGCCCATGCACGCCGACGGCTCCGAGGGCACCGACGGGGACGCCCGAGAGGAACCGGAGCGGGCCGCCGAGAGGTGACCGACGTGTCGCGAGGGGGACCGGAGGACTCTCCGGTCCCCCCTTTCGCGTTCTCGGCGGGGGCACCCTCGAGCGCGTACGGTGTCCTTCCAGTGGCTTTCTGTGCGGCGGGGGTTTGAAACCGTTCGCTCCCGCTGGTCGGGACACCTGGCGCCCTAAACCTTTTTCAGGCCACCAAAAAATGACCCGCGCGACCTTGTTTATCCGTAGTCGTCTGGTTACTTTATTCAGTGGTAAACGGTTGTCGTGTGCCCTGGAAAGGCCCTGGAGGCATTGTCATTCGGTCGTTCGAAAGTGGTCGCCGCTTCTCTGGAGAGGGATCGGGTTCCCGGTCCCGCCGGGGTCTCGGGGCCTTCTCGGTTTCCCGAATCGGCTATGTCGCAGGGTTTGTCGGGTGTCGGTCGAAGGGTTTCGGGGGCTCTCCCATTTCCCCGAAGGTCATCGCACCGTCGACCCGTTCCACCGTCGAAGGGGCCTCGAACCGTTCTCGTCGCGAGAATCCCCGGACTCTCGGGGATGCGGTCGCGCGCCATTCGGGACCTGGTCCCATGGGTGCGGTCGAAAGCGCGGCCCCCTTCTCCCGAAGGGAGAGGCCTCCTCGTGGTGGTCCCTCCCCGAGGGAGGGCACGGTCGTGGCCGTCGTCGTCTGAGGGGGTCTCGCCGGAGCACACGTCGACGCCATCGAGACCGAGGCCCGGGCGGCCGGTCCCCACCCGCCTACGGGATCGTCCGTTCGTGCCTCGCCGGTCGTCCGAGCACCGTGGACCCACCACCCTCGGGTGGTGGGTCCACGGATCGTTCGATGTCGGGTGAGGGGTGCGGCTCAGCGCCAGGACCAGGCCCACAGCAGCAGGCAGACGAACATGAAGACCACCACGATCCCGGGGGTCGACCAGGGGACGTGGACCTTCCTGCGAAGCCTGCGGACGCCGATGATCAGCAGTACTGCCAACAGCCCCATCACGATGAGGCCGTCCCACGCTCCGCTCATGACCGGGACCCTTTCGGACGGGGGTTCTACAGGCCCAGGCCTCGGCCGACGATCTCCTTCATGATCTCGGTGGTGCCACCGTAGATCGTCTGGACTCGCGCGTCCTGCCAGGCCCGTGCCACGGGGTATTCCATCATGTACCCGTACCCGCCGTGAAGCTGAAGGCACCGGTCGATGACCCGGTTGCACATCTCGGTGGTCCACCACTTGGCCTTGGCGGCGTCCTCGACGGTCAGTTCACCCCGGTTGAGCAGCTCGACCCCGCGGTCCACGTAGGTTCGGGCCAGATCCACCTCGGTGGCCGACTCGGCCAGGACGAAACGTGAGTTCTGGAAGCGTCCGATCGGGCGGCCGAAGGCGGTGCGGTCCCGGCAGTACTCGATCGTGTGCCGCAGTACGAAGTCGGCGGAGGCCACCGCGCAGGTGGCGATGGAGAGCCGCTCCTGAGGGAGGTTCTCCATCAGGTGGATGAACCCCTGCCCCTCGGTCCCGATCAGGTTCGAGACGGGGACCCGTACGTCGTCGAAGGACAGCTCGGCGGTGTCCTGCGCCTTCATGCCGATCTTGTCGAGGTTGCGACCCCGGGTGAAGCCGGGCATGTCGCGTTCGACGGCGATCAGGGAGAAACCCTGGGCCCCCGCCTCCGGATCGGTCTGGGCGACCACGATGACCAGGTCCGCGTTGATGCCGTTGGTGATGAAGGTCTTGCCGCCGTTGAGGACGAAGTCGTCCCCGTCGCGTACGGCGGAGGTGGTGATCCCCTGGAGGTCGCTGCCGGTGCCGGGCTCGGTCATCGCGATGGCGGTGATCAGCTCTCCGGAGGCGAATCCGGGGAGCCAGCGGCGCTTCTGCTCCTCGGTGGTCAGGCCCACCATGTACGGGGCCATGACGTCGTTCTGCAAGGTGATGCCGAGGCCGCTGGCGTGGGCCCGACAGATCTCCTCGTTGACGATCTGGTTGTAGCGGAAGTCGTCGAGGCCGGCGCCCCCGTACTCCTCGGGGACCCCGTGCCCGAGCAGCCCGACCTCACCGGCCCTGACCCATACGGATCGGGGCACGATGCCGTCCTTCTCCCACTGGTCGTGGAACGGGACGACCTCCCTCTTGAGGAACTCGGCGACGGTTTCTCGGAAGAGGTCGTGGTCGGCGTCGAAGAGTTCCCGTTTCATGCTCTGCTCCAGAGGGTGTCGGGGGTCACGTTGTTCCCACACGTTAACCGAATCAGATTCGGTTTTGAAGTGCGCGAGGCAAGCCGGGGCAAAGTTCCCGTCCGCGTGGGCGGTTCCCCTGAGAAGGGGAGGAACGGGTTCCTACTCTGGCCGCAGCGGGGCCGCCGTCCGGGGCGGCCCGCCGGACCGGGGGAGACGATTCGATGGCACGCGCCGGCACCGCCGACCGAGGGGGACGGGACGGCCGGCACGGCGGTCGCATCGCGCTGATCATGACCTCCCTGATGCTCACCGTCCTGCTCTCCGCGCTGGACCAGACCATCGTCTCCACCGCGCTGCCGACCATCGTGTCCGAGTTGGGCGGGCTCAACCACCTGTCCTGGGTGATCACGGCCTATCTCCTCGCCGTCACCGCCTGCACTCCGCTGTGGGGCAAGCTCGGCGACCAGTTCGGCCGCAAACGCCTGTTCCTGACCTGTATCGCGGTGTTCCTCGCCGGGTCGGCGTTGTGCGGGGCCGCCCAGGACATGCTGCAACTGGTGCTGGCCCGCGGCTTCCAGGGCATCGGCGGCGGCGGGTTGATGGTGCTGGCCTCCGCGATCATCGGCGACGTGGTCTCTCCGCGCGAACGGGGCAAGTACCAGGGGCTCTTCGGTGCGGTCTTCGGGGTCTCCAGCGTCGCCGGACCGCTGCTCGGCGGCCTGTTCGTCGACCACCTGTCCTGGCGCTGGGTCTTCTACATCAACCTGCCACTGGGGCTGCTGGCCTTCCTGACGGTGCTGTGGGTGCTGCCGAGCCGGAGCCCCGTCGGACGGCAGAACATCGACTACGCGGGCATCGTCCTGATCGCGGCGACCGCCGTGTGCTTCACCCTCGTCGCCTCCTGGGGCGGCAGTGTCCACTCCTGGCTGTCATGGCAGATCATCGGCCTGTCCGCGGCCGGAGTGATCTTCGGGGTCGGATGGTGGTTCACGGCCCGAAGGGCCCCGGACCCGGTCATGCCGCTCGGTCTGTTCCGCGACCCCACCATCGTCGTCTCCATGGGCATCAGCCTGTGCGTGGGCTTCGCCATGATGGGTTCGATGGCGTTCCTGCCGCTGTTCCTCCAGATCGTCCACGGTCTGTCGCCCACGGCCTCCGGGCTGCACCTGCTGCCCATGGTGCTGGGCATGTTCCTCACCTCGATCACCAGTGGACGCCTGGTCACCCGTACAGGCGTGTACAAGCCGTACCCGATCGCGGGCATGGCGCTCACCTCGCTCGGCCTGTTCCTGATGTCCCGGATGGGCCCGGAGACCTCCCTGGTGGAGATGGGGCTGTACTTCTTCGTCCTGGGCTCCGGTCTGGGACTGGTGATGCAGGTGGTGGTCGTGGTCGTGCAGAACGCCGCCTCCTACGACAACCTGGGTGTCTCCACCTCCGCCGCGACCTTCTTCCGCTCGATCGGCGGCTCGTTCGGCACGGCGGTGTTCGGCGCGGTCTTCGCCGGACAGCTCGCCGGGAATCTGGCGGCACGGGCCGGCGCGCTCGACCTTCCGCCGGGGGTGGACCCCGCTCGTCTGGAGAGCGACCCGAGGGCGCTGGACTCCCTCTCCCCGGCGACCCAGGCCGGTTTCCTGGAGGCCTACGCCGACGCCATCGACACCGTCTTCCTCTGCGCGGTCCCGGTGGCCCTGGTCGGGTTCGTCCTGGCGATCTTCCTGAAGCAGATCCCGCTGCGGACCACGATCGGCACCCCGGACCTGGACGAGACCGTCGCCCCGGTCGCCACCCCGAGTCGCACGGCGATCGAACAGGTCGAGAACGAGATCTACCGGGCCTGCGGGGCGGAGGGCGCCGAGACGATGTACGGGCGTCTGCGCGAGGCCGCGGGGCTGGACCTCTCCATCGAGGCCTGCTGGGCGCTCAGCCATCTGGGCGTCAAGGGGCCGATGACCGCTGCCGAGCTGGCCCGGATGTCCGGACTGCACGATTCCCGGTGGGAGGTCGCGCATCGAGAGCTGCTGGAGGCCGGATACCTGGTGTCCGAGGAGGAGCCGTGGGAGTTGAACTGGCGCGGGGAGGACGCGGTCCGAAGCCTGTACGAGGCGCAGCGCACGGCTCTGCGTTCCCTGCTCGCCGACTTCGGGCCGGACGAACATCCCGACGTGTTCGAGGTCCTGGAACGGGTCACCGGGGGCACTCTGAGCGCCGAGAACGACATCGGTGGCCTGGGGCGTTCGGGGGAGTCCTCCTGACGCGGACGGCCTCACGCGGTCGGATCGGATGGAAAGCGGGGGGCGGGGTCTTGCCGGCCCGGTGAAACCGAATACAGTTCGGTTTATCAGGACGTCACATCCACGCCCTTTGGAGGACCCCGTGGCCGAGGCATACATCGTCGGCGCAGTACGTACCCCCGTCGGCACCAGGAAGGGCGCGCTGGCAGCCGTGCACCCGGCCGACCTGGGAGCCCACGTCCTCAAGGAACTCGTCGAGCGCACCGGGGTCGACCCGTCCGCCGTCGAGGACGTCATCATGGGCGTCGTCAGTCAGGCCGGCCCCCAGGCCCTCGATCTGGCCCGTACCGCCTGGCTGTCGGCCGGGCTGCCCGAGACCGTCCCCGGCGTCACCCTGGACCGCCAGTGCGGCTCCTCCCAGCAGGCCGTCCACTTCGCCGCCCAGGGCGTCATGTCCGGCACCCAGGACCTCGTCGTGGCGAGTGGAGTGGAGAACATGGGCATGGTGCCCATGGGCGCCAACGTCCAGTTCGCCATCGACAACGACCTCCCGCTGTACGGCGAGGGGTGGATCGAGCGTTACGGCTTCCAGGAGATCTCCCAGTTCCGCGGCGCCCAGCTCATGTGCGAGAAGTGGGGCTACAAGCGCGAACAGCTGGAGCGCTTCGCCCTGGAGAGCCACCGACGCGCCGCCGTCGCCTTGGAGGAGGGCCGCTTCGACTCCCAGATCGCCCCGATCGCCGGGGTCTCCCGGGACGAGGGCGTGCGTGCCGACACCACCATGGAGAAGATGGCCGGCCTCAAGCCGCTGCGCGAGGGCTGGGAGCTGACCGCCGCCGTGGCCAGCCAGATCTCCGTCGGCGCCGGCGCCCTGCTCATCGCCTCCGAGCGGGCCGTCGAGCGGCACGGTCTGACCCCGCTGGCCCGGATCGTCCAGCTCTCGCTGGTCGGCGACGACCCGGTCTACATGCTCACCGCTCCGATCCCGGCGACCAGGATCGCCTTGGAGAAGGCGGGTCTGGGCATCGACGACATCGACGTCACCGAGATCAACGAGGCCTTCGCCCCGGTCCCGATGTCGTGGATCGACGAGCTGGGCGCCGACCCGGCCAAGGTGAACCCCAACGGCGGCGCCATCGCCCTGGGCCACCCGCTGGGCGCCACCGGTTCGATCCTCATGACCAAGCTGGTCAACGAACTGCACCGCACCGGCGGCCGTTACGGCCTCCAGACCATGTGCGAGGGCGGTGGCCAGGCCAACGTCACCATCATCGAACGGGTCTGACCCCACGCCTCGACGGGGCCGCCTCCCATCCCGGGACGCGGCCCCGTTTCCCTCCGAGGCGCCTTCTTGATTGCAGGCATGCATGCATCTAACATGACATCATGAGTCAGATGACATGGAGAGCCGAGGAAGAGCTGATGCGCCGGGTCAAGTGCTCGGCCGAACGTCGTGGCGTCAGCTTGAACGAGTACGTGACCAGGGTGATGCGGGCCGCCACCGACCCGGACCTGGAGAGTGACGAGGCTCGGGCCGTTCGCGCCAAACTCGCGCAGGCCGGGCTGCTGGACTCCTCGGGAACCGAACGCTCTCGCCCGAGCCGCGCAGCGGTGGAGAAGGCACGTCGAGCCGCGGGCGGAGGAACTTCGTTGGAGGATCTCGTGACGGAAGGGCGTGAATGAGCGTCTTCGCCGACACGTCCGCCGTGGTGAAGCTGTACGCGGAGGAACACGGGAGTCAGGCCGTCCGTGCCATGGCCGCTCCTCTGGTGGTCTCCCAGATGACCAGGGTCGAGGTGCCCGCCGCTCTGTGGCGTAAACACAGGATGGGGGAGCTCGGGGTCGAGGACACGAGGGTCCTGGTGGCCGAGTTCGAAGCCGACTACTTCGGTGCCCCCGGTGAGGAGCGGCGCTTCTCGGCGGTCAGGGTGACGGCCGAGATTCTGGAGGAAGCGGTAAGGCTCACCGCGGTGCACGGACTGAGGGCCTACGACGCCGTCCAACTCGCTTCGGCGAAGGCGGTCCGAACGGTCGATCCGAGCTGTACCTCTTGCGCGGTGTTCGACAAGAACCTGAGGGCCGCGGCCGTGATGGAGGGGTTCTCCCCGGTCCCCGAACAGACCTTTTGAAAGCCGAGCGGGTTTGAGCCCGTGCCTCGACGGGGCCGCGTCCCACCCGGGACGCGGCCCCGTCGGCCGGTTCAGGGCAGGACCACCTTGATGTTCTCGAAGAAGGCCTCCAGCTCTCCTTCGCCATCCGACCAGGAGCCGTAGGGTTCGGAACACTGGAAGACGTAGTGCAGTTCGTCATCGCCCTGCCAGTGGACCCCGACCCGGGCGCCGGAGTTCTGAGCCTCGTCGAAGACCTCCATGCTGGTGAGCTCGACGGTCTCGCCGGTGTCGGTCGAGAGTTCGACCGGGTCGATGGTGGTGACGGTGGCCTCGGCGACGTTCCCGCCGATCTGCACGGCCACCATGTCCGTCCAGTACCCGGCGGCCTCCTCCTCGGAGTCGAACCGGGCGGCCTGCCCCTCGGTGTGGGCGAGCGTGACACTGCAACCGTCGAACAGGAAGCCCTGCGAGTCGTCGTCGGCCTCGAGGACCGACCACTCGGGGATCTCGTCGGGCACGTACCAGGCGTAGTCGCTACCGGCCGGGACCGGTGAGTACTCCCTGTCGTCCACGGCGCACCCGGTGGTCAGGAGCAGGGTCGAGGCTCCGATGAGAAGAGCGGAATTCTTCGCTGTGCGGGGGATCGTACGCATGGTGACGAATCCTGCCAGAAACCTCCGACCTTCACCGTGTCGATGTCGGAGAGGAGAGGCCCTCTCCGGCCACGCCGTTCTCCAGACCGAGCCAGACGGCCATCTCCTTCAACTGTTCCACCAGCTCGGGCATGGTGTCGGCAGGGGCGTCCGGCTCCAGGGTGACCCGACGGGCGAGCAGGGTGCCCGAGGCGCGGTCGGCCTTGAGGTCCACCCGGGCCACCAGATCGTCGCCCAGCAGGAACGGCAGGACGTAGTAGCCGTGCACCCGTTTGGCGGCCGGTACGTAGATCTCCAACCGGTAGCGGAAGCCGAACAGCTCCTCGGCCCGATCACGGGTCCACACCAGCGAGTCGAACGGACTCAGCAGCGCGCGGGCCCGCACCTTGCGCGGGATCCTGGCGTCCCGATGCAGGTAGGCGGGGCGCCCCCAGCCCCGGACGGTGACCGGGATCAGCTCTCCGGCGTCCACCAGGTCGGCGACGGCCTTGCGGGATTCGCCCGCCTTGAGCCGGAAGTAGTCGCGCAGGTCGGGCTCGGTGGCCACCCCGTGCGCGCGGGCCGCGATGGAGACCAGGCCGCGATGGGACTCCTCCGGGGTGGGGAGGGGCGCGGTGTGGATCTCGGCGGGGAGTGCGCGTTCGGGCAGGTCGTAGCGGCGTTCGAACTGGACGTTGCGTCCGTTGGAGGTGAGGTCGCCGATCCAGAACAGGTATTCCAGGCACTTCTTCACCTCGGACCAGTTCCAGCCCCAGTGGTCCTTGCGGCGCGGTGCGTCGTGCGCCAGGGCCGCCTCGACCTCGCGGGCGGTGGCCGGGCCGATCCGGGCGACCTCCTCGTGTACCGCGGTGAGCAGTTCCGGCCGCTCCTCGCGGATCCCGTTCAGCCACCCGACCCGTTCCTGCGCGCGGTTGCGTTCCATCCGGTGGCGCATCAGCAGGTGGGTCGAGGGCGGCACCAGGCTCGCCTCGTGGGCCCAGCACTCGACCAGGCGGGCCCGACCGGAACCGACGGTGGAGGTGGCGGCCCGGTCCAGCAGGGCGGTGTCGTAGCCGCCGAGTCTGGCGAAGATCGGCAGGTACTGGCTGCGGGCCAGGACGTTCACGCTGTCGATCTGGAGGATCCCGATCCGGCCCAGGACCCGGGCCAGGTGGGCGAGGGTCGGTTCCGCCCTGGGGCGCGGGTCGGCGAAGCCCTGGGCGGCCAGGGCGATCCGTCGGGCCTGGGGCAGGGAGAGTTCGGCGTCGCGACGAGGATGGGGTTCGGCCATGCCGTCAACCTAGTCCGTGCCGACGACATTTCTCGGCACCTCTCTACGGAAAAGAGCTTTTCTCCATTTAGGGTGTCCGAAAGGGGGCTCTGGAAGGCTGAATCCCCACCAAGGGGGGTTGGGAAGTCGCTATGACGTCGGATTCCTCCACTTCCTCGAAAAAACCTTGTGCACGATGCGAACCGGAGGGGGCGAGGGCCCGTCCAACGCAACGCGACGGAAACGGACCGATCATGTGCCGGGAGTCGCGTGACCCCGGTGCGGAGGACGGCCGCACCGGGGTCTTTCCGTATCCGCCCACCGAGCAACGCTCGATGACGCCGTCGCGGAGGTCCGAGCGCAGGTCAGAGCGGGACGTCGGCGCGATGATCTAGCCTTTGGCTGTGCGTATCGCGACATGGAATGTGAACAGTGCCCGCGCCAGGGCCGAACGGATCGGCGACTGGCTGGACCGGAGCGACATCGACGTCGTCGCCATCCAGGAGACCAAGGCCCGTGACGACCAGTTCCCCGCCTCGGTCTTCACCGACCGCGGCTATGAGGTCGCCCACCACGGGCTCTCGCAGTGGAACGGGGTCGCGATCGCCTCGCGGGTGGGGCTCGACGACGTGCGGATCGGGTTCCCCGGCCAGCCCGGTTACGGCGACCCCGAGGAGCGCGAGGCCCGGGCCATCGCCGCCACCTGCGCGGGCGTCCAGGTGTGGAGCCTGTACGTGCCCAACGGGCGTGAGGTCGACCACCCCCACTACGCCTACAAACTGCGCTGGTTGGAGGCTCTGCGCGAGGCGGGCGTCGCCCGGTTGGCGGAGGACCCCGAGGCGCAGATCGCCTACGTCGGCGACTTCAACATCGCCCCTCAGGACGACGACGTGTGGGACATGGCCGCCTTCGAGGGCCTCACCCACATCACCGAGCCGGAGCGGTCGGCCTTCCAGGCCCTGATCGACGCGGGGTTCGACGAGGTCGTGCGCGAGCACACGCCGGGTCCGGGCGTGTACACCTATTGGGACTACAAGGGGTTGGCCTTCCCCAAGCGTAGGGGCATGCGGATCGACTTCGTGCTCGCCTCGCCCGCGCTGCGGGCCCGGGTGACCGGGGCCTCCATCGACCGCGAGGAGCGCAAGGGCAAGGGGGCCTCCGACCACGCCCCCGTCATCGTGGCCCTCGACGGGGCCGATGACCGGCCGGTCGACCGGCAGAAGAAGTAGTGAGGACGACGGTGAACGCGAACACGGAGTCGAGAACGCCCGCGGTGGCGGTGCTCGGCAGCGTCAACATGGACCTGGTCGCCTACGTGGACGAGGTGCCGGGCGGCGGCGAGACCGTCACCGGGACCGACTTCCGTCAGGTCCCCGGGGGCAAGGGCGCCAACCAGGCGGTGGCGGCCGCGCGGGCGGGCGCCCGGGTGGCCTTCCTCGGCGCGGTGGGCGACGACCTCTTCGGCGCGGAGCTGCGCGCCGATCTGAGGGAGAAGGACATCGACGTCACGGGTCTGCGCACCGTGCCCGGGGTGTCGGGGGTGGCGCACATCGTCGTGGACGGGCGCGGCGGCAACCGCATCATCGTGGTCCCCGGGGCCAACGGCGAGGTCACCGGGGTCCCCGAGGAGCACCGGTCGCTGTTGGAGGGGGTCGACGCCCTGTTGCTCCAGCTCGAACTGCCGATGGAGGCGGTGACGGCGGGCGCGCGGCTCGGCCGTGAGAAGGGTGTGCCGGTCTACCTGACGCCGGCTCCGGCGCGGGAGCTGCCGGACGAGCTGCTGGCGCACGTGGACGTCCTGGTGCCCAACCAGCACGAGGCCGCCGCGATCACCGGGTACGACGAACCGCGCGCGGCGCTGGCCGCGCTGCTGGAGCGGGTGCCCGAGGTGTTGTTGACGTTGGGCGAGGACGGTTCCCTCTACGGCCGTCGCGGGGAGGAGCCGGTGGCGGTTCCGGCGCGTCGGGTGACGGCGGTGGACACCACGGCCGCGGGCGACACCTTCTGTGGTTCCTTCGCGATCGCGCGCGCGGAGGGACGTTCCCCGCGTGAGGCGATGGAGTTCGCCGCGGCGGCGGCCGCGATCTCGGTGGGCCGGCGCGGAGCCGGTGCCTCGATGGCGTCGCGGGACGAGGTCGAGGCGCTGCTGCGCGGATGACGACGGGGCCCTTCGGGGCCTCGTTCGTTTCGGGCGGGGATTCCTACGGCTCCGGGTGGGGACGGCACCCGGAACGGCTCAGGAGATGTGCCCGATCTGACGCAGGAAGTCGTCGGGGTCCTGGTCCTGGATCCGGACCTCCAGCACGATGTCCACGTTGTCGCCGACCATCCGGCCGCCCCAGGGGAGCGGTCCGCCGTCTCCGACCTCGAAGTCGGAGAGGGAGAGCCGGGTGGTGGCCGAGAAGAAGTGGCCGTAGGTGCCCTCGGGGTCGCCGTAGTCGGGGGCCTCGCCGACCCATTCGGTGCTCAGGGTGACGGGGCGGACCACGCCGTGCAGTTCCAGGTCCCCGTGGAGGCGGAAGGAGTTGCGGCGGCGGTCCGGCTCCACCCCGGTGGAGGTGAAGTACAGGCTCGGGTGGTTCTCCACGTCGAGGAAGTCGGCGGAGCGCAGGTGCGCGTCGCGGGCGTTCACCCCGGTGTTGAGACTGGCGGTCTCGATCTCGACCTCGACGGAGGACAGCGTGGGGTCGTCGGCCACGTGGATCCGTCCGTGAGCCTGTCCGAAGGTCCCCTGGACCCGGCCGAAGCGCAGGTAGTGGGCGACGAAGATGAGGCTGGAGTGCAACGGGTCCAGGTACCACGTACCCGGTCCGGGGCCGAAGGCTGCAGGGGTGGATGCCATTGGCGAATGCTCCCTATTTGTCTGGTATGCGTGTTTCGTCCACATACCTTAGGTGCGATGTCCCACCGGTCGATCTGGTTCCGACCGGTCGTTCGCGAGACATTCGACTCGCCTCGAACACCCTCCGGAGCCTCTCCGGACGGCCGGGAGGGCCGGAGCTAACGCCCCGACCCTCCCAATGGTGACCTCGATCACATGTACTCGGGGGCCTCCACACCGAGCAGGTCCAGACCCCGGACCAGCACCCGCAGGGCCACGGCGACCAGGGCCAGCCGCGACTCCCGCTCGGCGTCGGTCTCGGCGGTCAGCACCGGGCAGTGCTCGTAGAACGCGGTGAGCGTCTGCGCCAGCTCGAACAGGTACGTGGACAGGCGGTGCGGCTGGAGGAGGTCGCCGACCTGCTCCACCACGGCGCCGAAGCCCAGCAGCTTGAGGGCCAGGTCGCGCTCGGCGCGCTCGGAGACCGTGATCGGACCCTCGATCCGGGCCGGGTCCACCTCTCCCTTACGGAAGATGGAACGGATCCGGGCCTGGGCGTACTGAAGGTAGGGGCCGGTGTTGCCGGTCAGCGCCAGCATCCGGTCGAAGTCGAACACGTACTCGGTGTCGTGCGAGACCGACAGGTCCGCGTACTTCACCGCGCCGATGCCGACCTTGCGGGCGATCTCCGCCCGGCTCTCGGCGTCCAGGTCGGGACGGTTCTCGGCGACCACCGCGGCGGCCCGCTCGACCGCCTCCTCCAAGAGCTGCATCAGCCGGACCGGGGCGCCGCTGCGGGTACGCAGGATCTTGCCGTCGTTCCCGAGCACGTTGCCGATCTGCACGTGCGTGGTCTCCACGCTCTCGGGCAGCCAGCCGGCCTTGCGGGCCGTGGCCCAGACCATCTTGAAGTGCATGGCCTGCGGGGCGCCCACCACGTACAGGATGCGGTCGGCCTTGAGGTCGTCCACCCGATAGCGGACGGTGGCCAGGTCCGTGGTCGCGTAGCCGTAGCCGCCGTCGCTCTTGCGGATGATCAGCGGCACCGGCTTGTCCTCACGGCCGGTGAAGCCGTCGAGGAACACGCACAGGGCGCCGTCGCTGATCTCGGCGATGCCCTTGCTCTCCAACTCGTCGCACACGTCGGCGAGCATGGCGTTGTAGCCGCTCTCACCGGCGAGGTCCTCGTCGGTGAGGGTCACGCCCAGCTTCGTGTAGACCCGGTTGAAGTAGACCTTGGACAGACCCACGAGCTTGCGCCACAGACGCAGCGTCTCCTCGTCGCCGCCCTGGAGGGCGACCACCCGGCGCCGGGCACGGGCGGCGAAGTCGTCCTGGCCCTCGCCCGAGGCGTCGAACTTGTTGCGGGCCGCCTGGTAGAAGGCGTTGGGGTCGGTGGTGAGCAGGTCGGCCTCGTCGGAGGCCTCGCCGACCTCCAACAGGTGCTCGATGAGCATGCCGAAGGGGGTGCCCCAGTCACCGATGTGGTTCTGCCGGACGACGTTGTGGCCCAGGAACTCCAGGGTACGGGCGAGGGAGTCGCCGACCACGGTGGTGCGCAGGTGACCGACGTGCATCTCCTTGGCCACGTTGGGCGCGGAGTAGTCGATCGGGATGTTCAGGCGCTCCTGCTCGGGCACGCCGAGACGGTCGTCGGTGAGGAGGCGACCGGCCTGCTCGGCGATCCAGTCCTCGCGGAGCGTCAGGTTGATGAAACCCGGACCGCTGACCTCGACGTCACGGCAGACGTCGGACACGTCCAGATGTTCCATGATCGCCGCGGAGACCTCGCGGGGCTTACGGCCCAGGCGCTTGGCGAGCGCGAGTGCCGCGTTCGCCTGATAGTCGGCGAACTGGGACGGGCGGATGACGGGGTCGGTGTCGGCGAACTCGGGGCCGAAGGCGGCGCCGAGGGCGGACTGGACCCGTCGCGAGAGTACTTCCTGCGGGTCGGCCATACCTCTAAGCCTACCGACCGGCAACACCTGTCCCTACTGATATGAGGGAGGACACGATGCGGACTCCACGAGGGATGGAGGCCGCGATCCCCCGCCCCGGAACAGGGGAGGGCCGAAGAAGGGAGAGTCCATGGAGGAACACTGGGATCCGGACGCTCCCGGGGTGATGACGTTGCCCTCGGGGCGGCTGGTGCGAGGTCGGGCGTTGGCCCTCCCGCTCCCCGAGGGGCCGCGCCCGGGGTTCGCGCTGTATCTGCTGGACCAGGAACCGCCGACGGTCCCCTGGGTGTCCCGGTGGGTGCGCTGGGAGGACTTCGGACTGCCCTTCGACGATCGTGACGCCGCGGCCCGATTCCGGGAGGCCCTGGAGCGGGCGGGCACGGAGCGCGTCGAGGTGGCCTGCCTGGGCGGGAGGGGGCGTACCGGTACGGCGCTGGCCCACCTGGCCGTCCTCGACGGAGTGCCCGCGGAGGAGGCGGTCGCCTACGTGCGCGAACACTACTCGGCGGCGGCCGTGGAGACCCCCGAGCAGGAGGCCTACGTGAGGGCCTTCGAGGGCTGAGGCGGGCCGGAACGGTCGGTGGTCACTCCGACTGGCCGCGGCGGTGGAGCCAGTTCGGGGCGCGGTGCTGCACACGCCGGCGGACCTGTTCGTCGACCCGGCCCCGCGCCAGGTCGTGGGCGAGCCGGCAGGCCTGGGCGATACCGGTGGGGTGGCTGTCCCCGTGGGCGATCACCACCGTGCCGTTCAGGCCCAGCAGGGCGGCTCCGCCGTAGGTCTCGCTGTCGAAGCGGTCGCGCATCCTGCGCAGGGCGCCGCGCTGGAGGACCGTCCCCGCCTTGGCCAGGGGGGAGGAGGTCAGCGCCTCCTTCACGGCGTTCAGGGTGAACTCGGCGGTGCCCTCGACGGTCTTGAGCGCCACGTTGCCGGTGTGCCCGTCGGTCACCACCACGTCCACGCGTCCGGCGAGCAGGTCGTGTCCCTCGACGTTGCCCCGGAAGTCCATGCCCTCCGGCCCCTCGGCGGCGGCGGAGAGCAGTTCGACGGTGCGTCGGATCAGCTTGTTGCCCTTGCCGGGTTCCGAGCCGATGGTCAGCACGCCCACACGGGGGGCGTCGATCCCGAAAGCGGTCCGCGCGTAGGCGCAGCCCAGGTGGGCGAACTGGACGAGCATCTCCGGTTTGGCGTCGGCGTTGGCGCCGGCGTCCACCAGGATCGTGGGGGTGGGGAGGGTGGGAAGGGTCACCGCGAGTGCGGGGCGCAGTACGCCGGGCAGGGTCCGCAGGCGCACCGTCGAGGTGGCCACGATGCCCCCGGTGGACCCGGCCGAGACCAGGGCGTCGGCGTCGCCGCGTCGGATGAGACGACAGGCGACCGCGGCGCTGGAACGGGGGCGTCTCCAGCTCGCCAGGGCCCCCTCGTGCATCGCGAGCTCGTCCTCGGCGTGCACCACCGGGACGTCGCGCAGGGCGCCCTCCTCGGCGAGCAGGGCGGCGATCTCGGTGCGTCTGCCCACCAGCAGGACCTTCAGGCCGTGTTCGCGGACGGCGGTCACGGCCCCCCGCACGATCTCGTCGGGCGCGTTGTCGCCGCCCATGGCGTCCACCGCGATGATCGGCGACGACGTGAGCGGAGCGGGGAGGTCCGGGTCGGATGTGCCACTCATCTCGGTCGCTTTCTCACAGGGTGGATCGGTGGTCCGGGGAAGGTGACGGGACACCCGTTCACGCGGCTCGGAGGGGGCGTGGGCACGGGCCGCGCGCTCCCTTTCCAGGGTGCCTTCGAGTGGGGTGTCGCCACGTTATCGCGTCGCCCTCGTCACGTCCGTGTGTGGCGCGTTCGTACACTCATGCGAGGATACTTCCAGTATGTCCAGGTCAGAGCTGGACTTTGCGTGAGATGGGTACAAATCCCCTAGTCGGGGTATATCCGCTCGCTGGTTCCGGTGTTCGGGCTACTCCGTGCACAGGACATAACCGAATTTCCATCCCCGGGTGGCCCGGTACCCGTATGCCGGCGTCCCCGGATCAGGGCTGCCCTCCTTCTCCGGAGGGCCCCTGTCTACCGCAGGAGAGGAGAGGCGTGAGCGTTACGCCAGACGTGGCACAGGGCCCGTCCGCCGGACGTCGGTTTCGTGCCTACACGACGAAACACCTCGACGAGTTCACGGCGCGAGCCGGGCTCCCCGCCGATGAGCGGCTCGCGGTCAAGGCGGTGGCGCATGTGCTGCCGTTCCGCGTCAACAGCTACGTCATCGACGAGCTCATCGACTGGGACGCCGCTCCGGACGACCCGATCTACCGCCTGGTCTTCCCGCAGGCGGACATGCTGCCCCACGAGGACGTCTCCAGGATCGCCGACCTGCTGACCTCCGGCGCCGGGCGCAAGGAGCTCAACGAGGCCGCCAACCAGGTGCGCGCCAAGCTGAACCCGCACCCCGCGGGCCAGATGGACCTCAACGTGCCCACGCTGGGCAACGAGGAGCCCATCCCGGGGATCCAGC
This sequence comes from Nocardiopsis alba, assembly GCF_000710955.1. Lineage (NCBI taxonomy): Bacteria > Bacillati > Actinomycetota > Actinomycetes > Streptosporangiales > Nocardiopsidaceae > Nocardiopsis > Nocardiopsis alba. The sequence goes on from NZ_BAZE01000008.1 coordinate 144,632, forward strand.
ACAAGTACAAGGAGACGGTGCTCTTCTTCCCGAAGCAGGGGCAGACGTGTCACGCGTACTGCACCTACTGCTTCCGCTGGGCGCAGTTCGTCGGCGACGCCGACCTGAAGTTCGCGTCGGGCGAGATCGACCAGATGGTCGAGTACGTGCGTTCGCACCCCGAGGTCACCAGTGTTCTGTTCACCGGTGGCGACCCGATGATCATGGGCGAGGGGGTCATCTCCCGCTACATCGAGCCGCTGCTGGAGATCGAGCACCTCGAGGCCATCCGTATCGGGACCAAGGCGCTGGCCTACTGGCCGCAGCGCTTCACGACCGACCCGGACGCGGAGGACACGCTCCGTCTGTTCGAGAAGGTCGTGGCGTCGGGCAAGAACCTCGCGTTCATGGCCCACTTCTCGCACCCGAACGAGATGCGTCCGGAGCTCGTGCAGGAGGCCGTGCGTCGGATCCGCGCCACGGGCGCCGTCATCCGCACCCAGGCGCCGCTGATCCGTACGATCAACGACGACTCGGCGACCTGGGAGAGCATGTGGCGCACGCACCTGCGTCACGGCATGGTGCCCTACTACATGTTCGTGGAGCGCGACACCGGCCCGCAGGACTACTTCGCGGTGCCGCTGGCCGAGGCCTACGACATCTTCCGCGGTGCCTACCAGAAGGTCTCGGGCCTGGCCCGGACCGTCCGAGGCCCGTCGATGTCGGCGACCCCGGGCAAGGTGTGCGTGGACGGCGTGACGGAGATCGCGGGAGAGAAGGTCTTCGTCCTCCACTTCATCCAGGCGCGCGACCCGGAGCTGGTGGGTAAGCCCTTCTTCGCCAAGTACGACGAGAAGGCGGCCTGGCTGTTCGACCTTCAGCCGGCCCTGGGCGCCACCCACTTCCCGTGGGAGAACGCCCCGGTCGGAGACAACGGCCTGGTGGACCCCACTCGCCTGTAGGCCGGGTCCGAGGTCCCGTCCGCCGCCCCTTACGGCGGCCGGGGCCGTTCCCGCGCCGCCCCTTGGGCGCGGGCCATGGAGAACAGACGGGGCCCGGCACCTGGTTGGTGCCGGGCCCCGTTGCGTGTGAGCGCCGTGGACGGAAGGTGGCCGTCGCAGGACGGGAGTGGACCGCGCGGCCGGCGGCGCACACACGTTTTTTCCGTTGTGGTCTGTGGTTCGTACGAGGTCAGCCCAGGAGGGCGTCGAAGTCGCCCGTCTTGGCCCCTCGTACGAAGGCCTCTATCTCGGCGGAGGTGTAGACGAGCGCGGGGCCCTCGGGGTCGCGGGAGTTTCGGACCGCGATGTCCCCGTCGGGGAGGGTGGCGATCTCGACGCAGTTCCCGTCCGGGTTGCTCCAACTGCTCTTGGTCCATGTGACCTGCAGCCGGTCGGCGGGAACGCCGTTGTAGATCGGGTGCATCCTCAACCTCCTGGAACTTCGGGGGACTGGTGAGCGGGTGTCCACGATGGCTCCAGCACGCCGTGCCCGTCAGGGCCGGGCCACCATGGCCGGACGTCTCGTCCGAGAATCGGTCCGCTTCTTCCAGGGTGGTCCTCTGTCTCCTTCCGAGCCCACAGCGTAGCTCATGCACGTGCATCCGTGATTGCATCAGTAAAAACTCATGTGCACCCCATAAGGGGAGACAGGGTGAAAGGCCAGGTCATCGCGGGTTTTCGTGTTGCGAGAATGGCCGGGTGTTCTTGGATCGTTCTCCACTCGTGGCCAAAGGTGGACACGGTGAAAGTCGATGTCCAGAGCTCAGGGTGATCGAACGATCACAGAAGGTGTCGACCTCTGTGCGACGAAAGGCCCCGGTCGGAGCCGGGGCCGTGGGGATCGCGGTGTCGGGAGGATCAGTCCCGGTGGAGCTCCAGGAAGCGCTCGAGGATGCCCTGGGTGTCGGAGGGGCGCGGGGCCTGGGTGGCGAGGTGGTCCATGGTCTGCGCGTAGCCGCTGGTGTCGTCGAACTTGTCGAAGTACAGCGCGCTGTTCAACTGCTCCAGATAGACCACGTCGGGGAGCTGCGGTGTGGGGAAGCGCAGGATGCTGAAGGGGCCGCCGGCCGCCGGGTGGCCGCCCATGGCGAAGGTGGCGATCTGGATCGTGACGTTGGGGCGGCGGGACATCTCGATGAGGTGCTCGATCTGGCCGCGCATCACCCGGGCGTTCCCGTAGGGGCGGTGCAGGACCGCCTCGTCGATCACGGCCCACAGCCGAGGGGCGGTGTTCTCGGCGTCGTTCTCGATCGTCAGGCGGCGCTGGCGATGCATGCGCATGTGCACTCGACTGTCGACGTCCTCGTCGGAGGTGGCCGTGCGGGAGAGCCGTATGACGGCGCGCGCGTAGTCCTCGCTCTGGAGCAGGCCGGGGACGAACTGCACCTCGTAGGTGCGGATCATCGAGGCGGCCTCCTCCAGGCCGACGTAGACCCCGAACCAGTGGGGCAGTACGTCGCCGTACTGGTGCCACCAGCCCTGGGCATTGGCGCTGGAGATCAGCCCGAGAAGTGCCTCTCGCTGTTCGCGATCATCCACTCCATAGAGTTTCAGCAGGTCATCGACATCGCGATGTTTGAAACTGACCTGGCCCAACTCCATTCGACTGATCTTGGCGTGGGAGGCGCGGATCGCGTAACCGGCGTCGTGCCGGGAAATACCCTTCTCCTGGCGCAACCGCCTGAGCTGGGTGCCCAGCAGAATGCGCAGAACGGTCGGGCCACCACTGGAATTGGCCAGAAAATCCTGTGTGACCTGGTGGTTCTGTATCGGATCGGCTACCACTTCGCCTCCCTAGAGCGGTATTGGCGTGAGCGGCGGCTCAGTATACCTACGGAGTTCCCTCTCGAACGGTACTCGGACCCGTTTCACCGAAGGTCCAAGGTCCCCTTCTTCGCATCTCCGGTAACGGAGGTGAATTCTTCGAGTCGCCCCCTACCGATGGGGGGAGTTCGTCCTATAGGGTTGCCGAACGTTGAGCTGCACGTGCATCTGTGTCTTACGTCTGTAAGGCACGCAGGGGCACGGAGGCGGTGGACGCGTGAACCGACATCACCCGTGAGGACAGTGATGAACGTAGAGCTGATGCCCCTGGAACCGGCCGCCGGGGCATCCTGGGACCCCCCCTCCCCGGCGGAGGCCTCCAAGGCGGTCCCGGGAGGTTGGTGGGATCCCTCACTCGGGAACCTGCGGATCGACGAGGGCACCCTCGGGGTCGGCATGGCCGGTCACGCCTACGCCGCGGTCCCGACCTCGGTGAGCCGGGCCCGTCGCTTCGCGGTCGCCTGCCTGGCCGAATGGGGGATGCCCGCGGCCGCCGACGACCTCGGCCTCATCGTCTCCGAACTCGTCGGCAACGCCTGCCGCCACGCGGTCACCGGTCGAATCCCCTCACGCACACGCGTCCTCCTCCAGCTCCGTCCGCTCCCCTCCATCGACGCCGTCGTTTGCATGGTCTCCGACCCCGAGACCCGAGGGCCCGCCCAGGCGCCGACGGACCGGTTCGCCGAATCCGGACGAGGGCTCGGCCTGGTCGCCGCGTTCAGTCGAGAATGGGGTTGGAGCACCGTCGCGGGACAGGGCAAGGTCGTCTGGGCGATCTGCGGTTCCGAACCACGCTGACCGGGAACACCCCTCCCCAGGGAACGGAGCGCGCTCGGGGGCGGGGATCCACGGCTCGGGCCTTCGACCCGAGTAGGCTGTCGGTGCATGTCGGTATTTGCCCGACAGCGACAGAGGATCCCCACAGACCCCGAACAGCGGGAGTAAGGCGTGGCCGTACTGGACTCGGACCGGGAGCGCTTCCCGTGCGATGGTCTCGCCGTCGTGCGCTTGGAGGGCGAGATCGACATCGCCACGGCCGAGGACGCCTACGTCCGTCTGCGTGAGGCGGTCCTGGAGAGCTGTACGGTCGTCGACCTGTCCGAGGTCGGGTTCATCGACGCCTCCGGGGTCAACGCCCTGGTCGGGGCGACGCGTCTGGCCACCGGCCTGGGTCGTCACCTTCTCGTGGCCGGACCTCCCGGGCAGCTCCGTCGGATCCTGGACGTCCTCGACCTCAACGACCTCCTACCGACCCACCCCGACGCCGAGGCCGCCCGGGCCACGCACGTCACCCACGCGCTGTCCTGAACGGCCCCCCGAGAGGGGCCGAACGACGACGGGGCGCGCCCGGCGGAGTACCGCCCGACACGCCCCGCCCCTCGAGGACGTGAGCCCTACTCCACGGTCACGCTCTTGGCGAGGTTGCGCGGCTGGTCCACGTCGTTGCCCTTGGCCAGGGCCAGTTCACAGGCGAACACCTGCATCGGGATCGTCGCGACGATCGGCTGGAGCAGGGTCGGCACCGCCGGGATCTCGATGAGCACGTCGGAGTACGGACGCACCGCCTCGTCGCCCTCCTCCGCGATCACGATGGTGCGGGCGCCGCGGGCGCGCACCTCCTGGATGTTCGACACGATTTTGTCGTGCAGCACCCCGCGCCCCTTCGGGGAGGGGACCACGACGACGACCGGGAGGTCGTCCTCGATCAGCGCGATCGGACCGTGCTTGAGCTCGCCGGCCGCGAACGCCTCGGCGTGCATGTACGCCAGCTCCTTGAGCTTGAGCGCGCCCTCCATGGCGACCGGGTGGCCCACGTGGCGTCCGAGGAAGAGCACCGTGCTCGCGTCGGCGAGGGAACGGGCCAGTTCACGGACGGGCTCGACCGTGTCCAGGACCTTCTCGATCTGCTCGGGCATGGTGGCGAGCTGGGCGATGACGGCGTTGATCTCGTCGCCGAACTTCAGCCCGCGGACCTGGGCCAGGTAGAGGCCGACGAGGTAGCAGGCGGCGAGCTGGGTGAGGAACGTCTTGGTGGCGGCCACCCCGACCTCCGGGCCGGCGTGCGTGTACAGCACACCGTCGGACTCGCGCGGGATGGTCGACCCGTTGACGTTGCAGATGGACAGGACCTTGGCGCGCTGCTCCCGGGCGTAGCGGACCGCCATCAGGGTGTCCATGCTCTCGCCGGACTGGGAGATCGCGATGACCAGGGTCTGCTGGTCCAGGATCGGGTCGCGGTAGCGGAACTCGCTGGCGACCTCCACCTCGCACGGGACCCGGCACCAGTGCTCGATCGCGTACTTGGCGATCAGGCCCGCGTGGTAGGAGGTGCCGCACGCGATGATGACGATCTTCTCGACCGTGCGCAGCTCCTCCGGGGTCAGACGCATCTCGTCGAGGGTGAGCCGGCCGTCGGTCGAGACGCGGCCCAGGAGGGTGTCGGCGACCGCGCGCGGCTGCTCGACGATCTCCTTGAGCATGAAGTAGTCGTAGCCGCCCTTCTCGGCGGCGGAGGCGTCCCAGTCGACGTGGTACTCGTTCACCTCGACGGGCGTGCCGTCGTAGTCGGTGACGACCACGGAGTCGGCGCGCAGCTCCACGACCTGGTCCTGGCCCAGTTCGATGGCGTCACGGGTGTGGGCGATGAACGCGGCGACGTCGCTGGCCAGGAAGTTCTCACCCTGGCCTCGGCCGACGACCAGCGGCGAGTTGCGGCGGGCGGCGACCACCAGGTCGGGGTCGTCGGTGGAGACGGCGACCAGGGTGAAGGCGCCCTCCAGACGCTTGCACACATCGCGCATGGCGCCGGCCAGGTCACCGTCGCCCCGGCGTCCCAGCTCCACGGAGAGCAGGTGCGAGGCGACCTCGGTGTCGGTGTCGGAGAGGAACTTGCAGCCTTCCTCCTCCAGCTCCTGCCGGAGGGCGGCGAAGTTCTCGATGATGCCGTTGTGGACGATCGCCACACGGTTGCCGTTGTCGACGTGAGGATGGGCGTTCACGTCGTTGGGGGCACCGTGGGTGGCCCAACGGGTATGCCCGATGCCGGCGCCCTCGCCGGTCACGGGGTTCTCTTCCAAGGCCTTCCGAAGGTTGGCGAGCTTGCCCGCCCTCTTCTCGGTGCTCAGGGCACCGTCGCCCAGGACGGCCACACCCGCGGAGTCATATCCGCGGTACTCCAACCTTGCCAGGCCGTCCACGACGACCTCGAGCGCCGGTTGCGGCCCGACGTAGCCAACGATTCCGCACATGGCCGACAGCGTAAGCGAAAAGGGTGGGCGAATCGACCAACCAGCGTGTCATACCACTGCTTGTTTTCCCAGGTAACGGTATAGACCATTTGGTGTATGGGGGGTAGACCACGCAGGTGGGGCCGCTGGTCGAGACCACGAGTGGAACCGGTTCTACCCGGCTCGGCGCGGGCGAAAAAACCTTCGCCGACATGCGGACGAACATGTGGTTTCGGGCACGTTCCGGCTTCAGTCGGGAAAATGGGGGACCGTCCGCCCGGAGTGGGAGGGCGGCTCGTCTAGGGTGGTCAACCGTGTCTCACGCGACGAAGAACGGCTTCTCCTCGCCCTACGTGGAGTTGGACCGCACAGCCTGGGCCGCGCTCCGCGCCTCCACGCCCCTATCCCTCACCGAAGCCGACCTCAACGAGCTTCGCGGGACCAAGGACCCCACCTCCCTGGAGGAGGTGAGGGACATCTACCTGCCGCTGTCACGGCTGCTCAACCTCTACGTGGGCGCCACCCAACAGCGACACGCCGCCGTGCGCGCCTTCCTCGGGGAGACCGGGCGGCCCTCCCCGTTCATCATCGGGGTCGCGGGCAGTGTCGCCGTGGGCAAGTCGACCACGGCCCGGCTCCTGCGCTCACTGCTCGCCCAGTGGCCCAACCACCCCGACGTCGAGCTGGTCAGCACCGACAACTTCCTGTACCCCAACGCGGTCCTGAAGTCGCGCGGCCTCATGCGCCGCAAGGGCTTCCCCGAGAGTTACGACCGGCGGGCCCTGGTCCGCTTCGTCTCGGAGATGAAGGCCGGCGCCGACCGGATGGACATCCCCGTCTACTCCCACCTGCACTACGACATCGTCCCCGACGAGCGTCAGACCGTGCACCGCCCCGACATCCTCATCGTCGAGGGCATCAACGTCCTCCAGCCCGCGACGGCCGGACGCCTGGCCGTCGCCGACTTCTTCGACTACTCCATCTACGTCGACGCCAAGGTCGAGAACGTCCGCAACTGGTACCTGGACCGCTTCCTCGAACTCCGCCGCACCGCCTTCTCCGACCCCCGCTCCTACTTCCACCACATGGCCACGACGATCGGCGAGGAGGAGGCGCTGGGGTTCGCCTCCGATACCTGGTGCACCATCAACGAGGTCAACCTCGTGGAGAACATCCGACCCACCCGGGGCCGCGCCACACTGGTCCTGTTCAAGGGGGAGGACCACCGGGTCAGCCGGGTCCGTCTGCGCAAGACCTGACCAGAGGGCGACGAAGGCGACGAAACGGGCGGCCCCCGCCCGTTCGGGTAGGCTTTCTCCTTCGGCCTCGTCACCCCACGGGGTCTTGTACGCGCTCATGGATCGGAACGAACCGGGCCTTCACGGCGACCGGGGCGGGACCGCGCGTACGCGCGAAGCCGCGTCCTGTCCCGCCGACATCCGAGGTCCTTCATGACCGCCACCGATCCCACGATCGCGCCCGAAAACCCCGAACTCGTCGCCGAACGCCGTCATCTGGCCGCCGCGCGCGCCGCCCTTCGCCGTATGCGCGAGGAGGTCGACGCCACCGAGCTGCTCTTCGGCGACGTCGTCAAGGACAAGGTCACCGACGCCGCCCTGCGCCGCGGTCGGGAACGCCGCCTCGCCGCGCTGTCCGACATCCCCGACGCGCCCCTGTACTTCGGTCGCCTGGACTTCGACCAGGGCACCGTCTTCCTGGAGGAGGACGTGAGGCCGGACGAGGAGTACGACCGGATCCACATCGGCCGCCGCCACGTGCACGACCCCGAGGGCCGCCCCATGGTCCTGGACTGGCGGGCGCCGATCAGCATCGCCTACTACCGGGCCACCCCCGCCGACCGGATGCTCACGCGTTCCCGGCGTCGCTACGGCTTCACCACCACGACCGGCCCCGACGGAGAGCCCGAGAGCCACCTGACCGCCTTCGAGGACGAGGACCTCCTCGGGGGAGGGCAGGGCGACGGCGTCGGCGGAACGCTCCTCGACGCGGAGATCGAACGCCCCCGCACCGGTCCCATGCGCGACATCGTCGCCACCATCCAGCCCGAGCAGGACGACCTGGTCCGCGCCCCGCTGGAGACCACCCTGTGCGTCCAGGGTGCTCCGGGCACCGGTAAGACCGCCGTGGGCCTGCACCGCATCGCGTACCTGCTCTACACCGAACGCGCGCGCCTGTCCCGTTCAGGGGTGGCGATCATCGGACCCAACCGCTCCTTCCTCTCCTACATCCGCGACGTGCTCCCCGCCCTGGGCGAGGTGGACGTCCACCAGACCACCGTCCTGGAGCTCATCACCCGGGATCTTCCCGAACGCTCCCGTCCCGCCAAGGGGTGGGTCGGACGCACGGAGACCCCGAGCGCGGCGCGGATCAAGGGTTCGGCGGTGATGGCCGAGATCCTCCGTCGCGACCTGTGGTCCCACCTGCGCTCACCGGAGGAGACGATCGTGGTCCGCAGGGGAGCGCGCCGATGGCGCCTCTACCCCGAGGACGTGCGCCCGCTCCTCACCGAACTGGCCGAACGAGGGATCTCCTACGGTTCCGGCCGCGAACTGCTCTCGCACCGCATGGCGCACGTACTCCTCACCCTGATGGAGTCCGAGGGGGAGGTCTGCGACGACCGCACCCACACCAGGGTCCGTCGGGATCCGGCGGTGCGTGCGGCGGTCACCGCCCTGTGGCCCAAGGTCGACCCGCTCAGGATGGTCTTCGGTCTGCTCACCGATCCCGAACGGCTGGCCCGGGCGGCCGAGGGGCTGCTCGACCCCGAGGAACAGGCCGCTCTGCTGCTGCCGGGCAAACCCCGGGGGCCCAAGTCCGCCCGATGGTCGGAGGAGGACCTGACCCTGGTGGACGAGGCCGCCTCACTGATCGAACGGCCCTCAGGTATGGGGCACGTGGTCGTGGACGAGGCACAGGACCTGAGCCCGATGCGGTGCCGGGCGGTCGGCCGGCGCGGTGGTTCCGGTTCGTTCACGGTGCTGGGCGACATCGCCCAGGGGACCGACCCGTCGGCGGCGCGTCACTGGTCGACCCTGCTGGAGCACCTGGGCAGGCCCGATGGCCACCTGCACGTCCTGGACCGGGGCTACCGGGTCCCCGCTCAGATCATCGACTTCGCGGCCGGGCTGTTGCCGACCATCGCCCCGGGGCTCGGCGCACCCGTCGCGGTGCGCCGCTCTCCCGGCTCGTTGCGGGTCGTACCGACCACCGAGGAGGAGCGGAGCGCCGACCTGGCCCGGGCCTGTCGTGAGGCGCTCGAAGGCGACGGCTCGGTGGGGCTGATCGCCGCCGACGACCGACTCCCCGCGCTGTGCGAGGCCTTGGCGGCGGAGGGGGTGGAGGCACCCCCGATCGGCGAGGTCGGTCTGGACGGCGCCCGTCTGGTCGCCGTCCCCGCGAGCCTGGCCAAGGGTCTGGAGTTCGACGCGGTGGTGGTCTCCGAACCCGCCGAGATCGTCGAGGCCGAGGAACGCGGGGCCAACCGGCTGTACGTGGTGCTCACCCGCGCGGTGGGTTCCCTGCACGTGGTCCACGCCCGCCCCCTCCCGGAGCAGCTCGTCTGACCGATCCCCCGGACGCGTCGGGCCTCTTTCGGGGGGTCCGGCGCGCTCGCCGGAGAATCGTATGAAACCTCACACCGGTTTTCCACGTCGGACCGGGTGCGACGGACACGCGAGAAGGGGGAACGGTATGAGGGGCGTGGTCCTCGACGATCTCAGGAGGCCCTCCGGTACGGGGGACCCGGGGCTGGACCGGCGACTGTGGCGGGCGATGGAGGGCGTGGGGACCATCGATCCCGAACGGGCCGTCGAGGACCTGCGCGACCTGCACCGGGAGGTGGTGGAACGGGTGGGGGCCGGCCACCCCGAGGCGCTGACGGTCCGTGTCCACATGGCGTTGTGTCTGGAACGCAAGGACGACCCGGTGGGCGCCGCCATCGACCTCAGCGGTCTGGTGGGGGAGCTGTCCGAGGACATCGGCCCCCTGCACCCGCACATGCTGGCGTTGCGCGCGGAGATCGCCCGCCTGTGGGGCGAGTCCGATCTCGTCGACCTGGCCGCGGACAGCTACGAGAGACTGGCCCGCCTGCTCGAGCAGGCGCGCGGCGCCGACGACCCGGGGACGCTCGCCGCCCGTGAGCGCTTCGCCTGGTGGACGGGGAAGACCGACCGCCCCGAGGCGACGGCGGAGGCCTACGACGACCTGCTCGACCGGCGACGCCGGGCCCTGGGACCCAACCACCCCGAGGTGTTGGAGACCCGGACCGAGCTCGTGCGGTGGCGTCTGGCGGCGGGGGACCCGGTCGGGGCGGCCCGGTGCGGCGAGGACGAGGTGGCCGCCTACGAACGGGTGCGGGGCGCGGGCCACCCCGACACCCTGGCCGCTCGGTCGCGGCTGGTGCGTTCCTATGAGGCGGCCCACGACCCGGCGGGCGCCGTCCGGGCCTGTGAGGGGCTGCTCCGGGCCCGGCTGATGACCCAGGGTCCCGACGAGCGCGAGGTCCTCAACACCCGTCGGACGCTCGCCCACCACCGAGTCTCCTCGGGCGACCCGTTGCGCGCCGAACGGGACTACGAGGAACTGCTCACCGACCTGGCCCGCCTCCTGCCCGCGGATCACCGGATCACCCTGCTCACCCGGTTCGGCCGTGCGCGTCTGCTCTTCCTCCTCGGGGAGACCGAGACGACCGGGGCGGAGCTGACCGCGATCCTCCCCGACCTGGAGCGGGTGGTGGGGGAGGATCACGAACACGTGCTGGAGGCCGGCTTCCTTCTGGTGGCCTCACGCGTCACCACCGGCGACGCGGGGGAGGCCCTCGACGAGGCGGAGGCGCTCCTGCCGAGGCTGAGTCGCCGTCACGGCGACCGCCACTACGCGACCCTGTTCGTCCGCTCGCAGGTCATGGAGGGCCGGGGCGATCCCGCCGCGCTCGATGTCCAACGGGAGTTGCTCCGTGAATGGGAGAGGCTGTTGGGGCCGACCCACCCCAACACCCTGGTGGTCCGGTTGCGTCTGGCCACCGCGGAGGAGCCGTCGGGGGAGCCCGACCGAGGGCGCCTCGACGGGCTGTACGAGGAGTTCGTCCGGTCGCTGGGGCCCGACCACGGGCTGACGGTGATGTTCCGGGCGCTGCTCATCACCATGGACGAGGACGAGCCCACCGCGCTCGAGGAGCTCGGCGAGCTGTACCACGGGTGCGTACGGGCCCTGGGGACCGACGCCCCCGGCACCCGGGCGGCCCTGGAGGCCTACACCGAGTGGCTGGGGTTCGTCGTCGGTAGAGAGGGGGCCCCGGAGCGGCCGGAGCGGCGCCCCGCGTGACCGGTCTAGGCCGCGCGTTCGGGGATCCGGCGGGCCCGGCGGGTCCGCTTCCACTGTCCGGGCACCAGGCCCACCGCCAACAGCCACAGGGCGACCGTCACCAGGTGGAGACGTTCGGCGAGACCGAGCGCGACGCCGGGGGAACCGTCTCCGGCCGAGGCGTACAGCAGGGACGCGAGTACCAGCACGACCACCACCGCCACGGCCTGCGCAGCGGTGATCAGCGCCAGGACCGGCCAGGCGCGCTCCCCGGCCCGACGCCGGTCCAGGGTGAGCGCGATCGCCGACACCAGCGCCGCGAGGATGGAGATCACGGCGATCGGGGGCTGGACGGCCGTCGCGCCGTCGACCCCCTCGACCAGGGTCTCCACGGCGCACGCCGCGTCCGTGGAGACCACGCACCGTCCGGGCAGCAGGGAGGCGGCCAGCGAGGCCGCGCCGAACACGGCCATCGACCACCAGGCGATCGTCAGGAGTCGGCGGGGGCGCGTGGCCCCCAGGGTCAGGCCCAGGCCCGCGGCGAGCATCACCAGGATCGCGGCGGTCCGATGCGCGCTGTCCAGGAAACGGCCGAAGGAGGAATCGGGATCGGCGAGCGCCCCGCTCGTGGAGTCCGGGCTCCCGGCGAAGACGATCTCCAGTGTCCACAGGCTGTAGACGAGGGCGGCCATGACCGCGGCCACTCGCCCGTCCCGGTAGTCCCAGTGCAGGGTGCTGGTGTTCGAGTAAGGCATCGCGTCCCCAATCCGCCGATGACTCTTCTATACCTCTCGGACGCTTCGAAACACCCGTACGGTTCCATCCCCGTGCGGACACCGGCCGTTCTGGGACCCTACGTCACCCGACTCGCTGCGGCACCGTTACCCACGGGTGCGTGTTCGAGCGGCATCATCGTGGAACATCACGGGAACACCGGTCGGGCCGGAACCGGAGAAGGCCATCGACGACCGACGGAAGGGCGCATGGGATGAACGGCGCATCCACGACACGATGGATGGTCGTGGGGGTGGACGGCAGCGATTCCAGCAGACACGCGCTGGAGTGGTCGGCCCACCAGGCCTCGCTCCGCGGTCTGGGGGTGCTGATCGTGGCCGCGGCGCGCCCGTTGACGACCGACGGGTTCGAGGTATGGCCCGAGACGGAACCGCCCGAGGGCGGGGACGAGGGGGCCGGGGCCGGGCGGTTGCTCGACCACGCCCAGGACTGGGTCTCGCGGCTCTTCCCCGAACTGGCCGTGCGGACCCGATTGTCGTTCGACCGTCCGGCCCGTGCCCTGGTCTCGGCCGCCTCCGAACCCGGGGTGGCCGCGGTCGTGGTGGGTTCGCGAGGGCTGAGCGGGATCGCCGCCGCGTTCGTGGGGTCGGTGGGGATCGAGCTCGCGGCCCGCGCCCCGGTCCCCGTGATCGTGCTGCCCCGGGACCACGCCGCCGCCTACGGGGTGCGCAGCCGGGTCATCGTGGGTGTGGACGGGTCCGAACCCGGCCGTCGGGCGTTGGAGTTCGCGTTCGCCCAGGCGGAGTTCGCCGACACCGAGCTGGTGGCGGTCAGCGCCTGGCAGCCGCTGGTGGCCTTCGCCGCGGCGACCGGGCCGATCCCGCCCGAGTTGTTCGACGACGCCACCGCGGCCGAGGCGGCGCGCCAGGCCTTGGAAGAGGAACTCGCGGAGCCGAGCCTGCTCCGGCCGAACGTCCGGGTGAGCACGCGCGTGGTGCGGGCCCATCCGGTGGTCGCCCTGCTGGAGGAGGCCACTCCGGCGGATCTGATCGTGGTGGGCTCCCGGGGGCGTGGCGGGTTCCGCGGCCTGCTCCTGGGGTCGGTGAGCCACGCCGTCCTGCACGGGGCGCGGGGTCCGGTCGCCATATTGCGCTGAGCCCGTCCCCGGCGTCGTTCGCGGTCAGGGGGCCGGGCGCGACGTCGCAGGGTGTCGCGCCGGGGCCGTCGCACAGGTCTAGTCGCGATGCCGGCGGGTGAGATCGGGTATGTGACGAACAGCACCGAGTGTCGGTGTCGACCGGGCGTTTTCCCCGTGTGGTGGGAGAAACCGCCTCCGAGCAGCACCGAGAGGGGAGCGTTCGTCCCTGCTTCGGTGCACGGACTCGCGTGACCGAATCGCCTGCTGTGCAGTGGGATCGGGGGTTTTCGCGACCCAAGTTTAGACCACTGGCCTAGACCAATTGGTCAGTGTTGCCACTCGTCGTTCATGATGCGAGGGATCTCGTAATTCGAAGAGGAGTCGTTGTGACCGCTGACGTGGGTATCGATCTGGGCGTAGTCCCGACCAAGAACGAGGAGCTCGTCGCCTGGGTTCGCGAGGTCGCCGAGCTCACCAGGCCGGACGAGGTCGTGTGGTGCGACGGGTCCGAGGAGGAATGGACGCGACTGACGGACCTGCTCGTCGAGCAGGGCACGTTCACCCGCCTCAACCCGGAGAAGCGCCCCAACAGCTTCTACTGCACGTCCGACCCGACGGACGTCGCCCGTGTCGAGGACCGCACCTTCATCTGCTCCGAGCGTGAAGAGGACGCGGGTCCCACCAACAACTGGATCGCCCCCGACGAGATGCGCGCCACCTTCGGCGAGGTCTTCAAGGGCTCGATGCGCGGCCGCACCATGTACGTGGTGCCGTTCTGCATGGGCCCCCTCGGCGGCGACATCTCCCAGCTCGGCGTCGAGATCACCGACTCCCCCTACGTCGTCGTCTCCATGCGCATCATGGCCCGCATGGGCGAGGCCGCCCTGCGCCTGATCGAGGAGCGCGGCGACTTCGTCAAGGCCGTCCACTCCGTCGGCGCCCCGCTGGAGCCCGGCCAGGAGGACGTCGCCTGGCCCTGCAACTCCACCAAGTACATCTCGCACTTCCCCGAGACCCGTGAGATCTGGTCCTACGGCTCCGGCTACGGCGGCAACGCTCTGCTGGGCAAGAAGTGCTACGCGCTGCGCATCGCCTCGGTCATGGCCCGCGACGAGGGCTGGCTCGCCGAGCACATGCTGATCCTCAAGGTCACCTCGCCCGAGGGCGCCTCGCACTACGTCGCCGCCGCCTTCCCGAGCGCCTGCGGCAAGACCAACCTGGCCATGCTCCAGCCGACCATCCCCGGCTGGAAGGTCGAGACCGTCGGCGACGACATCGCCTGGATGCGCTTCGACTCCGAGGGCCGTCTGCGCGCCATCAACCCGGAGGCCGGCTTCTTCGGCGTCGCCCCCGGCACCGGCGAGAAGACCAACGCCAACGCGATCGAGACGCTGTGGGGCAACAGCATCTTCACCAACGTCGCGCTGACCGAGGACGGCGACGTGTGGTGGGAGGGCCTCACCGAGGAGGCCCCGGCCGGTCTCACCGACTGGAAGGGCCGCCCCTGGACCCCCGAGTCCGGTGAGCCCGCCGCGCACCCGAACTCCCGCTTCACCACCCCGGCCGGTCAGGCTCCGACCATCGCCGACGAGTGGGAGGACCCGGCGGGCGTGCCGATCTCGGCCATCCTCTTCGGCGGCCGTCGCGCCACCGCGGTCCCGCTGGTCAACGAGTCCTTCAGCTGGCAGCACGGCGTCTACATGGGCGCCAACGTCTCCTCCGAGAAGACCGCCGCCCAGGAGGGTTCCGTCGGCGAGCTGCGCCGCGACCCCTTCGCGATGCTGCCGTTCTGCGGCTACAACATGGGCGACTACTTCGCCCACTGGGTGAAGCTGGGCCAGAGCGCCGACGAGACCAAACTGCCGAAGATCTTCTACGTCAACTGGTTCAAGAAGGACACCGACGGTCGGATCGTGTGGCCCGGCTTCGGTGAGAACAGCCGCGTCATCAAGTGGATCATCGAGCGCCTCGAGGGCAAGGCCTCCGCCGTGGAGACCCCCATCGGGTACGTTCCGACCACCGACGCCATCGACACCGAGGGCCTGGACATCTCGGACGAGGACATGCGCTTCGTCCTCGACGTCGACCGTGAGATCTGGAAGCAGGAGGCCGCCCTGGTCCCCGAGTTCTTCAAGACCTTCGGCGACCACCTTCCCGCCGAGCTGTGGGACGAGTACCACGCGCTGCTCGACCGTCTGGAGAAGTAGCGCCTCCATGATCGGCCCCGCTTCCGCGCACGGGGCCGACCGACCACGGGGCGCGGACACCGCACGGTGTCCGCGCCCCGTTCGTGTGTCCGGCCGGTGCTCGGCGGTCCTCCGGGGCATCGGGTGATGTGTCCGGGCAGATCATGACATGGGGGAAACCGCAGGTCCGAGCGTGGGCACGGCCCGATGGCGCTTTCCCCTTTTCCACCCGGGCGGTGCCGTACGGCGTGCTAAGGATGGTCCGTCCTCTGCCGAGAACCCCCGGGAAACCCTCATGCTCACGTCGTTCGTCGTCATCGCCGTCCTGGTCGCCATGGTCGGTGGTGCCGTGCTGGTCGCCCGGCGCCACCGGATCTCCGGAGACCTCTCCGGTGGTGCTGTGGGCGTCGTCATCGCGCCCTGCGTCCTGTCCCTGTACCTCGTGGCCGCCGCCATGGCCGTGGTCATCGGATGGGAGGACTACAAGTCGGCCGAGGACGACATGATCGCCGAGGCCGGCGCGGCCCAGGCCCTGTACTGGAGCAGCACCGCGTTCCCCGGCGAGGAGGGCGAGGCCGTCCGCGGTCACCTGCGCGCCTACCTGTCGACGGTGGTGGAGGACGACTGGCCGCTGATGGAGTCGAGCGGGGAACTGAGCCCCGGTGGCGACGACGACCTCGCCATGCTGTCCGCCTCGGTGCGGACCCTCTCGGTCTCCGACACCGGCGACGGGTTGGACCGGTTGACCGCCCGCCAGGAGCTCACCAAGCTCAGCGACGCGCGCGCCCAGCGCGCCGACGCGGCCGAGGACGGGATTCCCGTGGCCCTGATGGCCATCACCGTGCTGTCGGCCGTGGTCATCGCGGTACTGCCGTTCGCCATGATCCAGAAGGGGACCAGGACCGCCTACTTCTGGGCCGGGGTGAACCTGGCGTTCCTGTTCGGAACGGTCGTGCTGTTGCTGTTCATGGGCAACCCCTACAACGGGGTCCTGGCCAATGATTCGGGGGCGATCGAGGACGCCGTGGAGGGGTTCGATCGCGCCGACCTGACCTTGGAGCGACCGTGATCGTCGCCGCGTGACCCGGGGCCCGTCCCGCCGTGCCACGGCGGGACGGGCCCTTCGTCATCCGACCGCGCCGGCCGCCACGGCGCGACCGCCGCCGACGGCCGCGCCCACGGCGACGATCGCGACGACGACCATCGTGCGCATCGGGGTGAACGCCTCGGAGGACTCGGCCGAAGCGGACGTACCGGTGTCCGGAAGGAGCGCCTCCTGGACCGGGGGCGGAAGGTCCGCGGGCGCTTCGGGCTCCTCCGCCGGCGTCTCGAACGGGTCCTCTTCGGAGGGCGGGGCCGACTCGGGCGGTGCCTCCGAGACCTCCGGGCCGGGCTCGTCCGCCTCGGGCTCCTCCGGCTCGCCGGGGGGCACACGCGGCGCCTCCGAGTCGGGCGGCGGCGCCGGTTCCTCCGGCACGGGCTCCTCCCGGGGCGGCTCCTCCGGGGCGGGCGGCTCTGGAGACGGGGGCGGCGGAGGCGGTGGCGTGCATATCGGAGCCCGATCCGTGTGGATGACCACGTGGGTGCCGTTGGCGCACACCACGACGTGCGGGCCGGGCCGGATGTCGACGTACGCGTTCGGGGTCTCCACCTGGGTGCCGGAGGGGTCCACGTCCACCTGTGAGGCGCCGGCGTCGGTGTCCGTCTCCGACGGCATGACCCGCGTGGCGGGGGCGGCCCGTTCGACGAAGGCCGACACGGGGCCGGCCGTGATCGCGAGCGCTCCCGCCGCCAGGCAGACGAGGGCCGAGACGCGACGGCGGGTGGCGGGGGTCCGTTTCCTCAAGGGGCGGTTCCGGTGCGATGCGGGGGGAGAGGAGGGGGGTCGTGACTCCTCGTGCTTCTGTCTGTTCACACGGTGATGCTACGGGGCGGGGGCGCTCCCCCAAGACGGAATCGAGCCGGTCCTAGGGGGAGTGCAGGCGCAGGACCGCGTGCTCGGCCCACTCCGGGGGACGGGTGAGACGGGAGACGACCATCATCGTCAGAAAGGCCAGTGGAATGGTCCAGGCGGCGGGCTGGGCCAACAGCACCGTGACCCATCCGGGCGGGGTGGAGAACAGGATCGACCAGCCCACGGCGCCCGTGGCGGTCACCCCGCCCACGATCAGGCCGGCGGCGGCCCCCGGCAGGGTCAGACGACGCCACCAGATGCCCAGCACCAAGAGGGGGCAGAAGGTCGACGCGGCCACGGTGAACGCCCACACCACCAGGACGTTGATGTCGATGGTCCGGGCGGGCAGCGCCAGGAGCACCGAGACACAGGCGCCGATCACCACCGCCAGCCGTAGCCGGGGCACACTGCCCTGGAAGAGGTCGTGCGAGAGCCCTCCGGCCAGGGCCAGCAACAGTCCGGAGGAGGTCGACAGGAACGCTCCGAAGGCGCCCGCGGCGACCAGCGCGGTCAGGAGGGTGCCCACCGCGCCCGGGGCGGCCTGGGCGGGCAGGACCACCGCCACGGTGTCGGTGCCCTGGAGCATCACCAGTTGGGGGGTGAGCACCCGGCCGAGCAGTCCGTAGACGGCGGGGAAGAGGTAGAACAGCCCCAACAGGGCGATCACGCCGACCGCGACGCGGCGGGCGGTACGCGCGGTCGGGCTGGTGTGGAAGCGCATGATCACGTGCGGAAGGCCCATACAGCCCAGGGTGATGGCCAGCAGGGTCGACCAGGTCTCGAACAGAGGTCGCCCGCCCACGCTCAACAACGGGGTGCTCCACTGTTCCCCGCCCAGTTCCGGTAGTCCCTCCGGGTGCGGGATCCCGGTGCCCTCGGGGAAGACGTACTCGGTGCCCGGCGCGACCGTGTGCGCCCCCGCGGACAGTTCCCGCTCCCCGCCATCGGCCGTGACGACGGTGACCGGCTCGTCGAGGGTGAAGTCGGTGGGGACGGAGAACTCGACCCGGGTGTCGGCGGGGAAGTGGGTGCCCCACTCCGGGTGCAGGGCCTCGGCCCGGGTGTCGGCCCCGGCCTGTACCACCAGGTAGATCGCGGGGACGGCGAGGAAGATCAGCTTGACGACGTAGTGGAAGGCCTGCACGTAGGTGGCCGAGCGCATGCCGCCCGCCGCGATGGATCCGCTCACCACCAGCCCCGCCAGCACCACGCCCACCCAGTAGGGGGTGTCGCTGACCAGGCTCAGCACCACACCCGCGCCCTTGAACTGGGGCACCAGGTACAACAGCATGATTACCAGGACCACGCAGCCGCACAGCTTGCGCAGCCGGGGCGCGCCCAGGCGGTACTCGGCGAAATCCGGGACCGTGAAGGCGCCCGAACGTCGCATCGGACCCGCCACCAGGGCGACCACGGCGACGTAGCCGGCGGTGAACCCCACCGCGTACCACATGGTGCCCAGACCGTTCTTGAGCAGCAGCCCCGCCAACCCCAGCACGGAGGCGGCCGACAGGTACTCGCCCGCGATCGCCAGGGCGTTCCAGTTGGGGGACACCCGACGGGAGGCCACCAGGAAGTCCGACGTGGACCGGGCGGCCCGCACCCCGTAGACCCCGATGATCAGACTCGTGACGAGCACCAGACCGATGGCCGGTACCGCAGCCGTCATGAGGCGACCTCGGCGTCCCCGGCCTCGCGCGACCCGTACGAGGGGTCCTCGCCCGGTCGGACGTCGCCCTTCTCCTCCTCGGCCCTGCGTTCCAGACCCTCGGCCGACCGCACGTGCCACAGGGCCAGGGCGAGCAGGGCCGGATAGATCGCCACCGTCAACAGCAGCCACGAGACCGGGACCCCCGACCACCTGAGCTCGCCGAGCGCCGGGAACAGGGCGAAGGCCCCGCTCAACCCGAACAACAGGGTCCCCAACGCCACCACCGTGCGTATCGCGGCGCGGCGCTGGGCCTTGAAGAGGGTGCGCGCCGCCAGGGTGTCCACCGGTCCGGGCACCGGTTGCAGGTGCTGGACCGGCCGGTTGCCCCGGGCCAGGGCGATCCTCGTCTGCGGGCTCGTGAGCTTCTCCCGGCGCGGGCTCACGGTTGCTCCTTGGCCGTCCCCGACGGACGCGCGGTCGCCGAACGGCCGAGCTGGTCCCGCTTGGCCGCCTCCAACAGACGGGCGCGCAGATGCCGTCCGTGCCTGCGGCTCACCGGGACGTCCCCGGCGGGGGTCCCGGCGACCAGCCCGGAGGATGAGGTCACGCGCAGGTCCCGGACCCAGGGGATGGCGATGAGGAAACCGCGGTGGACCCGGACGAACCCGGCGGCGGCCCACACCTCCTCCAGGTACGACAGAGACAACCGGATCAGGTGGGTGCCGTCGGCGGTGTGCAGCCGCACGTAGTCGCCCTGGGCCTCCACGAACTGCACGTCGTCGCGTTTGACGAACACGGTGCGTCGGCCGGTGTCGATCTGGACCACGTGCAGGTCCTCGGCGGGGGAGGAGTGCCCGCTCGGGTTGCGCAACTGGGCGATCCGTCCCACCGCCTCGGCCAGCCGCTCGGGTCGGATCGGCTTGAGCAGGTAGTCCACCGCCCCGATCCCGAAGGCCTCCACGGCGTGCGCCTCCGAGGCGGTCACGAACACGATCGACGGGGGGTCCGACATGACGGTCAGGACCCGGGCCACGTCCATGCCGTCCAGCCCGGGCATGAGGATGTCGAGGAAGGCGGCGTCGATGGTCCGCGTGCCCAGCAGACGCACCGCGGTGGCCCCGTTGGGGGCCACCAGGACCTCCGACACCTCGGGCATGTCCTCCAGCAGGGCCGCCATCTCCTGGCGGGTGGAGGACTCGTCCTCCACCACCAGGACACGGAGTTCGGGTCTCATCCGACCACCACTCCGGGGGCGAATCTCGGTACGCGCACGGTCACCTTCGTCCCTTCTCCCAGCGCGGTCTCGATCACCAGACCGTACTCCGGTCCGTAGACCGCCCGCAGACGCTGGTCGACGTTGGCCAGACCGACGCCGCGCGACTCCGGCCCGGTCCCGGCGAGCAGGGCCCGCGCGAGCTCGGGGTGCATCCCCACCCCGTCGTCCTCGATCTCGATCACGCACAGGGGTCCCTCGCCGAAGCCGGACACGCTGATGTGCCCGCGCCCCTCCTTGCGCTCCAGTCCGTGCCGGATCGCGTTCTCCACGATCGGCTGCACCACCAGGAAGGGGACGGCCACGGGCAGCACCTCCGGGGCCATCCGCACGGTGATGTCCAGCCGGTCGTGGAAACGGGCCCGCTGGAGTTCGAGGTAGGTCTGGGTGGCCTCCAATTCGTCGGCGACCGTCGCGTAGTCGCCCTTGTCGGAGAAGCCGTACCGCAGGTAGTCGGCGAAGTCCGAGAGCAGCCGGCGGGACCGGTCCGGATCGGTGCGGACCAGGGCCGCGATCACGGCGAGGGCGTTGTGCACGAAGTGCGGGGAGATCTGGGCGCGCAGGGTGCGCAGGTCGGCGGCGGCGATCCGGGCCCGCGCCCGTCGCAGCGCCGCGTGGTCCAGGTTGTCCGACACCAGGGCGGCGGCGGCCTCGACGTCGGCGTCGACGGGATCGCCGATCGCCACCAGGGCGCCGTCGAGCTCGTCGGCGACGTGGAGCGGCACGGCGCACATCGAGGAGCCGTCGGCCGTACGGGCGCGTACGCCACCGCCGTATTCGAAGACCTGGGCGAGGACGCCGTCGATCTCGGCCGCGTCCGGCCGTGTCCCGTTCGAGGTGACGGGTCCGTCGAGGTCGGCCAGGAGGACCCCGTCCACGGACAGGAGGCGGCGCAGGCGTCGGGCGGCCGCGCCGACACCGCGGCCGTGCAACCCGTCACGAAGGTCGGCTCCCAGGGCGTGGATCTGACGCATCAATTCCACACTCGCCCGGTGCTCCGACGTCGTGGGGCGTCGGGAGGGGGAGAACCACGACAGCCACCGATACGAC
This sequence comes from Nocardiopsis alba, assembly GCF_000710955.1. Taxonomy (NCBI): domain Bacteria; kingdom Bacillati; phylum Actinomycetota; class Actinomycetes; order Streptosporangiales; family Nocardiopsidaceae; genus Nocardiopsis; species Nocardiopsis alba. Next base: position 165,972 of record NZ_BAZE01000008.1, read on the forward strand.
ACGGGCCGATCCTATCGCCGTGCTCTGTGTCGACGGTCACGTCCGGGTCTCCCTTTCCCGACGAAGGAACGCACGGACCCGCCGGTCCCCGAAGGAGACCGGCGGGCCGGGGGTACGGGCGGCGTCGTGGACCCCGCCCATGACGGTCAGTGGTCGGCGGCCTTCTCCGCCCCCGCGCCGGTGAGGGCGCGGACCTGGAGCATCGCGAACTTCTCGTAGTCGCGCTCCTTGGACATGTAGGTGCCGACCACGGCGCAGAGCAGACCCAGCGGCACCGACACCAGGGCCGGGTTGGGCAGCGGGAACCACGCGAAGTCGACGTTGGGCATGAGCGCGCTCTCGGAGCCGGAGACCACCGGCGAGAAGAACACCAGACCGACCGCGCCGATCAGGCCGCCGTAGATACCGGCCAGGGCCCCGGTGGTGTTGAACCGCTTCCAGAACAGGCTGAGCAGCAGCGGAGGCAGGTTGGCGGACGCCGCGATGGCGAACGCCAGGGAGACCAGGAAGGCCACGTTGAGGTTCTGCGCGAACACCGCCAGCACGATCGCCACCAGGCCCACGAACCACGTGACGATCCGGGCGACCTTGACCTCCTCGGCGCCGGTGGCCTTGCCCCCGCGGATCACGGAGTTGTAGAAGTCGTGAGCCAGGGAGGAGGACGAGGCGATGGTCAGACCGGCCACCGTCGTGAGGATGGTCGCGAAGGCCACGGAGGCGATGACCGCCAGCATGATCGAGGCGAACAGCGAACCGCCGATGTTGGAGCCCACCGCCTCGGCGAGCATCGGCGCGGCCGTGTTGCCGGCCGGGTTCTGTTCGGAGATCGTCTCGTGTCCCACCAGGGCCGCGGCCCCGAAACCGAGGACGAGGGTCATCAGGTAGAAGACGCCGATGAGGCCGATACCCCAGTTGACGGACTTACGCGCGGTGGTCGAGTCCGGGACCGTGTAGAAGCGGATCAGGATGTGCGGCAGACCCGCGGTGCCCAGCACCAGGGCCATGCCGAGGCTGATCAGGTCCAGCTTGTTCCACATGGTCTGGAGGGCGTCGCCCGGGACCTCCTGGCCGTACACCTGGCCAGGCTGGAGGAACGCCTCGCCCTTGCCGCTGTTGGAGGCCGCGGCGTCCATGAGGGCGCCGAAGTTGAAGCCGTAGATCGACAGGGTCAGCATGACCAGGAAGGCGACCGCGACCATGAGGAAGGCGGCCTGGACGATCTGGACCCAGGTGGTGCCCTTCATACCGCCGAAGGTCACGTAGATGACCATGAGCAGGCCGACCACGACGATCCCCATGATCTTCGCGACGTCCCCGGACATGCCCAGGTAGGTCTGGTCTCCCTGGATCCCCAGCAGCAGGGCGATCAGGGCGCCCGCGCCGACCATCTGCGCGATCAGATAGAAGATCGACACGGTCAGGGTGGAGACCGCCGCCGCGGTACGGACGGGGCGCTGTCGCATCCGGTAGGACAGCACGTCGCCCATGGTGTAGCGGCCGGAGTTGCGCAGCAGTTCGGCGACCAGCAGGAGGGCGATCAGCCAGGCGACGAGGAAGCCGATGGAGTAGAGGAAGCCGTCGTAGCCGAAGAGGGCGATGGTGCCCGCGATACCGAGGAAGGACGCCGCCGACATGTAGTCGCCGGCGATGGCGAAGCCGTTCTGGGGGGCGCTGAACCCGCGGCCTCCGGAGTGGAAGTCCGTGGCGGTGTGGGTGCGCTTGTTGGCCCAGGCGGTGATGGCCAGGGTGCCGACGATGGTGATGAGGAACAGGACCATGGTGATGGTCCTGCTGGCCCCGGTCACCGCGCCCTCTTGGGCGAGGAGGAGTCCGCTGGAGAGGATCACCTGTTCTCCTCCGACTTCTTCTCGGCGAGCCCCATGAGCTCGTCACGCAGTTCGTAGGAGAGCGGGTCGAACCTCTTGCGGGCGTACCAGGAGTAGAGGATCGCGATCCCGAAGGTGGTGACGAACTGGAGCAGCCCGAGCAGGAGAGCCATGTTGACCCCGCCGGCCACCTCGATCGCCATGAAGTCGCGGGCGAACCCCGAGAGCACGACGTAGAGCGCGTACCAGAGCAGGAACGCCACGGTCATCGGGAAGACGAAGACGAAGAGGGTGCGACGGAGTCGGTGGAAACGCGGGTCGGCGTGCATCGCGACGAACGCCTCGGTCGGGATGGGCTCGGCCGAGTGGGCCTCGTCCTCCCGTGGTGTCGGTGTCGGATCCTTCGCCGACGATGACGATTGTGTGGCCATGCTGCTCGTTACCTCCGGGGGATGGGCAGGGGTCGTGTGCGCCGACGGGTGCCGGTTCCCGATATGTGACCTGGGTTACCCGGCACTGTAAGGAGGGGCACTCGCCCTGAGCAGGGGGCTCGCGCGGGCGAGCGCCGAACGCGGACGCGGAGCGTCGAGCGGTCGTCCACCGTGCGACCAACGGTCACCTGAAGCGCCGAACGGTCGCCGGGCGGTCGCGTCCGACGTCGGACACGACGCCCGACGATGGTGACCGACCCCTCCACCCACCCCGGAATCCCCCCGTGAAGGGGGCCGTTGTACCGTTCGAGCACCTGTGGACCCCGGACGAGGGCGCCGTACCCGGTCATGACAAGACGGCGCGCACCGATCCCTGCGTTCGTGGAGGTAACAGGTCATGGCCTGGCTCGTACTCGTGATCTCGGGTCTTCTCGAGACCGCCTGGGCGGCGGCGCTCAACGCCTCTCAGGGCTTCACCCGTCTGTGGCCGTCGGTGACCTTCGTGGTCACCCTGGCGCTGAGCATGGCCGGTCTGGCCTACGCGCTGCGCACCATCCCCCTGGGCACCGGCTACGCCGTGTGGGTGTCGATCGGTGTGGTCGGCACCGCTCTGATCGGCTCCTTCTTCCTCGGGGAGGGCTTCAGCCTTCCCAAGGCGCTGTGCCTGATCGCGATCGTGGCCGGTGTGATCGGCCTCAAGCTGCTCCACTGAACCCCGGGAAAGACCCCGCCCCGGAACGTCCGAGACGTTCCGGGGCGGTTCCATGTCCGGCCTCAGGCTCCGGCCAGGAGCTCCTCGACCACGCGGCCCACGCCGTCCTCGAAGCTGGACGGGGCCACCCGCAGTCCCAGCTCCGGGGCGAGCAGCCCCGGGTGTCCGCTCTCCATCGCGTAACCGGATCCGGCCCAGGTGAGGGCGGAGAGGTCGTTGGGCATGTCGCCGAAGGCCACCACCTCCTCGCGGGCCACCCCCCACTCCTCGCACAACAGGGCGAGGGTGCCGCCCTTGTTCACCCCGGCCGCGCTCACCTCCAACAGTCCGGCCCCACCGGAGTAGGTCACCTCGGCCAGAGGGCCGACGGCGCTCAGGGCCGCCTCGTACATCAGGTTCACCGGGGTGCCCGCCGAACGGACGAGGAGTTTGGCGACCGGGGAGGCCGCCTCCAGCAGGGCGTCGGTGTCGTCGAGCACCCCCGAGACCCCGTCGGGCGACATCCACCATTCGAGCGCGTAGTCGGCGTCGTGGTAGAAGCCCGTTCCGGTCTCCACCCCGAAACCGAGGTCGGCGTCGGGCAGGGAGGCGCGGATCTTGGTGACGAGGGTCTCGGAGAGGGAGGGGTCGATCGCTCGGAGCAGGGGGTCCCGGCCGGGGATCCGGGCGTGGGCGCCGTTGCCGCAGACCACCGCGGCGCAGTCGAACAGGGCGGCGATGTGCTCGGTGTCCCGAGGCGGTCGGGCGGTCACGATCACCACCCGGACGCCCGCCTCGATGGCGGAGTTCAGGGCCCGTCGGTTGCGTTCGGAGACCTCTCCCGTGCGTCCGAGGAGGGTTCCGTCGAGGTCGGTGGCGATGACACGAGGAAGGACCATGGACGCATTATGGCGGTCGAGAAGGACGGTTTCGAGGGGATACCGATGCTTCTGACGTCCGCCCGTCAGGAGGGCCACCGGGCGGGGATCCGCTCGATCACGCCTCCCCGGAACACCTCGTACAGGTCCAACGACTCCAGATGGACGTAGCCGATGTGGCAGTCACAGCTCGTGAGAGGGCAGGCCGAGGGCCCCAGGCGCGCGCGGAAGGAGCCGTCGTACAGGTTGCCCAGCGGCACGTTCACGAAGTGACACCGTCGTACGTTCCCCTCGCCGTCCACGGACAGCACGGTGTCACCCGTACGACAGGGAAGACCCCGGGCGGGGTGAGGGAGGCGACTGTAGTGGAAGTGCGGATCGATCGCCTGCCAGAGGGCCGCCTCGGCGTCGGTGTAGGAGCGCCCCTCGGCGGCGTTCACCCACAGGTACACCTCCTCGGGCAGATCGGCGCGCATCCGCCGGACCGCGTCCAGGTGTTCGGGCAGACCCACCGTTCCCACGCTGAAGCGCACGCCCATGGCGGTCAGTTCGCGGGCCTTGGCGAGGAAACGCTCGTGCGCCACCTCGCCGGGGTGGTAGGTGGCCCACAGCGCCGCCTTCGTCCGGTCGCAGTCGGCGAGCCAGCCCGTCCGTCCGCTCAGGTTGGTCTGGATCGCCACCCGCTCCACGTGCGCCATACAGCTCAGCCGGGTGATGGCCCGCCGGTACCAGGAGCGGACCAGCCCCTCGCCCCACGGGGTGAAGAGCACCGAGATCCGGGTTCCGGGGTCGGCCTCGGCCCGGGCCGCCACCCAGTCGGTGAAGCGTTCCAGGGCGGCCCGGTCCACGCGCAGGGTCTCGGGGGAGTCCCGACGTTTGGCGAAGGGACAGTAGGGGCAGTCGTAGTCGCAACTGGCCAACGGGCCCCGGTAGAGAAGGGTGAGGTGCTCCGGGAGAGGGGCGTGCGAACCCGGCCCCGCCCGGGGGGACGGGTCGGGCAGGTCGACGAGACGGTTCGAGGTCATCGGGTCACCCGGCCTCGTACTCGTCCATGAGCCGGTTCACCCGCGCGGAGAACAGGTCCGGTCCGATCGCGTCGGAGTGGGCCAGGCCCTCCTCGGTGAGACGGAGCGTTCCGGAGTCGATGGAGTCCTCCCCGGGGACCAGCCATCCCCGGGCGTTCAGGGCGGCGAACTCGGTGGGCAGGTCGGCGGCCGGGTGGGAGCCGAACCGCTCCGTGTAGGCGGCCACGTCCAACCCCTCCACCCGCAACAGCGACTGGAGCACGTGGCGGCGGCGACGTTCCTCCTCGTCCAGGTGGAACCCCACCTCGGCCCGGGTGAAGTCCTCGGTGTCCCGGCCGACGTAGTCCTCGATGATCGACCGCACCTTCCCGATCCCCACCGCGTAGTCGAAGGAGTAGTGGGTGCCGCGGGTGTAGGAGCGGGCACCACAGCCCAGACCCACCATGCCGTCGGTCTGACAGGAATGGTCGGGGAGGACCGTCGTCGGTGCGTCCGCCCGACGGAACATCCGCATGGACACCTGCTCGTATCCGCGCTCGCGCAGATGGTCCCGGCCCTGGCGGTACAGGGACAGACGGTGGTCGTCCCAGGCTCGGGCGCGACGACCCAGACCGGTGAGCGGGCGCACGTAGAGCGGGTAGAGGTAGACCTCCTCCGGTCGCCACGACAGCGCCGTGTCCAGCGAGTACCTCCAGGTGTCCGGGGTCTGCCGCTCGATGCCGTAGATGAGGTCCACGTTGAGGTCGGCGCGGGTGTGCTCGCGGATGGCGGCCAGGGCGAGGTCCACCTCCGCGCGCTTCTGCGGACGGCCGGCGGCGTGCGCCTCGGGGTCGAGGAAGCTCTGCACCCCCATGCTGATCCGGGTGACGCCGAGCGACTCCAGGACCCGGAGCCGATCCGGGGTCGCGGTGGCCGGTGAGGTCTCCACGGACATCGGGATCCGCTTCAGGTCCACCCCGAAGGCCGATTCGATGATGGCGTAGGTCCGCGCCAGCTCGTCGGCGGTCAGGTAGGTGGGGGTGCCGCCGCCCAGGGCCGCGCGGGCGAAGGAGGCGCCTTCCGGCAGGCCGGAGACGACGGCCTCGGCCTGCCGCTCCATGGCGTCGAGGTAGGCGGTGACCTGTTCGGCCGGCGGGGTGGAGCGGGTGAACAGGTTGCAGAAGCCGCAGCGCATCTCGCAGAAGGGGATGTGCGCGTACAGCGACAGCGCGCCGACCTCCTCGTCCCGCCACAGGTCGGCCAGGCGCGGCCGTTCCTCGAACGGGCGATAGGCCGTCTTGTGCGGATAGGCGTACACGTACGAGCGGTACGGGGAGTCCGGGCGCACGGGCTCGGTCATCGGGACGACGCTCACGCGTTCTCCTCCTCGTGGACGTGGCCGTGCGGCAGGACGGCGTGCGTGTAGGGGACCGTCCACACGACCTCGTGGCCGATCCGGTGGCCCGTGTGCCCGTCCTCGCCGTAGGCGGTGCCGTGGTCCGAGCACACGATCGCGAAACAGGGGCGGCGGGCGGCCATCGCGGTGAGCAGCGGGGGCAGGTGGCGGTCCACGTACTCCAGGGCGGCGGCGTGGCTCTCCCTGGTGTCACCGGCCTCGCGGGTCGCCCCGGGCAGATGGAACCAGTTGGGCTGGTGCAGGGCGGACACGTTGAGCAGGAGGAAGAGGGGGCGCTCGGCGGGGATCGCCGTGGTGATCGAGACGGCCCGCTCCACCTGGTGCTCGAAGGAACGGGGGTCGGTGACCCCGAAGGACTCCTCCCAATGGCTCTCGGCGAACATGTCGGGCAGCACCGACCCCAGGGCCGAACGGCGGTTGAAGAAGCCGGTACCGCCCACACAGGCCGTGTGATAGCCCTCGGCGGCCAGGCCCGAGGCCAGGTCCGGGGTGTCGAACGTCCAGGTGCCCGGGGCGGTCGAGACGCTGCCGGGGAAGGCGGCGGCGAACAGGCGGGGGTGAGGGCCGGGGGAGGAGGGGGTGGGCAGGAACCCGGCGAGCATGGCCAGGTGGGAGGCGTAGGTGAAGCTCGCGGGGGAGTGCCGCTCCTCCCAACCGCCCTCGGGGAGCAGGCGGGCCAGGTTCGGGATACGGCCGGCGTCGGCGAGTTCGACCGCCACGTCGTACCTCAGGGTGTCCAGGGTGAGCAGCAGGATGTCGTGCGTGCCCACCACGGTGTTCATGTCCGGTGTGGCTCCGGGCCGGACGGCCCCGGTCGTGCTGGTGTTCAACGAGGTTCCAGTGTGGGTGAGGACGGATATCGGGACTCGGGGGACGGGGTTCGGCGGGGCGGTACGGGGAAACGACCGGTCGCCAGGGCGTGCAGCTGTTCCGCGTGGGTGCTCCGCCCCTCGTGCAGGACCCCGGGGAGAAGGTCGCCGAAGGCGTTGACCTCGCAGATCGTGAACCGACGACGGTCGGGTGAGATCAACAGGTCCACCCCGGCGTGCAGAGTGGAACCGAAGACCGCGGCGGCCCGTTCGGCGACGGACATCGCCTCGCCCCAGGAACCGGGGCCCATGCTCGAGCGCAGCGCCTCCAGGTCCCCTCGGGCGTTGCCCAGGTGCAGGTTCGTCAACGGAGAACGGGACGAGCGCACCACCACGTGGGTGGCACGACCCGCCACGACCAGGACCCGGAGGTCCACCACGCGACCATCGAGGGAGGCCTTGGGCGACCAGCGTTCCACGTGCGGGCCCTCGGCGGCCAGCGCGTCCACCACCGCCGCGACCTCGGCCTCGTCGGTGTAGGTGCGCAGGCGCAGGGAGTTGTACAGCTCCGCCCGACCGTCCTCGGAACGGCGCAGAGCGGCGGAGGTGACGGCCCTGACCCGGCCCCCCGAGGCCGTCGACAACGCGATCACCCCGGACGCGGACGAGCCGTGCGCCGGTTTGACGAACACCCGGGGCATCCGGTGCTCGGCCATGAGGGAGCGCAGGTGCCCGTATCCGGTGATCGGTCCGGGCAGGGCCGGCGGCACCGGGTTTCCCGCCGCCTCCAGCCGGGCGTGGCAGCGGCGCTTGTCGCACATGTCCACCAGGTCGGCCGGGTCCTGGAGCAGGTGGGCGTCGGGGGTGGACGCCACCACCGTGGACAGCCGTTCCAGGGCGCGCACGAACCCCCGGTGCTGCTCGGCCGCCCCCTCCACCCGGTAAAGGTCCGGATCGTGGGGGAGCCCGCGTAACAGTCGCGCGGTGGCGGTGTCCTCGCCGGCCGAGTCGACCCGCACCAGGGCGCTCTCGGGCAGGCGCACGGTCGCGGAGGGGTCGGCCAGCTCGTGCCAGGGGAGCACGGCCGGTTCCGGTAGACCGAGTCCCCGGGCCGCCTCGGCGAACAGGGCGCGCCGCCGACTGCCCGGCACGCACACCACCACCAGGGGACGGTCGATCGACGGTAGGGGCACGGTCACTCGCCCACGGACGGGTAGTAGGTGAAGAGGTCGTCCTCGTCGCCGCGGACCTCCCGCCGATCGGAGAGGTCGACCCGTACGCCCGTCTCGGCGAACGCGGCGCGCACCCGCTCGGTCTCCTCCTCCGACAGGTAGTGGTGGTGCAGGTCCAGGCTCTCCAGATGGGCCAGGAGCGGCACCGAGGCGATCAGGTGCTCGACGTCCTTCTCGCGCAGGGAGCCCAGGGAGAGGTCCACGGAGGTGAGCCGGGCCAGGAGCGGCGACGCGGTCAGACGGCGCGCCCAGTCACCGGTGTCCTGCGCGTTGCGCAGGCCCAGGTGGCGCAGGTCGGGGAAGGCCTCGCCGGACAGGATCGGCGCCAGGTCCTCGGGAACGACGTCGTATCCGTAGTGCTCCACGCCCAGCCACAGCTCCAGCCGTTCCAACGGGAGCGGGGCCGACGAGACGATCTCGCGCACGACCCGTCCGGGCAGACCGCCGCTCTGCACGGTCAGGGAGCGCAGAGAGGGGTGCGCGGGGACGTGCAACGCCAGTACGTCGGGGTCGACGTAGGTGTCGCCCACCCCGCGGACGGCCAGTTCCTCCAGAGCCGGATAGGCGACCAGGAGCGGGGCCAGGTCGGACTGCTGGAGCCACGAGATCTCGCTCATCTCGAAGGTGATGTCGCCGAGGAACAGGGAACGCAGCGCGGGGAACGCGGCGGCGTGCTCGATGAGGGCGTCGCGCGCCCCGGCGGAGGAGAGGTCGTTGCCGCCCTCGATCCCCCAGTCGCCGATCACCAGGGCGGTGACCTTCGAGGTGTCCACCTCCTGGACGAACCGGTCCACCGTGCCGAGGAACCCCTCCTCGCCGTACATGGAATGCAGCCGCCAGACGACCGAGGACGGCGTGGGCCGGTCCTCCTCGTCCTCGAGGAAGTCGACCACGGGAAGTCCCGCGTACTCGGTGAGGCGCTCGCCGATCATGGACGCTCCTTCGTCGGGGAGGGGAGAGGGGTGCGGTCGGAACGCGGCGCGCTCACTCGCCCACGGCCGGGTAGTAGAGGTCCTCGCCGGAGAAATGGGAGGGCTCGCGCTCCTCGCTCAGGTCGACCTCCACTCCGGAGGCGGTCAGCGCCTCGCGGAGCCGGTCGCGCGTCTCCTCCGGGAGGTAGTGGTGGTGCAGGTCGATCCGGCGCAGAGCGTGGAAGGCGGGCGTCTCCATCAGGATCCGCGCCCCCTCCTCCCGGAGGGTGCCCAAGGACAGATCCAGGGACTCCAGACGGGCCAGGATCGGGGCCGAGGCCAGGACCCTCACCCAGTCGTCGGTGTCCTCCGCGTTGCGCAGGCCCAGGTGGCGCAGGCCGGGGAAGGCCTCGCCGGACAGGAGCGGGGCCAGGTCCTCGGGGACGGCGTCGTAGCCGTAGGTGTCCACCCCCAACCACAACTCCAGGTGCTCCAGTCGAGGCAGGTCGGAGGAGCAGAGCTCCCGGCACGTCCGCCCGCGCAGGCCGCCCGACTCGACGATGAGACGTCGCAGTCCCTCGTGACGGGGGACGTGCAGCCGCAACACGGTGTCCTCGGTCGGCTCCTCGTCCGAAGCCCGGTACTGGGAATCGCCGGTACCGCGCGTGACCAGGGTGTCCAGCTCGGGGTAGGCGGCCAGGAGCGGAGCCACGTCCGTGTGGTTCAGCCAGGACACCTCGCTCTCCTCGAAGGTCACGTCGCCGAGGAAGATCGAGCTCAGGTTCGGGAACGCGTCCCGGTGCCGGATCAGCAGGTCACGGGCCTCCAGGTAGCCGGGCTCGTCCTCCACCGAACCGGTCATGCCCACGACCAGGGCGGTGATGGGCGTGGTGTCCACCGCCTCGAGAAAACGCAGGAAACACGGACCGAACTCCTCCTCCGGTTCGTAGGACTCGACGCGCAGCCGCCAGGCCCACGCGGCCGGATCCTTCGCCGCCTCGATCCACCGATCCCGGTGCTCCTCGTGGGTCAGGCCGGAATCCCCTCGCGGCAGGGAGTACTCGTCGAGCCCTTCGGCGGGGAAGTCCACCACCGGCAGGCCGGCGAACTCGGTCAGGTTCTGGTTGATGGTCATGCGCTCTCCTGGGTGTGCCGCGGATGTTCCATGTCTAGCGCCTCGCGGGGACAAACCCGGCACACCGTGCCGTCGCGGCCACCACCTCCTTCTCCGAGGCCGGGGGAGGGGGAGAACCGCGCGGGGCCCCGGCGCTTCGACAGGACAACACCGCCGCCCGGTGTGAGAGTTATGGCATGGCTACACACAGTGAACTGCGCGACTTCTGGGAGCATCGCCTCGAAGGGGACTGGACCGAGAGCGGGGTGGGCTACCGCGCTCTGGGCAGGCCCTTCAACAGCTGGATGTACAAGGTGCGCGAGGAGGTCTTCCTCCGCGAGATCGGTCGTCTCGGGCTCGGCGGGTCCAGTGTCCTGGACGTGGGCAGCGGCACCGGCTTCTACGTGGGGCTGTGGGACCGACTCGGCGCCGGCGAGGTGACCGGCTGCGACATGACCGACGCCGCCGTGGAACGCCTACGGGGACGTTTCCCCCGCCACCGTTTCGTCCGGCAGGACGCCTCGGAACTGGACGCCTTCGGCCGGGCCGACTTCGACGTCGCCTCCTGCATGGACGTGCTCTTCCACATCACCGACGACGACCGCTACGCCTCCGCCTTCGTCCAGCTCGGCCGGGTCGTGCGCCCGGGCGGCACCCTCATCATCTCGGAGAACTGCCTCCAACGCCCCGAACAGCGCGGCGAGCACCAGGTCAACCGGACCCTGGAGACGATCACCGCGGTGGCGGACAAGGCCGGGTTCGACATCGTCCATCGCGTACCGATGCTCATGTTGATGAACGCCCAAGTGGACGCCTCCCTGCCCTGGCGCAAGGTCTGGGGGGCCTTCCTGCGCGCGGTCACGCTCACCGGGCCGACCGGATGGCTGGCCGGAGCGGCGCTCTACCAGGTGGACCGCCGGCTGGTCCGCGGGCGTACGGAGAGCCCCACCACCGAGCTGCTCGTCCTCGAACGTCGCGAGGACGACTGACCTCGAAAGAGAGATCGGCGATACGGGCGATTCGCGGCCGGTGTCCTGCTGTGCGCAGGTATACGGTGGGACGGAACCTGTGTCGGGTCGCCGTCATGGGCGGTCCGCGGCGGACGTCCTGTTCCGGGAGGCGACCGTATGCTGAGACGCTCGACCGTCATGACCTGGGTCCGGCGAGGACTGCTGGGCCTGCTCGCCACCCAGGTCGCCGTGGTCGCCACCCTCATCGGGATCGATCACTGGCGCAAGAAGGTGCGCCCCCACCGGGCCGGTTTCCCCCGCACCGAACCCGCGTCGATACCGGTCGGCGACAACACCGCCACGGTCTACACCTACGGCACGGACCTCTTCGAGGACATGCTCGACGCCATTCGAGGGGCGAGGCGCCGCATCCTCTTCGAGTCCTACATCGTCAAGTCCGACGCCGTGGGCCAGGAGTTCAAGGCCGCCCTGATCGAGGCCACCGAACGCGGTGTGGAGGTGTACGTCGTCTACGACGGCTTCGCCAACCTCGTGGTCCCCCGACGCTTCTTCGACTTCCCGCCCTCGGTGCGGGTCCTGCGCTACCCCGCCTTCCGCGTCGGCGTGCTGTTCCTGAACGTGCGCAAATCCGGCCGTGACCACCGCAAGATCCTCACCGTGGACGGTGAGGTGGGGTTCGTCGGAGGCTTCAACATCGGTTCCACCTACGCCATCGAATGGCGCGACACCCACCTCAAGGTGGCCGGGCCCGCGGTGTGGGAGTTGGAGAACGCCTTCATCGATTTCTGGAACACCAACAAGGGCGCCCGCGAACCCGAACTGGAGGGGCTCGGCCAGGCCGAGTGGGACTCCCGCATCCGGGTCCACCGCAACGTGCCCGAACTCCTCATCTATCCGATCCGGGCGATGTTCCTGGAGGCGGTGGATCGGGCCAAAACGCGGGTGATCTTCACCCAGGCCTACTTCATCCCCGATCGGGAGCTGGCCAAGGTCCTCATCGAGGCCGCCGAACGGGGGGTGGACGTCAACGTCCTCGTCCCGGAGAACTCCAACCACGTCGTCGCCGACTGGATGGCCCGGGGCCGCTACGCCGAGCTGCTCCGGGGCGGAGTGCGGCTGTGGCTCTACCAGAACGCCATGGTGCATGCCAAGACCGCCACCGTGGACGGCCGCTGGAGCACCATCGGCACCGCCAACGTCGACCGGCTCAGCCTGACCGGCAACTACGAGATCAACGTGGAACTCTTCGACGAGGACGTCGCCGCGCACCTGGAGCGGGTCTTCACCACCGACCTCACCAACGCCCGGGAGCTGACCGAGGAGGAATGGCGGAGCCGTCCCTTCATGGCCAAGTTCAGCGAGATCGTCCTCATGCCCTGGCGCAACCTCCTCTGACCCCCGAGAACCGGGGGAAGAGGGCTAGGGTGGGTCCCCCGCGCCCCCCGTCGTCCCTGATCACACGACCCGACACGGAGTGCCCTCATGGCGTTCGACCTCGACTTCGACGACCCTTCGCTCAAAGCGGCGCTCACCCTGCACGAGGGACAGGAACGTCAGGGGCCGGGCTCGCGGGCCACCACCGAACTGCTTCTCTCCCTGGCCGCGCCCCTGCCGGAGCGGCCCCGCGTACTGGACCTGGGCAGCGGCACCGGCGCGGCGACCCTGATCCTGGCCGGGATCGAAGGGGCGCACGTGACCGCCGTGGACGTCTATCCGCCCTTCCTCGAACAGCTGAGGACGGCCGCGGAGGCCGCCGGGGTCGCCGACCGCGTCCACGCGCGACACGGATCGATGGACGCCCTGGACGACCTGCCCGACGGTTCCCTCGACCTGATCTGGAGTGAGGGCGCCGCCTACAACATCGGCTTCGGCTCGGCGCTGGCCTCCTGGCGTCGGCTGCTCTCCCCCGAGGGAGTCCTGGTGGTCACCGAATGCGGGTGGCTCACCGACGCCCCCTCGAAGGAGGCCCGAGCGTACTGGGACGCCGCCTACCCGCTGCGCGGCACCGGGGAGAACGTCGAGCAGGCCACCGCGGCCGGCTACACGGTGACCGCCACCTACCTGCTCCCCGACAGCGACTGGGTGGAGGCCTACTACGCACCGTTGGACGCGCGGGCCGCCATGATCGACCCGGAGGACCCGCACGCGATCGCCGCCGCCGAGGACGTCCGCAGGGAGATCCGGCTGTACCGGGAGCACGGCCACGAATACGGCTACGTCGGCTACGTGCTCCGACCCCGCCGTTCCTAGCCCCTCTTCTTGGGCGGGGCCAGGTGGGGGAAGTCGCGCGGGAAGAACACGTCGGGCTTGGCGCGCCTGGGTCGGGGTCCGCCCCAGTGCTGGGGTCCCGGCTGGGGGTCCCTCGTGAGCGCCGACGCGATCGCCGAGGGCGACCCGCCCCTCTGCCGCCCCCGCGATCCGGGGGCCCGCCCCGTCTCCCGTTCGGTCCGGTCGTCCTCGCCCGCCATTCGCCCACTCCCCGTTCGACCATGGTCGCGACCCCTCCGACCTGGTCGGTCGGGTCTCCATGATCGACGTCCGAGGGCTCGAAGCGACGTTCCGACACGACGCGCCGGACGATCTCCTCCCCGAAGACCGCCCACCTTGTCCGCCCCGGTTCACCGGCAGCCGTTCTCCCGTGGGCGGAAAGGGACACGGGGAGAGGGGTGGGCGGGCGGGTTTGTGAGGAGTTGGCCGCCAGTAGGGTGAATTCTGGTGCGGGAAAACGACGAGGGCGCCACCTCCGAACGGAGATGACGCCCCACGGTTCTCACGGCGGCCCCGGCAGGATTCGAACCTGCGGCACCCGCTTTAGGAGAGCGGTGCTCTATCCCCTGAGCTACGGAGCCATGATGATCACCAGAGACGGAGGTTACCCCGTCTCGGGGTCAAGCCTAACCCAGGATGGGCGTGCATGGGGTGCCGATTGGTGTTCGGCGGGTGCCTTGGGGGCACGCTGTGTACGTGGCACAGTACGCTGACCTACGATCGGTTGTCCTGGTGACGGTGTGATGTTGTTCATGTCGCGTGTCGCGATTATGGCAGGTTGAGCGTTACGGTCACTGTGGGTTGATGGATGTGACAGGTGTTGTCGCTCTGACGACCAGGTCTTCCACGGAAGGCGGGCCGGGGTGCCGCCCATCGAGGCGGCCGACGGCCCCGAGAAGCCACCTTCAGCCAGATCTGTCCAGTGTGTCCGCATGTGGACATGTAGTACCTTGCCTTGCGGTCACGAGTAGGTGTTCGAGGAAAATGCAGCCGGAGGATCTTCGTGCCGTTCACTTCTGATTCGGCGCGGCGCAGGTCCCGCGCGCCGGGTACCGGGGCGTTGGGCGCCCTGGGGACGCTTCAGCGGGTCCGGATGACGCAGGCGCTCACACTCGTCCTGTTCACCGCTCTGCTGGTCGTCCCTCTGCCGGAGTCGGGCCTGGAGCCCGCATCCGCGCAGTCGAGCCTGGAGGAACTGCGTAACAACGCCGAGGAGGCGTCCAAGGAGCTGGAGAAGGCGACCGACGAGTACGTCGAGCGCCAGGAGGAGCTGGAGAAGGCCCAGGAGGAACTGGTCGACACCCTTCACGAGCTCCAGCGCATCGAGGTGGACCTCGGTGAGATGCGCGAACCGCTCGCCCAGTTGGCCAGCACCATGTACCAGCAGCCCGAGGCCGGGGTGCTGGGCATCCTCGCGGCGGGCGACCTCGACGAGGACCTTCAGACGCAGTCCTACGCGGCCAAGCTCTCCGAGGACAACCAGGCGCTCATCCAGGACGCCACCGACCTGCGCGAGGAGCAGATCGGCCTGGCCGGCGAAGCCCAGGACCTCCAGACCTTCACCCAGCTCGAACAGGCCGAGCTCGCAGCCAAGGTGGACGACCTGCGCGCCCAGTCCGAGGAGAGCACGAACGCGCTCACCGACGAACTGGAGTCGCGAGGGCTGGACCCGGACACCTTCATGGCCGCGGCCGACTGCGACCCCTCGGCCGCCTCCAAGGCGGACGGCTACCCCAACGGCCTGCTGCCGAAGGAGGCCCTGTGCGAGCTCTACGACGGGCATTCCCTTCGAGCGGACGCCGCCAAGGCCTTCCTCGAACTGAACATGGAGCACGTGGAGCAGTTCGGCGAGAACATCTGCATCACCAGCTCCTACCGTGACCTGCCCAACCAGCACCGTGTGTACGGCGAGGTGCCGCCCGGTTTCGCGGCGGTCCCGGGCACCAGTAACCACGGTCTGGGACAGGCGATCGACCTCGGGTGCGGCATCCAGAACTTCCGCTCCGACAAGTGGAACTGGATGGAGACCAACGGGGGCCGCTACGGCTGGATCCATCCGGCCTGGGCCAAGTCCAACCCGTTCGAACCCTGGCATTGGGAGTTCGAGGGTTAGCGTTACCGAGAACGCGTGAGGGCGGTCCCCGCGGGGACCGCCCTCACGCGTGTGCGGGGTACGTGCGCCTAGGCCGTGGTGGTGATCTCCGGGGTGACCTCGCCGGTGCAGGCGGGGCAGCGGCTGGCCTTCTTGTTGATCTCGGTGAAGCAGAGCGGGCACTCGCGGGTGCTGGCCTCCTCAGCCTTGATCAGCTTCTCCAACAGCTTGCTTGTGGGCAGGACCACGAAGAAGTACAGGATCGCCGCGGTGAGCAGGAAGGAGATCAGGGCATCGATGAAGGCGCCGTAGAGGAAGCGGCTGCCGTTGATCTCGAAGTACAGGTCGCCGAAGGTGGGGACACCCCCGAAGATGCCGAGCAGCGGGGTGATGAACCCTTCGGTGAACGCGGTGATGAGACCGGAGAAAACGGCGCCGATGACGACCGCGACCGCCAACTGCACCAGGTTGCCCTGGAGCAGGAACTTCTTGAAGCCTTCCATGGAAGCTGCCCTACGTGATCGGGATTGTTCTGAGGCGTCCCCTTGGACGCCTGGGACAGCTTTCACCACCTTTGGTCATCGGTCAACCGCGGATGGTGACGGACAGTCGTGAAGTGGTCGCGTGTCCGGCCAGGAGGCGGGCCTCGCCCGGGGTGGCGGCGATGAGGATGAGCGCCCCGCCCTCCCCACCGGAGCCCTCCTCGGGTATCGAGAGCACGGGGCGGTCCTCGACCACCTCGGTCGCCGGCCCCGGGCGCGAGGACGGGCTCGAGAGGTCGTCGCCCCCTCGGGCGGCCAGGACGTCCACCCGGCTGCCGGGGGAGAGCAGTGACACCGCCCCGGGGTCGGAGACCCGGACCGGGACGGCGACCAGGCCGGGACCGTAGGGGAGGGCCGGAGGGTCTCTCAGGCGGGCGTCGGTCAGTACCTCACCGGCCCGCACCGGGGCGTTGGGCGTCAGTCCGGCGGCCCGGCCTCCGGGCCGGAGCGAGCCCTCGGGGAGAAGACGGTCGGGCAGCTCCCGGGTGTCGAGGTCGGTCTCGGTCAGGGGAGCGGAGGCGTCCAGATCGTGGGCGGCGACCAGGACCTCGGTGACGGGCTCGGGAAGGGGACGGAGGACGAGCACGGCGCAGATCGCGGCGAGCGCGGTCAGCAGCGCCGCCACGAGGCGCCGATACCGCTCCAGGAGTCGGAGAAGGCCGCGACGGTGGCGGTAGGGGGTATCGGCCATACCTCCAACGCTAGAACGGCGAAGGGCGGTCGGGGCGGTTGTCCACAGGGTGGATCTCCGGCCGTCGGGTTCCCGGACACACGAAAGCGCCGCCGAGGGGTCTCGGCGGCGCGGCCACGGTCAACGGTGCGGTGGCTCAGCTACCGCTCGCGCCACCACTGCCGGCGGTGGCGGTGGTGGAACCGGTGCTCTTGGTGCTGTTCGAGGAGTCCTTGGCCGCCCCGGAGGCGCTTCCGGAATCGGTGGACCCGGTGGCGGCACCGGACTTGGCGGTGTCGCCGGAGCCGCTGTCCTTGCTCTCGGAGGAGCCGGTCAGCGCCGAGCTGTTCGTGGTGCTCTTGCCGCTGTCGGTGCGGTAGAAGCCCGAACCCTTGAAGACGATCCCCACGGCCGAGTACACCTTGCGCAGGCGCCCCTCGCACTCGGGGCAGACCGTCAGAGAGTCGTCGCTGAAGCTCTGTACGACCTCCATCTGGGCGTCACACTCGGTGCACGCGTACTGATACGTAGGCACTGTTCCAAGTCCTCCTTGCCGGCACTCACGCCCGTTGACTGCTAAATAGTACGCGTTCGCCGACCAGGGCCGCGACAGCCCCTCGTCGACGTCGCGGAACGGAGGAGGGGAGCCGCGTGCCCGACCCCGTCGGGACACGGACGAAGACGTCAACGTTCCAGGTGGTCGGCTTAATCCCCGGTCGCCGTGGCAAGGGCCGGAAGGAGAGGGGTGAAGCGGAGCAGCCCCGCGCCCGGGCTCACCACCGCGTCCATCGGGCGATCGTGCGGTTCGGTGGGCACGGACTCGACGAGGCCCTCGTCGTGGACCAGGGCGAGGGCCGGGGCGTCCGGTCTCTTGTACTCCAGGGCGCGGTCGTACCAGCCGGCGCCCCGTCCCAGACGCATGCCGCGGCGGTCCACCGCCAGGGCCGGACAGATCACCAGGTCGGCCAGGCCGAGCGCCTCGGTGCCGCGGCGGGGGCCGCCGGGTTCGAGCAGGCCGTGTCCGGCGGGGACGAGGCTCTCGGGCCCCTCGTAATCGGCCCAGTCCATCGGACCGTCCGGTCGGAAGATCGGGAGCAACACCCGTGATCCCTCCCTCCACAGATCCTCCACCAGGCCTCGGGTGTCGGGTTCGCCGCCCACGGAGTAGTAGCAGGCGATGGTGCCGCCGAGGGGCGGAGCGGGCAGCCTCAGCAGGACGGAGCGGATCGCGGCCCCCGTGCGAGCGCGCTCCTCGGGGCTCCGCGCCCGGCGTGCGGAGAGGAGACGTTCCCGCAGCGCGCGCTTGTCGGATCGGCTCCGAGCGTTCGACTCACCCATGGGGCCAGTGTGACATCGTGCCGTCGGGGAGGGCGTTCGTCACCCCTTCGGTGAACCCAGGGTGGCGTTTTCGACGCCTTCACCCGAAAGGGCGGGGACTTCTCTCCGCCACGACCGGTGAGCCGCCGCGTGGACCTCGATATCTGCCCTAAAGTGCCTGTCCATGAGCGCCGACATCGACCGAACGCGACCCCTGTCCTCCGAGACCGTCACCAAGGCGGTCGTCCCGGCGGCCGGGCTGGGCACCCGCTTCCTGCCCGCGACCAAGGCCACCCCCAAGGAGATGCTGCCGATCGTGGACAAACCCGCGATCCAGTACGTGGTGGAGGAGGCGGTCGAATCGGGTCTTCACGACGTCCTCATGATCACCGGACGCAGTAAGCGTTCCATCGAGGACCACTTCGATCGGGCCTATGAGCTGGAGGAGGCCCTCGCGGCCAAGGGCGAGGAGGGCAAACTCCGCTCCGTCCGCGAGTCCAGCGACCTGGCCCAGGTCCACTACGTCCGCCAGGGGGAGCCTCGCGGGCTCGGGCACGCGGTCCTGTGCGCGGAGGCGCATGTGGGCGACAACCCCTTCGCGGTGCTCCTCGGCGACGACCTGATCGAGTCGGCGGACCTGCTGCGCCGCATGATCGAGGTCCGCCAGGAGCACGGCGGGAGCGTCGTCGCGCTCATGGAGGTGGAGCCCGAACAGGTCTCCCTCTACGGGTGCGCGGCGGTGGAGCCGACGGAGGAGGACGACGTCGTCACCGTCACCGATCTGGTCGAGAAGCCCTCCCAGGAGGAGGCGCCCAGCCGCTGGGCGATCATCGGCCGTTACATCTGCGACCCCGAGGTCTTCTCCGTTCTGCACCGCACCCCGCCCGGCCGCGGCGGCGAGATCCAGCTGACCGACGCCCTGTTGGAGCTGGCCCGCACCAAGCCCGAGGACGGGGGCGGTGTGCGAGGTGTCCTGTTGCGCGGGCGCCGCTACGACACGGGGAACAAGGCCGACTACATCCGCACGGTGGTGGACTTCGCCTGCCGCCGTCCCGACCTGGCCGAGGAGCTCCTGCCCTGGCTGCGCGAGTTCGTGGACCGTCAGGGTGAAGGGCGCGTCTGACCCGACCGACCGGGTGGGGGAGGGCCGGGTCCGGGCCCTCCCCGGCATGGATGGCCACAATGGGAGGGGAGCGTGTCCCGTGTGACGGAACGCTCCCAGTGAGTCTCACGACCCGGAAGGACCCCATGAAGAGCGTCGAACGGCACGTCTCCGATCTGCTGGAGCTGGTCTCCGTCCCCGAGGCGACGGAGCTCGACCTGCTCCGGGCCCACGGGACGGTGCTGGCCGAACCGGTGGTCTCCACCGTCTCCCTCCCGGGTTTCGACAACTCCTCGATGGACGGCTACGCGGTCCACTCCGCGGACCTGGACGCCGCCACCCCCACCTCCCCGGTCCGACTTCCGGTGGTGGCCGACATCCCGGCCGGCGACCCCTCTCCCGGGGCCATTCGCTCCGGCCTGTGCGCCCGGATCATGACCGGCGCCCCGATGCCCGAGGGCGCCGACGCCGTCGTCCCGGTCGAGTGGACCGACGGCGGGGCGGTCGAGGTCCTGATCGAACGTCCGACCGAGCCCGGGGCGTTCGTACGTCGCAGGGGCGAGGACGTGGAGGAGGGCGCGACGGTCCTGAGCGAGGGCGCCCTGGTCGGAGCGGGTGAGATGGGGGTGCTGGCCGCGGTGGGGCGTCGAACGGTCCCGGTCCGTCCCCGTCCCCGGGTGGTGGTGCTCTCGACCGGGGAGGAGCTGGTCGAACCGGGACACCCCCTCGGCCCGGGCCAGATCTACGAGTCGAACAGCTACATGATCGCGGCCGCGGCCAAGGAGGCCGGCTGTGAGGTGTACCGCCACGGCTTCGTCGGCGACGACCCGGAGAGCGTCCGGGACACGCTGGAGGGGCTGCTCGTCCGAGCCGACCTGGTCGTGACCACCGGTGGGGTCAGCATGGGCGCCTACGACGTGGTCAAGGAGGTGCTGAGCCGGCAGGGGACCGTCGAGTTCACCTCCGTGGCCGTGCAGCCCGGAAAACCACAGGGGTTCGGCGTCATCGGCCCGGACCGGACACCGATCATCACGCTCCCGGGCAACCCGGTCAGCGCCTTCGTCTCCTTCCACCTGTTCGTCCGTCCGGTGATCCAGAGGCTGCGCGGGCTCACCCCCGGACCTCTGCCGAGTGTGAGCGCCCGTCTGACGACCGACGTCACCTCGCCCAAGGGGCGCCGCTCCCACCTCCGGGCCGTGCTCGGCCCGGAGGGCGAGGGCGGACACACGGTCTCTCCGGCGGTCCGGCAGGGGTCGCACCAGCTCTCGGCCCTGGCCGACGCCGACGGTCTGCTGGTCGTCCCCGAGGAGACGACCGAACTCGCCGCCGGGGAGCTCGTCGAGGTCCTGCTCCTGCCCGGGCGCTGAGCCGGGGGAGGTCACGGGCTCCTGCGGGAAGTGGCGTCGCGAAGGAGTACGGTCGTCGTGGGGCGCGTCACCACGCGCCCGCCGCGGCCCGCCGTCCGGTGGGTCGTGCGCTTTGTACGCGAAGACGACGGGTGACCCCGATGACCGACACCCCGCAGCCCGAGGCGCATCCCTCGGGCCTCACGCACATCGACGAGTCCGGCGCCGCGCGCATGGTCGACGTCTCCGGCAAGCAGGTCGGAGCGCGCTCCGCCACGGCCACCGGGCGGGTCCTGCTCGCGGCCGAGGCCGTGGCCGCGCTGCGTGAGGGGGAGGTGCCCAAGGGGGACGCCCTCGCGGTCGCCCGCATCGCCGGGATCCAGGGGGCCAAGCGCACGCCCGACCTCGTTCCCCTGTGCCACCCGATCGCCGTGCACGGGGTCGATGTGGACCTGACGGTCGTGGACGAGGGGGTGGACATCACCGCCACGGTGCGTACCGCCGACCGTACGGGCGTCGAGATGGAGGCGCTCACCTGTGTGATGACGGCGGCGCTCGGACTGGTCGACATGGTCAAGGCGATCGATCCCGAGGCCGAGATCACCCGGGTCCGGGTCGAGGAGAAGGTCGGCGGCAAGAAGGGGCACTGGAGGCGTGGTGCCTGAACCGGCCGGGAGGATACACCGTGTCGCGGTGATCACGGCATCGAATCGTGCGGCGGCCGGGGTCTACCCGGATCGCTCCGGACCGGTCGTCGCGGACCGATTGCGGGCCATGGGGTGTTCCGTGCTGGGTCCCTGGGTGGTGCCGGACGGCCCTCCGGTCGGCGAGGCGCTCGTGCGCGCGTCGGACGAACGAGTGGACGCCGTGCTCACCACCGGGGGCACCGGACTCACCCCGCAGGACCGTACTCCCGAGGAGACCAGAGCTCTGCTGAGCTTCGAGATCCCCGGTGTGGCCGAGGCTCTGCGCTCCGCGGGTCGGGAGAAGGGGGTGCCCACGGCGATCCTCTCGCGTGGGCTCGCCGGGGTCGTGGAACGCGACGGTCACCGCATGATCGTCGTCAATCTCCCCGGGTCCCGGGGCGGTGTGAGCGACGGTATGGACGTGTTGGAACAGGTGCTGGGACACGCCATCGACCAGCTCGGCGGCGGCGATCACCCTCGGGTGAATGAGACCGGAGAATGACCGGAATCACATCCCGGGCATTCCGGTAGTAGAGAATTCCTTGACCTGAGACCGTCTTTCGGTGCTGGAGTGAATGGAGTTTAGAATCAGCCGATTCCTGTGTGGAGGGGGCGACGCCCGCCACCGCACACCTTCGGAGTGGAATACTGGAAGGTGTCACCGACGACGGGAGCAGGGGTGCGCCCAGGTCCGGTGTCGCATCCGCGCAGGGCGGTGCAGAGGGCCTCGGAGGGATGACGTGAATCGCAGACAGAGGTGGCCGGTCACCCTGCGGGAGGGGCCGATCGCGCTTCGTCCGCTGCGACTTCGCGACGCCCCCGAGCTACGGGACACCCGGGCCCGCAACGCCGAGTGGCTGCGTCCTTGGGAGCCGACCTATCCGGAGATGCCGCTGCGCACCACCGGCCTGGCCCCCTATGTCGCGATGATCCAGGCGATCCGTCGCGAGGCCCGACAGGGGTTGTCCATGCCGTGGGCGGTCACCTACGAGGAGCGCTTCGTCGGTCAGCTGACGATCGGTGCCATCGTGTGGGGTTCGGCCAGGTCGGCGCAGGTCGGTTACTGGATCGACAGCGCCCACGCGGGGCGCGGTATCACCCCGACGGCGGTCGCGCTGGCCGTCGATCACTCCTTCTTCCACGTCGGACTCCATCGGATCGAGGCCAACATCCGTCCCGAGAACCGTGCCAGCAGGCGTGTGGTCACCAAACTGGGCTTCCGAGACGAGGGCGTGCGCCGTAGACAGTTGCACATCGACGGGGCCTGGAGAGATCACATCTGCTACGCGCTCACCGCGGAGGAGGTCCCCCAGGGGGTCCTGCGCCGTTGGTACGACGGAACCCCTTCCGGGCCGTCCACAGAGGGTGGTTCCGGCCCTGGTTCCGCTTTGGGGCCACAGGGCCCGAACGGCGGCGGGGAACCACGCGATCCGGCGAGTCCGTACCCGAGGCCGAACTGAACATGACAGCATCACGGGTGCATCCGGAGCTTAAACCTCTCTTTAAGCACAATGCTTCATTACTTTGCGTTGAAATGGTGCTGCTCTATGCAGTCATGCCCTGACCTGGGCTTTCACTCCGGGAGGTGGAACGACCGAAACTGAGGGTCCACAATCTTGCGACACTCCGGGTGGAATGTGGCGCATTTATGGACACGGGGTCGTACCGTGCGGAACATAGACGCATTGACGATGCGGGCAACGCGTGGATATGGCGCACGGGATTCGATCCCGCCCCGACCGGGGGCAGGAACGATGTTCCTCCGGGGAACGTCTCTACTCCCGGAAGCAGGTCCAGCCACGCGCGGCGCGGTGTCGACGAAGTGTCGATCAACGTTCAGTGGCCGTCATCGTGAGGAGGGGTGATGAGCAGCTCTCCTCTGTACCTCGCCATCGTGGTGGTCTGGCTCATAGTCCTCGTCCCGATGCTGTTGCGGAAGGATCCCGTGGACCCGGTCCACGAGGACGGTCGCAGGGAGGACGAGGAACCCGAGGAGCGGGACGAGGTCTCCGATTTCGTCGAGGACGACGAGGACCCGGACCTCACCGAGACCCGGGTGATGAGGCGTTCGGAGATCGACGACGTCGAAGACGACGAGGTCGAGGAGACGGGCCGGGACGAGGTCCCCGTGCTCCCCTCGCCCGTCCCGCGGGCCAGGGTCATCGCCCGTCGTCGCCGTCGCACCAGCGCGCTCACCCTGCTCACCGTCGCCACGATGGTGGCCGTCGCCTTCGGGCTCGGCCCCTGGTGGGTGATGGCTCCGCCGGTCCTGCTGCTCTCAGGGCACCTGGTCCTGCTGCGCGAGGCGGCCAAGGCCGACGCGGAACGTCGCCGGGCCTACCTGGCGGCACGACGGCGGGCCGCCGCGCGAGAGCGGGTGCACCGGGAGCGCGAGGCCCGCGAGGCCGAACGCGAGGCCGAGGTCATCGCCCTCAAGGAGCGACGCAGTCAGGTCTACGACCAGTACGCCGACGCCCGTCTCAGGGCGGCCGGCGACTGAGCCGGTCCGGGCGGGCGAAGGCACGTTCGGACCACCCGGACTTTCCTGCTAATGTTGATCTCGTCTTCGGGGCTGTGGCGCAGTCCGGTAGCGCACCTCGTTCGCATCGAGGGGGTCAGGGGTTCGAATCCCCTCAGCTCCACCGAAGAGAAGAGACCCGCGTGGTCGACGGAGGATCTCCGTCGCGCGCGGGTCTCTTCGTTCTACCCGAAGTGAGGTGGGGCCCGGTCTCGCGAGACCGGGCCCCACCTCGTGGGCGGTCCGAACGGGGTGTCGCTGTTCCCTGAGGCGGGAGTGCGTCCGGACCTGAGCCCCGAGTGTCACCGGCGAAGCGTCTATCCCCTGTCGCGGGGGCCGGTTCGTGGTCACCTTACCCGCGAAGTCGCCCGAAGTACCCGTCCTTCGGGTGTTCCGAGACGAACGCCTAAATCTTTACAGTGGCAACTTACCGGCGTATAGTTCCATCCATGGCAGACGGATACCACCACGGGAACCTGCGGGCCGCCGTTCTGGAACGGGCCGCCCGGGTCATCGAGGAGAAGGGGCCCTACGGCTTCAGCCTGCGTTCTCTGGCCACCGACCTGGGGGTCAGTCACACGGCCCCCCGTCACCACTTCGGCGACCGCCAGGGCGTGCTCAACGCGCTGGCGACCGAAGGGTTCGCGGAATTGGCCGAACGGTTGAGGGCGAGTGCGGGGGACGGAGGCGGCTTCCTGGAGTCGGGTGTCGCCTACGTCGGTTTCGCCGAGGACCGGCCGGCGCACTTCACCGTGATGTTCGAACCCTCGCTCCTCGATCTGGACGACGCCGAACTCGTCGCGGCCCGCAGATCCGCCTTCGCCGAACTGCGCTCCGGGGTGCGTTCTCTGGGCGAGGAGGTGACGGACGAGCCGGCCGCGATGGTGGCGGGCTGGTCGATCGTGCACGGGATCGCGACCCTGGCCCTCACCGGGAACCTGGACCGTTCCGGTGCGCGAGACCTGTTCGAGGGGGCCGATCTGTCGACCATCACCCGACGCAGTGCCGGGCTCCTGTTCGGTCCGTCGGGGCCCCCTGAATCGGAAGGATGACCGTCATGTCCGCCCCAGTGCTTCTCGTAGCGGGGATCGTCCTGCTCACCGTGGTCGGGATCGCTTATGGAGGTTCCTTTCTCCTGCGTGTGGTCGACGGGGGTTTCCCCGCCAACGATCTCCAGCGGTCCTATTTCCGTGCCGGGCACGCCCACGCCGGTGTACTGGTCATCCTGGGTCTCGTGGTGGCGATCCTGACGGATCAGCCCACCGTCCCCGGATGGGGCGTCACTCTGGGGCTTCTGGTGCTCCTGGCCGCCGTCCTGATGCCCGCCGGCTTCTTCCTCTCGGTGGTGGGCCGCGATCCCGCGAAGCCGAACGGGTTTCGCCTGTTGATCGGGGCGGGAGCCGCCTCCCTGGTCGTCGGGCTGGTCGGCGCGGGTATCGCGCTGATCCTCGCGGGGGCGGGTCTGGGCTGACGGGCCCGTCGGCCGACCCGTGGCTCGGAGGGGGCTGTTCGGGGTGCTCGTCGCGCCCTGGGCGGCCCCTCTTGTTTCATGGTGCTATGTGTCAAAAGTGACAGATCATACAAGGTTTAGTGTTTGTCCGTAATGAGTAACTATGAGAAGTAAGGGCGTGTCGCATCTCTGTGGCGAGTTCGTCGATTCGCTACGTAGCGTGATGACCATCTTCGGGTGAACAGTCTGAACAGTGGTGTTATATGACTGTTTTTCCGTATCGTCCCCCCGGGTATGCCGCCTGTTGACGTCGGAGCACGCGAGACGGCGCGAGGAAACCCGGACGTAGGGGACGAATCGCTGACTCCGAGCGACAATAGCGGGCTCGTTACTCATTGTTATGTCCGGATCCTTGGACTTTGCTCTTCGTGGGTCTTGTTTTTGCAGGTCACCGGGGATGGTGTCTTCTGGTTGATTCAATCAACTCCCGGTTGAACTGCGAAAACGTCGTGTTCTGTGACTATTCAGAACCCGGTGGTGCGACCATTGGTGTCCGCTGGGCCTTAGAATGATGAATATTCTTCTTCGGGTCTTGTGAAGCCCGCCGAGATAGGACATCTTGGTTCCGGGATGGGCTGGAAACACCGAGAAAGGTAGATGCCATGACCGCGTACGCGAAGAGCAGCAGCAAGAACAACGGCGGCTGGAGCTGGTGGTAACCGGCGCCGCCTGACGGTTCCGTAGGGGGAGCGCCTCCTTGTGGGGCCGTCGAGCACCGGGGCCCGATCGACCTGTGTCGGCGGGCCCTTTCGTATGCGATGAACCGGTGGGGCCGTTCTCGGCCGAAGGGATTTGACCGTTCGCCCCGGCGGGTAGGAGACCTTTACGTCCGACGGGCCGTGCACGGGTCCCGCCGATCCGAACCGAAGGGGCGATCAATACCAGTGTCCGATTCCCCCCGACAGCAGCCAGACGGATACAGGTCACCCGAGGAGACACACGGCGAGGGCGGATACGTGCCACCGGTGGAGCCACGGCCCGGCCCCGAGGAGAGGCCGCCCCCGCAAGGCTCCGAGAGCCGGGTGGAGCCCGTCCCGGGGCGCCCGGCGCCGACGATGGCGGGAGAGGGCTTCCGGCGCACGACCAGAGCTCGGAACAAGGTCATACGAGCCGAACGCGGCCGCGGTTTCTGGCACCTGGCCATCGGAACCGTGTTCTACGTGATGGTGGTCGGCGGCATGGCCGACTACGTCGAGCCGGGGACGCGGATCGGCGCCCACCTGGTGTTCTGGCTGCTCATCGGGCTCGGATTCTGGATCGCGGTGGCCCGTGAACGTCGTCACGACTGGGGGCCGCGCCCTCGATGGCCCTGGGCGGCGGCGGCCCTGGGCGGGGCGGTGGCGGTCGAGCTGCTCATCCTGACCATGGGTTCGCCCATGATCATCGTGGGCTCGGTGATCCTGCTGGCCCTGGGGTCGTTCTTCCTGATGCTGGTGGGCTGAACGGGGGAGGGGCTCAGGTGGCCTCGTCGTCGAAGGGCGGACGCTTGCCGTTCAGGCGGGAGGCCGGCTTGGGCTCGTTCTCCTCCTCTTCCTCCCAGAAGTGCTTCTGGATGAAGCGCTTGGGGTTGAGGTCCTGGACGTCGAAGTCCTTGTACTCGGGGCCGAGCCCCGCCTTGATGTCGTTGGAGGCGGAGTTGGCCATGGTGCGGAGTTGGCGGAGGACGCGGCCCACCTGCTGGGCGGCCTTCGGGAGCTGGTCCGGGCCGAAGATCAACAGCCCGAGGAGCAGGAGGAGGACGAACTCCCCTCCACTGATGCCGAACATGTGATGTCCTCGCCTTCGGTGCTGACCGGCTTCAAGCAGGTTAACCGGTATCGCCACGCTTGGGTAACCGTGTCCCCCTCCAAGGCTCGAACGCCCCTGGTAACGGGGTCCGGCCCCCCGCTCGGGGGAGCGGAGGGCCGGGAAAACGCACGTGTGACGGTCAGACCGTTCGAACGTCCGCCGCCTGCGGGCCCTTCGGGCCCTGGATGATGTCGAACTCGACCTGCTGGTCCTCTTCCAGGTTCCGGAAGCCGGTGCCCGCGATCGCCGAGTAGTGCACGAACACGTCGGGCTGACCACCCTCGACGGCGATGAACCCGAAACCCTTCTCAGAGTTGAACCACTTCACGGTGCCCTGAGCCATGTGCTCTCCCTTGGGGACTACGACGGGGCCGCACCCTGCTGGCCCCGGGTCGCCGGGCGCCGCACCGAAGAAGGGACATCCCGAATCGATAAGCGCCCACGTGAAGTTCCGCGAGGCGCCTTGGGCATCCATGGAAACTACAACAGCAACCGGTTGCCGACAGTACCAGGGAGACCCGGGCCCTGCCGAGGCTTTTCCGCTGTGAATCCGCGATACCGAAGTGTCCTGTTTCGGCTACTCGAAACTGTTGATTTCCCGCCCTTGTGCCACTAATGGAGTTCGGTTCCGGGGAACGGTTTACGCCGTTCCCCGGAACGGATCATGAGGCGTCGCGCCCGTAGATCCATACGTCGAACCACAGCCGGTCTCCCCAGGTCTCCTCGGGAAGCGGATAGGCCGACAGAACCGGATAGAGGTAGGCGAAGTGGGCGATGATCAGGAGCACCACCACACCGAAGACCACGCCCCCCAACGCACGCGTATAGGGCGCGAAGCGTGGACTGTCGTCTCCGGCCCCCATCAACAGCCCCAGCGCCAGCACGATGCCCAGCACGAGGAAGGGCAGGATCGGCAGCGCGTAGAACAGGAACATCGGACGTTCGGGGTAGGCGAACCACGGTAGCCAGCCCGCGGCGACCGCGAGCAGTACCGCTCCGGCCCGCCAGTCGCGGAAGGTGATCCACCAGCCGAGCATCACGACCAGGGCGATGATGCTCACCCACCACACGATCGGGGTGCCGATGGAGACCACCGAGGTCACGCACTGTCCCTCGCCGCACCCGACGGCCTGGCCGTCGTAGTGGAACATCACCGGGGTGCGCATGATCAGCCATTCCCACGGCGCGGAGATGTAGGTGTGATCGCTGGTCAGGTTCTCGTGGAAGTTCATCATCCGGCCGTGGTAGTCGACCAGACTCCACAGGGCCTCGATCGGCTTCACCAGGAAACCGGGGATCCAGTCGGGGGCCATGCCGGCGGCGTACTGCCGGTTGTAGCCACCGCCGGTGATCAGCCAGCCGGTCCAGGAGACCAGGTAGACGATCCCGGCGACCACCACGGTCTGGAGGAAGGCGGGGATCGCGTCGTAGCCCAGCCAACGGCCGAAGGGGCGTCGCTGACCGACGCTGCGCCGCGCCCCGTAGTCCCAGGCGACGGTGAGCAGACCGAAGGCCGCCACGAAGAACAGGGCCGACCACTTGGTGCCGATCGCCAGACCGAAGCACAGACCGGCGGCCAAACGCCACCAGCGCATGCCGAGGGCGCCCACCATCGTCGTATCGACCCCGGCCTCCGCCAGGCGGACCAGCCGTTCCCTGGTCTTGTCCCGGTCGATGACCAGACAGGCGAACCCGGCCAGGATCCACAGGGTGAGGAAGATGTCCACCATGGCGATACGGCTCAGGGTGAAGTGCAGGCCGTCCAGGGCCAGGATCAGACCGGCGGTGCACCCCAGCAGGATCGAGCGGGTCATCCGTGTGGCCAACCGGACCAGGATGAGCACGGAGAACACCCCGGCGAGAGCGGAGGCCACCCGCCAACCCTCGGGGTTGACGGCCGTGCCGAAGGGCATCAGGCCCCACAGCTGGTCACCGAGGGCGATCATCCACTTGCCGACCGGCGGATGGACGATGAAGTCGCCGCCGCCGGTGAAGATGTTCGGATCGCCTTGGGCGAGCAGGGAGTCGGAGTTCTCCACCGTCTCGTGCTCGTAGCCGTGCGCCCAGAGCGCGAAGGCGTCCGTGGCGTAGTAGGTCTCGTCGAAGTAGATCCGGTCGGGCCGTCCGAGGTTGAAGAACCTCAGGGCTCCGGCGAAGAGCGCGACGATGACCGCCCCCGCCCACCCCACCCACCAGGGGCCGGGCATACGGGGGACGAAGCGGGAGCGGAGGTCGGAGGGCCGGGCCGCGGCCGGTGGGGTCGAGGGCTCGGCCTCGCTGGAAAGTGCGGTGGTGGTCATCTCGGCTCGTAGGTTGGGGTCAGAGATGGGGGTCCGTTGCGGACGGGCCGCGAAACCGGGTTTCGGTTGGGTCGCTCACGGCCAACCGTAGCGCGACAGGACGGGGATCACAGTGGTTGAGGGTGTTGACGGGACATGGCGCGTCGGGAGGCTCGTCCTGGCCGGGTTGCCCATCGGGAACCTGGAGGACGCGCCGCCCCGGCTTCTGCGCGCCTTGGAGGAGGCGCGCGTGATCGCGGCGGAGGACACCCGGCGGTTGAGGCAGTTCGCCTCCCGCGCCGGGATCCGCCTGGGCGGGGAGGCCGGTGCCCGCGTCGTGTCCTACTACGACGCGAACGAGAGCCGCCGGGGCGAG
This sequence comes from Nocardiopsis alba, assembly GCF_000710955.1. Classification (NCBI taxonomy): domain Bacteria; kingdom Bacillati; phylum Actinomycetota; class Actinomycetes; order Streptosporangiales; family Nocardiopsidaceae; genus Nocardiopsis; species Nocardiopsis alba. The sequence goes on from NZ_BAZE01000008.1 coordinate 195,750, forward strand.
GAACTCCTCGCCGACATCCGCCGGGGCGAGGAGGTCCTGGTCGTCACCGACGCGGGGATGCCCGGGGTGTCCGACCCCGGCTACCGGTTGGCCGCGGCCTGCGCTGCGGAGGGTGTCCCCGTCACCGCGATCCCGGGCCCCTCGGCGGTGACCACCGCCCTGGTGGTCTCCGGACTGCCCACCGACCGATTCTGCTTCGAGGGCTTCCCCCCGCGCAAGGGCCTGAAGACGTACCTGGACGAGTTGGCGGGTGAGCGTCGCACGATGGTCTTCTTCGAGAGCCCGCACAGGATCGCCGCCACCTTGGAGGCGATGGCCGCGTCGTTCGGGGCCGAACGCAGGGCGGCGGTGTGCCGTGAGCTCACCAAGACCTACGAGGAGGTGCGCCGAGGCGGGTTGGGCGAGCTGGCCGAGTGGGCCGCGGACGGGGTCCGCGGTGAGATCTCGGTGGTGGTGGAGGGGGCCCGCCCCACCGCGGAGACGACGAGCGACGCCGACCTGGTCGCCGCCGTGTCCGCCTTGGAGGACGAGGGCGTGCGTCGTAAGGAGGCGATCGCCCGGGTCGCCAAGGAGACCGGGATCCCCAAGCGTCGGGTCTACGACCTCGCCCATGGGGTGGTGGAGGCCGAGTGAGCAGGGTGAGAACCGGGTAAAGCCTCGCGGGCGCCGGGAACCCCGAGACCTCCGGAGCGTCATATCCATCAGGCGATATAAGACGAGAAGAGGACGTCGTCATGCGTAGTGAGCTCTTTCAAGAGGCCCAGGAGATCCAGCAGCCCGGGATGAGGTTGCAGAACCGCAAGATGCTGAGGGTGGGCCTGGGCGCGGACGCGCACCGAGAGTTCTACGCCCGTCAGGGCTCGATGGTCGCCTACCAGGGCGCGATCGACTTCGCCTACTAGGGCGCCGGCAGCGTCGGTCGGTTCATGAAGAAGGCCTTCACCGGTGAGGGCCTGCCCCTGATGAAGGTCTCGGGACAGGGCGACGTGTTCCTGGCCCACGAGGCCTGGGACGTGCACCTCATCGACCTGGAGGAGGAGTCCCTCACGGTCAACGGGGCCAACGTCCTGGCCTTCGAACCCACGCTGGGCTGGGACATCAAGAGAATCCAGGGCTTCGGCGGGATGGTCTCCGGCGGTTTGTTCAACACGGTCTTCACCGGTCGAGGACGGGTGGCCGTGGCCTGCCATGGAGCGCCGGTGCTGCTCCGGGTCGACCAGCCGACCTTCGTCGACACCCAGGCCGCGGTCGCCTGGAGCAGCTCCCTCGAAGCCGGTATCCGCAGCACCGTCAAGGCCGGCGCGTTCATCGGCCGGGGCAGCGGTGAGGCCTTCCAGCTGGCGTTGGAGGGCCGGGGCTTCGTTCTCGTCCAGGCCTCCGAGGGAGCCCCCGCCCCACCGGTGGCTGACCGGGACACCACGGACACGAAGGGGCCCCGATCCGAGACTTCGGATCGGGGCCCCTTCCTGCCATGTGGGCCGGAGCCTTCCGCCCCGGGCTGCCGAGGGCCCGGGGCGGACGACACCTCCTAGACGACGGCGCCGTCGTCGGCGTCGCGGGCGGCCTTGGCCGCCACCTTCTGCTTCGCCTTGCGCTCCTTGAGCACGTGCGGTGGCGGGGTGTTGTCCCACTTCTGTAGGAAGATGGCGATCGGCACCGCGACGAACACGGTGGAGACCACACCGGTGGTCAGACCGACCAGCATCGCGATGGAGAAGTCCTGGAGCGAGGACCCACCGAGGAAGGTGAGGAAGCCCAGGATGATCCACGCGCCGACGGTCGTGTTCACCGTACGCGGCAGGGTGTTGATCACCGCGCGGTTGGCGATCTCGACGAACGAGGACTTCTCGTCCCTCGCCCATTCGTCTCGCACCCGGTCGAACACCACCACCGTGTCGTTGACCGTGAAGCCGATGACACTCAGGATCGCGGCGAGGAAGACCCCGTCGATGGGCTTGCCCAACCAGACGAACAGGCCGATGACGAGCACGATGTTGAACGCCAGCGACAGCATCGTGGACACACCGAAGGACCAGCGGAAACGCCAGGCCAGATAGATCATCTGGAGGGCCAGGGCCGCGCCGAGCGCGATCAACGCCCGGTTGCGCAGTTCGTCGCCCATGCTCGGGCCGATCAGCTCGTCGCTGACCAGTTCCACACCACCGGTCGCCTCGTCCAGGGCGTCGGCGATACCCGCCGCCTCGGGGTCGGAGATGTCACCGGTACGGACCGAGATGTCGCCGTCTCCGGCCTCTTGGACCACCGCGTTGTCGGCGCCGGGGAAGTCCAGCCCGGAGATGACGTCGCGGGCCTCGTCCACCGAGATGTGATCGTCACCGGTGACCTCGTACTCCATGACACGACCACCGGTGAACTCCACGCCGAGGTTGGTGTCCCGCACCAGCGGGGCGGCGATCGCGGTGACCGTGATCAGGGCCGCGACGATCAGGCCGACGCGGCGGTAGTTCATGATCTGCGGGTTCTTCTCGACCATCCAGGAGCGGACCGCGCCGATCCGGCTGAGGCCGCTGACGGCGGGGTGCTTCTTGATGATCGCGCGACGCACGGCCCACTCCACGAACACGCGCGCGATGATCAGCGCGGAGATCATGGAGGCGATGGTGCCGATGCTCAGCGTCACACCGAAGCCCTGAATGGTTCCGGAGGCGAAGAAGAACAGCAGACCGGCGGCCAGGAACGTGGTGACGTTGGTGTCCAGAACGGCGCTCCAGGCCTTCTGGCCACCCTGGACGAACGCCTTCTCCAGGCTCGGCGGCACCGCGCGACGGCGACGTCGGGCCAGGGCCCCGGTCTCCTTGCCCTCCTCGTCGGGGTCCTTGAGCCCGGCGGACTTGTTGGCCTCGTACGTCCGCTGTTGGCGTTGGTACTCCTCGCGCGCACGTTCGAAGATCAGAACGTTCGCGTCGATGGCCATACCGATCGCCAACACGAAACCGGCCAGACCCGGAAGGGTCAACGTGGCCCCGATGGCGACCAGCGCTCCGTAGGCGATCAGGGTGTAGAAGGCCAGGGCGATCGAGGCCAGGAAGCCGACGAGCCGGTAGACCAGGGTGATGTACAGGGCGGTGAAGGCGATGCCCAGCACGGCCGCGATGGCGCTGGCCTGGATGGCGGCGGCGCCCAGGGTCGGGCCGACGGTCTGGCGCTGCACCTCGGTGACCGGCAGCGGCAGCGAACCGCCCTCGATCAGCACGGCCAGCTCGTTGGCGGTCTCGCTGGTGAAGTCACCGCTGATGGTGGTCTGGCCGCCGGCCATACCCACGTCACAGGCGGTCTCCGGGGTCACCTGGGGCGAGGAGATGATCTGGTCGTCCAGGACGATCGCCACACGCCGGCGCGGGTCGCCCTCCTGGAAACAGGCGGCCTGACCGGTGAGCTCCTGCCACTGATCGCGGCCCTCGCCGCGGAAACCGACGTTGACGACCCACTGGGCGCGGTTGACGCTGTCGAGCGCGGCGTCGGCGCTGGAGACCCGGTCGCCCTGGATGGCGGCGGCGCCCAACTGGAGCGCGGTGCCGTCCTGGTCGGGCAGGACCATCGCGACGTCCTCGGGGTTCTCCGCGGAGGGACCCGCGGGCGCCTGGGGCATGCCCCCGCCACCGCCCAGAAGGTCCTGGAGCTCATCGGGGGACATCTCCGCGGGGTCGCCGCCCTCGGCCGGAGCCTCCTCTCCGCCGTTCTCGGAGTCGGAGGGGGCACGCGCCTCGTCGGAGGGCGGGTTGGCGAAGTCGCCGCCGCCCTGGGGCGCCTGCACGCCCTGGCCGCCGGCCTCGCCCACGCCCAGGACGGGGTGGAAGGAGAGCTGAGCGGTCTGGCCGACGATCTGCGCCGCCTCGGCCGGGTCCTGCACGCCGGGAAGCTCGACGATGATGCGGTTCTCACCCGAACGGGACATGTTCGCCTCGGCGACACCGAGACGGTCGATGCGCTGACGCAGCACCTCGACGACCTTGTCGGTGTTCGCGGAGTCGGCCTTGGTGCCGTCGGGGCCGTCCTGGGTCTCCAGGACGATCTGGGTGCCGCCGCTCAGGTCGAGACCCAGACGGGGTGGGATGAACCACGCCGCGCCGAACGCGACGAGGATGACGAGAAGGGAGATGAGCGCGCGCAGCCAGCGCGCCCCCGCTCCCGTTTGACTGGACAAGGGGTGAACCTCTCACTGCGGATGGTGGGTACCGGTCGCGTGCCCGGCGGCGCCGGGTCCACCCGAGACGTTACGGGCGACCCTGGGCCGGAACGAGGACGCGAAGGTCCGACGTCGACGCGCTCGGGGCGGTCGACGGGACCGACCGGGATGGTCGGAGGGTGGCGTGCGCGGTGAGAGGGGGCGCTCGGGTGGGCGGCAGACCCTCCGCCTCGACCTGTGGTGGTACGCGATCTTGGGGGGGAAGGGGCAACGGCCACCAGGGCTGGTCCCACACCGCCAGGCGCAGGGCGCACGGGGGGACGACATCGGGCAGGTCCCGCAGCATCGGCCGCTGGTCGCAGCCGGAGGCGGCGGGGCCGAGGGCGACCGTCTGTGAGCCGAGGTAGGGCCCCACCTCCTGATCGGTGGAGGAGGAACCGGTGTCGGCGGTCTCCGCCGCGGAGTCGATCCGACCGATCTGCGGCGGAAGGCTCGCTTCGGCGCCCCCTGGCGGGTTCGAGGCCAGGGGGAGAGCCAGAACGACCAACAGCACCACGCCGGCGATCAACGAGGCGGTGCTTCGGGCAGGGCGGGGTAGGGCACGGGCAACCGTGGTGACCACCGCCTCGGACCGGGTTGGAGGGTCGTACTGGTTCCGCCGGTACTCCGGTGGCACACGGCGGCGTTGAGCAGAGCATACGGGTAGGGGACCTCCCCGGGGAATCGCCGGTTCCGTCCCTGTGGACGAAGGCCCGTGAACACGCTGGACGACGGGGAAACCGGTACGCGGACACCCCGCTCCGCCTTTAGTCTTGAGTCATGTCGTCGAAACGCCACATCCTGACCGCGGTCGCCTGGCCCTACGCCAACGGCCCGCGCCACATCGGCCACGTCTCCGGCTTCGGGGTCCCCTCCGACGTCTTCTCGCGCTTCCAGCGAATGTCGGGTCACGACGTGCTGATGGTCAGCGGCACCGACGAGCACGGCACCCCGATCCAGGTACTGGCCGACCAGGAGGGCGTGAGCGCCCGGGAACTGGCCGACCGCTACAACCGGATCATCGCCGAGGACCTGGTCGCCCTGGGCCTGTCCTACGACCTGTTCACCCGGACCACCACCGGCAACCACTACGCCGTCGCCCAAGAGCTGTTCACCACGCTCTACGACAACGGCTACGTCTTCACGCGCACCACCAAGGGCGCGATCTCCCCGTCCACCGGACGCACCCTGCCGGACCGCTACATCGAGGGCACCTGTCCCATCTGCGGCTACGACGGTGCCCGCGGTGACCAGTGCGACAACTGCGGCAACCAGCTCGACCCGATCGATCTGCTCTCCCCCCGGTCCCGGATCAACGGGGAGACCCCCGAGTTCGTGGACACCGAGCACTTCATGCTCGACCTGCCGGCCTTCGCCGACGTGCTCACCGAGTGGCTCAAGGGCAAGGAGGGCGAATGGCGTCCCAACGTCCTCAAGTTCTCCCTGAACCTGCTCGACGACCTCCAGCCCAGGGCCGTCACCCGTGACCTCAACTGGGGCGTGCCGATCCCGCTGGAGGGGTGGAGCGAGAACGCGAACAAGCGTCTCTACGTCTGGTTCGACGCGGTCATCGGCTACCTGTCCGCCTCCATCGAGTGGGCGCGTCGCGTGGGCGAGCCCGACGCCTGGAAGCGCTGGTGGCAGTCGCCGGACAGCGAGTCCTTCTACTTCATGGGCAAGGACAACATCGTCTTCCACTCGGTCATCTGGCCGTCCATCCTGCTCGGCGCGAGCGGCGGGGGCGACCGGGGCGGCGACGCCGGACCGCTGGGCGAGCTGAACGTCCCCACCGAGGTGGTCTCCAGCGAGTTCCTCACCATGGAGGGACAGAAGTTCTCCTCCTCGCGCCGCGTGGTGATCTACGTGCGCGACTTCCTGGAGCGCTACTCCGCCGACGCGCTGCGGTACTACATCATGGCCGCGGGCCCGGAGAACCAGGACACCGACTTCACCTGGGCCGAGTTCGTGCGGCGCAACAACGACGAGCTGGTGGCGGCCTGGGGCAACCTGGTCAACCGTTCCATCTCGATGGCGGCCAAGAACCTCGGCGAGATCCCCGCGGCGGGTGAACTCACCGACGAGGACCGCGCGGTCCTGGCCGCCTCCGAGGAGGCCTTCGCCACGGTCGGGGCCCGCCTGGAGCGCTCGCAGTTCAAGGCCGGTCTCCAGGAGGCCATGCGCACCGTCGCCGAGGCCAACAAGTACATCTCCGACCAGGCTCCGTGGGCGCTCAAGAAGACCGACCCCGAGCGGATGGCCACCGTCCTGCACGTGGCCCTCCAGCTGGTCCAGGACGCCAACACCCTGCTCACCCCGTTCCTGCCGGCCGCGGCCAACAAGGTGTACGCGATGCTGGGCGGGACCGGCACCTGGACGGGCATGCCCCGTCTGGAGACCGGCCACGACACCATCGGCGGTTCCGAGGAGAAGGTGGACTATCCGGTGATCACCGGTGACTACGCCGACAACGTGGCGCGCTGGGGGTCGACGCCGATCGTCCCGGGCACCCCGCTGAACCGCCCCGAGCCTCTGTTCGCCAAGCTCGACCCCTCCGTGGTCGACGAGGAGCTGGCCCGCCTGGCCGGCCCCACCGAGTAGGGGCCTCGACGCTCAGGGCCCGGACCCCGGGGTTTCTCCGGGGGCCGGGCCCTTTTCACGCCTCCGGCCCCCGTTCCCAATTCCGACGTACGGCGTCGAGGGCCTCGTCCAGGGTGCGGCCGAGCCGGAGGACGTGCCCGATGTACTCCCGGGCGGCGGGGTCCAGGCTCGGTGAGGCCGGAGGCAGGGCCGTCGGGGCCCTCCCGAGGAGGGCGAGCGCCCGTTCCCGGGCATCGGCGGTGACCGAGGTCCCGTGTCGCCTCCGACTGGAGAGCACCCCTACGCCCTCCAGCTCCCGATAGGCGCGCGCGGCGGTATTGGGCGCCACACCGAGGTCGCCGGCGAGTTGCCGGATGGCGGGCAGGCGGGTCCCGGGGGACAGCTCACCGGAGGCCACCAGGGCCAGGACCTGGCGACGGATCTGTTCGTAGGGCGGGAGCGGATCCCGTGAGTCCACCTCGACGATCATCGGGGCGCCTCCGAAGACGTGATCGCCGGCGGCCGCCGGGACGAACGCAGAGGGGCGAGGGACCGACGCGCGGTCCGCAGGGTCACGGCCGCCCACACGAGGACACCGGCGACGGACAGGACGGTGCCGGCCAGGACCAGGAGCCCTCCCGGCTCGTAGGGGCCGGGAAGCCAGGCCCACGAATCGGGGCTCGTGTCCATGGGGTCGCACAGGGCCGGATCGACGGGCAGCACGGCGTGAGCGGCGCCGGGGACGAGGTCTCCGGCGAGGACTAGTTGCGCGCCGAGGACCGCGCCCACGGTGCGTCCGGCGGACAGCAGGCGCAGGGCCCGGTCCGCGTCGGGCTCCAAGGAGGCGATCGCGGGCCGTGCCGCGGCGACCAGGACACCGATCACGCCCACGAGGGCGATCGCCGGGGCGATGACGCCGATCATGCCCAGAGCCACGGTGTCCTCGGCCTCGGAGATCCCGAGGGTGATGGAGGGGTGGCAGTCGGCGGCCCCGCCGGCCAGGTACTCGCCGCGGGCCACGACGAACCCGCCCACGGTCACGGCGACGGTGGCCAGGAGGACCGTGACCGCGACACCGGGGGAGAGGAGCGCGCCCGGTCCACGCGGCCGCAGTTCGGCCCGCCGGACGCGGGACCTCAGCCTGAGCAGCAGGTTCGCGGAGAGATCACCGATCACGATCGAGGACAGGACGACGGCGATCAGGATGGAGGACATCGTCATGAACCCGTCGCCGCCACTGACGAGCAGGAGCGTGACCCCGGCCACCACGGTGGCCAGGAATCCCAGGAGGGAGGCGGTGCACCAGCTTCGCGCGGTCGCCCCTTGGTCGAGCGGTTCCCCGTGGGCCTCTTCGAGGAGGGAGGCCTCGCGTCGGGACCGTACGAGCAGGACGAGGCCGATGACCAGGATCACCACCAGCAGGGTGATGGTCGCCCACCCCCGGATTCCGGTGAGGTACTCGGCCGTGAGGACCGCGACGACGGCTCCGACCAGGAGAGGTACGGGTCCGGAACGGTTCCGGCCTTGAGGGGAACCGGCCCGGATGGTCCGTATGGGCAACGCGATGGCGAGCAGCGCGCCGACGAGGGCGATCCAGGGCAGAGCGGATCCGAGTGACGGGGCCAGGTGGTCGACGACCAGGGCGGGGGTGGGCTCCGGCATGGGCGGGGTCCCTTCGTGGGGCGGGCCGGTGTTCATTGACTCAATGTATTAAATCATTGAGTCAATGAAGTGTCGATCCCCGGCGGATCCGCACCGCCGGCGCGCCTAGAATCACCACGACGACCGGCGAGAAGAAGGTGGGACACGTGGGCAAGCGCAGTGGCAAGGCGGTCGAGAAGCGCAACGCGCAGACGCCGCCACCGGCGCCCGAGGCACTGCGGGTGCGGGTGGCCGACAGCCACACCCACATGGACATGCAGACCCCCGAGGTGGAGGAGATCATCGCCGCGGCCGAGGCCGTGGGGGTGACCCCGCTGATCCAGGTCGGGGTGGACCTGCCCTCCTCGCGCTGGGCGGCCGAGATCGCCGCCGTTCACCCCGGGAAGGTCTGGGCCGCGGTCGCGCTGCACCCCAACGAGGCCCCCCGCGTCGTCCACGGGGACGGCGCCGAGGGTGTGGAGGCCGACGACACCGACTGGACGGGCAAGGCCCGCCCCGCCGGAGGGATCGAGGCCCTGGAGAAGGAACTCGCCGAGATCGACGCGCTGGCGGGTCTGGACCAGGTCGTCGCGATCGGCGAGACCGGGATGGACACCTTCCGGACCGGTCCCGAGGGCGCCCGGGCCCAAGAGGACTCCTTCCGCCGCCACATCGCCATCGCCAAGAGACACGGCAAGGCGCTGATGATCCACGATCGCGAGGCGCACGAGGACGTCCTGCGGATCCTGGAGGAGGAGGGCGCCCCCGAACGGGTGGTCTTCCACTGCTTCTCCGGAGACGCCGACATGGCCCGCGTCTGCGCCGAACGGGGCTACTTCATGAGCTTCGCCGGCAACGTCACCTTCGCCAGCGCCGAATCCCTGCGCGAGGCGGCCGCGGCGGCCCCGGCCGAGCTGATCCTGGTGGAGACCGACGCGCCCTTCCTCACACCCAAGCCCTACCGGGGACGCCCCAACGCCCCCTACCTGATCCCGATCACACTGCGCACGATCGCCGAGGTCAAGGGGATGGACGAGGACGGACTCGCGACGATCGTCGCCGAGAACGCCCGCCGGGCCTTCGGCCTCTGAGGCGAGGCCCGGACAGGCGCGCTCTACAGGCCGCCGCGCTTGTGCCGGGCGCTCTCACGGCCCTGGCGGGTGAGCTTCTTCCACTCCCGCTTGCGCTCGGCGCGCAGACGGACGTCGTTGCGGGTCCGGTTCCACTCGGCCTCGCGCCGGAGCCTGAACCAGCGCTCCAGCCGGGACGCGTCGAGTTCTCCCTCGTCGACGGCCCTGTTCACCGCGCAGCCGGGCTCGTTCCGATGCGAACAGTCCCGGAAGCGGCACAGGTCCACCAGGGCGTTGATGTCGGAGAAGGTGCGATCCACCCCCTCCTCGCCCCCGGGCACGTCGATCCGGCGGACGCCGGGGATGTCCAGGAACAGGGAGCCGCCGGGCATCGGGACGAGCCGACGGTGGGTGGTGGTGTGCCGTCCCCGACGGCCGTGGCGGATCGCTCCGGTGTCCATCACCTCGTGACCGGCCAGGGCGTTGAGCAGGCTGGACTTCCCGGCGCCCGAGGTGCCCAACAGCACCCAGGTACGACCGGGGAGCAGCCGTTCGGCCAACTCCGCCAGCCCGTCGCCGGTGTGCGCGCTCACCGCGTACACGTCGGGTCCCATGGTGACGGCCTCGACCAGCTCGACGACCTCGGGCAGTCGTTCCCCGGCGAGTTCGGACTTGGTGACGGCCACGACCGGGGCGGCGCCACTGGCCCAGGCGAGGCTGAGGAAGCGTTCCAGGCGGCCCACGTTGGGGCCCTGATCGGCGGCCTCGCAGATGAGGACCCCGTCGATGTTGGCGGCCAGGACCTGGTCGTGGGAGTCCTTGGCCACGCCCTGGCGGACCAGGGTTCCGGAACGTTCCAGGACGGCCTCGACCGTCCAAGAGTCGCCGGAGCGTCGAAGGGCGACCCAGTCGCCGCTGGTGGGAGAGGTGGATCGGTCGGTCTCGGCGGCCTTGCGGACCCGCGGTGACAGGTCGGCGGTGGCGGCCTCGGGCATGGCGACGCCCACCGAACCGCGTCGGGCCTCGGTGACCCGGGCCGGGCGGAGTTCGTGCGCGTCGGCCAGGGCGTCGAAGGCCTCGGCCGTTCGGGTGTTCCAGCCCAGAGGGGCCAGAGGGTGAAGGGTCCGGTTCTCGGGCAGGGCGGAACCGTGTTCGTGGTGACTCACGTCGTCGCTTTTCTGTGCGTCGCGAGTCGTGGCCGCCGGATCCTCGAAGGAACGGGGCGGCGGCTCAGGACTCGCCGGTGGCGAAGGAAGGACTCTGGTGGGGGGTGGACACGAGAACGGGCATCGTGTGCTCCTCTCCGGTCGTTCGTTCGCCCGGCGATCCCGGGCTCGGTTCGGTCGACACTAGATGGGACGGGGCCGGGCGCGCCACCGGTTTTTCTCCGGACCCGACCCCGCCGGTCAACGGGTCCGCGACCACACGTCGTCGGTGGCGGGAGGCGTGGTCGTGTTCACGGCGCTGTGCCTGGGCGCGTACTCGCCCGGAGACGCGGCCGCGGTGGTGGGTTCGGGCTCGCGCGAACCTCGGCGCGCGGGATCGCGGGACTCGTCCTCGGAGTCGCTCAACAGGAGGAGCAGGCTACAGATCAGCAGGAGGACGAACAGCCCGATGATCATCGGGAGCAACAGGTCGAGCGCCTTCAACCCGTCGGGCGGGCCGACCGTTTCCACGTGCGGTTCGGTGACGTACACCCCGCTCATCCCGGTGTAGTGCACGGCGGTGATGGTCAGCGCCAACAACAGGGACGCGAGCGCGATCGCGCCGTAGTGGCTCAGCCGACGCGCCCCCCACAGTACGGCGGTGGCCGCGAACACGGCGATCACGGCGGAGACGGCCACGGGAACGGGGTCGTGGTGCAGGTCCCCGTGCAGATTCATCGACGCCATGCCGGTGTAGTGCATGGAGACGATCCCGAGTCCCAGCAGGACCCCGCCGGAGAGCAGCCGGACGGCGCCCCGGAACCGGATCACCAGGTACAGGGCCGCGCCCATGACGAGAATCGGGACCAGACCGCTGATCACGGTCAGCAGGGCGTCGTACCGGATGACCGTCCCGGGGACGCTGTAGCCGAGCATGGCGATGAAGTGCATGGACCACACGCCCATGCCGCCGAGGGCCAACGAGGCCAGGGCCAGCCACTGGAGGCGGAAGAGACCGCTCGCCCGGCGTGCCCGTGAGGCGAAGGACAGCCCGAGGAAGGAACCGATCGCCGAGACGGTGTAGGCGATCGCGGGGGTCAGCCAGTCCTGGGGGAGAAGATCGGCCACGTTCTCTACTCTCTATGTCACAGGTCACAAAAGTGACCTCCGTCCATGGATCGTAGAGACGAAAGTGGTCCTTCACCAGGGGGAACGCCCGTTTTCACATGACCTTTTGTGGCCATCGGCCTTTTATGGTCCCGTTCCGGCCGAAAAGGGTCTTCCTCGCTCGCGGTGGGCGAGGAGACGGTCACGGGCCGGGGTGGTCTCCGGCCTCGTTCCGCGTCCGGGACGAGCGCATGCCCTCGAAGGCGATGCGGGTCAGGGTGTCGGCGATCTCCTCACAGCCCAGTCCCCGGTCGGGCTTGTACCACTCGACGATCGAGTTGACCATGCCGAACAGAAGCCTGGAGGCGACCGCGGGGTCCACGTCGTCGCGGATGTCGCCGTCGACCACGCCCTCGCGGACCAGGTCGGCGATCAGGTGGTCGAATCGGCGGCGGCGCTCCAGGGCCCGCTTCTCCACCTCGGTGTTGCCCCGTACGCGCAGGAGCAGGGTCACGTGCGGAAGCTCCTCCACCAGGACCCGGACGCTGCCGCGCATCACGTGTTCGAGCCGGTCGATCGCCGGACCGGTGGTCGCCCCCTCCTCCCGAGTGACGGCGAAGAGGGCGTCCATGGCCAGTTCGAGGGACTGGCGCAGGAGCTCGGTCTTGCCGGAGACATGGTGGTAGATCGCGGACTTGGTCACGCCGAGGGCGCGGGCCAGGTCCTCCATGCTCGTGCCGTCGTACCCGCGCTCGTTGAAGACGCGGGCGGCCACGCGCAGTACGGAGTCGGCGTCGTGTCCCGGCCGGCCTGACCGGCGCCTTCCCGTGGAGCGGGCCGTGGACTGTTCTGGTGCGGAAGTTCGGGCCACGGTTGTCGAACCTACCTTGCGGCGGGAGCGGGACGTGCGGGGACGCGTTCCTCCCGGATGTGTCATGTGTCCGGATTCGTTCACTGAACGAAAGGTCGGTAGGTAATCCAGCATAGACCCGAGGGTCCACAAGGGGAAGTTCGGCGGGTCGGCGGGTCTCCTCGGGGTGGAGACGGGGCGGCGGGGCGCTGTTTTTTGTCTCTTTTATATCGATATATCCATGATCGCGAAGTTCGCCTGTGCCGCAATCGGCCGTCGCGCGTTAGGGGACCGTTAATCCCCCTTGTTGGCACACAGGACACAGGAGTAGCTTTTTCGGGCTTTGCCGCTGAAAGCCATTGATTTTCGTGAAACGGAAAAAGAGATCCTCATGGCCATGAGTCGTAGGGGTGCTCTCAAGGCATCCCTTCTCGGCGGCGTCGGCGCCGCCGCCGTGACCGCTTTCCCCACCTCGGCCTGGGCCGACCCCATCCCCGGCGCGCCCTCCGTACGAACCCCGGCGGAAGCGTTGCGCCTGCTCAAGGAGGGCAACCGGCGCTGGAGACGTCACGCCTCCTCCCACCCGAACGAGGGGAGAGGTCGCCGGGAGGAGATGGTCGGCGGCCAGAACCCCTTCGCCGTCGTCCTCGGCTGCGCCGACTCACGGGTGCCCCCGGAACTGGTCTTCGACCGCGGACTCGGTGACCTGTTCACCATCCGCTCCGCGGGACAGGTCCTCGACGGATCCGTCCTCGGCAGCATCGCCTACGCCGTCGAACACCTGAGCACGCCCCTGATCGTCGTCATGGGCCACCAGAGCTGTGGCGCGGTCGACGCCGCGGTCGAGGCGCACCGGACCGGCGAACTCCCGCATGGACACGTCGGAGGACTGGTCGCCGAGATCCTGGAGGTCGTGGAGTCCACCCCCGACGACGGTGAGGACTTCCTCGACGACTGTGTGAGGGCCAACGCTCAGCACATCGCCGACCTCCTCCGGGAGGACGACGAGATCGGAGGATCCGTGGCGGAGGGGCGCGTACAGATCGTCGCCGCCCGGTACGGCCTGGAGGACTCCCGGGTCTCCTGGCTCTGAGGCACGGCACTGTACACGGAGGAGAAGAGGGCGGACCGAAAATCGACTTACTACCCTTTCCAGGAAGGGGCAGGTCAAACCGCTGGTGAGCGATGAATACGGGAAAAGTCTGCGGAAGGGTGCGAGTGCGCCTATTCTCGTGGTGTCCTCAGGGATGTCGTCCGATCCGCCCGTGCGCCGACGGGGGCGGTCCCGTCTTCGCGAAGGAACCCCGTGTACGCCATCGATCACCAGATGCGACAGATGTTCCGGACCCCGGGTGTGAGCGGTGTCTGCCTCCTCGACTGGCGGAGCGGCCGTGTCCTGGAGCACCTCGGCGAATCCGAGGGGGCGACGGGCACGGCCGCGATGCTTCGGGCCATCGACCGAGGCCCTCTGTGCGTCGCCCAGGCCGTCGAGGACGTGATGATCACCGAAGGCGACCACCATCTCCTGTTCGCCGTCATGCGCGGCTCCCGGTACTGCGTACAGGTCCGCGTCGAACGTGAAGAAGGGGACGTCGCCCTCGCCCTTCGGCGCCTGAGACACTTGGCCGACAACACCGAGCTGCCCACCCGGGACCACGGGAGGCCGCCCCGCAGAGGCCGGGGTGGACACCCCCGCGTCAGGGCCAAGAGCCGTGTGGACCGACCCGTCCTGGAACGGGTCCTCACCGGCCTGCGATCCCTGGCCGTGGCCGGAGTGCGCCCGGCGATGACGGTCACGTGAGACGCTCCCTCGCCCCCCGGGCCCCGATCACGAGGCCACCGCGCCGATCGGCCTCGGGCATCGGTCCGACCGAGGAGAGAAGAGGGACATGCCCAATATCGAGATCGGGCTCCGCGAGATGATGCGGATCGAGGGGGCCATGGGGGCGGCGGTGGTCGACCACGACAGCGGTCTGCCCCTGGGAACGCTCACCTCCAACGACTCCTTCGACCTCACGGCCGCCCTGGCCGCGAACACCGAGGTCATCCGGGCCAAGGCCGGAGCCCTGGACGAATCAGAGGCCGCCCACCGGATCGAGGACATGCTCATCACCCTGTCCGGGCAGTACCACGTCATCCGGCCCGTCACCGCGCCCACCAAGCGCGACCTCTTCCTCTACCTGGTCCTGGAGCGTTCCGGAGGCGACCTGGCCTCGGCCCGTGAACGGCTGGGAGAGATCGAGCGGACCCTGGAGGTCTAAGGGCCCGCAGGGCCCACCCGCGGTAAGGGTGGAAGGGACCATCGGCCTTTCCACCCCGGCGGGTATGGGGGAGAATGCGGGTGACCACCCCCCAGCCATCCCAGGGAGACCGGCATGTTCCGGATCGCCATCAGTCGACTCACCGACGACGGCCGCCGCATCACCCCCGAACACCGCGGCACGGCCCTGTCCGTCGACGAGGCGGTCCACGCCCTCCGCGAGGTCCTGCCCACCGTGGACACCACCGCTTTCCAGAGCGACGCCGTGCAGCGCTCGGTCAACCGGGTCAACGACTTCCGCCACGACGTGGCCACCGCCGACGGCTCCCACTACCGCGTCGTCATCGCCCCCATGATGTGACCCGCCGACCTCACCTCCGCCGCGAGGGCGCGGGCCTCAGATGCTCGACCAGGGCCTGGAACCGGTGCCAAGCGTCCGGCTCCACCCCGTCCCCGATCCGGTACCAGACCGTCGGGGTCATCGGCGGACCGAACGGCACGCCCTTCACCGGCCCGGTCAAGGCGCGCTCCCGCCCCGCCGCGAGCACCCCCTCGGTTCCCACGGCCGACCCGATGGGGACCGGGACCCCCGCCCACTTCGGCGGGTAGAGCAGATCGGCGCGGCCCAGAGCACGCCGCACCGTCATGGACGACAGCCCGTCACGGTCGACCAACTCCCGGACCAGGGGTTCCAGGACGTCCAGGTCGGGTTCCTCCGTGTGCCCCACGGTGAGAGCGACGTGCTCGCGCACCCCCGACGCCGTACGCGAGAACCGCAACCGCCCCGCGAACGGCCGCCCGCTCCCCGGGATCCCGCCGAACCCCACCGTGCTCTCCCGCGGCATCCGATCACGGGCCAGGGCGGTCACCGAAGCCGTGTCCCACTCGTAGGCGAACGGCTCCGCCAGACCCCACACCGCCGGCGCGGCCCCGGCCAGACGCTCGGTCAACAGCTCGGTGGCCCCACCGACCACCAGAGCGTCATGGACCGGATGGTCCACGCGTAGATCCACGTGCAGCAGAACACCGCCGAGATGCTCCTCCGCGGCCCGGAAATCCGGATGCGGCCCCTCCTCCGCCCGCGTCGACGGATCCGGGACGTACCCCTCCTCGTCCCGCCACACCAGAGGCAGACCGTTGAACCCGTCGTAGTGGCGGCCGTCCGCCGTGCGTACCACCCAGGTGGCGTTCGGGTCGCTCAGGATCCCGCGCAGGGCGTGTGTCAGGGAGCTCGTGGACGGGGTCACCAATTGCAGGCCGAGCCCCTCCCGACCGAAGCGGGCCAGCGCGTCCACCGTCCAACCGGAGAACGACACCACCGGACGATCCTGCACCAGGACCACGTTCTTCCCGGTCACCGTGCTCACCGCGGGATGGTCGGTGCCCCCGAGCAGCCACGGGTCCCTGGCCAGGCGTGACTCGGGCTCCCACACCCTCCCGCCGTGCGCCCCGACCAGATGGTGGGCGAACCGGCGGACCAGGGCGAGCGTGTCGACGTCCTCCAACTCGCCGCCACGAGCCTCCACCCACCACGGCTGGGCGGGCAGATCGTCGGTGAACCCCTCGCCCAACAAGCGATCGATCTCGGTGGCGACGGCGTTCCGCTGCGCGGCCTGCACCGCCATGACCAGCCGACCGGAATCGTCCCGCAACTGCACCACGGTGCCCTCCGCGATCAACCGGACCCGCAGAGCGGGGTCGGCCGCCGCGAGGGCCTCCAAAAGCGAACGGCGGCCGGGGCTCTCCGCCAACACGGCGATCACGTCACGGCTCAAAAGATGCCTCCGAAAAGGGGGAAGGGGCGGGTCAAGTGGGGAATTCTCCGTACCAGGAGTTCTCGAGCAGATGCTTGGGGAGGTAGCCGGATTCGACATCGAAGTGGAAGTCGGGGTCTTGTTCTGCGGTGTCGTATCCCAGGCAGGCCAGAGCGAGCAGGGGGAGAGAGAACATCCCTTTGATGTCGTTGATCCGGTCTCCGGTGGTCCAGTAGTCGCCGTGCAGGGCGAGCCCTTGGGCCAAGGCCTGGTTGTATCGGTCGCTGTCGCGTTGGACGAGGCGGAGGAAGGTGTTCATCGGGGGGAAGGTGATCTTGTTCAGGTACTCGGGGTCACTGATCTCGGCCCGCTCCGGGGTGGACAGTTCCATTGCCGCGGTGAGGTTCTCGGCCAGGCCGGGCCGGTTGAGGACGAAGTCCTGGAGAGCGGCGGCCCAGTGGTAGGAGGAGGGGTTGTAGCGCGTTCCCTCCGACTCTCCCGCTTCGCGTAGGAGGTCGACGGGGATCTCGCAGAGGTCGCGGTAGCGCTGTTGTTCGCGGCAGACGACGGCGAGGAAGAACGCTTGCAGCCAGTTACCGACATTGGTGCAGTACCAGGGGCCGATGGCGGTGGTGTGGCGGAGCTTCCGGTTGATCATCAGCTCCAGAGGGGTGCCCTCGGGGTTGGTGGTGATCTTGAACATCGCGTACTGCATCTGCATTTCCGTGACCCAGGCCTCCCAAGTGGAGACCAGGTCCACTTCGGGGTCGGCCACGGTGCTGTAGATGGTGTCGGAGCCGAACGCACTCACCATCAGATCGACACTCTGTGGTTTCGTTTCAAGAAGATCGGAATAGAATTCTCGGTCTTCCCTTGAATCCTCTTCGTGGTCGGGTTCTGCTCGATGAGAGAGATCATGGCTCGGTACTAGGATAGAGAGCGCCTTTCCCAGGTTCGGGAGAGAATGTTCTCGGGGAGGTAGTCGGAGTTGAACCCGGGGTTGAAGTCGGGAACCCGGGCGCTTATGTCGAAAGCCAGGCATGAGATCCTGAGAAGCCCTAGGGGTATCACTCCGTTGAGGTCCTTTTTCGCTCCTCTGTTGCTGTCTGGTAAGAGTGAAATTTTTGGAAACCTTGAGCGAGGGCTCTGTTGAAGTCTTCGGTGTTATGTTCGATTATCCTGTAGAATGCATTGATCTGAGGGAAGGCGATGCTATCAAGAAATTCTCGCCCCTGAGGTCCGCTTCCGCTTGGGGAGGATAGTTGAAATGAGCCAATAAGATTTTCGGTGAGCTGAGGGCGATCAAGAATGTAGTCTTGAAGGGCTGAGATCCAAGGGTAGATGAATTCATGGTACCTGGCTCCGCCTGCGTCGGCCGCTTCGCGCATGCTTGCCACCGGAACTTTGCAAAGAAAAGAGGCTCGGTCTTGATCGCGGCAGGTAAGCGCGAGGAAGAACGCATCAAGCCAGTTTTTGGCGTTCGCCGAGTATGAAGGGCCAGTTCCCTCCAAGATCCTCTCTTTTCCATTGATCACCCTCTTTATTTTCTTTCCTTCTGGGGTCTGGCTTATTGCGAATACTGCCTCCGCGACTTCCGAGAATGTTGTCCAGGATTCCCATGTTTCAGCCTTGTGGGATGCAGGATCCATGGCCAGGTTCATGTATGCATCGAGACGTACTGAAGCCAGAACAAGGTGAGTTACGGAGGAGTTGAGTTCGAGGAGGTCTACCTGCTCACTCCTTGTTTCGTTGCTCTCCTTGATCTTTGATCGGTATGCGGAGAGGCTCGCATCGTGGCGAGAGATGAATTCAGGCATCCGGGACTCTGCTCAGGTGGTAGAGGCGGGGTGCCAGGTGGTTCTCATGGGTGCTCTGGGGGTGGAGTGACCTTACTTCCAAATTCATCCATCTTTTTATATTCATCGCAGAGCCGCATGATCTCCCTCAGCGCCTCTCGCCAGTCTTCAAGATCTTCTGCCTCGGGCTCATATCCCGCATCTCAGTGCCCGAAAATTAGATCGTCTAGTTGGCGATTGGTGAGGCTTGAGTCGATTAGTTTCTGTGCTCCATCTCTTGCCCCGTCTCGCACCCCTCCAGTCTATAGTTATTCTCGAAGACCTCTTCGAGGGTGCTCCCTTCGATTGTCCAGTCCTGGTGGAAGAATGTCTCGAACGCGCGTTTGATGTCGGCGAGGTGTTCGCCCTCGCTCGGGTTCATCTCGCTGGAGAAGTGGCCAGATTCCACCACCAGTGACCTTCCGGGATTTTTCTGGGCGCCACTTCAGGGAACCCATGAGCGTGGGGGAGTACCTCGCGCAGTGCTTCGTCCAGGGCTTCGATGTCCTCGACGTCCACCAGAGAGAAAGTCAGGCCCCCTAGATAAATTTCAAACAGATTTTCCAGAGCCGACCGATACAGGCAGGCCGAGTACCACCAGTGTTCCATGGGGGCGGAGGTGTAAGTCTGGGTACGTGAGAGGTAAACCCTGATCTCATCTGCCCGGGCTACGGCGTACTCCGCCAAGCGGATCCTCAGCTGGTCGCTTATATTTGATTCGCTCTCCTGAAGTCTGGCGCCCCACAGTAGAAGTAGCGGTCGATCTATCGGTACGCCATCATCGCTCAGGTCGGAAAGGGCCTGATCTGACAGTTCATCAGCCGTTCCCCCAAAGAGGTGAACTGGTTCACGAAGAAAGATGGGCCAGCCGTAGGATTCGAAGTAGGATCGGCCATCGGTCTCTACTTTTACTTCTACCGCCAGGTTTACAGAGACGGTCGATGTTTCGCTTGGATGGCGCTGGAAAAGCAAGATTCGAGTGCCGTCCGACCTCAGTTGGTCATCTATCAGAGATCCTTCACGGACAGTAACCGAAGCCGAATTCAGGTAGGCCCTCACGGAGATATCGGCTACGCGTTCTTCCACAGGTAGTTCGTGTAGCCTACGCTTGCTCTGTGTGGCAGCGACGATGGGGGAGTCGAACTGTAGCTGCTGAGAGCTCGAGCGCAGAGCCCGAACCAGGTCGAACTGATCCATGGCGGGATCAACTGTGACACCCGGACGATCGAGTTCTGATACCTGGGACAGGTCGCGATCCAAGTGGCGCTGTACCAACCCAGGGTCGGAGAGCAGCTTCTCCATCGCGCGTTCTTCAGGTGTTCTTCTATTCTCCATCGGATCTACAGACCGTCCCAATGAACGTATTCAAGGCGTTGCCTTATTTCTTCCTCGCTCATGTCCTGTTGTACGGGAGAGCGCCACCACCAGTGACTTTCCGGAACCCAAGCAGGGATTTCTTTTTCCCTGATGGGTGGCGCCTCATCGGAGACGTCTTTCAGGATTTCATCGATGTCTTCGATCTCCTCGATGTAGAGGTCGTGAAAATCTTCCCTCTGTGATTCACTCCAGATCATGAATTCTTCAGTGAATACTTCTAGTGTGGATCTCATTTCGCAGGCGACCTTGAAGCCACCGAGTCTTCCAAGCTCTGCATAGTTAGAGCACCTGGCGAGGTAGAGGTAAAGGCCGACTCTGTTGGGGTCGGTGGAGATAAGCTTGGAAAGCTCCCTTTTGAATGCTTCCGTGTGCTCATCTTTGATGCTGTTTCTCTTGATCTCTCGGCTTAATGGGACTAGGGCATCTAGTATTCTCCCTATTTTAGCCCCCTTGTCTATGCTCTCCTTGTTTAATGCGCTTATTATCTTGCCCATGTTGTCTTTGATGGCTTGGTGTTTGCGCATCGTTCCTCTTTTGCTGGATGCTACATCCTACCAAATGTGGGCACCAGGACTCGGCCGTCCGGTGCAACGATCAAGCGCGCTTTGATGGTGTACTGTTTGTCATTGGGATCTTTGAGAATGTCTCCATTTTTATCTGTCGAGCGCTCAAATACCATCCTTCGGGATCCATCTTCAGATATGCTCTCTTCGATCAATTTTCCACTTTGTAGTGTCGCTTCCAGGCTGTCTAGATAGTCTTTGACTGATCTCTGCGAAAATTCTGCCGCGATCCCTCTTCCTGTGGGTGGTATTGTTATTTCGGATTCTGGGAGTTCTTTGTAGTGTTTTCTGGCGTGATAGGCGGTCGAGTTTGGATCCCCCATGCTGATATTGCCCGCTTCTTCTCGTACTTCCTGTACAAGGTTTTTGAGAGGCTGGTTGGGATCGACTCTCGTGGTCGTTGTTCCACGCTCATTCAGGACGACTTCCCGATCTGCGGCCATGCGTGTTTCCAGTAGATCATGATTCTCGATCATCATGTCCTTGACGGGCTGCCTTGCCTGTTTCTTGGTGATCTTCTGGCTCTCCATGGCGTTTTCAACTGTTTCGTTGAATGTCGCCTTGTAGTACTCGTACCTATATGCAAATTGTCGGGGGTTGGATGATCCTTCGAGGGCGAATTCGACAGCCTTCGGATGGAGGATCTTGTCGACTTTCGACCCGCCGATCAGGTCGGCGTTCACGGTGGTGGCCAGGCGTTGCCACTGGTCCCCATCGCGCGGGTTTTCTCCACGTAGCTTGAGGATCGCCTCGTCCGACATCGCATCTCGAAGGCGGTTCTCAAGTTTGTCGGCTTTCTCGAGCTTTTTCCCCAGATCCGGGTCCAGAGGGTTGGATATATCTGGAGAGTGGGGAGCATCGCCGTTCCCGCTTCCGGGTGAATCTCCCGAGGTGCGGGTGCTTGGAGGGGTGCTCCCGTTCGCTCTGTCGGCTGACTCCGGGCTGGTGGGTGGTCCGATTTTTTCTTCGCCGTGACTCGAAGCTCGATGGCCGGTGCCGTCCTGGTTGTGGGCGGTGGGGGAGCGGTCGCTCATGTTCGCGCCGTGGTCGCCGCCGCGGTTGTTGTCGGAGGCCTCGTTGCCCGGGCCCCGGCCGCTGCCGGTGCCGTCGATGCCGTCGGCGCGGGCGTGGAGTGGGGAGGACGGTGGTCTGTTCGCCGCGGAGGCGTCGAAGGTGTCGTTGTGGCCGCCGCCCGCTGGAGTGAGGACACGGGAGCGGTCGCCTTCGGGACCGTCGATGATCTCGCGGGCGGTCCAGGTGCCCTCGTCGGAGGCCGGGGTGTCGTTCGACCGGGTCTTGTTGTCCCGGTCGACCTGGTCGAGCGCCCTCTGGTTCTCGGTTCGGAGCCGGTCTCCCAGGGTGGCGTTGTCCGGGTGGTTGACGATGTCCTCGAAGGTGAGCATGTCGTCGACTCGAGGGTCCTCCGCGGGGCGACGTTCCTGCCCCGATGTCTCGGAGCGGTCCTGCCCGATGGGTCTGGAGGGGGTAGGACGTCCACCGCCCGCCGCCTCGCCGGAGCCTGTCCCGCCGCTCTGTTGGCTGTTGTACAGCCGCTCCAGGGAAGCGCCGATCTCGGAGACCTGCCGGGGGTCGAATCCGCTGAGGTCGGAGGAGTCGAAGTTCAGGTTCGCGACAGGGGATCCGTTGCCGCCGAAGTTCGGCAGGTTCATCGATGGCGAGGAGATGTTCGTTTCCACACCGTCGCCGCTGCCGCCCCGGCTGCCGGAGCCTCCCATCCCGTCCACGATGGACATGCCGCGCCAGGCCATCAGGGGCACGCCCACCACAGCGCCCACACCGGTGGCGGTGAGCGCGGCGCCGCCGACCAGGCCGACGACGTTCAACGCGGCGGTGCCGATCACGTATCCGGGACGGTCGCCCCACTCCTCCCAGGGCACCACCGAGTGCGCCAGATCCCGCCAGGCCCCATGGATGGTGTCGGTGCCGGACCAGCCCAGCGAGTCGGTTTCGGCGTCGTACATCCCGATGAGGGAGGCGGCCGACGTGAGGTTGTCCCAGTGGTACTCCTTGAGGGCGTCCCCCCAGGACATCTCGAACCAGCCCTCGGAGGAGTGCATGCCCAGCATGGCTCCGGTGCCCTGGACCGCGTCCACGCCGAAGTCCCACACCGCGTCGAGCGCGTCCTGATGCCAGTACTGGTCCGCGGTGCCCGGCTCGCCCCACACGGAGGGGATGTCGGCGTCGGTGTCGATCGTGTCGAAGACGAAGGCGTCGGGGTTCGTCGTGGCCTGACTGGAGGAGCCGCGGACGAACACGGTCCTCCCGACGATCCCCCGGCTGATCGTGTTGGCGCAGATACGTTGGGCTCTCTCGTACCACTTGATCAGAGCCAGGGCCTCGTCCCGGTAGGCGTTGCTCTTCTCGACGTTGGAGCTCGTACTGGTGAACCAGTGGTCGGACTTCTTCCAGTCCTCCTCACTCAGCATGCGCTCTCGGAAGGCGGCGGCCCGATTTCTCAGGTCGTTCCATTCCATCTTGATCTCGCGGACCTCGTCGGCGAAGTCCTCCAAGGCCCCCGCCGCCCGGTCGGTCCCGCTCTCGACATCGCTTCCTTTGGCGGAGACAGGGGCCAACGCGCCGAGGAGATCCTCTGATTCGGGTGCGGTGTAGCAGGCGGAGAGACCGCCCCAGGTGGAGACGATGTCCTCTCCGGTCTCCGCCACGCCCTTCCCCGCCTTGCGCAGGGCGGAGGCCTGGTTACGGAGTTCGACGTGGTCGGTGGTGGGGATGGGGAACGCTGAGGGGTCGATGAGGCCGTCGCAGTCCTGGAGGGGCGCGGGCACATCGAGGATGCCGGTCATACGGGGGGCTCCTGGCGGGGGTGGGGGACGAGGTCAGGAGGGGTCAGATGTTGGGCGGCGGGGGAGGCGGGGAATCGGGGGGAGGGACGACCCCCGCGTTGCTCTGGGCCTCGGCCGCCATCTCGAGGTTGCCGTTGACGTAGGCGGTGGTGGCGTCTCCGGCGCCCTCGACCCCGCTCAACGTCTTGGCGGCCATCTCGCCCATCACCTCGAAGTAGTGGCCGCAGAACTCGCTCAGGGCGATGCTGATGGGGACGCTGTCCGCCATCTCGCTCACGGTCTCGGCGGTGGTGGCGATGGTGTCCATGTCGCCGACCAGTCCGTCGGTGCCGCCCTCCTCGCCGATGAGGCCGAGGGTCTCGGTGAGGATCGCGCTCACCTGTGGGGGATCGATGGACCAACTACTCAAGACCCGTCCTCCTGGGGGCGAGGGCCGAAGGCCGAGGGGCGGAACGTCGCCGGCTCCGGCTCGGGGGTGGTGCTCTCGAAAGTGGATTCCGTCCAGGACGGGGACGCCTGAACGGCGTACTGCATCCGGTTCAGCGAGGCGCGGGCCCGGTGGACGTCGGTGAAGGTCCTGCTGAGAAGGCGCTCCGAGGCCGCCGCGATGAGAGCGGAGGGAGAGAGCGGCGTGGGCTGTTCGTCTTCGGTCCCCTGCGCTCCCTCATGGCCGGTGGTCGTGTGCCGGTGCTCTGAACTCTCGTCCTCGATGAACTCGAACTTCACCGCTCTGCCTTTTCAACGTTCGGATGGTCTTGTGTGTTCAGTCGCGCCATCGGCGTGCTCGGTTCTGATTCTGTGTGCTCTTCTCTGGCCGTGGAGCTCCGGTTCCGGGTGAGTATTCGGACTCCGACGAGTGAAGTCCCTTGTTATTCCAGGTCATCGGTGTGGTGGAGGTGAATGGTGGCCGGATGTGGCCATCGATGCGGAATGAAGGTGTCGGGACGTTGGGGCTCGTGTTCGTTCCGGGGGAAGGCTCTCAGAGGGGTATGACGGAACGGTCGGGTGCGTGAAGTCGGCTCGCCGGCGATGACTCTCGCCACCGGGTCGTCATCGTGCCCGGCCTCATCGCCTCCGCGAAGGTAGGGGTCTCGCTGATATCCGACCTGGTCGTTCACGGTCGGTCGTAGGCATCACAGAGTCGTACGATCTCCCTCAGCACCTCTCGCCATCCGTCGAAGCCTTCGGCCTCCGGCTCGTACCCCGCATCCCAGTACCCGAAGATGAGATCGTCCAGTCGACGATCGGTAAGGCTCGATTCGATCAGTATCCGAGCACCATCTCTTACTCCGTCTCGTGTTCCTTCGAGTCCGTGGTTGTTCTCGAGGACCTCTTCGAGGGTGTTCCCCTCGATCGTCCAGTCTTGGTGCAATAACGTCTCGAATACGCGCTTGATGTCGGCGAGTTCTGTGCTCTTGTCCAGAGACGCCGGGTCCATGTTCAAATCGGGGTTCTCCGTTCCAGAGCGACCTGTTCTGGTGCTGGGTCGGTCTTTCAAAGTCCGTCCCGGCGGTCGTATTCGAGGCGCTGTCCGATCTCCTTCTCACCCATGCCCTGTTGGGCGGGTGGGCGCCACCACCAGTGGCTTTCCGGAACCCCGGCGGAGACGTCTTGCAGAATCCCATCGATGTCTTCGACCTCCTCGATGTAGAGGCCGGGGTAGTCCTTTCTCCGCCTCCTTTCGGTGGTGTTGAACGCTGTCCCATATGGGGATCGCGGTGGCTTCGCGCGTGGCGTCGGGGCACTTCGTTCTGATTCTGTGCGGTCTTCTCGGGCCTTGGCGTCCTGGTCAGGGGGAACGCGGGGCCCGGCGCGGGTGGGGCGGCTCGTCGGGTCAGGTCAGTGGTGGCGGTCGATGGTGGCCGGATGCGGACATCGCGCCGGGGGAGGGGCGGAACACGAAAGGGGGGCGGGCCCGTCACGGGCCCACCCCCCTTTTTCCTCCTCACCTACGGCCGGTCACCATGAGGAGAAGGCCGAGTCGAAGGAGGCCGAGGGCGGGTCGAAGGCGTTGGCCCGTACGAACCGGACCGCTTCGGCGGCTCCGGTGAGTCGGTCCATGCCGGCGTCCTCCCATTCGATGGAGATCGGTCCCGTGTAGCCGATCGAGTTCAGGGTTCGGAAGCAGGACTCCCAGGGCACGTCGCCCCGTCCGACGGAGACGAAGTCCCAGCCCCGGCGTGGGTCCCCCCAGGGGAGGTGGGAGCCCAGGCGTCCGCTGCGGCCGTCGCCCACGCGCTTACGGGCGTCCTTGCAGTCCACGTGGTAGATCCGGTCGCGGAAGTCCCACAGGAAGCCGGCCGGGTCGATGTCCTGCCACACCATGTGGCTGGGGTCCCAGTTCAGCCCGAAGGCCTCCCGGTGCCCGATCGCCTCCAGGGTCGCCGTGGTCGACCAGTAGTCGTAGGCGATCTCCGAGGGGTGCACCTCATGGGCGAAGCGGACGCCGACCTCGTCGAACACGTCCAGGATCGGGTTCCATCGGTCCGCGAAGTCGCGGTAGCCGGCCCGGACGACGGCCTCGTCCACCGGAGGGAACATCGCCACGTACTTCCAGTTGGCCGAGCCCGTGAAGCCCACCACCGTGGACACGCCCATCCGGGCGGCCGCGCGCGCCGTCGTCCTCATCTCCTCGGCGGCACGCCGCCGTACGCCCTCCGGCTCTCCGTCGCCCCAGACCCGGGCGGGCAGGATGTCCCGGTGCCGGTGGTCGATCGGGTCGTCGCACACGGCCTGGCCGAGCAGGTGGTTGGAGATCGCCCACACGCCCAGGCCGTGCCGTTCGAGGATCTCTCGGCGTTCTCGCACGTAGGCGTCGTCCACGGCGGCCCGGGTCACGTCGAGGTGGTCGCCCCAGCAGGCGATCTCCAGGCCGTCGTAGCCCCAGGAGGAGGCGAGTTCGCACACCTTCTCGAAGGGCAGGTCGGCCCACTGGCCGGTGAAGAGGGTGACCGGTCGGGTCATCGGGGTTCCTCCTGGGGTCGGGGGCGGGGCCGGGGGCTCACAGCGGGGTCGACCTCGCCGGTGCCGGCACACCGACGAGGTCGAGCATCAGGTCGCGGACCTCGGTGGCCGCGAAACGGTCCCGGGCCAGGTCCGGGTCCGTGCACAGGAGGACGGGACCGTCCTCGGGGTCGGTGTGCGGGCGTCCGTGGGTGCCCCGCACACAACCCGGGTCGAGGGGGACGACGTTCATCGCGTAACGGAGCCCGACCTTCTTGCGGACGAGTCCGGACGCCGCGCGCAGCCGCACGAGCCGGTCTGCGGGGTCCAGGAACAGTTCGGCCGGGTCGTATCCGGGCTTGCGGTGGATGTCGACGCCGCGCGCGAAGTCGGGGGCGCGGTCGTCGTCCAGCCAGTGGTAGTAGGTGAACCAGGCTCCGGGGTCGGCGAACAGCACCAGTTCTCCGGAGCGTTCGTGGTCGAGGCCGTGGTCGGCCTGGGCCCGCCGGTCCAGGACCAGGTCCACACCCTCCACCTCGGACAGGAGTCGTGCGACCTCGGGCAGGTCCGCCGGGTCGTCGACGTAGACGTGGGCGCACTGGTGGTCGGCGACGGCGAAGGCGCGGGAGGTCCAGGGGTCGAGGTACTCCATGCCCTCCTGCGTGTACACCTCCAGCAGCCCGGCCTCGCGCAGCACCCGGTTGACGTGGACGGGGCGGTCGGCCGGGGTGATGCCGTACTCGCTCAGCACCAGGACGGTGACGCCCGCCGCCTCGGCGTCGTCCAGCAGTGGGGCGAGCGCGGCGTCGAGGTCGCGGACGGCCCGGCGCGCCTGTACGGAGTCGGGGCCGAAACGCTGGAGGTCGTAGTCGAGGTGGGGGACGTAGCACAGGGTCAGGTCGGCCCTGGGGAGGAGACGACGGGTGGCGGCCACGATCCATTCGGTGGAGCGGATCGACGCGGTCGGCCCCCAGTAGTGGAACAGCGGAAAGGGGCCCAGTTCCGCGGTCAGTTCGTCGTGCAGTGCGACCGGCCGGGTGTAGCAGTCGGGGGACTTGCGGCCGTCCGCGTGGTAGACGGGGCGCGGGGTGATGGTCCAGTCGGTGGTGGCGCCCATGGCGTACCACCAGCACACGTTGGCGGTGCGAAAGTCCGGGCGATGGCGGCGGGCGGTCTCCCACACCTTCTCGCCGCCGACCAGCCGGTTGTGCTGGCGCCACAGGTGGACCTCGCCCAGGTCCCGGAAGTACCAGCCGTTGGCGACGGCCCCGTGCCGGGCCGGCGGGGCTCCGGTCAGGAAGGTGGACTGGACGGTGCAGGTGACGGCGGGCAGCACGGTCTCCAGGGTGGCCCGCGTCCCTCGGTCGGCCAGGGCGCTCAGCCGGGGCGCGTGTTCGAGCAGGCGCGGGGTGAGGCCGACCGCGTCGATGACGAGGAGGCGTCGGTCCTGGGGCATGGATGGTGGTCCCTTCCGTCGTCGGTGGTCACAGGGCGGTCAGGCCGAGCTCGATCAGCCGGTCGCGGGCCCAGGAGAGTTCGGCGGCGATGCCGTCGATCAGCCCGCGTTCGTCGGTCGGCCGTCGTTCCTCGGGGAGCACCGTCCAGGTGTAGGTCTCGACCTCGACGTGGTCGGTGAGCGCTCCGCCCGGCCCGAGGAGGAGCCCGAGGGTCTCGACGAGGTGGTCGGTGGTGCCGGTCAACGGAGGGTGCGCGGGGGAGTGCAGGGGAGCGTGGAAGTGGGTGCGCCACGGGCCGTCGCCGGGGAGCGCCCGGGGGCCGGACAGGGCCTCGGGCAGGTCGTCGCGGGCGTGGAGCCGGCCGTGCGCGCGTTCACGGGTCTGGTGCAGGAAACGGTCCTCGGCGAAGGCGGTCAGGGACGTGCGCGCCTCGGGGTCGGTGGGGTCGGGGATCTCCAGGGCCGCGGAGGCCTGGGTCTTGACCACCGGAAGGCCCGCCTCGGACAGGCGTGTCAGGGCCGCGGCGGGTTCCTCGAAGCCCACCGCCAGATGACAGGTGTCCAGGCACACGCCCAGGTGCGGGGGGAGGTCGGCGAGCAGCCGGGCGGCGTCCCGGGTGCTCTCCACGACGCACCCGGGTTCGGGTTCCAGGGCGACCCGGATCGGACGTCCGGCGTCGGCGAGCTCCTCCAACACCTTCGAGAGTTCGCTCAGGTGCCCGCGCGCGACGGTCAGACGCTCGGGGGTCCAGGGTTCGCGCCAGGCCAGGGGGAGGGTGGAGACGCTGCCGCGTGCGGCGTCGTCGGGCATCAGGCGGGCCAGGATCCGCGCGCAGTCGACGGTGTAGTCCAGGCGGGCGCGATCGGTCCAGTCCGGTCCGTACACGGCGTGCTTGACGACGGGGGCGTGGAAGCCGGTGTAGGGGAAGGCGTTGAGGGTGACGGTCTCGGCGCCGGCCTCGTCCAGGCCCTCGCGCAGGAGGTCGACCAGCGAGGGGTCGGTGGCGAGCCGACGGGCCAGGGGCGCGGGCAGCCATAGTCCCAGCCCCAGACGTTCCACCCCCAGGGCCGAGCGGACGCCGCCGCCGAACACCCGGATCTGTCGCAGGACGCCGTCGAGGTCCTCGGCCGGGTGGACGTTGGTGCAGTAGGCCAGGTGGACGACGGTGCCGTCGGGGTGGCGGAACCTCATCGGTCGTCCCCCTCGGGTCTTTCACCGCGCAGGAGCGAGTTGCCCTCGAAGGTGGAGCCTGCCGTGGCGCCCCCTTCCGGGAACAGCCGCCCGCTCCGCGCGTAGAAGTCGACCGGGTTGCGCCACAGGACCCGGTCCACGTCCTCTTCGGAGAACCCCGCCGCGAGCATGGCCCGACCGGTGTACAGGGTGGTCAGCGGGTCGCTGTGGCCCCAGTCGGCGGCGGAGTCGACCAGGATCCGTTCGGTGCCCCACTCCGACAGGATCCGCACCATCCGTTCCGGGTCCATCTTGGTGTCGGGGTAGATGGAGAAGCCCATGGCGCAGCCGGAGGCGTGCACCATGGCGACGGTGGTCTCGTTGAGGTGGTCGACCAGGACCCGCTCGGGCGGGATCCCCGACTCCTCGACCAGGCGCAGGGTGTGCCGGGTGCCCTCGATCTTGTCCCGGTGCGGGGTGTGCACCAGCACCGGCAGTTCGAACTCGCGGGCCAGCTCCAACTGGTGTCGGAAGGCCTTCTCCTCCTCGGAGGTGCGGGAGTCGAAACCGACCTCTCCGACCGCGACCACGCCGTCCTTGGTCAGGTAGCGGGGGAGGAGGTCGAGGACCCCGGTCAGGCGGGGGTCGTTGGCCTCCTTGGGGTTGAGCGCGATCGCGCAGTGGTGGGCGATGCCGAACCGGGAGGCACGGAAGCGCTCCCACCCGACGAGGCCGTCGAAGTAGTCGCGGAAGGAGCTCACGCCGGTGCGCGGCTGGCCCATCCAGAAGGCCGGTTCCACCAGGGCCCGCACTCCGGCGTCGTACATGGCCCGATAGTCGGCTGTGGTGCGGGAGGTCATGTGGACGTGCGGGTCGAAGATGCGCATTCAGGTCTCCGTCCGGTGCTCGGGGAAGCGGTCCAGGAGGGTCAGGGCGTCGTCGGGGACGGGGCGGCCCGCCGCGGAGCGTTCGTGGGCGAAGTCGGCGCACATGCGGGCCAGTTCGGGGTCGGCCCGCGAGTCCAACCCCGCCACCACCGACAGCGGGACCTCGACGAACAGGCATTTGAGCACCGCCTGGCGCCACGAGTGGTCGTCCGACAGCGCCTGGGTCGGGCTCGCGGCGGCGGCCGCGATCAATCGGGGGTCGTTGGTGCGCAGGGCGTCGGCCAGGAGCCCGCGAACGATCGAGGCGACCTCGGGAAGGGCGGTGTCCAGGTGGTGGAGGCCGTACAGGACCGCGCGCCTCTCGTCGGCGTCACCGTACTCGTACAGGTCGTGGATCTCCTCGGCCGCATCCGGCGCCGGAAGGGCGCGCGTCAGTGTCCGCAGCAGCGCGACCCGGACCAGGTCCTCCACGGTGGGTCCGCGCAGACCGGTGGGGTCTCCGGAGGGGCCGGCGCCCCGGGCCACCCGCCGGGCGGCGGCGGGGAACAGCACCGCGATCCGTGTCGGGTGTTCGGCCACCTCGGCGCACAGATCGGTCAGGGCCTCGCGGGCCCTCGCGTCCGGAAGGTGCTCCACGCTCATACCCGGTCCTTTCGAACGGCCCGCTCCCATGCGGCGTCGAGGGCGTGTTTGGAGCGTTCGGCGACCAGAGGGGCGGCGTGACCGTGGCGGGGCAGTTCCACGGAGGCGAGTCCTCGATAGCCGGCCCGGTCCAGGGCGCCCAGGACCCCGGGCAGGTCGATCTCGCCCTCTCCGAACTCCAGGTGTTCGTGCACGTGGGGCCGCATGTCGTCCAACTGCACGTTGGCGATCAGGTCGCCGGCCCGGGCGATCGCCCCCTCGGGACCGTCGGGCTCGTTGCACACCCCGTGCCCCACGTCGAGCGTCACCCGGAGCCGTTCGGGGTCCCCGAGCCGACGCCGGAGCTCCAGGACGTCGTCCAGCCGTTCGACGAACATGCCCGGTTCGGGTTCGAAGGCGCAGTCCACGCCCAGCTCCTCCGCCACCACCAGGACCTTCTCCACACCGGCGACGAGTCGTTCCCAACCCCGGTCGGGGTCGGCGCCGGGAGGGAGGATCCCCGACCAGAAGGACACCGCCCGGGCGCCCCAGGCGTCGGCGATGCGTACCGCCCGTTTGAGCAGGTCGACCCGGACGTCCCGGTCGGTATCGGAGACCAGGGTGGGTTCGTGCTTGCGCCGGGGGTCCAGCAGGTAGCGGGCGCCGGTCTCCACCACCACCGACAGCCCCAGTGACTCCAGGCGTCGGCCGATCGCGGCCGTCCGGGCCTTGACGTCCAGGCCGAACGGGTCCAGGTGCGGATGGTCCAGGGTCAGTCCGACCCCCTCGTAGCCGAGGTCGGCGATGATCGCCAGGGCGTCGTTCAGGCGGTGGTCCCAGAAACCGTTGGTGCCGTATCCGAACCTCACGTCACCACCGCCGTCCTGGCCGCACGGGCCGCCAAGGGTGCGGCCACCGCCAGCGCGCAGGCCGTCCTCGGGGCCCCGTACCGCGCCAACAGCGCGGCCTGGAGCGGGATCATCCCGCGAATGCCCGTTCCGGTGGCCTCCCGGGCCCGTCCGGCGGTCGGATCCACGAGGGCCCGGCCCTGGGCCGAACCGACGGACACGGCGTACACGCCCGCGAACAGCGCGGCGCCGAGGCCTTCCACCGTTCCGCGCGAGGCGTCGTGGCCCTTCGCGGGGGGAAGCGCCGCCACCGCCGTGGACAGCAGCGTGCAGACCAGGGATCCGGCCGCCACCTCCGGCCGGGTGCCGTGCACCTCGCCTCGGCTCAGCGCCGTCACCCCCAGGGTGTGCACGGCCATGGCCAGGGCGGGCCGCGCCGCGTCGGCGGTGCGATCGCCCGCGCCCAACAGCACGTCCAGGCCTCGGGCGGCGGCCATCCCCAACGGGGCCCACGGTGTCGGTTTGAGCACCAGGTCGTAGGTCCACACGGTGGCGGCCAGCGCCGAGGCGACCAGGGCGGCACGCCGGCCGCCGGACAGGGCCGCGACGCCCACACCGGCCGCCGTGAGCCCACAGGCCACGGCGAGGGCCTCGCCCGGCGCCACCTCTCCCGAGGGGATCGGACGTTCGGGCCGCTCGACCGCGTCCAGGTCCCGGTCGGCGTAGTCGTTGAGCGCCATACCCGCCCAGTACAGGCAGACCGAGGACAGCGGTAGCGCCAGGACGCGGGGGTCGCGCGACCGGCCCGTCGCCGCGGCGCCGGTCAGGCCGTCACCGAGGACGGTCAGGGCCGCGGGAAGGCGCACCAGGCGGGCCAGGGAACGGAGCCGGCGGTTCATCGGAGCCCTCCCCGGTCGTCGGAACACCAGGCGGTCAGCGCGCGCCACTGTTCGGCGAGCCCGTGCGGGCCGCCGCCGGCCGGATCCTTGAAGAAGAAGCCCAGCTCCGGCACCGGACCGACCCGGCCCGTCCGGTGGGCGTGGGCGGTCAGCCGGGCCAGGTCCAGGATCAGCGGAGCGGCCAGGGCCGAGTCGTGACCGGACCAGGTGAACTGGAGGGACATCCGGGCTCCCAGGAAACCCTCGAAGGAGACGTGGTCCCAGGCCACCTTGGTCCCGCCCAGGTCCGGTACGTAGTCGATGTGCAGCGGGCCGTCCACCGGATGCCCCAACAGGTGCTCCAGCCCCCGGGCCTTGGAGGAGGTCTTGCTGTCGTTGCTGCCCGGGTCGGCCAGCGTCCGTCCGTCGCCTCCGCCGAGCAGGTTGGTCGAGGACCAGGAACGCACCCGGAGCGCGCGGGTGGCGAACATCGGCGCCAGCGCGCTCTTGACCAGGGTCTCCCCGGTCTTGCCGTCCGAACCGGCCCAGGGCAGCCCCAGCCGTTCGGCCAGGGCGGAGAGGGCGGGTGGTCGGGGGCCGGCGTTGGGCGTGAACTCCACGAAGGAGCAGCCGGCGCGCAGCGCCGCGTAGGCGTAGGCCGAAGAGGCCGGGATCCGGGCGTTCCCCGCGTCCAGGGCCTCTTCCAGGCGGCCGGGGTCGGTGAGTTCGGGGGCCGGGGCCGGAGGGGGCTCGGTGCCGGACAGGTCCACGACCACCACCCTCTCCAGCGATTCCGCCTCGGCGAACTCGCGGAGATCGCGTTCCAGGGAGTCCACGTGGCGGCGGGAGAACCCTGCTGCCGGGCTCTCCACCCCCTCGCGGATCCGACGGTCCACGGCGCCCAGCTCCTCGGCGAACATCTCCGTCAGACGTGGTGGCACCGCCCCCGCCCCGGCCAGGGGCTCCGCGCCCTTGGCCAGGTGGGTGCCGTGGAGGTCGTGGCCGCCGAAGACCAGGTCGCCGATCCCGGGCAGGCCCGCCGCGGCGAACTCGGGGCGTTCGGTGACGCACCCGATCGGCTCCACGGCTCCGGCCCGGACGGCCAGGGCGCCGAGGACGGCCGTGGTGGCGACCGATCCTCGCGCTCCGATCGACCACACTCCGATACGTGTCATGGGGTCCCCTGTCAGTGGTCGTCGTGTCCGGGGGCCTCTTCGAGGGCCCCGTCGCCGTCCTCGGCCTCGTCGGGTGTCAGGGCCCCGCTGCCCGGTGCCGCGGGGAGGTACAGGTGGATATGGCCGTGACCGGCCTCGACACTGACCATGTCCAGTTGTGTGGCCGCCACCGACCACGCGCGGACCGCCTGGTCCCGCAGGTCGGCGGCGAGTTCGAGCAGATCGGTGCGCCGCTCCTCGTCGGCGCGCACGGCGGAGTCGTAGGCGTTCAGGGAGGAGGCGAGCAGGTCGACGGAGCCGCGCAGCCCCGCGTGGGTGACGTTGAAGGCGGTCTCGCCCGATTCGGCGTGCTCCAGGTGGTCGCGGGCCTCCAGGGTGGTCCCGAGCCAGGCGTCGATCTCCTCGGTGTCCGGGAGGTCCTCCGACGGGGCCGAACCGTCCGCGGGCAACACCGTGTCCAGGGACTCCAGCACCGGGAGCAGTCCCTCGTGAGCGGCACGGGTGTGGTGGACGAGCTCCTCCACCTGGTCGACGTGGCGTTCGGCCGCGGAGGCCTCCAGTTCGGCCACCCGGGCCGGGTCGGGGGAGACCGCGTCGTCACCTCCGGAGAAGACGACGATCACCGCGGCGGCGATCGCTCCGACCAACAGGACGGATCCGCCGGTCAGCCACCAGGTGGTGGCGGTGGCGTCCTTGGTCATCACGCGTTCGGTCGTGTCCGGGCCCTTTCCGTTCTCGGGCTCGCGGGGGTCTCGACTCTGGTCCTTCTCGGTGCGCACGGGCACCTCCCGTCGGTTCGGCACTCTGTCGGGGGAGAGGCGGCGCGTACCGTGCGAGCGACGCCGCCGGGGGCGGCGGGGCCGGGGAGGCCCCGCCGCGTTCGGTCGTGCTTCACCGCCGTGGACACGGCGGCTCCGGGTGTCGGTGGGGTCAGTCGGGGAGCAGGGCCCTGAGCCGGGTGGCCAGGTCGGTCAACTCCTCTCGGGCGTCGTCGTCGACCACGGACTCGACGACCGCGACGAAGCGCTCCAGGGAACGCTCGGCCTGGGCGGGCCGTCCGGTGTCCAGGTGGTGTTCGATCAGCCGCAGCTGTGGGGCGAGTCGGCGGGCCTCGGAGTGGGTCAGGGCCCCTTCGTCGGCGAGCGCGTCGATCCGCTCGGAGACCTCGGTGAACGTGATCGGCTCGACCTCGTCCTCCAGGTCCATGACCTGTACGTCGCGGAACAGGACCGTGTCGGCGTCGCCGTGGTTCTGGAGTCCGATGAACCCGGAGGACAGGTCCCGGTCCGGGTCGGTGCTCTCGAACTCGTTGACGAGCTCACCGTTGACGCTGACCCGGATCATCGGGTCGTCGACCTCGATCTCCATCGTGTTCCACTCGCCCACGACCTCGGGGTGCGAGCTCGCCTCCTGGAAGCCGTAGACGGCTCCCGTCCGGGTGAGGGGGTCGCCCGCCGGGGCGCCGAACGGGTCGATCTGGATCTCGTAGCCCTGGTCGACGGCGACCCAGGGGTCGTCCCCGGGGTCGGGGAAGCCGACGAAGACACCGGAGTTGTCGCTCTCCTCGGGGGTGAGGTAGTCCAGCTTCAGCCGGTAGGAGCCCAGTTCGGTCTCGTGATGGAGCAGGCCCATGCCGCCCTCGGTCCGGAGCACGCATCCGTCCTCGTCCGGAACGATCTCGAAGCCGCCCGGTCCGGCCATGCTCCAGCCGTCCAGGGATTCGCCGTCCCACAAGGCGCGGTACCCGTCGTCCACGTTCGGCGGGGCGCACTCCTCGGGTTCGGCGACCTCGCCGACGGTGATCGTGTGGGAGGCCGAGGTCCCGGTCGCCCCGTCGCCGTCGGTGGCGACCGCGCTCACGGAGTACTCGCCCTCGGCGACCTCCGTCCAGGTGGCCTCGTAGGGGCTCTCGGTCGCCGTGGCCACCGGTTCGCCGTCGACGAGGAACTCCACCCCTTCGATACCGACGTCGCCGTGGTCGGTGACCTCCGCCGCGAGCGCGATGTCCTCGCCCGGGGCGTGGACGGAACCGTCCTCGGGGCTGGTCAGAGCGACCTCGGGGCCCTCGTCGGGGGCTTCGTGGTCCCCGTGGCCGACCTCGAAGTAGTTGAGGTTGAACAGACCGTCGGCCACGTCCGGGTCGTCTCCGGTGAAGACCAGGAACAGCTCGATGGTCCCGCCCGGATCGGTCACCTCCATGGTCACGTCGGTCCATTCCTGCCAGCCGCCGGTGACCGGGACGTCGACCGTGCCCAGCGTCTCCCCCTCGGGGGAGCCGGCCCGGGCCTCGATGGCGCCGCCGTATCCGTCCGAGGCGACCCGGAAGGTGATCTCCTCGATCTCGTACAGGTCGACCGGGGTGTAGGAGACCCAGTCACCGTGCCCGATCCAGGAGAGGTTGCGCAGCCCTCCCTCGTCGTCCTCCGTCGCCTCGGTCTGCACGCCTCGGCTATCGGAGAAGTACTGGGCCTGCATCCGCGACGGGTTGAGCTTGACCCCGTCGGAGCCGCTCAGCGGTGGTGAGGCCGCTCCGCCGCCGTCGGTGTACTCGGCCTGGAGTACCCAGAAGATGTTCATGTCGTGGCCGTGGCCGCCGTCGGTCCCGGTGACGCTGACGCCCTCGCACGCGTCGTACTGCGTCCAGGGGTGGGCGTGGGAGTCGTGTCCCAGGGACGAGGTGACCTGAACGTCGCCGCAGTCGATCCCGTCGCCGATCGATCCGTCCTCGGTGTCCTCCACGGAGACGGAGAACGGGATCTCGTCGCCCCAGGAGAAGAACCGTCCGTCCCTCGGGGTGTCGAAGGAGACCTCGGGCGCGGTGTTGCCGGCGGTGACCGTCGTCGTCGCCGTACCCGTACGTCCCTCCTCGTCCGTGACCGTCAACGTGACGGTGTAACGGCCCTCATCGGTGAAGGTGTGCGTGGGCGAGACCTCGGTCGAGGTCGCGCCGTCGCCGAAGGCCCACGCGTACTCGAAGGGCAGGCCGCCGGGGTGGAAGGAGTCCTCGGCGGAGAACTCCACGGTCAGCGGGGCCGGACCGGAGGTGGTGTCGACCCCGATCCTGGCCACCGGGCTGTTGCCGGAGACGTAGTCGATGCGGGAGATCGCCGAGTCCTCGGCCCCGCCGAAGTAGCCGGATCCGTACTCCAACACGTACAGGGCGCCGTCCGGGCCGAACTCCATGTCCATGGGGTTGGCCAGGTCGATGTCCGGCACGGTGTCGGTGATGTCGAGGACGCCGCCCTCGTCGTCCAGGTGGATCTGCTTGATCCACTGGCGTCCCCACTCGTACATCAGGGGGACGCCGTCGTAGTACTCGGGCCACTTGTTGTCCGACTCCAGGTCGGGGTCGTAGTGGTAGGCGGGTCCGCCCATCGGGGAGCCGCTGCCCTCGCCCAGGTGCGGGAACTCCTCGGACTCCTCGTAGGAGTACCAGATCGACGCCGGGGTGACCGGGGGCAGCTCCTCCAGACCGGTGTTGCGCGGGGAGTCGTTCACCGGCGCGGCGCAGTCGAACGCCTCACCGGAGGTCCCCGACCCGAAGTCGTGGTCGACGTAGGCGGAGTTGTTCCCGATGCAGTACGGCCAGCCGATATTGGCGGCCTCGGTGATGTGGTGCCAGGTCACCGTGTTCTGCGGCCCTCGCTCGGGGTCGGCCTCATGGGCGTCGGGTCCGTAGTCGCCCAGGTAGACGCCGCCGTCCTGAGGGTCGACCGAGAAGCGGAACGGGTTGCGCAGACCCATGGCGAAGATCTCCGGGCGGGTCAGGTCCGGGTCGGAGGTCTCCGGCGGGAACAGGTTGCCCTCGGGGATGGAGTATCCGCCGTCCTCGTCGACGGAGATCCGGAGGAGTTTGCCCCGCAGATCGTTGGTGTTGGCGGAGCTGCGCTGGGCGTCGAACGCCGGGTTGCGGCTCTCGCGCTCGTCGATCGGCGTGTACCCGTCCGACCCGAACGCGCTGGTGTCGTCCCCGGTGGCCAGGAGGAGACGTCCCTCGTGGTCGAAGTCGATGTCGCCGCCGACGTGGCAGCACATGCCGCGCGTGGCCTCGACCTCCAGGATCACCTGTTCGCTCTCCAGGTCCAGGGTCGGCTCGTCACCGTCCACGAACTGGAAACGCGACAGGTTGTTGTGCGCCTCATAGGGGGCGAAGTCCTCCGGCGCGCCGTCCGAGGGCGCCTCACCCGAGGGGACCCCGTCCAGCACGGGCGCGTAGTACAGGTACACCCACCCGTTCTCCTCGAAGTCCGGGTCGAGGGCCACGCCCTGAAGACCGTCCTCGTCGTGGTCGTACACGGGCAGATCGGTGAGCAGGGCGGTGGAGTGGGTCTCGGGGGACCACAGGGACACCCGGCCGTCGCGCGAGGTGTGCACGACACGGCCGTCCGGCAGGACCGCCATGCCCATCGGCTCGCCGACGTTCTCCTCGCCCTGGGCGAGGGTGACCTTCTGGAAGTTCTCCCAGGCGGTGGCGCCGCAGTCGCCCTCGGCCCGGCCGGCCGCCCATTGGAGACCGCCCAGGAGGTGGTCGGTGAACTCCGGTTCGGAGTAGGACTCGTTCGTGTGGCCGCCGCCGGTGTACCAGGATCGGCCGCCGTCGTAGACCTGGCACCAGGCGATCGGGTGGTCGTACCCCATCTGGCCGGCCGGGTCGACCTGCTCCTCGTAGGAGCTCTCGTCGAGCCCGGCCAGGACGTGCACGTCGCCGCGCGGGTTGACGTCGTAGTCGTACCACTCGTCGTGCCGCTCCCACGAAGCGGGAAGACCGGCCGTGGAGGGGTGCACACGGTCGTTCACCATGACCGTGGCGTCCTGGGTGCCGGGCGGGTGACTGGCGAAGTAGGCGCCGACCAGTTCGCCGTACCACTCCCAGTCGTAGTGGGTGTCGGAGGCCGAGTGGACGCCGACGTAGCCGCCGCCCGAACGGATGTAGTCCTCGAAGGCGCCCTGCTGGTCCTCGTCCAGCACGTCGCCGGTGGTGGAGAGCCAGACGACCACGTCGAAGCGGGCCAGGTCCTCCTCGTTGAAGACGTCGGCGTCCTCGGTGTGCTCTGTCTCGAAGCCGTGTTCCTCGGCGAGAGCCTCGTAGAGGGCGACGCCGTGGGGGATGGAGTCGTGTCGGAAGCCGGTGGTCTTGGAGAAGATCAGCGCGGTGAACGGGTCCTGTTCGACCTCGTCCGCCTGGGCGGGGACCGATGTCAGGCCGATGGCCATGGCGATGGCCGCGACGGTCGCGCCCAACGCTCTCAGGGGGCTGGTGATCACGGGGAACCTCATCCGGAGAATGGGGGTCGATGAGTCCGTGCGGCGTGCCGGCGCCGACGGCAGGGACGGTCTGCGGGCCACGGTGTTCCGGCGCCGGTCGGGGACCGGTCGTCGGTGGACGCGTGGACGGGGTCCGTCGGGGAGTTCCTGCTATCGCGTTCGGAAGCGGGGGAGGCCGCCTCATCGGGGTGCTCAGTCCATGGCGGCTCCTTTCACCGGGGGCGTGGGGGAGGGAGACGGAGGAGGTTCCGAGGTGGTGATCGAACGGAGGAAGGCCAGACCGTCGACAGCGAGGGCGTCCTGGGAGGCGGCCAGGGGCCGCCATATGGACGCCGCCGTGGCGACGCTCACATTGTGCGCTGTGAACGACTCGATCACCAGGGGTCCCGGGTAACCGGATTCATCTAGTTTTGTCACGATCTGTAACCAGTCCAGGTGATCGGCGCCGGGCGTTCCTCGGTCATTCGCACAAACCTGGACGTGGTGGATGCGCCCGGCGGCCCGGGAGATCGCCTCCGCCACATCCTTCTCCTCGATGTTCATGTGGTAGACGTCCAAGGCGAGACCGCAGTGTTCGGCGGGCAGGTCCGCGAGCGCCTCCAACGCCTGGTCCACCGTGTTGAGCACGCTGGTCTCGTACCTGTTCAGCGGCTCCACGGCGATCCGCACCCCTGCGGCCGACGCGTGGTCGACCACGGGGGCCAGAGCCTCGGTGAGCTCCGAGCGCAGCCCCGCCCGCTCTTTCGGGGACATGCGCCAGGTACGCCCCACCGAGGCATAGGCCGGACCCGCGACGACGGTGGAACCGACCTCCGCCGCGGCGTCGACGACCCGCCTGAGGTAGTCCCTGGTCCGTCGAACGGTGCCGGGATCGGTCGCCACGAGCTCCCTGCCCGGGGACATGACCAGGACGACGGTGGCGCCGAGCCCCAGATCGTCCAGGAGCGTCCGGGCGTGGGCGGGGTTCCAGTCGCCGATCTCCTCGACCGGCAGTTCCAGCACGTCGAACCCCCACCCCGCCACGCGGGGCGCGATCCGACGCAGTTCGGCGTCGGTGAGCGGTGACGTCCAGACCCAGGTGTCGACCCCCAGCGCGCGCATCCCTACCGGTCCACCCACGCCTCGGGGAAACCGGGCAGGTCCTCGCCGCCGAACTTCGCGTAGTGCAGGGAGGGCATCTCGGAGTTGCGCTCCAGGTAGTCGTCGAGCTCGTCCTGACGGATCGGCTCCTGCGGCAGGACCCACTCGGCCGGGACCTCCTCGCCCGCGAGGATCATGCCCGCCGCGAGCATCGGGGTGCGCCACTGGAAGTTGGAGTACACCGGGGCGATCGCCGTCAGCCCCTCCTCGTCCCACTTGCGCATGAAGCTGAGTTCGTCCTCGCCGGCGATCACCGGATAGGGGCGGCCGGCGTCCTCGAAGGCCTCCAGGCCCGCGACGGCCCCGTCTCCGGCGTCCATCCAGATGCCGTCGACCTCACCTCGTTGCAGGTGCTGGGAGACCAGGTCCTTGATCTGGGCCCCGTCGCCCTCGGTGAACTCGAAACCGAGCAGCTCCAGGTCGCTGTCGCCGAAGACCTGCTGGGCCGCGGCCCAGCGGTGTTCGAGCACGTCCACGCCGGGCAGGATCCGCAGGGCCAGGACGGTCGACCCCGGCTCCAGGTTCTCGACCAGGAACTCGGCGGCGTCGGCCCCGTAGGCGTAGCCGCCGATCGGGTGGATGAACGTGACCATGCAGTCGCTGTTCACGCCCCGGTCGAAGACGATCACCGGGACCCCGCTCTCGCAGGCGGTCTCCACCGCCGGGGTCAACGTGGCCGTCGTGGACGGGGAGATGATGATGGCGTCGCAGTCCCCGGAGTCCACGAACGCCTGGATGTCGGAGATCTGCTGGTTGTCGTCGTCGGCCGCGTCGGAGGAGGAGAAACCACCGATCCGCCCCTCCTCGATCAGCGCCTCCGCCTGTTGGCGCATGGTGATGGAGCCGGTGACCCGCCAGGGGTTGGACACCGAGGCGTTGGAGAAGCAGACCCGGGCGTTCTCGGGGTCGTCGATGGCGAACTCGGCGGTGTCGATCCATTCGGGCTCGATCGCCTGGGCCCAGGGCTCGGCGTCCGGGCCCTCGGGGGTGATCTCGCGCTGGGCGAGCTGCGCGTCGAACTCGGCCTGGTCGAACCACTCGGCGTCCGGGGTCGTGGCGGCGCCGTTCTCTCCGCCGGCGCCGTCCGCCCCCTCGGGGGCGTCGGTCGTACAGGCGGTGAGCAGCAGGGTCAGGCCGGCGGCGCCGGCGAGGAACGCGGGGGGTAGGCGCATGGGGGTTACCTCCGGGAAGGGTCGAGCGGTCGATCGTTCGGGTGGACCGGCCGCCGTCGCGCGTGTCTCGGCGGTCTCCGGTCGCCACGGCGCGAGGCGTAGGCCACGGCCGCGATGATGATGAGCCCCTGCGCCGCCGGCTGGATGGTCGAGGGCAGGTAGAGCTGGTTGAACAGGGTGAAGAGCGCTTCGACGGTGAGCGCGCCGAGTACGGCCGCGATGACGCTCCCGCGACCGCCGCCCAACACCACCCCGCCGAGGACGACGGCCGTGATGGCGGTGAACTCCAGCCCCTGGCCGACCTGGGCGGTGACCCCGGCGAAGCCGCCGATGAGGATGGCCGCCACGGTGGCCGCCAGGGACGAGCCGACGAAGGCCAGGGTGCGCACCCGTCGTACGCGGACCCCGGAGAAGGCGGCGGCGGTGTCGTTGTCGCCGGTGGCCATCAGGGAACGTCCATAGGGCGAGCGCATGAGGAGGACCGCGCCGACCGTCAGGACCGCAGCGATCACCAACGCCCAGGGCAGTTGGCCGATGACGGGCACGCCGTCGAGGCCGTGCCGGCCGAACACCCGGAACCCCTCCGACAGGGCCCCGGTGGGCGCGCCGCCCGTCCAGTAGCGCACGGCGCCGAACAGGATCAGCATCGTGCCGAGGGTGGTGATGATCGACGGGACCCTCAACACCGTGGTGATCAGGCCGTTGACCAGCCCCACGACGAGACCGAAGAGCAGCATCAGGCCGATGACCGGCAGGGTCGAGGCCTCGTCGCCGTCGATCAACCGGGCCGCGATCACCACCTGCGCGCCCACCAGGGAGCCGACCGAGAGGTCGAACTCGCCGGAGACGATCACCAGGTACTGGCCGAGCGCGAGCACGACCAGGGGCGCCGCCTTCTTCGCGAACGCCATCAGCGGCGGGCCTTCGAAGAACGACGGGTTCTGTACGGCGATGACCAGGAAGATCAAGGTCAGTAGGACGGCCACGGTCCCGGTGCCGCCGCGGAGGGCGGACGACAGGGCGCCGGGGGAGAGGCGGGTCGGGCGGGTCATCGGTCTCCTCCCCGGGCCGAGGGCGTCGCCGTCGGGGGTGGTGGGGGCGGGGGAGCCGGTGGTGCGCCACCGGAGGTGAAACGGGGCCGGACGGAGGTGCGCCCGTGTCGCCCTCGGGCGTAGACGGCCACCGCGGCGATGACGATGGCGCCGCGCAGCACGTCCTTGACGAAGGGGTCGACCGAGAGCGTGTTGAACACCGTGTCCAGGGTGGCGAGGATGAACACCCCCGCCATGGTCCCGGCCACCCCGCCGCGTCCGCCCAGCAGATAGGTGCCGCCGAGCACGACCGCGGCGATGGCCTCCAGTTCGTAGCCGTTGTTGTAGACCAGCGTGTTGCCGGTGCCGAAACGGGAGGCCAGGAGCAGTCCGGCGATCCCGGCCGTCATCGAGCACAGCACGTGCGCGGTGATCACGGGGATCTCGGGACGGATCCCGGAGAGCCGGGCCACCTCGGAGTCCCCGCCCACCGCGTACATGTGGAAGCCCATCCGGGTACGCCGCAGGAAGAGGATCGCGAGCACCGCCAGAGCCAGCATGACCAGTGTGGACACCGGGAGCACGCCGATCCGGGAGAGCCCGAACGTCTGGAACTCGGCGGGTATCGACCCGGCCGGCCCCTGGAACCGTGTGTCGAGGTAGCCCTTGATGAGCAGCCCCGTCCCCAGGGTGGTGATGAAGGGGTTGACCCGCAGACGGGTGACGACGAGCCCGTTGACCAGGCCGATGAGGGCCGCCAGCCCCAGGGTGGCGCCGATGCCGAGGACGATCCGGGAGGGGTCCCCGGCCATGACGATCGCCGAGACCATCGTGGACAGGGCGGCGACGTAGCCGACCGACAGGTCGAGGGAGCGGCACAGGATCACCAGGGTCTGGCCGATGGCCAGGAAGCCCAGCAGGCTGCCCCTGGTGAACAGGTCCACCGTGTTGGCGGCGGTGAACAGGTGGGATCCCTGGAAGGCCACGAAGAGCGAACCGATCACCAGGACGCCCGCCAGGGCCGCGTAGACCGCTCCGGTGGTGCCGGCCCGATCCAGGAGGTCTCTCAGAGGTGAAGGGGAGGGGGTCATGAGACGGCCTCCCTCGCGGCGCCGGTCGCCAGGGCCATCACGGTCTCCTCGTCGGAGCCGCCCGGCAGTTCTCCCGCCACCCGGCCGTCGTCGAGCACGACCAGGCGATCGGACATACCGATCAGCTCGGGGAGTTCGGAGGAGATGAGGAGGACGGCCACACCCGCGGCGGCCAACTCGCGCATCAGCGTGTAGACGGCCTGCTTGGCGCCCACGTCGATCCCCCGGGTGGGCTCGTCCAGCACCATGACACCGGGGTCGGTGACCAGCCACTTGGCCAGCACCACCTTCTGCTGGTTGCCGCCGGACAGGTACCGGACCTCCTGGCGAGGGCCGCCCCGTGCCACCAGTTCCAGGGAGGAGAGGAGGCCGGGGACGCGCGCGGCGCGTCGGGCGGAACCGAACGGGTTCACGGCGTCCAGGACGAGACGGGCGTTGGCCGTGACGGACTGTTCGAGCGCCAGTCCCTGGGCCTTGCGGTCCTCGGTGACCAGGGCCAGTCCGGCGCGGATCGCCCGGCGCGGCGAGCGCGGATCGACCCGCCGCCCGTCGACGTGGACCTCGCCCCGGGTGAACCGGTCGACGCCGAACAGGGCGTGCGCGATCTCGGTGCGGCCGCTGCCCTGGAGCCCGGCCAGGCCGACGATCTCGCCGCCGCGCACCTCCAGGTCGATCCCGTCCAACCGGGTGTTGCCGCCGCCGGAGACCGCCAGGCGCACCCGGCCCACGTGCTCGCCGTGCGGTTCGAGCCGTTCGGGGAAGACCGAGGAGACGGGGCGTCCCACCATCCTGCGCACCAGGTCGGCGGGGGCGATGTCGTCGGCCGGGACGGTGTCGACCCGATGGCCGTCCTTGAGGACGGTGATGGTGTCGGCCAGGTCGAAGATCTCCTTGAGCCGGTGGGAGACGTAGAGGACGCCCACGCCGCGTTCGCGCAGACGGGCGATGATCCGGTAGAGGACCTCGACCTCGTGGTCGGCCAGGGCCGCCGTCGGCTCGTCCATGGAGATGACGCGCGCGTCGTGGGAGAGCGCCTTGACGATCTCCACCACCTGCTGTTCGGCCACGGACAGATGCCGGACCCTCGCCCTGGGGGAGATGCCCTCCAGGCCCAGGTCGTCGAGCAGCTCGGCGGTGGTCCGCTCCATGGCCCGGTCGTCCACCAGCCCCCGGGAGAGGATCTCCCGCCCCAGGAACACGTTCTGGGCGACGGTCCGCTCCGGGAGCAGGTTGAACTCCTGGAACACGGTGGACACACCGGCGCGGCGGGCCCGCGAGGGGTGGTCGAAGGAGACCTCCGCGCCGTCGATCTCGATCCGCCC
This sequence comes from Nocardiopsis alba, assembly GCF_000710955.1. Taxonomy (NCBI): domain Bacteria; kingdom Bacillati; phylum Actinomycetota; class Actinomycetes; order Streptosporangiales; family Nocardiopsidaceae; genus Nocardiopsis; species Nocardiopsis alba. Next base: position 239,937 of record NZ_BAZE01000008.1, read on the forward strand.
GCCGTCGGGTCGGTGCACCCCGGCCAGCACCTTCATCAGCGTGGACTTGCCCGCGCCGTTCTCACCGACCAGGGCGTGCAGCTCCCCGGAACGCAGCTCCAGGTCGACACCGTGCAGGACTCGTACGCCCAGGAAGGATTTGTCGATGCCGGTCATTCTGAGCAGGGGCGCGGCGTTCACGTGGGATCCGCCTCGTCCGTGGGCGGGACGTCGACCCATCGCCGTTCCCGTGCCGAGAGCAGGACGGCCTCGGCGAGGACGGCGGCCCGCAGGCCGTCGGCGAAGACCGGGAGTCCCTCCGGCCGATGTCCGGCGATGGCGGCCGCGGTGTCGGCGATCAGCGCGTTGAAGCAGTCCTGATAGCCCTGCGGATGGCCGACGGGGAGCCGCACCATGCGGGCCGCCTCGGCGCTGAGGCCGGGGTCGTCCCGGGAGACGGTGCCGGTCCGGGCGCGTTCGCCCGACCACAGGGTCTCGGGTCGTTCCTGGTCGAAGCGCAGGGACCCCTCGGTTCCGGAGACCTCGAGGAACAGCTGGTTCTTGCGTCCCGGCGACACCTGGCTGATCACCGCCGTGCCGATCGCCCCGCCCGCGGTGGTGAACTGGAACGACGCCAGATCCTCGGTGGTGACGGACCGACCGCCGTCCGTCCCCCGGGAGTCGGTGATCCGCGAGGTCTGGGCGCTGACCGCGGTGACGCGGTCCCCGGTGACGAACTCGAGCATGTCGCACCAGTGCGAACCGATGTCCCCGAAGGCCCGGGTGGGGCCGCCGATGTCCGGATCGACCCTCCAGTTGTCCTCCTCGGGGGAGAGGAACCAGTCCTGGAGGTAGCCGCCGTGCGCCAGCCCGACCCTGCCGAGGGAGCCGGCGGCCACCCGGGCCCGGGCCTCGCGGGCCATGGGATGGAAGCGGTAGACGAAGGGGACCACGGCGACCCGCCCGCCCTCTCGGGCGCTCTGTGTGAGTTCGCGCGCGGTGGCGGCGTCGGTGGCCAGGGGTTTCTCGCAGACCACGTGCTTGCCGGCGGCCAGCGCCGCCCGCGTCAGCGGGGCGTGCAGATGGTTGGGGGTGCACACGTGCACCACGTCCACGTCGGGGTCGTGGACGAGTTCGAGGGCGTCCGAGTGGGCTCGGGCGATGCCGTGGGAGGCGCGGAACCGTTCGGCCTTCGCATGGGAGGAACCGGCGACGCCGACGATCTCGCCGCCGAGGGCCCGGATCGCGTGGGAGTGGACCCGTCCCATGAAGCCGGTGCCGATGATCGCGGCTCGGTATGTCCGGGGGGTGGTCGGTCCGGACGTGGGGGCGTCCGGACTTGTGACCTTCTTCACTGACATGACGGAGACGTTACGTCGCACTTATGTCGATGGTCAAGCAAAAGTTGCCGCATCTGGACAAATTAGTTGGAGGGAGGAAGAGCAATAGATCCTGTGATTCACTGGTCACATGACGGAAGACGCGCTCACCGAACCGGGAAGGGCGGGGGCGGCCGGCCCACGCGCCTCCGGTAACCCCACCGCCGCCCCCGGCGCGGGAACCCTGCTCCGACTGCTCCGGGACGGTCGCCCCCGTACCCGCTCCGAACTGGCCTCCGTCACCGGTCTGGCCCGCTCCACGGTCACCCAGCGCGTCGACGCGTTGCTGGCCGGCGGGCTCATCGGACCGGCCGGAGAGGCGGTCTCGACCGGAGGCCGTCCGCCCACGACCTTCTCGTTCCGGCCGGAGGCGCGCGTCGTCCTCGCGGCCGACCTCGGCGCCACCCACGCGCGGCTGGCCCTCACCGACATGTCCGGGGCGGTCCTCGCCGAGGACCGCGCCGACCTCGACATCGCCCTGGGCCCCGAGCCCGTCCTGGACTGGGTCGTCGAGCACGGCCTGGCCCTGCTGGACGCGACGGGACGCGGAACCGACGAACTCCTCGGCCTCGGGATGGGCCTGCCCGGTCCGGTCGAGCACTCCGCCGGTCGGGCGGTCAACCCGCCGATCATGCCCGGGTGGGACCACTTCGACGTCTCCGGCCACGTCGAACGTCGTATCGAACGCCCCGTGCTCGTGGACAACGACGTCAACATCATGGCGGTCGGCGAACACCACGTCGCATGGCCCGACGCCGACCACCTGCTGTTCGTGAAGGTCGCCACCGGTATCGGCTGCGGCATCGTCAGCGAGGGCGGTGTCTATCGGGGCGCCCAAGGGGCGGCCGGGGACATCGGGCACATCCACGTCCCCAACGCCCGGGAACTCCCCTGCCGCTGTGGCAACACCGGCTGCCTGGAGGCGGTCGCCGGCGGGCACGCCCTGGCCGAGGCGCTCACCGCAGAGGGGGTTCCCGCCGCGGGGGCCCGCGACGTGGTGGAGCTGTCCCGGAACGGATCGATCCCGGCCCTGCGAGCGCTGCGTCAGGCCGGACGTGACATCGGCGAGGTCCTGGCCGCCGCCGTCAACATGTTCAACCCCTCGGTGATCGTCATCGGCGGGGTCCTGGCCCAGGCCGGCGACCACCTCCTCGCGGGAGCGCGGGAGATCATCTACCAGCGCTCACTGCCGCTGGCCACCGAGAACCTGCGCATCGTCTCCTCCAAGGCGGGGGAGGGCGCGGGGGTCGTCGGGGCGGCGGTCATGGTGATCGACCACTGTCTGAGCGCCCGCCACGTCGAGACCCTCGTCGCGGGTTCCTGACCTCATAGGACACCGAACACGGGGGAGGGGGCGGGACCCTTCTCGGGTCCCGCCCCCTCCCGCGTTCGTGCGCTAGATGTCGCGGTGGCCGTGGCGGGCGCGTTCCTCCTCGGCGCGCCTGTGCTCGTACTCGGCGTCATCGTCCATCGCGCGATAGCGCGTGGGGTCGTACTCCTCCTGCTCGATGTCGGGCAGGACACCCTCGTGTCGCAGCGCGGGGCGCTGCGGTGGGACGGGTCGGTCGCCGCGGCGACGGACGAGCGCGCTCCGGCCCACGCCGCTCAGCAGCGAGGCGATCGCGATACCGCAGACCAGGTTGATCAGTCCGGTCGCGATCTGGCTGGAGAGCTCGGCGCCCTGGGTGAAGGGCGTGACGGCCGCGATGGCCGTGGCCAGACCGACGATCCAGCCGAAGAACGAGAGCGCCCGCGGTGCCGACAGCAACAGCAGGTGCAGCAGCGCGGTCGCCAACAGGGCGACCATGCCCGCCATGAGCGCGTAGCCGACCGTTCCGGCGTCTCCCAGGTGGCCGGCCTCCTCGGGGGCCAACACCGGGATTCCGAACACCCCGCGGACGATCAGGGTCCCCGCGAAGATGACCAACGCGGCGACCACCGCGGTGGCCAGTCCGCCGGACCAGAGCCGGGTGACGTCGACGGCTCGTTCACTTCCGTTTTCGTTCATGCCGATATCCCCAAAAGAGGGCGCTAACTCGGTCGTAAGCCACATACCCGCAGCTCCGAGGCGGTAACCCACGCGTGGAACACTGGGGGCATGGCTCCTTTCGCGCACGCTCGCGTCAACCTGGACACGATCGCCTCCAATGCCCGGCTGCTCCGTGAGATCGCCGGCGGTACGCCCCTCATGGGCGTGGTCAAGGCCGACGGATACGGCCACGGCATGCTGCCCGTGGCGCGCGCCCTCATCACGGGTGGCGCCACCTGGTTGGGGACGGCCCTGATCAAGGAGGGGCTGGAGTTGCGCCGTGGCGGGATCACCGTCCCGGTGCTGTCCTGGATCGTTCCGCCGGGTGAAGCGGTGGGCGAGGCGATCGAGGCCGACATCGACCTGGGCGTCAGCGACCGCGCCGTCCTGGACACGGTGATCTCCGAGGCACGCCGTCTGGGACGGGTCGCGCGGGTCCAGCTCAAGGCCGACACCGGGTTGAACCGCGGTGGGGTCGCCGTCTCCGACTGGGAGTCGGTCGTGGAGATCGCGGCGCGCGCCGAGGAGGAAGGGGTCCTCAAGGTCAGCGGCGTCTGGTCGCACTTCGCCTGCGCCGACGAGCCCGGCCACCCTTCGATCCGGGCACAGCTGGACGTGTTCGACCAGGCTCTGGCGTTGGTCGAGAAGGCGGGGCTGACCCCCGAGGTGCGGCACATCGCGAACTCGGCGGCGCTGCTCACCGTGCCCGAGGCCAGGTACGACCTGGTCCGCGGGGGGATCGCGAGTTATGGTCTCTGCCCGATCCCGGGTTTGGACGTGCCCGGATTGCGTCCCGCCATGACCCTGGAATCCAGGATCGCACTGACCAAGCGCGTCCCGGAGGGCAGCGGCGTCTCCTACGGACACCGGTACGTCACCGATCGTGAGACCACGCTGGCCGTGGTGCCGCTGGGCTACGCCGACGGCGTCCCCCGCGCCGCGACCAACAAGGGTCCCGTGTTCGTGGGAGGGCGCCGCCGGACCATCGCGGGAACAGTCTGCATGGACCAGTTCGTTGTGGATGTCGAGGACGACGCCGTGGAGGCGGGCGAGTACGCGGTACTGTTCGGCGACCCGGCCGAGTCCCCGGGTGTCCCGACCGCCGAGGAATGGGCCGAGGTCCTGGACACCATCCCGTACGAGATCGTCACGAGGATCGGCACCCGCGTGCCCCGGGAGTATGTCGGCGGTCACTGACGCACTCCCCGATATCGGTCACGAACCTCCTTCACCCGACCTAACCTGGGTGAAGAGGGAACTTCGGCGCGTCCGATCGTCGATCGATCCACCACCCGAACAAGCTGCGAGCCCGATGACAGACACCACAGCCACCACAGCGGGCGTGTCCCACGTCCACACGGTCACCGCCGCGACGGACGACGCCATGCGCACGCTCGGCCGTGACCTCGCCGCCCTCGCCCGCCCCGGAGACCTGCTGATCCTCTCCGGGCCGCTGGGCGCGGGCAAGACCACCTTCACCCAGGGCCTGGGTGAAGGCCTGGGCGTGCGGGGGGCGGTCACCTCTCCGACCTTCATCATCTCCCGGATCCACCCCTCCCTGGCGGAGGGCCCGGCCCTCGTCCACGTGGACGCCTACCGTCTGGGCGGCCCCGAGGAGATCGACGACATCGACCTGGACATGACCCTCCCCGACTCCGTCACCGTCGTCGAGTGGGGCGAGGGCGTGGCCGAGGGGCTGGCCGACGATCGGCTGGAGATCCGCATCGAACGCCACCCCGACGACACCCGCACCGTCCACCTGCGCCCGGTCGGCGCCCGGTGGGCCGACATCGAACTGCCCGGCACCGCCGCCGGGCGCGGATAGGCGGAACACCCGTGTTGCTCCTGGCCTTCGACACCGCCACCCCGGCGGTCACCGCGGCGATCGGCGAGACCGACGCCGACGGCGCCTTCACCCTTCGAGCGAGCGCGAGCTCGGTCGACGCGCGTCGCCACGGCGAGCTCCTGACCCCCACGGTGCGCGACCTGCTCACCGAGTCCGGACTCGCCCTGACCGACCTCGACCACATCGCGGTGGGCGTCGGCCCCGGCCCCTACACGGGCCTGAGGGTCGGCCTGGCCACCGGGCACGCGCTCGCGGACGCCCTGGGCATCCCCTGCCACGGCGTGGTCACCCTGGACGCCCTGGCCTTCGCCACCGGACGTGACGAGCCCTTCCTCGGCATGACCGACGCCCGCCGCAAGGAGGTGTTCTGGGCGCGTTACGACGACCACCTCACCCGGGTGGGCGAGGTCCGGGTCGCCCGGCCCGCCGAGATCGACACCGAGGGGCTGCCCCTGATCGGCGACGGCGCCCGCATGTACTCCGAGGTCCTGGGCGCCCCCGCCGAGGAACCGCTGCTGCCGGACGCCGCCGCCATGGCCGAACTCGCCTTGAGGCGTCTGCGCCTCGGCGAGAAGCTCCCCGCCCCCGACCCCCTCTACCTGCGCCGTCCCGACGCCGTCGAGCCCGGCGCCCCGAAGAAGGTCCGCCAGTGGGTGAAGTGACCGTGACGCCGTCCCTGCGACGGATGACCACCGACGACGTGCCCGCCGTCATGGAGTTGGAGCGGGCCCTGTTCCCCCTCGACGCCTGGAGCGAGGGCATGCTCCGCGACGAGCTCGCCGAGACGAGCACCCGCCACTACGTGGTGGCCGAGGCCGAGGACACGATCGTCGGCTACGCCGGGCTGCGCTTCGTGCCGCCCGAGGGCGACGTACAGACCATGGCCGTGGCCGAGGGCTCCTGGGGCAGGGGCATCGGGCGCGCCCTGCTCACCGGGCTCCTCGACCGGGCCGCCGAGTACGGCGTCACCCACATGTTCCTGGAGGTGCGTTCGGACAACCCGCGCGCGCAGGAGCTGTACCGACGGTTCGGCTTCGTCGAGATCGGCGTCCGCCGGGGCTACTACAAGGGCGCGGACGCCATCGTCATGCGGCGCGTCGCCGAGAGGGGAAGCCATGAGTGAGCCGTTGATCCTCGGGATCGAGTCGTCCTGCGACGAGACCGGGGTGGCGCTGGTCCGAGGCTGCGAGCTGCTCGGTGACTCGGTGGCCTCCAGCGTCGACCAGCACGTCCGCTTCGGCGGAGTGGTCCCCGAGGTGGCCAGCCGCGCCCACCTGGAGGCCATGACGCCCACCGTGCGACGGGCCCTGGACAACGCCGGGGTCACCCTCGCCGACGTCGACGCGATCGCCGTCACCGCGGGACCCGGCCTGGCCGGAGCCCTCCTGGTGGGGGTCTCGGCGGCCAAGGCCTACGCCATGGCGCTGGACAAGCCGCTGTACGGGGTCAACCACCTGGTCGGTCACGTGGCGGTGGACCAGCTGGAGCACGGGCCGCTGCCCAAGCCGTCGATCGCCCTCCTGGTCTCCGGCGGCCACACCTCGCTGCTGCTCGTCAACGACCTGGCCACCGACGTGGTCTCGCTCGGCGACACGGTCGACGACGCCGCCGGCGAGGCCTACGACAAGGTCGCCCGCCTGCTGGAGCTGCCCTACCCGGGCGGCCCGCCGATCGACCGGGCCGCCCAGAAGGGCGACCCCAAGTCCATCCGCTTCCCGCGCGGCAAGTGGGGCGACGGCACCTACGACTTCTCCTTCTCGGGGCTCAAGACCGCCGTGGCCCGGCACGTGGAGGACGCCGACCGCAGGGGCGAGCCGTTGGTGGTCGCCGACATCGCCGCCGGCTTCCAGGAGTCGGTGGTGGACGTGCTCACCCGCAAGGCGGTCGACGCCTGCGTGGAGCACGGCGTGAGCACGCTGGTGATCAGCGGCGGAGTGGCGGCCAACTCGGCGCTGCGCGCCCTGGCCGAACAGCGCTGCGCCGAGGCCGGGATCGAACTGCGGGTCCCGCGTCCGCGTCTGTGCACCGACAACGGCGCGATGATCGCCGCCCTGGGCGCCGAGGTGGTGAAGGCGGGGCTGCCGCCGTCGTCCCTGAGCCTGGCCACGGACACGTCGCTTCCGGTGGGATCGCCGCTGGCGGTGTGAACCGTCTCCCGCCCACGAGGGCCCCGTCGCGTCCACCGCGACGGGGCCCTCGACGTTCCCCCGAACCCGGGCGGGGGCTGGAATCGACGCCCGGGCCCGTGGTTGGCTACGGGCATGTTCGCCATCACCGCAGCCCGTATCGCGCCCGACGACCCCCTCTCCGGCCTGGAGGCCGGCGAGCGCCCCGACCCCGAACCCCGTGAGGGATGGACGACGGTCCGGGTCAAGGCCGCCTCGCTCAACCATCACGACCTCTGGAGCCTGCGCGGCGTCGCCCTGGGGGAGGACCGGCTCCCGATGATCCTGGGCGGGGACGCCGCCGGGATCGACGAGAACGGCGACGAGGTCATCGTGCACAGCGTGATCACCGAACCCGCCGCACCGGGGACCACCCCGCGTTTCTCCCTCCTGTCGGAGCACTACGACGGCACCTTCGCCGAGAAGGTGCTCGTCCCCAAGGCCAACCTCCTCCCCAAGCCCGCCGAACTGTCCTTCGAGGAGGCCGCCTGTCTGCCCACGGCCTGGCTGACCGCCTACAGCATGCTCTTCGACAAGGCCGACCTGCGGCCCGGATCGACGGTGCTGGTGCAGGGGGCCGGCGGCGGGGTGTCGGTGGCGCTCATCAAGCTCGCCGCCCAGGTCGGCCATCGCGTGTACGTGACCAGTAGGGACGAGGACAAACGGGCGAAGGCCCTGGAACTGGGCGCCTACGCGGCCCTGCCCTCGGGGGAGCGGCTGCCCGAGCGGGTGGACGTGGTGTTCGACTCGGTCGGCCAGGCCACCTGGAGGCACTCGGTCCGTTCGCTGAAGCCGGGCGGTGCCATCGTCACCTGCGGCGCCACCAGCGGAGACGCCCCGCCCGCCGAGCTGACCAGGGTGTTCTTCCTCCAGCTGCGGGTGCTGGGTTCGACCATGGGCACCTGGGAGGAGCTGCGGGCCCTGACCGAGATGTGCGTGCGCACCGGTCTGCGACCCGAGATCGACCGGGTCCTGCCGCTGAAGGACGCCGCCGAGGGCTTCCGCGCCATGGCCCAGGGCGATGTCTTCGGCAAGATCGTCTTCACGAACTGACCCGGTCCGACCATCGGAACGGGGCGGGGCCCGGAGCGTTCGTCGCTCCGGGCCCCGCGTGCTCCTCCGTGAGGGGAGGATCGATCACTCGTCGTCGTCCTCGTCGCGGCGGCGCTTCTTCTTGCCGTCACGACCGGGGCGCAGCAGGGCCTCGGCCAGGGCGAGCACCGTCTCCTCCAGCGAGGAGAACCGCTTGGTGATGTCGTCGTGCGAGTTCTCGACCGCCTCGGTGACGGTCTCCTCGAACTCGTGACGGTCGGGACGCTGCTTGAGCTCGCGCAGGACCGGCTCGACCGCCGAGACGACGTGCGCGTCGATCTCGTCGAGCCTGCCCGAGTGGTCGAGGAGGGGGCGGTCGACCAGCTCGGTGAGGCGACGGTGCACCTCGCTGACCTCCAGGGTCTGCGGGAGCTGGTTGAGACGCTGGTTGAGGGCCTCCAGGCGGTCGTCGATGGCCTCCATGCGGCCGTCGACGCCCTCGAAGTGTCCGCTGACGCCCTCGAACTTGCCCTCGACCCCGTTGACACGGCCGTCCAGGCCGTCCAGCCGGCCGTTGACCCCGTCGAGTCGACCGTCGACCCGGTCGATCTTGCCCTCGACGCTCTCGAAGCTGCCCTCGAAGTGGCCTTCGAAGGTGTCGAAGCGGTCGGTCAGGCGGCCCAGCTCGTGGTCGACCTTGCCGGTGATCTGCGACAGGTGGTTGTCCACCTTGCCGTTGAGGGCCTCGCGGTGACGCTCCAGCCGCTCGTCGAGCGCCGTCCGGTGGGTCTCGCCCTGCTCGGTGAGGGACTCGGCGAGGGTCCGGTGGCGCTCCTCGGTCTCGGTGGAGAGCCTGTCGTGGGCCTCCTGGACGAAGGTACGCAGCCGGGTGAGGTCGGAGGCGACCTTCTCGCCGTCCTCGGCGACCCGCGCGGCCAAGGCGTCGGTCCGCTCGGTCACGGACTCGCGCAGGCTCGTGGCGGTGGCCTCGGCGTGCTCCCGGGTCTCGGTGCGACCCAGCTCGATCTGTTCGTCGAGCTCGGCCAGCCGCTGACGCAGGTGGGTGCGCAGCTCGGTGAGGGAGGACTCGTGGGTCTCCCGCATCTTGGTGAGGGTGCCGGTGAGGTCCGCGACGGCGGCGGTGGCCTCGGCGTGGTTCTCGTCGGCCTGGGTGCTGAGGTGGCCGACGTTCTCGGTGAGCTTGGTGGTGAGGGCCTCGTCGCGCGCGGCGGCGGCGGTCTCGGTGGCCTCGATCCTGCCGGTGAGGGCCTCGTGGCGTTCGGTGGAGGTGGTCTCCAGCGCCTTGATCCGCTCGGTCAGGCCCGTGTGCCGTTCCTCGGCGGCGGTGCCGGCCTCGGTGAGCCTGGTGGTGAGGGCTTCGTGGCGTTCGGTGGAGGCGGTCTCCAGTGCCTCGACCCGCTCGGTCAGGCCCGTGTGCCGCTCTTCGGCGGCGGTGCCGAGCGCCGTGAGCCCCTCGGAGAGGGTCTCGTACCGCTCGCCCAGTTCGCCGGTGTTCTCCTGGAGACGCTCCAGCAGGATCCGGCTCTGCTCGGAGGTGCTCTCCTCCACCAGGGAGCGCAGTTCGGCCGTGCGCTCCGTCAGGGCGGTGGTGAGCTCCTCGCCGAGCCTGACACCGGTGGCGTTCAGCTCCTCGCGGCTCTCGCGGACGGCGGTGTCCAGGGTCTCCCGGCTCCGCTCGATGGCCTCGGCGAGCTCGTCCTTGCTCTCGGCCAGGGTGGTGCGGACCGTGGTGGTCAGCTCCTCGTGGCGTTCCCCGAGGGCGGTGTCCACGGCGCCGAGCGAGGTCTCGATGGCCTCGGTCCGCTCGTTCAGCCTCTTCAGGGCGGCGTCGAGGGCGTCCAGACGGGTCCCGAAGGTCTCGCCCAGTTCGGTGACGCGCTCGCCGACCTCGGAGAGCTGCTCGGCGGTCTTGGTCCCCGTCTCGGCCATGCGCTGGAGCCGGGTCAGCGCGGTGTCGAGGTGACCGGCGATGCGGTTGGTGTCGGCCCGGAGGGAGGACATGTCCGACAGGGGCTTGACCTGTCGTCCGACGACCTCGATGTGCTCGGCGAGAGCCTCGGCCCACTCCGGGGGGCGGGCCATGAAGTCGTCGATGCGTCCGTCGACCGCGGTGATCGACTCGGCCAGAGAGACGAGTTCGCGCTCGCGCAGCTCGCGCAGCAGCCACTCCATGCCCTCGAGGCGCTGACGCATCTCCTCGTTGACGGCACCCTGGGACTTCTGTTCCGAGACGTGTTCCTGAGCGGCCTGGGACAGGAGGTCGCGCATCCGGTCGGAGACACCGGCCTGACCTCCCCCGTTGAGGAAGTTGTGATTGGTCTGTTCCACCGAGGTGCTCCTTATGGTTCTGGCGCTCCCGTCCGTACCCGGATTCATCGGACGGTGGAGAGGTACCGGGGGGACGGGTTCTCGATGGTCCCCGGGCGGGCGTGGTCACGCGCCGGTCGCGTCTCACCGTGATGAAAACGTGACCGTGCGTGCACACAGCGGGTGCGGGTCGTCGCCGGACGAACCGCAGGGGAGCGGATCCGACGAGCGTGGCCTTCCGGGGGAGCCCATGAGAAGGGAAAGAATTCAGCGTTCGCCAGTTTAACGACATCCCTTGGGCGAGCCAGGGGAGACCGCCAAAGATGTCGGTGGGATAGGTAACGATATGGTTCCCGGCCGCCGTTTCGAATGCCGGAGGGCCGATCCGCACCCCGGGTCGAGGGTCCGCTCAGATCGCCTGTGGCGCGGGGATCTCACGACACAGCAGGTAGAAGGGCTTTTCTCCGATCCGGGTGAGGACGACGGTCATGGATTCCGGTCCGGAGGCCCGCAGATCACGGCGGAGTTTCTCGGTGTCCACCGCCGAACCACGTTTCTTGATCGTTATCGTTCCGGCCTTGTGCGATCGAATCGAAGAACGCAATCGCTTCAGGGAGAACGGCGCGAACTCGACGATCTCCAGCACGCGCCACAGAGCCGAGGCCTCCGCCCGCTCCGAGGTGAAGTAGGCGATGCGCTCGTCCAACAGCGCGCCGTCCACGCGTGCGGCCGCCTCCGCCACCAGGTGCGAACGCACCACGGCGGGGTCGGGGTCGTAGAGGTAGCGACGCGGGGCGTCCACCGGAGCCGGGCCGACGTCGGGGTCGGCGTCCAGGTGGGCGATCGCCCCCTCGCGTTCCAGCAGCCCCGGGCGTTCGTGCAGGACCGTCGCCCGCCGGCTCGGCCCCCCGGCCAGGGCCCCGAACCACAGGGCCGTCTCCTTCAGTTCCCCGTCCACCGAGATCCACTCGGCGGAGGCGGCGGGCGAGAGCACCTCGTGGGGGATCCCGGGGGCGGCCTTCAAGCAGGCCGCCTCGGCCCTCTCGGCCAGATCGGTGGCCACGTCCCACGAAGGGGAGTAGGCGGCCGGGTCGAACACCCGGCCACGACCGCCCCGACGGGCCGGGTCGCAGAACAGCAGGGGGTAGGCGCCCGGGGTCACGTCGTTCACGTCGCCCTCACGGACGCGGGCGTACGACTCCAGTCCGAGGGCCTCGATGTTGGCGCGGGCCACCGCCACCGTGAGGGGGTCGGCGTCCACCCCCTCGACCCTCACCCCCCGTTCGGCCAGGGCCAGCAGGTCCGCGCCGATCCCACAGCACAGGTCGCCCGCGTCCAGGGAGACGGCGGACGTCGCGGCGATCCTCGCCGCGCGATAGGCGGCCACCGAGCCCCGGGTGGATTGTTCGAGACCGTCGGGGGTGAAGAACATCCCCCGTGCGCGCTCTCCGAACTTGGCGCGCCCCCGCTCGCGCAGCCCCACCTGGGTCATCACGGCGTTGACCAGCTCGGAGACGGGGAGCTCCGGGGCCAGTGCGGCCACGGCCGGATCTTCGCGCAGGTGGGAGGCGGTCGCCAGCGGATTCCGGGCCGCCTCGGACGGATCCACGCCGGCGATGATCTCCCGCCCGGCGTCGGTGAGCAGGGCCGAGAAGGCGGGAAGGCGCATGGATCCTCCTGCGATGGGCACGACGGGGTAGGTGGCCGCCCCCTACGGGAGGGGTCCTCGCCACATTTCCATTCTGGCACTCTCGGGGGTAGAGTGCTAAACGCGACGAGGCCGGTCTGGCACCCGCGACGACAGGCCGCCGCGGTCGCCCCTTTTACATAGCCGGTCCGTGCCACCGCACGGGCCGATGTTCAGGACACCGAAACCTTGAAGGGGGAGGTCACACAGTGTCGACCGCCACCAAGACCGTGCTGAAGCCGCTCGAGGACCGCGTCGTGGTCAAGACCCTGGAGGCCGAGCAGACCACCGCCTCCGGTCTGGTCATCCCGGACACCGCCAAGGAGAAGCCCCAGGAGGGCGAGATCCTGGCCGTGGGTCCCGGTCGCCTCGACGACAACGGCAAGCGCGTCGCCCTCGATGTGAAGGTCGGCGACGTCGTCCTCTACAGCAAGTACGGCGGCACCGAGGTCAAGTACGACGGCCAGGAGTACCTGGTTCTCTCCGCTCGCGACCTGCTCGCGGTCGTCGAGAAGTAGTCCTCGGCTACTGAGCCCTCAACATCCCGCACCGGTCGGCCTTCGAAGCCGGGCGGGGCGGGATGTTCTCGTTTCGACCTCACACCGCTAAGAGGAAACACCACAGATGCCGAAGATCCTGGAGTTCGAGGACGACGCCCGCCGCGCTCTCGAGCAGGGCGTGAACCGTCTCGCCGACGCCGTCAAGGTGACCCTGGGCCCGCGCGGCCGCAACGTCGTCATCGACAAGAAGTTCGGCGCCCCCACCATCACGAACGACGGTGTGACCGTCGCCCGTGAGATCGAGCTGGACGAGCCCTACGAGAACCTGGGCGCCCAGCTGGTCAAGGAGGTCGCCACCAAGACCAACGACGCCGCGGGCGACGGCACCACCACCGCCACCGTGCTGGCCCAGGCGCTGGTCCGCGAGGGCCTGCGCAGCGTGGCCGCCGGCGCCTCCCCGATGTCCCTGAAGAAGGGCATCGACGCCGCCGCCGCCGAGGTGTCGCGCACCCTCCTGGAGCGCGCCGTTCCGATCAAGGAGCGCTCCGACATCGCCTACGTGGCGACCAACTCCGCCCAGGACGCCCAGATCGGCGACCTGATCGCCGAGGCCTTCGACAAGGTCGGCAAGGACGGCGTCATCACGGTGGAGGAGGCCCCGACCTTCGGTCTGGAGCTCGACTTCACCGAGGGCATGCAGTTCGACAAGGGCTACATCTCCCCGTACTTCGTCACGGACGGGGACCGCCAGGAGGCGGTCCTGGAGGACGCCCTCGTCCTCATCTCGCAGGGCAAGATCGGCAACCTCAACGAGCTGCTGCCGCTCCTGGAGAAGGTCGTCCAGAGCAAGAAGCCGCTGCTGATCATCGCCGAGGACGTCGAGGGCGACGCCCTGGGCGCCCTGGTGCTGAACAAGATGCGCGGCATGCTCAACGTCGCCGCCGTCAAGGCGCCCGGCTTCGGTGAGCGCCGCAAGGCCATGCTCCAGGACATCGCCGTTCTGACCGGCGGCCAGGTCATCTCCGAGGAGGTCGGCCTGACCCTGGAGAACGCCGAGCTGGACGCGCTGGGCAGCGTCCGTCGCATCACGATCACCAAGGACGCCACGACGCTCGTCGACGGTGCCGGCGCGCAGGCCGAGGTCGAGGACCGCGTTCGCCAGATCCGCAACGAGATCGAGGCGAGCGACTCCGACTGGGACCGCGAGAAGCTCCAGGAGCGTCTGGCCAAGCTCGCCGGCGGCGTCTCGGTGCTGCGCGTGGGCGCGGCCACCGAGGTCGAGCTCAAGGAGAAGAAGCACCGCCTCGAGGACGCCATCTCGGCGACCCGCGCGGCCATCGAGGAGGGCATCGTCGCCGGTGGCGGCGCCTCCCTGGTGCACGCCTCCACCGCCCTGGGCGACCTGGGCCTGACCGGTGACGAGGCCACCGGTGTGGCGATCGTCCGCCGCGCCCTGGTCGAGCCCGCCCGGTGGATCGCGGAGAACGCGGGCGCCGAGGGCTACGTCGTCACGCACCGTGTCTCCGAGCTGGAGGTCGGCCACGGCTTCAACGCCGCGACCGGCACCTACGGCGACCTGACCGCCGAGGGCATCCTCGACCCGGTCAAGGTCTCCCGCTCCGCCGTCCAGAACGCCGCCTCCATCGCGGGCATGCTGCTGACCACCGAGGTGCTGGTCGCGGACAAGCCCGAGGAGAGCGACGACGACGGTCACGGCCACGCTCACTAGGAGCGTCGGGTCGGGTACGTTTCCGTACCGATGACCTCGAGCGGGGGTGGGGCGCCACGGCGTCCCACCCCCGCTCATTACCACGCTGAGGGCGAAAAACAGGGTCGATGTGGTGGCGATTTCAGCCTATTTTCCCAAAATGTGACCATTCTGTAGTTGCCGTTTGGAGTGGTTGGGTCCCGTGGTGCGGGCATCATTCGTAACGTGACGGATGCAGGCGCCCGGGAAGGCGTTACCGCGCAGCGGACAGGGACGCCCAAGGAACACGAGGGGGCGGCCCCCGAATCGCGTGAGACGGGTTTGAACCGATTGGGTTCGCTCGCCGTCCAAGGAGATGACAGTGCCATGGACTCGCTACTGCGCGAGGTCCGGCCCATGGTGGTCAGGTACTGTCGCAGTCGCCTGGCACGGGTCTCGGGGCTGGCGCACTACTCCGACGACGTCGCGCAGGAGGTCTGTATAGCCCTGCTCTCGGCGATCCCCCGCTACCAGGACCGAGGCAGGCCCTTCGCCTCCTTCGTGTTCGGCATCGCCGCGCACAAGGTCGCGGACACCCTCCGTGTGGCGGGTCGGGTGGAGACGGTCCCCACCGACACCGTGCCCGAACAGCCGGACGAGGGGCCGGGGCCCGAGGAGTCCGCAGTGCGCGTGATCGAGGCACAGCGGGCCAGAGACCTCCTCGACGAATTGCCCGAACAGCAGCGAAGACTGCTGGTGATGCGGGTGATCACAGGATTGACAGCGGACGAGACGGGAAATCTCCTTGGAATGTCGGCAGGGGCGGTACGGGTTGCCCAGCACCGAGCTATCGCTCGGCTTCGGAAGGTGGCCCTGGCGAACCGCGTCCTCCCATAGAAGCTCCCTCGAACACGGGCGCAGGCCCGGGCCGGGACCGCGTTCCTGTCCGAACCGTTTCGTCCACCCTCTGATCGTGGGCTCCAAGGGCTACTGCCGTTACCTTCACGCCGCGCCCCGGTGATCCTCTCTTGACCTGAGGGCCGCTCAAACCGTGACGTTGGCCACTTTGGGTGCGGGGTGACGGGGCAAACAGTCCGATCCACCTGGGGCGACCGGGTCGACGACCTAGGATGAGACGACACGCGGGGGCGATCCGCGCAGGTGTTGCCGGTCAACAGCGGAGGTTGTGTCATGAGCCAGGACTACAGCGACTACGGGGACAAACTGCTCCCGCCGGGCCTGACCTACGACGATGTTCTGCTGGTCCCGGCCTACTCCGACCTCCAGCCCGGAGAGGTGGACACCGCCACGCGGCTGTCCCGCAACATCTCCCTGAGCATCCCGCTGATCTCCGCCGCGATGGACACCGTCACCGAGGCCCGCATGGCCGTGGCGATGGCCCGCCAGGGCGGCGTCGGCGTCCTGCACCGCAACCTCTCCGCCGAAGACCAGGCGGGCCAGGTCGACCTGGTCAAGCGCTCCGAGGCCGGCATGGTCACCGACCCCGTCACCTGTCGTCCCGAGGACGACCTGGCCGAGGTCGAGCGCCTCTGCGCCCACTACCGGATCTCCGGCGTCCCGGTCACCGACGAGAACGGCACCCTCGTCGGCATCGTCACCAACCGTGACATGCGCTTCGAGGACGACCGCTCCCGCCCGGTCCGCGAGGTCATGACCACCCGGAACCTGGTCACCGCCCCCGTCGGCGTCGGCCGCGAGCGCGCCTTCGAACTGCTGCGCGAGCACAAGGTCGAGAAGCTCCCGCTCGTGGACGCCGACAACCGCCTGCGCGGTCTGATCACCGTCAAGGACTTCATCAAGAGCGAGCAGTTCCCCAACGCCACCAAGGACGCCGACGGCCGCCTCGTCGTCGGCGGCGCCGTGGGCGTGGGAACCGCCGCCGAGGAGCGCGCCAAGCTGCTCATCGACGCCGGGGTCGACTTCATCGTCGTCGACACCGCGCACGGCCACTCCGCCGGCCTCGCCGACATGGTCTCCAAGCTCAAGGCCAACTCCCGCGCCGACATCGTCGCCGGCAACGTCGCCACCCGCGCCGGCGCCCAGCTGCTGATCGACGCCGGTGCCGACGCCGTCAAGGTCGGTGTGGGGCCGGGCTCCATCTGCACCACCCGCGTGGTCGCCGGCGTGGGCGCGCCCCAGCTCACCGCCATCCTCGAGGCCGCCAAGGCCTGTGGGCCGGCCGAGGTCCCGCTCATCGCCGACGGCGGTCTCCAGTACTCGGGCGAGATCGCCAAGGCCATCACCGCCGGGGCGAGCAGCGTCATGCTCGGCAGCCTCCTCGCCGGTGTCGAGGAGAGCCCGGGCGAGCTCATCTTCATCAACGGCAAGCAGTTCAAGGCCTACCGGGGCATGGGGTCGCTGGGCGCCATGCGCGGCCGTTCCTTCTCCAAGGACCGCTACGCGCAGGCCGACGTCTCCTCCGAGGACAAGCTCGTCCCCGAGGGCATCGAAGGACAGGTCCCCTTCCGCGGCCCGCTCTCGGCCGTCGCCCACCAGCTCGTCGGCGGTCTCCACCAGTCCATGTGGTACGCGGGCACCCGCACCGTCCCCGAGCTCCGCGAGCGTGGCCAGCTCATGCGCATCACCAGCGCCGGCCTGCGCGAGAGCCACCCGCACGACATCAAGATGACCGTGGAGGCCCCCAACTACAACGCCCGCTGACTTCGGGCGATGGGGCCGAGCAGAGGATGACCGCGGGCGGATAGACTCGCGTCCGCGGTCATCGCTCCGGTCGACCGGCCGGAGCCGCACGTCAGAGGGGAAGCGAAGCGTTGGCTCAGGTGGAGATCGGGCTGGGCAAGAACGGGCGTCGTGCCTACGAACTCGACGAGATCGGGATCGTGCCCGCCCGACGGACCCGCGACCCGGAGGAGGTGTCGATCACCTGGCAGATCGACGCCTACCGGTTCGAGACGCCCCTGGTGGTCAGCCCCATGGACAGCGTCGCCTCGCCCAAGACCGTGGTCGCGGTCGGTGAACAGGGCGGACTCGGCGTTCTCGACCTGGAGGGTCTGTGGACCCGCTACGAGGACCCCGAACCGCTGCTCCAGGAGATCCGGGACCTCGACGACGTCGCGGCCACCAAGCGGCTCCAGGAGATCTACTCCGCCCCCATTCAGGAGGAGCTGATCGGCCGCCGGATCGAGGAGATCCGTGACGCCGGTCTGGTCACCGCCGCGCGCCTGTCGCCGCAGCGCACCGCCCAGTACCACAAGGCGGTCGTCGACGCGGGCGTGGACATCTTCGTCATCCGCGGTACCACCGTCTCCGCCGAGCACGTCTCCGGCCGGGCCGAGCCGCTCAACCTCAAGCAGTTCATCTACGACCTCGACGTCCCCGTCGTGGTCGGCGGCTGCGCCACCTACACCGCCGCCCTGCACCTGATGCGCACCGGTGCCGCCGGTGTCCTCGTCGGCTTCGGCGGCGGCTCCGGCCACACCACCCGCTCCGTCCTGGGCGTGGCCGTCCCCATGGCCAGCGCCATCGGCGACGTCGCCGCGGCCCGCCGCGACTACCTCGACGAATCCGGCGGCCGTTACGTGCACGTCATCGCCGACGGCGGTATGACCGGCAGCGGCGACATCGCCAAGGCCCTGGCCTGCGGCGCCGACGCCGTCATGGTCGGATCCCCGCTGGCCCGCGCCACCGAGGCGCCCGGCGGCGGCTACCACTGGGGCAGCGAGGCCCACCACGAGGAGCTCCCGCGCGGCGAACGCGTCGAGGTCGGCACCATCGGCGACCTCAAGTCGATCCTCCACGGCCCCGCCTCCACCAGCGACGGCTCCATGAACCTCATGGGCGCCCTCCGCCGCACCATGGCCACCTCGGGTTACACCGACCTGAAGGAGTTCCAGCGGGTGGAGGTCGTGGTCAACCCGCACCGTTAGGATTTGGCCCTCCGCCGGCGCTTCAGGGTCTCCGGGGGTTGAGGTGGGAGGTCGTGTCACCCTTACACCCTGCTGTGGCTAGGGCCCGAAAGTGTTTGCTTTGGCCCTCCGCTGGCGCTTCGGGCCGTGTTCGGGCGCCAGGGGAGGGAGCGTTCTTCATCCTCGTCTACGCCTGGCTCGTTCCTCGCTGGCGGCTTGACTCGTCTTGCAGAACACTCCCGGCGCCCGAACGGGCAACCCCCCGTGGCGAGGTAGGGGACCGCGTACACCGACCCCCTGGGGTGCCGGAGGGTGCGGACTTCCACCTTCACCCCCAGGGGTGGGACCCGCCGCTCGATCTCCTACACCGACCCCAGGGGGTTGGTGTGGGAGACCGCGTACAGCGACCCCCTGCGGCCGGTGCAGGAGACCGCGTGCCGGTCACTACAGGGGGTCGAGGTAGGGGCGGGGCCGTTACTCCCCCGGGGTTGCTGTAGGAACTCGTGTACCGGTCGCACACCCTGAGGGTGGGCGTTCGGGCAGGTGGGGGCGGTCGCTCGAGGGTGATCGAGTGTCGGGGGACGTCTCGCGTCACGCGGGGCGTCCCCTTTTTCGTGCGCGCACGGGTGCGATTCGTAGGCGATCGTGTGCCACTATGAGGCGAGTTTTGTTGTCTCGTGATGACTCGGTGACCTTTCTTTGGGGAGGACGGGATGGGCGACAGCGCGACCGGTGCTCGACGGCGCCGCGGTCCGACGATCGCGGTCTGTATCACCCTGGCCGTGTGTCTTCTGGTGACGGCCGGGGTCGTGGTCCTGGTGGGCAAGGTCTCCAGCGCGCTCAACACCTGGGAGGCGCCGGGAGCGGCGGCGGAGGAGCCCTCGGCGGGCGCGATCGCCACGCCTCCGCACGACGAGCTCACCGGTCCCCCCGAGCACCACGACGTGGTCGCCCGTGAGGAGGGGCCCGAGGCCGACACGGCCGAGGAGGAGCCCCTCGACGCGGGCGCGGACGAGCGCACCCGACCGGAGAGCGGTCCGCCCAGACCGGATGAGGCCTGGCTCGACGAGGTCGCCGAGGGCACCGGGATCCCGGTGCGCGCCCTGGAAGGGTACGCGGGCGCCCAGTTGATCCTCGACGAGGAGCTGCCCACGTGCGGACTGTCCTGGCCGACCCTGGCCGGCATCGGCTACGTGGAATCCCGCCACGGCACCTACGCGGGCGGCGAGATCGGCCCCGACGGCACCACCACGGTGGACGTCATCGGCATCCCGCTGAACGGGCAGAACAACACCCAGGCGATCCCGGACACCGACGGCGGTGAACTGGACGGGGACACCGAATGGGACCGGGCGATCGGCCCGATGCAGTTCATCCCGAGTACCTGGGCCCGATGGGGGGACTCTCCGAGCGGCGATACCCCCGACCCCCACAACATCGACGACGCGGCCCTCAGCGCCGGCCGCTACCTGTGCGCGGACGGACGGGATCTGACCACGGCGAACGACTGGGAGCGGGCGATCCTCACCTACAACCGTTCCGGAACCTACGTGGCCGACGTCCTGGCCTACGCCCACGCCTACGCCGACGCCTCCTGAGGGGTGCTCTTGTCGCGCACCCACGCCCAGGCCGCGTCCTCTTGGTCGAGCTCGAAGAAGCGCAGATCCATGTCGACGAAGGCGTCGGCGAGGGTCGTGAGGAAGCGGATGATCCGGTCGTCGCCCACCACCGCGTAGCGCTCGATGTCGTGCAGGTGCTCCTTGGCGAACCGTAGGCGTTCCTCCAAGGTGGGCGTCTCGGTGGAGGGACGGCCGTGGATGCGGACGAGGAGGCGGGCCGCGCCGTAGCGGCGGATGACCTCGCGCACCTCGTCCAGGATCTCCTCGAAATCGTCGTGGGGGATCGTGTCCTCCACCTCGTAGCCGAGCACGTCGTCCTCGCCCGAGTCCAGTCTCCTGTACACGGCTCCTCCCTTCCTCGAAAGAGGGTGTGCGGGCGGACTACCCGTTCGAGGTGTCCCCCATGCCCTTCGAGGAAGGTCGTTCGACGTCAGGGCAGGGTGTACTCGAAGGTGTAGGGGACCGAGGGCTTCCCGTGGACGGCGACGTAGGAGCCTCGACCGCTCAGCCCCTCCAGCGCCCCGGTCCCGCTGCCGGAGACGACCTCGAAGGAGCACCGTACGTTCCCCTGACCGGTGAAGGTGCCGCGCTCCTCGATGATGAAGGCGCCTTCGCGGCCGTCCAGGGTCCCGTTCAACAGCTGGAGCCCCGCGAACGAGCCGGTGCCGTCCTCCAGGTGGACGAAGGTGTAGGCGCAGGTGCTGTCGGGCGCCTCGATCCCACCGCTGAAATGGTTGGTCACGTGGGCCCGCGCGAGAGTGGGGCCGGGGCCTTCGGTCAGTTGCTCCTCCTTCCAATCGGAGAAGGTGAAGGCTCCCTCGATCCGGGTTCCGTTCGACGATGACATGGCATGGCCCCTCGTTTCGGTGCGGGTCTCTCCCGCGTTCGAGGACCAGCCTGCTCGGGGTACCTGACATCTTCTGTCAGGTAGGCGGAGAATGTTCTCATGCGCGCCGATCGACTGGTCTCCCTGATCCTGTTGTTGCAGAACCGAGGCCGTATGACCGCGGACCGCCTCGCCGCCGAACTGGAGGTCTCGGTCCGCACCGTCTATCGGGACGTCGAGGCGCTCGGCACCGCGGGCGTCCCGGTGATCGCCGATCGGGGCCCCGAGGGCGGCTACCGGTTGATGGAGGGGTACCGCACCCGGCTGACCGGGCTCACCGGCGCCGAGGCCGACTCGCTCTTCCTGCTCGGAGCCCCCTCCGCCGCTCGCGACCTGGGATTGGACGCCGTGCTGGCGACGGCCCGGCACAAGCTGCGGGCCGCTCTCCCCGCCCCGTTGGCCGAACGCGCCGAGCGGGTCCGGGACCGTTTCCACCTGGACGCGTCCGGGTGGTTCCGCGACGCCGAGGAGGTGCCTCTTCTGGCGGAGGTCACCGAGGGGGTATGGGAGCGGCGGGTGCTGCGCGTCCTCTACCGGCGGCGGAACACCGAGGTCGAGCGGGAGCTGTGGCCGCTCGGCGTCGTGCTCAAGGGCGGGACCTGGTATCTGGTGGCGTCGGTCGAGGCCGGGGACGAGCGGGCGGTGCGGACCTACCGGGTCTCCCGCCTTTCGTCCGTGGAGACGACCGGGGAGGTCTTCGAGCGGCCGACCGGTTTCGACCTGGTCTCCTACTGGGAGGAGTCGGCCCGTCGACTGGAGGGTTCGGTGCTCCGAGGGAGGGCCCGCCTGCGGATCTCGCCGAGGGAACGGGAGCTGTTGCCGATGCGGTTCGGCGCGGTCGGGGTCCGTGCCCTGAAGGGGGCCGGGCCACCGGACGAACGGGGCTGGGTGGAGGTCGAGATGGAGGTGGAGGCGCTCGCCGTGGCCGTGGGCGATCTGCTCCGCATGGGCACGGGGGCGGAGGTGCTCGGTCCGGAGGAGTTGCGTCGAGCGGTCGCCGACGAGGTGGCGGCCTTGGGGCGTCTCTACGAGGGGAGGGACCGAGGGGGTGGTGGGGATCGGGGAGGCCCCGTGTGGCTCCGCGAGATGTCGGGGTCGTCCGGGTTAGCCTGAGAGGCCCACCGGTCGGTCGCCACACCGATCGGCCCGATGGACGGGCCTCGAGCGGGTATGCGCTCGGGAGAAAGACCCATCGAGACGGAGGACGACCTATGGCGACCACCTGGTTGGGACCGAAGGGCCGCGCCACGGCGCTGGCCTCCATGGCCGACGAGGAACTCGACGTGCTCGTGGTCGGAGGTGGGATCGTGGGGGCGGGGATCGCCCTGGACGCGGTCTCGCGCGGCCTGTCCACGGGGTTGATCGAGGCGCGCGACTTCGCCTCGGGCACCTCCAGCCGGTCCAGCAAACTGATCCACGGCGGGCTCCGTTACCTGGAACAGCTCGACTTCGAACTCGTCCAGGAGGCGCTCCAGGAACGCGGGCTCCTGCTCACCCGACTCGCCCCGCACCTGGTCCGGCCGGTGCCGTTCCTCTTCCCCTTCCAGCACCACTGGGAGCGTTTCTACATCGGGGCCGGCGTCGCCCTCTACGACACCCTCGCCATGACCTCGCGCAACAACCGGGGGCTGCCCTCGCATCGGCATCTGACCAGATCCGGTGCGATGAGGGTCTTCCCCGCGCTCAAGAGAAGCGCCCTCGCCGGAGCGATCCAGTACTGGGACTGTCAGGTCGACGACGCCCGCTACGTCACCACGGTGCTGAGGACGGCGGCCGGCCTGGGCGCGCGGATCGCCTCGCGGGTACAGGCGGTCGAGTTCCTGCGCGAGGGCGAGCACGTGGTCGGGGCGACCGCGGCCGACCTCGAGAGCGGGGAGCGGCTGCGGATCCGGGCCCGGCAGGTGGTCAACGCCGCCGGCGTGTGGACCGACGACATCCAGGAGATGGTCGGCGGTCGCGGTCAGATCCACGTGAGCGCCTCCAAGGGCGTGCACCTGGTGGTGCCGCGCGACCGTATCCAGGCCTCCTCCGGGATGATCCTCCAGACCGAGAAGAGCGTGCTCTTCGTGATCCCTTGGGGACGGCACTGGATCATCGGCACCACCGACACCCCTTGGGACCTGGACAAGGAGAACCCGGCGGCGAGTCGGGCCGACATCGACTACGTCCTGGACCACGTCAACCAGGTCCTGCGCACGCCGCTGGGCCGCGACGACGTCGAGGGCGTCTACGCGGGTCTGCGCCCGCTGCTGTCGGGGGAGTCGGAGGAGACCTCCAAGCTGTCCCGCGAGCACACGGTCGCGCATCCCGTACCGGGTCTGGTGCTCATCGCGGGCGGCAAGTACACCACCTACCGGGTCATGGCCAAGGACGCCGTGGACGCGGTGGCGCACGGCCTGGGCGGAGGTGTTCCCGAGTCGGTCACCGATCGGCTGCCGCTGGTGGGCGCGGACGGATACTCGGCGCTGTACAACCAGCGTCACCGGCTGGCCCGCGACTCGGGCCTGCACGTCTCCCGGATCTCGCATCTGCTGCGCCGTTTCGGTTCGGCCGTCCACGACGTGCTCGACCTGATCAAGGAGCGTGAGGACCTGGGCCGCCCGCTGGCCGGGTCCGACGACTACCTGAGGGCCGAGGTCGTCTACGCGGTGGAGGCCGAGGGCGCCCGACACCTGGAGGACGTCCTGTCCCGGCGGACCCGCATCACGTTCGAGACCTGGGACCGGGGGATCGCCGCCGCCGAGGAGGCGGCCGAGCTGATGGCCGAGCCCCTCGGGTGGGACCGGGCGCAGGTGGAGCGCGAGGTGGAGTACTACCGCAAGGGCATCGAGGCCGAACGCGCCGCCCAGGAACAGGACACCGACCAGGAGGCCGACGCGATCCAGCACGGGGCGCCGGAGATCGTCCCGGACGTGCACGCCGACCGTTCCTGAGCCGGACTTCCGATATTCGGAACACAGGGGGGATCGCACTGGTCACACAGTGCGGTCACCCTGTTGTGTCCCATGGCACACGGTCCCGTTAGGGTGCTTATGACCCCCTGGTGTACTTACCCTCCAAAGGACCCGCAGTCATGATCAAGGTGCTGCTCGTCGAAGACGACGTCCGGCTCGCCGACGCCCTCGCCGGTGCGCTCGAAGCACACGGTTACGAGGTGGACCAAGTCCGAACCGGAGCGAGCGCGTTGGCCGCGCCGCCCGCCGATGTCGTCCTTCTCGACCTCGGGTTACCGGACATGGACGGCATAGAGCTGTGCCGTCTCCTTCGTGAACGTCAGGACTTCGGGGACACCGCGGTCATCATGGTCACCGCGCGGGGCCGGCAGCGAGACCGTGTACTGGGGTTGCGTTCGGGTGCCGACGACTACGTGGTCAAGCCCCTGGGCATCGAGGAACTCTGCGCCCGGATGGAGGCCGTCCTGCGGCGCACCCGTAAGAGGGTCGACACCACGTTGGAGGCCGGCCCGGTCCGTGTCGACCTGATCACCCGCACCGTCGAGTGCGAGGGGAGACCGGTCGAGCTCACCCGGAAGGAGTTCGACCTGCTCGTGGTACTGCTGCGCGACGCCGGGGCCGTCGTCTCCCGTGAACACCTCCTGCTCCGCGTGTGGCAGACCGCCTGGCCCGGCACCCTGCGCACGCTCGAAGTGCACATCGGCACCCTGCGCTCCAAGCTGGGAGTACCCCGGCTCATCCAGACCGTGCGCGGGGTCGGATACCGCCTGGGAAGCGCCGGCGGACCGCACGGCGGCCGTCCGGTCGCCGCGTCCGCCCGCGCCTCTCGGAGCTGAGAGGCCGACTGGGGCCCGGTATGCGCAGACGTCTGGTGACCGTGTACGTCACCCTGCTGGTGGCGGCCTGCCTTGCTCTGGCGGTGCCCTTGTGCGGCAATATCGCCGCCCGCGGCACCTCGGACATGCTGCTCGACAGGATGAACGACACCGCGCGTTTCGCGGGGTTGGCCGAGCCGAGCGTGCTCACCGGGAACGGGGGCACCCTCGCCGGTGAGCTGGCCGCCTATGAGCAGGTGTACGGGATCGCGGCACTGGTGGTGGACCGTGACGGCGAGGTGGTGGCCTCCTCACGATCCGGCCTGACCCTCGCCGATCTGGAGCCGGACGGGTGGTCCGGCGGGGACGGCGACATGCCCGAGCCGGTGCGCACCGCCCTGGCAGGGAACCGGGTGGGCGGTGACCATGTGGTCTGGCCCTGGCAGGATCGCCCGCTCGTGGTGGCCGAGCCGATCGGTCGCTCCGGGGAGGTGGTCGGCGCCGCCGTCACCGTCTCTCCCACCGAGTCGCTGCGTCGCGCCACCCTCGTGCAGTGGGGGGTGACCTGGCTGGTGGCGTTCGCGCTCATGCTGGCCGGGATCGCCGCGGCCGGTCCGCTCACCCGGTGGATCCTGCGTCCCATCGACGACCTGGACGAGGCCACCCGCGCGGTGAGCGGCGGGAGTCTGGACATCAGGGTGCCCACGGCGGCCGGCCCGGAGGAACTGCGGCGGTTGGGGGAGTCCTTCAACCAGATGGCCGACACCATCACCTCCATGTTGGAGAGTCAGCGCACCTTCGTGGCCTACGCCGGACACCAGGTCCGCAACCCCTTGGCCGCGCTACGCCTGCGGGTGGACGGTCTCGCCCGACACCTGGGACCGGACGCCCGGCAGGAACACGAACTGGCCTTGGACGAGGTGGACCGGCTCACCCGTATCTGCGACAGCCTGCTCACCCTCGCCCGTACCGAGGACGCCGAACACTCGATGGTGTGGGAGGACGTCCGGGAGGTCGTCGAGAACCGGGTGGCGGCGTGGAGCCCCATCGCCGAACGCGCCCGCGCCGAGCTGCTCTGCGAGGGGAGGTCCGGGGTGTCGGTGCGCTGCGTGGAGGGCACCCTCGACCAGGCCTTGGACGCGCTCATCGACAACGCCCTCAAGTTCGGCGGACACGGGGTGCGGATCGTGGTCCGTGTGGGCGAACCGGTGTGGGAGGTCGACGGTCGGGAGGGGCATCTGGACGTTCACGTGGTGGACGACGGCCCCGGCCTCCCCGAGGAACAGCTCGACCGGGCCACCGAACCCTTCTGGCGGGACGGGGGCGGGGGCGGCTCCGGACTGGGGCTGTCCATCGTGGTCACCCTGCTGGAGCTCCAGGGGGCGAGCCTGTCGTTGCGACCGGCACGGCCGAACGGGATCGACGCCCGGATCCGGCTCCGGGCGATCTCCCCTCACGAGCCGGGGGAGGGGTGCGAAGGGGACCCGGAGGGGACGCCGGAGAGTCATGGGCGTACTTGACCGACCGGTAGTAGGAGACGGCGCCCGGATGCAGGGGCACCGGCAGGGTCGATATGGCCGACCTCGGATGCAGTTGCAGGGCGACCGGGTGGATCTCCGCCAGTTCGTTCCGGGACTCGAACAGCAGCCGGGTGAGCGCCTCCGCCGTCCGATCGGGCATCTGCTCGTTGGCCACCAAGAGGCTCGGTACGCCGATGGTGCGCACCGCGGGCACGTTCTCGTACGTTCCGGCGGGCACCGGTAGCTCGGAGAAGAACTCGCCGTACTCCTCGACCATGTCCGGAACGTGTTCGGACAGGTCCAACAACCGGATCGGGGTCCGTTCGGCGAGATCGGCGACGACCTTCGTGGGCAGACCGCCGGACCAGAAGAAGGCGTCGACCCGCCCCTCCTCCAAGGCCGAGGCCGAGGCGCCGATGGAGAGCCGCAGCCGGGTCACGCCCGAGGGGCCGGAGGGCGGTGTCGCCCGTTCCTCGTCCCGGGGCCCCTCCTCGTCCATCGGTATCCCGCTCTCGATGCCCTCGCCGTCCTCCCCGAGACCGGAGGCGCGGAGGAGGCGTTCGGCCATCATCTCGGTCCCCGACCCCAGCGCGCCCACGGAGACGGTGCCCCCCGCCAGGTCGGAGACGCTCTGGTAGGGGGAGTCCGCGCGGACCACCACGTGCGTGTGGTTGTCGTACAGGCGGGCGATCGCGGTGATCGGCAGTGGACGGTCGAAGGGCTCCTCGCCCTGGACGGCCAGGGCCGCCACGTCGGCGAGGGTGAAACCCGCGTCCAGCGATCCCGAGGCGACCAACCGGTTGTTCTCCACACTGGCGGCCGTCGTCAGGACACGGATGCGCGTGTCCGGATCGGAACCGGCCACGTGCGCCAGACCGGTTCCATACGTGTGGTACACGCCGCCGGCTCCACCCGTGCCGATGGACAGGTGGAGGGGGTCCGTGTAAAGGGGGTGTGACCAGGAGAGCAGTGTGACGGTCAACAGACCGACGGAGAGGGCTCGGGTGGTCGCCCACAGACGGTGGGTGGGAGGCCGCTCCATACCCGAACAATAGCAATCGGGGACGAACCTCAGGAGAGGCTCAAATTCACCTCCCCGGTTTACCCGTTTCACAGGAATGACGGTTAGGTTGCTCGCGACGGAGAGTGGTACATGCCATATCCGTACCCGGAGGGCGGGTGTGTACCGGAGTACCCATACCCCCGAAGTTCTCCGACATCCCCTGAGCCGAAAATCCGAGAGGACCCAACCGACCATGCGACGCAATCCGCTGTCCCTGGCCGCCATCCCCGCCGGCGTTCTCCTGCTGGCGGCGTGCGGGGCACAGCCCGCAGAGCAGGCCGCCGAAGACGTCGAACTCGGTGGCGGGCCCGTCCAGAACAACCTCAGCATCGTCACCGGCGGCACCAGCGGTGTGTACTACCCGATCGGCGGCGCCCTGCGCACGATCATCGGCGACAACCTCGAAGGCCAGAGCGCCTCGGTCGAGGCCACCGGCGCCTCCGTCGAGAACATCCGTCTGCTGGGCGGCGGCGACGGCCAGCTCGCCATCGTTCAGGGCGACGCCGCGGACCAGGCCTTCACGGGTACCGGTGACTTCGAGGGCGAGCCGATCGAGACCTACTCGCTCGCGGTCATGTACCCGAACGTCTTCCACGCCGTGACCCTGGCCGACATCGCCGAGTCCAAGGGCTTCGAGTGCTTCTCCGACGTGGTGGGCAACCGCTACTCCGTCGGCGACATCGGCAGTGGTAACGAGGCCACCACCAACCAGGTGTTCGAGTCGCTGGAGATCTCCTCCAAGGAGATCGAGCTCCAGCAGCTCGGTTACGCCGAGACCGCCAACGCCCTGACCAACAACCAGCTCGACGCCGGTTCCTGGGTCGTCGGCGAGGGCCACTCGGGTATCACCGAGCTCGGCACCACCGAGGACATCGCCATCATCGAGATGTGCGACGACGAGCGCGAGGCGGTCGTCAGCGGCTACGGCGGCTACACCGAGCACGTCATCGAGGGCGGCACCTACCCGGGTGTCGACGAGGACGTCGACACCATCGCCGTGTGGAACGCCCTGGTCGTGAGCGGGGAGTTCAACGAGGACCAGGCCTACGAGATCACCAAGGCGATGTTCGACAACATCGACCAGGTCATCGGCGTCTACGGTCCCGGTGAGAAGTACCTGGTCCCGGAGACCATCGAGAACAGCCCGGTCCCCGTCCACCCGGGCGCCGTCCGCTTCTACGAGGAGCAGGGCATCGAGATCCCGGCGGACCTGCTGCCCGAGGCGGACTCCTCCGGCGACGAGGACGCCGCCGCCGAGGACTCCGACGACGAGTAGGACCCGTGACCCGATGAGTACCCCGAAGAGGGTGCGCGGATCCGCGGACACCGGAACGCCCCGGCGTCCGCGGATCGCCGCGATCGGGGGCATCACCATCCTCCTGGCCCTGGGGGCGGCGGCCGCCCTTCTGCCCCTGTGGCCCGCGCTCCGGTTGAGCGTCGACGGAGAACACCTCGGCCACCTGCCCCTGGCCGAGGGGGAACGGTTCACGATCGCCTACGTGCACTCGATCGACCATCTGCCGATCGAGGAGAACATCGAGGTCCGCGAGGACACCCTGGTGGTCGACTCCACCCGCCTACGCCAGTTCGGCGCCGGTATGGGCCACATCCCCGGAGAGGGGAACGGCCGAGCCGACGGTGAATGGTGGGTCATCGAGGACATGGAACGCGACATCGGACCCGAGGTCGCGATCCGCGTGGGCGCGCCCTCGGTCGATCACCGCGTGCGCACCCCCGACGCCGAGGTACGGCTGTCACCGTGCCTGGCGACCCGCAGGGTGCTCATCGAGCCCGTCAGGGCCACCGCCCTCCAGCTGCTCTTCGATCACGATCCGCAGCCGGAGTGCGACTAGCACGACCGAGGGAGTGTTCCCGAGGACACGCCCCGCCCCCGCCTGAGACACTCCGCCGCGCGACCCTTCCGTGTCATACGCCCCGCGCGGCCCAGCGAACCGAGGAAGAACATGGCCGAGACCCCAGGACAGGCGAGGGGCGATTCGCCCCCGAGCCCGGAGAAACCCGAGGCGGACGCGACCGAAGCGACCGTCGAGGGCACCGACACCGCGACCGTCGTCACCGAGGAGGGAACGGAGAGCGACCCCGGAAAGAAGAACCGTAGGACCGGGACGTCCGCCGACGCCCTGCCCGACGTCGACGGACTCGGCGAGGACGCCCCGCCGTTCTGGCGCAGGATCTCCGCCGAGCGCTGGGGCGAGGGACGGGCCGGGATGATCATGGGCGGGATCATCCTCGCCCTGGGCATCGCCCTGACCGCCTTCCAGCTCTATATCGCCCTGCGCGCGGGGTTGGACGCGCGTCAGCAGCGCCTCATCCACCTCATGCTCGTGATGATGATGGTCTTCGTCATCATGCCGCCCTTCAAGAAGGCCAAGGTCGGGGAGAACCCGGCCCTGGTCCTCGTGGGCGCGATCCTCGACCTGCTGATGGTCGTCGGGACCGTGGTGGTCAGCCTCTACCCGATCGTCTTCCAGGCCGAGTTGGCCCGACGGGCCGGCGCCTACACCGAACTCGACTGGATCGTGGGCGCCATCGCCATCGTGATCCTGTTGGAGGCCACCCGCCGCTCGGTCGGCCTGGTCATGGTCCTCCTGGTCGCGGCGTTCCTCCTCTACGCCTACTACGGGCCCTACATCCCGGGACAGTTCGGCCACTCGGGTGTGACCCGCGAACGCATCGCCACCCACGCCTTCCTGGGCAACGACGGCATCTACGGGCTCACGTTGGGCGTGGTCGTCACCTTCGTCTTCGTGTTCATCCTGTTCGGCGCGCTGCTGTCCAAGACCGGCGGCGGCAACTTCTTCGTGGGTCTGTCCTACGTGCTCACCGGTCGCATGGTCGGCGGCCCCGCCAAGGGCGCGGTGCTGGGCAGCGCCCTGATGGGCTCGGTCTCCGGTAGCGCCATCGCCAACGTGGTCACCACCGGACCGTTCACGATCCCGCTGATGAAGAAGGTCGGCTACAAGAAGCACGACGCGGCGGGTGTCGAGGCGGCCGCCTCCACGGGTGGCCAGATCCTGCCGCCGATCATGGGCGCGGGCGCCTTCCTCATGGCCGAGCGGCTGGGTATTCCCTACGCGGACATCGTCAAGGTCGCGATCATCCCGGCGCTGATGTACTTCGCGCTGATGTTCCTGTTCGTGGACATCCTCGCCCGTAAGCACAACGTCGGTCTGATGAAGAAGGAGGACCTGCCCTCCTTCGGCGAGGTGATGCGCGCCGGCTGGCACTTCATGGCCCCGCTGATCCTGCTCATCGTGCTGCTGCTCAACTACGTGCCGCCCACACAGGCCGGCCTGGCAGCCTGTGGCTCCCTGCTGGTCGTCGCCATGCTGCGGGCGAGCAGCCGGCTGAGCCTCAAGGACTTCCTCGAGGTGTTCGTGATGGCGGCCCGCAGCACCCTGCCGGTGTCGGTGGCCTGCGCCGTCGCGGGCATCATCGTCGGCATGGTCGGCCTCACCGGCCTGGGCCTGGTCTTCTCCGACGTGCTCGTGAACGCCTTCGCCGGAAGCCTGTTCATGACCCTGGTGATGGTGGCCCTGGCCTCCCTGATCCTCGGCATCGGCCTGCCGGTCACCGCCTCCTACGTGGTTCTGGTCATCCTGGCCGGCCCGGCCCTGGAGCAGCTCGGCCTGGCGCTCATCGTGGCCCACATGATCGTGTACTGGCTCAGCCAGGACTCCAACGTGACCCCGCCGGTGGCCTTCGCGGCCTTCGCGGCGGCCGGTATCGCCGACTCCAAGCCGATGCGCTCGGGTGTGTCCGCGTGGAAGTTCGCCAAGGGTCTGTACCTGATCCCGCTGCTGATGGCCTACTCGGCGCTGATGGAGGTCGACGGTCCCATCCTGGACCTGGTCATCGCGATCGTCACAGGATCGGTCGCGCTCGCCGCCGGAGCCATGGCCATCGAGGGCTTCTTCCTGCGCCGCACCCTGCTGGGCGAGCGCATCGCCCTGGGCCTGTCCGCGGCCCTGGTGTTGATCGCCCCGGAGTGGACCGGTTGGACGCAGTCGCTGCTGTCGGTCCACGTCGCCTCGGACTGGTTCGTGCTGGCCGGCACCGTGGCCTGTACCGTGCTGATCGCCCTCCAGGTGATCAACCACCGTCGGGACAAGGCCAAGGGCCTGGTCGCCGACTTCGGTGTGGTGCAGAACAAGACCGAGGTCCCCGAGACCGCGGCGAACTGATCCCCTTTCAGGGCCCGCCGTCCTCTTCGGGACGGCGGGCCCTTCGCGTGCCCGGCCCGGGCGGACCGATCACCGATGCCCTAACCTCGCTGACATGGCTGGCATGTGGCGATTCGGATGGAAACCGACGAGGGCACCGCGCGGTGCCGACCTGGAAGGGGTGTTGGTCTCCTCCTCTCTCGGGACCGATCCGCTGTTGCGCGCCGGCTGCCGCGCCGTCCGCGAGGGCGACGTCGAGGTCGGCTCCTCCCTGCTCCTGGAGACCCGGGACGACCCCGAGGCCCGCGCCTACCAGGTCGAGGCCCTGGGCCGGGCCGCGGTGGAGCGGATCGACGAGGTGGCCGCGCTGGTCGACGCGGGCGCCGACCGGGCCGACACGATGCTGTGGCTCGGCCACACCCTGATCGCCCGCGCCATGTCCCTGCCGGGCGGGGGACCCGCCGAACGCAAGGCCGTGGAGGCCGCCCTGCACGAGGCTCGCGTGCCCTTGGAGGAGGCGGCCCGGATCCACCCCGACGACGCCGCGCCCTGGTCCGCGCTCCAGACCGTCGCCATGGGGTTGGGCGATCGGGAGGAACGCGAACGCGCCTGGAACGAGGTCGCGAACCGTACGCCCCATCTCTTCTCCGCGCACATGACCCGGGTCCGGGCCCTGGCCCCCAGCCGGGGCGGTTCGGCCGAGGAGATGTTCGCCGCCGCGGGCGCCGCGGCCGACACCGCGCCCGTGGGAGGCCCTCTCCCGTCGGTGCTGGCGCTCGCCCACGCCGAGTTCCTGAGAGGGGAACGGCGCCGTCTCGTGGACGAGGGCAATAGCGCCTACATCGTGTCCATGAGCCTGGGACGCCTGCACGGCGACGCGGTCGGCGAACTCTTCCGTCTCGCCCGGACCTGGGCCCAGGCGCCGGTGCCGCACGTGCGCGACGTCCAGGCCCATCACCTTTTCGGGTGGGCCTTCCACCGGGCGGGGGAGAAGGACGCGGCACGATGGCATCTGGAGCGGGTGGGGCGCTTCTCCACCGAGATCCCCTGGTCCTTCTTCGGCACGGCTCGGACCGAGGTGGCACAGGCCATGGCCGACCTGGGTGTGGACCCTCGCCGGGGGCCCGGAGAGGAACCCGAACCCGACCAGCGGTGACCCGGGGCGGGGGAGCGTAACGGGGCGAGGGCGGAGGGACGCCGACGAAAAGCACTGGTCCGCCCGGAACGGGATCGGTGACAATGCACGGGTGCTACTGACGATCTCGACCACGAACCGCCCGGCCACGGACCTCGGACACCTGCTCCACAAGCATCCGGACAAGGCGCAGAGCTTCGAGCAGTCCTTCGGGACCGCGCACGTCTTCTACCCCGAGGCCACCGACGAGCGCTGCACCGCGGCCCTGCTCCTGGAAGTGGATCCGCGGGCCCTGTTGCGCGCGCGTACGTCGGTGAGCACGCCCGACTTCTCCCTCGCCCAGTACGTCAACGACCGCCCCTACGCCTCCTCGTCGCTGTTCACGGTGGCGCTGGGCCGGGTACTGCGGAGCGCGATGCGAGGTACGTGCGAGCGGCGCCCCGAACTGGCCGACACCCCCATCCCCCTGGTCCTGAGTCTGCCCGCGGTGCCCTGTCACCCCGGTCCGGAGCGCGCCCGAGCGCTCTTCGAACCGCTCGGCTGGACGGTGGAGGCCGTACCGGTCCCGCTCGATCCCGACCTGCCCGATCAGGGCGACTCCCACTACCTGTCGCTGACCCTGACCGGCACCGTGCGGTTGTCCGAGGCGCTCAACCACCTGTACGTCCTCCTGCCCGCCATGGAGGGCGGGAACAAGCACTACTGGGTGGACTCCACCGAGATCGACAAGCTGCTGCGCGCGGGCGGGGCCCCGGTCGACGGGGTCGAGGGCGAGGAGGGCGCCGGCTGGCTGGCCGCGCACCCCGAACGCGACTGGATCACCCGCCGCTACCTGGCCCGCCGGGAACGGTACGTGCGCACGGCCCTGTCCCGTCTGGCCGAGTCCGAGGACCGGTCCGGCGAACCCGGGAACGACACGGTCCCGAGCGACCCGGCGGTGGAGGAACGCGAGCCCTCCCTGGCCGAGCGGCGCGTGGGCGCTGTCATGGCGGTCCTCGACGCCGAGCGGGCCACCAGCGTGATCGACCTGGGATGCGGCGGCGGCCGACTGCTGGAACGTCTGGTCGGCGACCGGAGACTGGAACGGATCACCGGCGTGGACGTCCACGTGGGCGGTCTGGAGATCGCCCACCGCAGGCTCTGCCGAGGCTGCGAGCCGGGCGGCGGTCGTGGACACCGGCCACTGTTCGCCGCCTCCCACGGTTCCGACGGGGGCGAGGGTACGCCGGGCTCCCGCCTCGCGCTCCTGGCGGGCTCGGTGGTCTACCGTGACCGTCGCTTCCACGGTCACGACGCCGCCGTGCTCATGGAGGTCGTCGAACACCTCGACCCGTCCCGACTGCCCGCCATGGAGGACGTCGTCTTCGGCGACGCCGCGCCCCGCGTCGTCGTGGTCACCACCCCCAACGTCGAGTACAACCGCCACTACGAGGGCCTCGCCGACGGCGCCCTCCGCCACGCCGACCACCGCTTCGAGTGGACCCGCGCCGAGTTCGCCTCCTGGGCCGACCGGGTCGCCGAACGGTACGGCTACACCGTCCGGTACCTGCCGGTCGGCGACGAGCACCCCGAGACCGGGTCCCCGACCCAGATGGGAGTCTTCACCAAATGACCGAGCCGAACGTCGAGGCCGCCCGCGAGCCCCGCGTGCTCGGCGTGCCCCGGATGGGGCTCGTCCTGCTGGTCGGGGTCTCCGGATCGGGCAAGTCCACCTTCGCCGCCGAGCACTTCGCGTCCACCCAGGTGATCGGCTCCGACTTCTGTCGGGGCATGGTCGCCGACGACGAGAACGACCAGACCGCCACCGGCGACGCCTTCAAGCTGCTCGACACCATCGTCGACATCAGGCTGCGCCGTGGACTGCTCACCGTCGTGGACGCCACCAACGTCCAGCGCAAGGCACGCGAGAGCCTCATCCGCATCGCCAAGGACAACGACGTCCTCACCACCGCCATCGTCCTCGACGTGCCCGAGGCCCTGGCCCTGGAACGCAACCGCTCCCGCCCCGACCGCGACTTCGGCGACCACGTCGTACGCCGGCAGCGGCGCGACCTGCGCGACGGCCTCAAGCGTCTGGCCCGCGAGGGGGTGCGCAAGGTGTACCACCTCAAGGGACAGGAGGAGATCGACTCCGTCCGGATCGAACTGGAACGCCCCTGGCCGGACCGGACCGAGCTGACCGGGCCCTTCGACATCATCGGCGACGTCCACGGCTGCCGTTCGGAACTGGAGACCCTGCTCGGCGAGCTCGGCTACGAGACGCACAGGGACGAGGAGGGGCGCCCGGTCGGCGCCCACCACCCCGAGGGCCGCACCGCCGTGTTCGTCGGCGACCTCGTGGACCGGGGGCCCGACAGCCCCGGTGTGCTGCGCCTGGTCATGGGCATGGTTGCCGACGGCGACGCCCTCTGCGTGCCCGGGAACCACGAGAACAAGCTGATCCGCTACCTGAAGAAGGGCAAGGCGACCCTCACGCACGGTCTCGCCGAGACCGCCGAACAGCTCGGACGCGAGAGCGAGGAGTTCCGTCGCCGGGTCCTGGAGTTCTGCGACGGCCTGGTGAGCCACCTGATCCTGGACGGCGGCTCCCTCGTGGTCGCCCACGCCGGGCTCAAGGAGGAGTACCACGGTCGTGCCTCCGGCCGGGTGCGCTCCTTCGCCCTGTACGGCCAGACCACGGGGGAGACCGACGAGTACGGTCTGCCCGTGCGGCTGCCCTGGGCGCGCGAGTACCGGGGCCGGGCCGCGGTGGTCTACGGGCACGTGCCCTCCGACAAGGCCGAGTGGCTCAACAACACCATCTGCCTGGACACCGGCTGTGTGTTCGGCGGACGGCTCACCGCGCTGCGCTACCCCGAGCGGGAGATCGTCGACGTCGAGGCCGAACGCGTCTGGTACGAGCCGGTGCGCCCGCTCGCGGACCAGGCGCCGAAGCGGGACGGTGAGGGGGCCGACCGGGCCATCGGCATCGACGACGTCGGTGCGGGGACCGGATCCGGGCTCTACGTCGACACCGGGTACGGGACCGTCCGGACCACGCCCGAGAGCACCCTGGCCGCCCTGGAGGTCATGAGCCGTTTCGCGGTCGACCCGCGCTGGCTGGTGTACCTGCCGCCCACGATGGCGCCCGCGCCCACCGCTACCGACCCCGCCCTGCTGGAGCACCCCGACGAGGCCTTCGCCTCCTACCGGGCCTCCGGCATCGGGCAGGTGATCTGCGAGGAGAAGCACATGGGCTCGCGGGCCGTGGCCGTGCTGTGCCGGGACGAGGCCGCCGCCGAACGCCGCTTCGTCCCCGGTGAGCTCGGTAGCCTCTACACCCGCACCGGTCGCCCCTTCTTCAAGGACGCCGAACTCGGCCGCCGGGTGGTCGACGAGCTGCGCCGGGCCGTCACCGACGCCGGACTGTGGGACCGCCTCGGTACCGACTGGGTCGTCCTGGACGGTGAGCTCCTACCCTGGTCCGCCAAGGCAGGAGCGTTGATCCGCGAACAGTACGCCTCGGTGGGGGCCGCCGCGCGGGCCTCGCTCCCCGCGGCCGGGGCGGCGCTGGCGGCCGCCGCCGCGCGCGGAATCGACGTGTCCGGGCTCGCCGACACCATCGAGCGCAGAAGTGGACAGATGGAGGCCTTCTCCCGGGTCTACCGCCGATACACCTGGGAGACCGACGGGATCAAGGGGCTGCGCTTCGCGCCCTTCATGCTCCTGGCCTCCGAGGGGAAGGAGTACACCGAGGCCGACCACCTGTGGCACATGGGCGTGGTCGAGCTGCTCGCCAAGGCCCACCCGATGATCCACCCCACCCGCTACCGGGTCGTGGACACCATCGACGGCGACGCCTGCGCCGCGGCCGCCGACTGGTGGCGGGAGATGGTCGATGCCGGAGGCGAGGGCATGGTGGTCAAACCGCTGCTGGGGGCCAGGGCCGAGGCGCGCAAGGGCCTGGCCCAGCCGGGGCTCAAGGTGCGCGGCCCCGAATACCTGCGGATCATCTACGGGGCCGACTACACCGACCCGGAGCGGCTCGCGGTGCTCAAGGACCGCGGACTGGGCCGTAAGAACGGGCTGGCCATGCGCGAGCACAAGCTGGGGCTGACCGCCCTGGCCCGGCTGACCGCCGGCGAACCGCTGTGGCGGGTCCACGAGCCGGTCTTCGCCCTGCTCGCCCTGGAGACCGAACCGGTCGACCCCCGTCTGTGAGGCCGTCCCGCACGGGGCATCGGGGCCGGGGAGGGACACGCGCGGAAAACCGCTTGCGTGTTCCACCCCGGCCCCACCAGCATGAACGTGATCCCGGCCGGCGACGGACGCCGGACACGACGGTGATCGGACCGGCACCCGACAGAGAGGTCGACGGCATGCGGCGTTCCCACGGAATCTTCGAGCCCGCCCTTCGGACACGAGACCTCCTGGGAACAGCCCTTGACCAGCACCGTCAACCTCGGGATCGTCGCCCACGTCGACGCCGGTAAGACCAGCCTCACCGAGAGGCTCCTCTACGACACCGGGGCGATCGACCGCCTCGGCCGGGTCGACGACGGCGACACCCGGACCGACACCGGCCGCGTCGAACGCGAACGCGGCATCACCGTGCGCACCGCCGTGGCGCCCTTCCACGTCGGCGAAACATAGGTGAACCTCATCGACACCCCCCGGCCACGCCGACTTCGTGGCCGAGGTCGAACGCGCCCTGACCGTCCTGGACGGCGCCGTGCTCGTCCTGTCGGCGGTCGAAGGGGTCCAGCCGCACACCCGCCTGCTCATGCGGGTCCTGGAACGCGCGCGCATTCCGACCCTGCTCTTCGTCAACAAGGTCGACCGCTCCGGCGCCGACCCCGAACGGGTCCTGGAACGGATCGCCCGCCTGACCGACCGTGCCCTGCCGATGGACCGGGTCGTGGACCCGGGCGGTCGCAAGGCCCGTGTCGTCGCCCACGACCTCGACGCACCCGACCACGCGGCCCGCGTCGCCGAGTTCCTCGCCGAACACGACGAGCAACTGTTGGCGGATCTGGTCGAGGACCGTCCGATGCCCGACGCCGGGCGGCTCCACGCGGGCCTGCGCGACCAGGTCCTGCGCGGCCTGGCCCATCCGGTGCTGTCGGGCTCGGCCGTCACCGGCGCGGGGATCCCCGCCCTGCTCGGGGCGATCACCGGGCTGCTCTCGCACCACCGGGGATCGCCACCGGGGAACGATGAGGAGACCCGGGGCACCGTCTTCGCGATCGAGCGCGCACCCTCGGGTGAGAAGACCGGCTACGTCCGCCTCTTCTCCGGGCGTCTCGAACGACGCGAACGCCGCACGTGGGAGCGGGCCGACCCCGCCGACGGCGAACCGCACGAAGGTCGCGTCACCCACCTTGAGGTGGTCGGGGCCGAACACGACCGTTCCAGGCCGCTGACCGCCGGCGGGATCGGCCGGATCCGTGGTCTGCCGGCCCTTCGGGTCGGCGACCGGCTCGGACCGCCCGTCGCGGCGCACGGGCTCTCCCGCCCCGCGCTGGAGGCCCTGGTCCGTCCCGAACGTCCCGAGGAGGCCTCCCGCCTGCACGCCGCCCTCACCGCCCTGGCCGAACAGGACCCGCTCATCGGGTTGCGCGTCGTGCCGGGCGAGGGGGTCTCGGTCCTGCTCCACGGGGAGGTGCAGAAGGAGGTCGTCGCCGACACCCTGGCCACGGACTTCGGGGTGCGGGCGCTCTTCGGTCGTAGCGCCACGGTCCACGTCGAACGTCCGATCGGCGTCGGCACCGACATCGAGGAGATCGACCCCTCTCGACAGGTGGGGGCGCCGGTCGCGGTCGGCCTGCGGGTGGAGCCCGCGTCCGAGGGCTCCGGCGTGACGTTCCGGCGGAAGACCGAGCTGGGAGCCCTGCCGCCCGCCTACGATCGCGCCGTGGAACGGACGGTGCGCACGGCCCTCGGACAGGGGCTGTACGGGTGGCCGGTGACCGACTGCGTCGTGACCCTGGTGCGCAGTGGGTACGACCCGCCGCTCACCGAGGCCGCGCACTTCCGCCGACTCGTGCCGATGGTCGTCCTGAGGGCGCTGGAACGGGCCGGGACCCGGGTGCTCGCACCCGTCCAGGACTTCGAACTGGAGACCCCGGAGGAGACGCTGAGCCCGGTGCTCTCCCTGCTCGGAGGGCACGGCGCGCGGGTGCGCGAGACCGGGATCGACGGGGACGCCTGGCGGGTGACCGGCGAGATCGCGGCCGCCGAGGCACACCGGGTCGGCGCCGAGATCGTGGGCGTCACCCGGGGCGAGGGCGTGTGGACCACCCGCCCGGCGGGGGAGCGGCCCCTCACCGGTGCCCCGCCCCGCCGACGCAGGACCGACGGCAACCCGCTGGTGCTCGACGAGTACCTGGTCCACCTGGCCAATGCCGGCCGCTCCGCAGCGGACTGACCCCACGCGGTCTGGACCGGACCGTACCGCCGTCGCCACCGACCCCCGGTCTTGGACGATCGCACCAGGGCCGGGGGTCCGATCCGTGGTGGGATCACAACAATCGGATGCCGCTTCGTCTTCTTTTCACGTGGTCTCTTTCGACCGGACATTCACGACGTACATGATGTGGCCGCACGGACCCCCGTGCTCCCCCGAGCCAACGGAAGATAACGGAGAAGGCGTGTTCCCGACCCCTTCCAGACCCGGTCCCCCCGACACCCCCGGAACCCGGCCCGCGCGCCGTGGCCGCGCCCTGGCCACCGGAGCCGCCCTGACCGCCCTGGTCCTGGGCGCCGGCCTGATCACCTCGGTC
This sequence comes from Nocardiopsis alba, assembly GCF_000710955.1. NCBI lineage: Bacteria > Bacillati > Actinomycetota > Actinomycetes > Streptosporangiales > Nocardiopsidaceae > Nocardiopsis > Nocardiopsis alba. The sequence continues at coordinate 279,393 of NZ_BAZE01000008.1, forward strand.
CCCGCGGCGGCCGCGGCCGACACCCCGCTCATCAGCGAGGTCTACGGCGGAGGCGGTAACAGCGGCGCCCTCCTGCGCCACGACTTCGTCGAACTGGGCAACCCCACCGACGCCGCCGTGGACGTCTCCGGCTGGAGCGTCCAGTACCTTCCGGCCCGTCCCGGCCCCTCCACCCGGGTCCAGGTCACCCCGCTCGAAGGCGAGATCCCCGCCGGCGAGCACTACCTGATCCGCCAGGCCGCGGGCACCGGCGGCGGCGCCGACCTCCCCGAGCCCGACGCCGCCGGTAACACCAACATGTCCGCCACCGCGGGCACGGTGCTGCTCGTGGACGGCACCGGAGCCGTCGAGTGCCGGACCGCCGCCGACTGTGCCGCCGACGAGAACGTCGTCGACGTGCTCGGCTACGGCGCCGCGACGATCTTCGCCGGATCACCCGCGGCCGGCACCGGCAACACCACCTCCGCCTCGCGCGACGAGGCGTTCACGCACACCGGGGACAACGCCGCCGACTTCACCGTCGGCGATCCCACCCCCACCAACTCCGCGGGCGAGACCGCCACCGAACCCGGCGAAGGCGAGCCCGGGGAACCGGTCGAGCCGGGCGAGGACCGCATCCACGACGTCCAAGGCGTCACCCGCACCTCGCCCCTGGCGGGGGAGCAGGTCACCGGCCTGCCCGGAGTGGTCACCGCGATCAACGCCTTCGGCGGCGGCCGCGGCTTCTGGTTCCAGGACACCGAGGGCGACGACGACCCCCGCACCAGCGAGGCGCTGTTCGTCTTCACCGGCTCCACCACGCCCGACGTCGCGATCGGCGACGAGGTCCTGGTCGCCGGACGCGTGAGCGAGTACCGTCCGCAGGCCGGCGCCCAGACCATCACCCAGCTCGAACAGGCCCGCTGGACCACGCTCTCGCGCGGCAACGACCTGCCCGAGGCGATCCTCCTGGAGGAGGACACCCTCCCCACCGCCTACGCCCCCTCGGACGGCGGTGACATCACCGACAGGGAACTCGAACCCGACACCTACGCCCTGGACTTCTGGGCCGCCAACGAGCACATGCTCGTCCGGGTCGAGGACGCCCCGATCATCTCGCCGACCGACGGCTACGACGCCCTGTGGGTGACCACCCGCCCCGACGAGAACCCCACCCCCAACGGCGGCGCCCACTACGGCTCCTACGACGACCCCAACGGCGGCCGGGTGAAGATCGAGTCGCTGCTGGACCGCGCGGAGCGCCCCTTCCCCGAGGCGAACGTCGGCGACACCCTCGCCGGGGTCACCGAGGGTCCCGTCTACTACAGCCGGTTCGGCGGCTACCTGATCCGCGCCACCACCCTGGGCGAGCACGTCTCGGGCGACCTGGAGCGCGAACCGCTCCGTGAGACGGCCCGCCACGAGGTCAGCGTCGCCACCTACAACGTCGAGAACCTCGGCGGCGCCGACGACCAGGAGGCCTTCGACGACCTCGCCGAGGGCCTGGTCACCTACCTGCGCTCGCCCGACATCGTCGGCCTGGAGGAGATCCAGGACAACAGCAGCGAGACCGACGACGGCGTGGTCGACGCCGACGTCACCCTGGACCGTCTGGTCGACGCGATCGCCGCCGCCGGCGGGCCCACCTACGAGTGGCGCCAGATCAGCCCCGAGGACAAGAAGGACGGCGGGGTCCCCGGCGGCAACATCCGCAACGCCTTCCTCTTCAACCCCGCGCGGGTCCAGTACGTGGACGTGGAGGGCGGCGACGCCACCACCCCCGTCGAGGTGGTCGAAGGAGAACGCGGCGTCGAACTGTCGGTCTCCCCGGGCCGGATCAGCCCCGGCGACAGCGCCTGGAACTCCAGCCGCAAGCCCCTGGTCGGCCACTTCCGGGCGCTCAACCGCGACATCTACGTGGTCACCAACCACTTCAACTCCAAGGGCGGGGACCAGTCCCTGCACGGCGTGAACCAGCCGCCGAACCGTACCAGCGAGACGCAGCGCAACGCCCAGGCGGAACTGGTCCGCGAGTTCGCCGACGAGCTCCTGGCGGCGGACCCCCGGGCCAACCTGGTGGTGATGGGCGACCTGAACGACTTCCAGTTCTCCCGTACCCTCGACATCCTCACCGGCGACGGCGCCCTCATCAACCCGATGGTGGAACTGCTGGAACCGAACGAGGGCTACAACTACAACTTCGACGGCAACTCCCAGGCGCTCGACCACATCTTGGTCAACGGCGCCCTGTCCGGTCGGATCGACTACCGGATCGCGCGGATCAACTCCGAGTTCCACGATCAGGTCAGCGACCACGACCCCCAGGTGCTGTGGATCGACACCCGCGCCGGCACCTCGCCCGGCCGGCGCTGAGGTTCCGGAACCGGCGGGGGCATCACGCCCCCGCCGGTTCCGGTCATCCCACGTCCCGTCGGGACAGGACGAACGCGGACAGCCACCACAGGAGGCCGGTGAGGGCCGAGGCGGAGAGCACGATCGCGCCCACCGCGGACGGGTCGATCTCCGCCGAGCCGGAGACGGCCCCGTTCCCCAGGAACGACGCCGAGGTCACCAGGGCCTGGGGGACCAGGTAGGACACCACACCGCCCTCACCGCCGAGCATCGTAGCCACCCCGAGCGCGCACCCGAGCAGCCCCAGGGCCACCGGCGCGGTGAACGACCGGATCAGCATCGACAGCAGGGATTGCAGGGCCGCCACCGGCAGGGCCGCGACCACGGCGAGCAGCGCCACCGGCACGTACTCCCACGGAGGGGCACCCTCCAGCCCGAGCACCCACGTTCCGGTCAGGCCTATCAACACCAGCAGCACCATCTGCATCGCGGTCACCACGAGAGCGAGAGAGACGATCTTGGCCCCCACGATCGCGCTCGGACGCGCGGGCGTGGTCATCAACAGGTTCCAGTTGTTCCCCCGGTGTTCCATCCGCCAGGCGGCGGAGGCCAGCACCGCCACCCCCATCGACATGAAGAACAGCCCGTAGAACAACACCGCCTGGGAACGGTAGGGACCCCAGCCGGAGGAGAGGACGTCCTGGTTGCCGTGGTAGTTCAGGGTCCCGGCGGTGACGGCCAGAACCGGGAGGACGACCGCCACGATCCACAGGGACGAACGCCGGAGTTTGGCCAGTTCGGAGACGATCACGCGGGACCTCCCTCGGCACGGTCCAACCGTCGGCAGGCCGTGAGGAAGAGGACCGCGGCGCCGCCCAGGAACAGGGTGAACAGGACGGGATCCGGCTGGGACTCGATCAGCCGATCTCCCCCCTCCATGCGCAACGGGGAGATGGCCGCGTAGTACCCCCACGGCAGCGCGTACGCCACCCACGAGGGCATGAGCAGGGAGAAGACCGCGTAGAAGGCCCCGAGCAGCCCGACCCCCAGACCCACGAGCTGGTTGTCCACCCGGGCCGCCAGCCACAGGTGCAGACCCATCAGCGCCAGGTGCACCGCCGTCAGACAGAGCGCGTAACGACCCCACAGGAGGAGGGGTGGCGTCGGCTCGATACCGGCGACCGTCCCCGCCAGGATCAGCAGCGCGCACTGCGCCACCACCGTCGAGACCAGGGCCGTGCCCAGGACGAGGGCCTTGGCCCGGCACAACAGCCCCGGCCCCATCCCCGCCGTCCGGGCGAGCGTCCACCCCTGCCCCTGATGCTCGATGTCCACCTGGCGTCCGGCGAGCACCGCGACCAGGATCGGCGAGGTCATCGCCGCGACCATCACGTGGTTCAGCAGGAGCCGCTCCCACGGACGCGCGTCCGGATCGGCGAAACCGGCCCGCGTCGCCTCCGACCCCAGGCTCATCCCGGCCAGGACGACGACGGCCACCACCATCACCAGGCACAGCGCCCACACCCGCATTCGTCGCGTCTTACGGACCTCCAGGTCCACGGCGGTCCGGATCACGACAACCCCTCACGTCCGGTCAGGTCCATGAAGACCTCCTCCAGCGAACGCTCGACCCGGCGTAGACCGTGGACCGGTACGTCGTGGTGGACCAGGTGGCGTACCAGGGCGGCGGTGGACCCGCCGTCCCGTCCGGCCAGCCGCAACCCCTCGCGCACGCGCACGGCGGACAGCCCCGACGCCAGCGCGCGCTCGGGCTCGGGGGTCTCCACGATCAGATCCGGGGCACTGCGGTCGAACAGCTCCTCCCGGGTGCCCTGGAAGATCAGCCGCCCCTGACCGAGGATCCCCAGGACCGACGCCATCCGGTCGATCTCGTCGAGCAGGTGGCTGGAGACCATGACGGTGACGCCCTCTCCGGCCAACGACACCAGCAGAGCCCGGATCTCCTCGATCCCGGCCGGATCCAGCCCGTTGGTGGGCTCGTCCAGGATGAGCAGACGGGGTTCGCGCGCCAACGCCATCGCGATGCCCAGACGCTGCTTCATGCCCAACGAGTAGGCGCGCACCGGCTTGTCCATCTGGTCGCGCAGCCGCACGGTGGCCACGGCCCGCTCCACCCGGCGTTCGGACAGGCCGAGCATCCGACGGACGATCGCCATGTTCTCCCGTCCGGTCAGATGGCCGTAGCCGGGCGGTGACTCGATCAGCGATCCGATGAGCGGGGTGAGCTCGTGCCGGGTGCGGCGGTCCATGGGACGGCCCAGGACCCGGATCTCGCCCCGAGTGGGCCGCACCAGGGACAGCAGCATCTTCATCGTGGTGCTCTTCCCCGAACCGTTGGGCCCGAGAAAACCGTAGACGCGACCTTCGGGCACCCGCAGGTCCAGGGAGTCCACGACCGTGCGCGACCCGTAGGCCTTGGTCAGTCCCTCGGTGGTGATGACGTGACTCATGGAGCCTCCTTCCACCGAGAAGACTCCCGTCGAGGACCCGCGCCGCACATCGGGCCGGGGGACCGGATCCCGCCTCCTACCGGGGGAGGAGGGTGCCCTCAGCGGTCGCGGAGCAGCTCGTCACGGTCCACCACACCGGCCCGGAACGCGAACAGCACGGCCTGGACCCGGTCCCGCGATCCGGTCTTGTGCAGGACGTTGCCGACGTGGGTCTTCACGGTGGGCATGGACAGGACCAGGAGATCGCGGATCTCCATGTTGGTGAGACCGCGCGCCATCAGGGCGAGGACCTCCCGCTCCCGCGGGGTCAACGATTCCAACGCCCGTCGCGTGGCCCGGTCCGCGGGCGCGAACGGACCGGACCGGCCGCTCAACAGAGGGCGTACGTGCCGCAGCAGCCGCCCGGTGGAGCTCGCCGAGATCACCGAGTCGCCGCGGTGGACGGTGCGCAACGCCTCCAGCAGCTCCTCCGGAGGCGTGTTCTTGAGCAGGAAGCCGGCGGCGCCCGCCTCGATCCCCTCGACCACGTACTCGTCGACGTCGAACGTGGTGAGCACGACGATCCGGCACCGCTCCCCGGCGTCGACCAGGGCACGAGTGGCGGTCAGACCGTCGGTCCCCGGCATGCGCACGTCCATGAGCAGCAGATCCACCGGGTCGGCGCGCTGACGTTCGATCGCGGCCGAGCCGTCGCCGGCCTCCCAGACCACCGTCATGTCGGGCTGGGAGTCGATGACCATCGCCAGTCCCGCGGTGAACAGCCGTTGATCGTCGGCCAGCCCCACCCGGATCACGCGTCCTCCCAGGGAACGATCGCCCTCACCCGCCACAGACCCGTGGCCGGATCCTCACCGACCTTCAGGGAACCTCCGTGGAGGGCGACCCGCTCGCGCATACCGATCAGGCCGTGTCCCGAAGCCCCGTCCTCGCCCTTCCGGCCCTCGGGCCCGGGCCGGTTGGTCACCGTGACCACGATCCTTCCGGAAGAACGGTCCAGATCGACGCGCGCGCTCACGGCCCCCGCGTGCTTGAGGGCGTTGGCCAGGGACTCCTGGACGATCCGGTAGACGGTCAGGGAGACACTGGCGGGAGGGGCGACGACCTCTCCCGGCGGCGGAACGTCGACCAGCCGGACGTCGAGCCCGGAGCTCCGATGGTCGTCGATGAGTGAGGGAAGGTCGTCCAGGCCGGGAACAGGGGAGGGGGCGGGGTCGTCCTCGACGCGCAGCACCCCCAGGAGTCGATGCAACTCCCGTGAGGACTCCCGACCCACACGGCCGATCGTCTCCAACGCCGTCACCGCCCTCTCAGGGGACGTCCGCGCCGCGTAACGCCCTCCGTCGGCCTGGGCGACGACGACGCTCAACGAATGCGCGAGAACGTCGTGCATCTCCCGGGCGATACGGGTGCGCTCATCGAGGGCGGCCAACCTCAGCTCCCGCTCCCGACCCTCCTCCAACAGGCGGGCGTGCTCCACGAGACGGTCGACCTCCTCCCGACGGCGCCGACGGACCGTGCCGAGCAGCGCGAACAGCAGCGTGGTGCTCCAACCGGCCACCACCGAGGTGAGCCGGGCACCGAGATCCTCGACCGGCGACAGACCCGGAACGAACAGGAAGGCCCAGGCCGTACCGGCCAACAGGAGGGCGAGGACCACACGGCGACCGGCCGGGCCCAGCTCCGTCCGCGACGTGTAGGCGCAGACCAGGACGCACACCACCGACAGCACCGTGAACATGCCCGACCACAGGACCTGGATCAACAACAGGACCGCCAACGCCGTCAACGCGGTCCACGGTCGGATCCGCCGCACGCTCAACGCGGCACAGCAGGCCAGGGAGAGAGCGATATAGAGGAGGGCGTCGACGGGCGTCTCCGAGGAGAACGGCCAGAGCGACATCGACAGGACGAACCAGAGGAGCGCCCAGAGCGCGTCCACGGCGAACACGTGGCGACGCGCCCAGGACGAGGCACGGTCCGGGAACGGGCGTGACGACGGGACGGGCATGCCGCCCCACGCTACCGAGGGCACCACCGGCCCGGCCTCATGCCCCGGTACGAGATCCACCGCGACGACCATGGCGTGGATCACCCGATGGGAGGCGCGGGGTTGCCTATCCTGGGAGGTCCGTACCGCCCACCCCAGGGAAGCGAACGATGAACGTACTGCTCACCGGTGGGGCCGGCTACATCGGCTCCCACACCGCCGTCGCGCTGCTCGAGGCGGGCCACGAAGTGGTCGTCGTCGACTCCCTGGTCAACAGCCACGAGGAGGCGCTGCACCGGGTCGAGCGGATCACCGGACGCGCGCTCACCTTCCACCGGGCCGACTGCACCGACCCCGAGGCGCTGCGCGAGGTGTTCGCCCGGAACGACATCGACGCCGTCATCCACCTGGCCGGCCTCAAGGCCGTGGGCGAGTCCACCGAACAGCCGTTGCGCTACTACCGCAACAACCTCGACGCGCTGCTCACCCTCTGCGAGACCATGGACGCCGCCGGCGTGCGCGACCTCGTCCTCAGCTCGTCCGCCACCGTCTACGGAGACCCCGAGCGGGTGCCCATCCCCGAAGACGCACCGCTGTCCACCACCAACCCCTACGGCAGCACCAAACTGTTCGCCGAACGGATCCTCGACGACCTCGCCACCGCCGACCCCCGTTGGCGGATCGTCTCCCTGCGCTACTTCAACCCGATCGGCGCCCACCCCAGCGGCCTGATCGGCGAGGACCCGCAGGGCATCCCGAACAATCTCTTCCCCTACATCGCCCAGGTCGCCGCCGGACGGCGCGACCACCTCAGCGTGTTCGGCGACGACTACGACACCCCCGACGGCACCGGCGTCCGCGACTACCTCCACGTCATGGACCTGGCCACCGGCCACCTGGCCGCCGTCGACCACCTGGCCGACGCCCCGGGCCACCGCGTCTACAACCTCGGCACCGGACGCGGCACCTCCGTCCTGGAGGGCCTGCGCTCCTTCGAACGCGCCACCGGCTCCCCGATCCCGCACCGGGTGGTCGACCGCCGCCCCGGCGACATCGCGGTCTGCTACGCCGACCCGGCCGCCGCCTCCCGCGACCTGGGCTGGAAGGCCGAACGGACCGTCGACGACGCCTGCCGAGACGCCTGGCGCTGGCAGTCCACCAACCCCGACGGCTACACGGACCGACCCGCCCCGGAGCCCGTGCCGGGCCGCACACCGGACCAGGCGTCCTGAGCACGGTGAACGGCCTAGACTGAGAGGACATCCCGATTTTCTGTGGAAGGTCCTCTCCGTGTCCGTTGGTGCTGAGAGCACGTTCGACACCGTCCTCGTCGTCGACTTCGGTGCGCAGTACGCGCAGCTGATCGCACGGCGGGTACGGGAATGTCACGTGCACAGCGAGATCGTCCCCTCGACCATGCCGGTCGAGGAGATGCTCGCGAAGAACCCGAAGGCCATCATCCTCTCCGGTGGTCCGTCCTCGGTGTACGCCGAAGGGGCCCCGAGCGTGGGGGCCGAGCTGTTCGAGACCGGGGTCGCGACCTTCGGTATCTGCTACGGCTTCCAGGCCATGGCGCGTGCCCTCGGCGGTGTCGTCGACAAGACCGACCTGAGCGAGTTCGGCCGTACCCGGCTGACCACGACCGGCGACTCGATGCTCTTCGACGGGCTCCCCGAGGAACTGAGCGTGTGGATGTCGCACGGCGACTCCGTCGTCCAGGCGCCCGCCGGCTTCAAGAGCACCGCCGGGACCGAGGGCGCCCCGGTCGCCGCCTTCGAGGACGCCGACCGCCGCCTGTTCGGTGTCCAGTTCCACCCCGAGGTCATGCACAGCGAGCACGGCCAGGAGGTGCTGCGCCGCTTCCTGTACGAGGGCGCCGGCTGCCGGCCCACCTGGACGATGGTGAACATCGTCGAGGAACAGCTCGACCGCATCCGCGAACAGATCGGTGACAAGCGCGTCGTCTGCGCCCTGAGCGGCGGGGTCGACTCCGCCGTCGCCGGAGCGCTCGTGCAGCGCGCCGTCGGCGACCAGCTCACCTGCGTGTTCGTCGACCACGGCCTGCTCCGCAAGGGCGAGGCCGACCAGGTCGAGAAGGACTTCGTGGCGATCACCGGCGCCCGCCTCAAGGTCGTCGACGCCGAAGAGCGCTTCCTCTCCGCCCTGGCCGGCGTGACCGACCCGGAGGAGAAGCGCAAGATCATCGGCCGCGAGTTCATCCGCGTCTTCGAGCAGGCCGCCCGTGAGGTCGTCTCCGAGAGCGGCGAGGACGGCAGCGAGGTCGAGTTCCTCGTCCAGGGCACCCTGTACCCCGACGTGGTGGAATCCGGCGGCGGCAGCGGCACCGCCAACATCAAGTCGCACCACAACGTGGGCGGACTCCCCGAGGACCTCCAGTTCACCCTGGTGGAGCCGCTGCGCGAACTCTTCAAGGACGAGGTCCGCCGCGTCGGCGAGGAACTCGGACTGCCCCCCGAGATGGTGTGGCGGCAGCCCTTCCCCGGCCCCGGCCTCGGTATCCGCATCATCGGCGAGGTCACCAAGGACCGGCTCGACATCCTGCGCGAGGCCGACGCCATCGCCCGCGAGGAACTCAGCCGCGCCGGCCTCGACCGCGACATCTGGCAGTGCCCCGTCGTCCTGCTCGCCGACGTCCGCTCGGTGGGCGTCCAAGGCGACGGCCGCACCTACGGCCACCCCGTGGTGCTGCGCCCCGTCAGCAGCGAGGACGCCATGACCGCCGACTGGTCGCGCGTGCCCTACGACGTGCTCGCCCACATCTCCAACCGGATCACCAACGAGGTCCGCGAGATCAACCGGGTGACGCTCGACGTGACGAGCAAGCCCCCGGGCACCATCGAATGGGAGTAGACCTCCCCTGAACGACACGGAACCCGGCGCCTCAGGCGCCGGGTTCCGTGTTTGTCGGGGGGTTGAGGTGGGAGGTCGTGTCACCCTTACACCCTGCT